>CAYNML010000062.1:0-35358 GCA_964398185.1 uncultured Anaerolineae bacterium | reverse complement strand
ACATTGTAACACAACACGAGGCGCTCTTATGACCGCAGAGTTCGCCAGAACCGCCTGTTCTTATTGACGCCTGGCCCCCGGATCAGCATCGCGCGGCGGTGAATGCGGGCCGGTCACGGCGCACGACGCGGGCGGCGCTGGACGAGACGGCCAGCCGACCAAGTGGCGGTCGGCTGGCGTGGGGATACGTCAGGGCGAGGGCCAGCCGCAGAAAATCACGGCATCTTCGATCTCGCCCCTACAAAACAAGAGACCCTCGATTGGCGGGGGTCTCTTGGATTTCAGTGAGAGTTTAGCGCAGGGCGCGATTGTCGGGCGTGTCCTTCTCGAAGAAGTGCACGTTGTCCAGGTTGGCCACCATGCGGACATCGGCGCCGACCTTGGCCTTGGTGCGCGGATCGACGCGGGCGATGTAGGAATGCCCGCCGGTCAACAGATACAGGAACACTTCATTGCCCATCAACTCCGTCACTTCCACCTTGGCGTCGATGTGGCCCGGGTGAATGTTAGGCGCCACGTACTCGGAATCGTAAATGTCCTCGGGGCGGATACCCATGAACACCTGCTTGCCCACGTATGGCTTCAAGCCCTTGGCGCGCTCTGCCGGGATGGGCAGTTTGAAGCCGTCGCCTTCCACTTCCACGTTGTCGCCCGAGCCCTTGACGGTCACGTCGAAGAAGTTCATGCTGGGGCTGCCGATGAAGCCGGCCACGAACATGTTGTCGGGATGATCGTACAGCTGCTGCGGCGAATCGACCTGCTGCAGGATGCCGTCCTTCATCACCGCGATGCGCGTGCCCATGGTCATGGCCTCGGTCTGGTCGTGCGTCACGTAGATGAACGTCGTCGCCAGCTGCTGGTGCAGCTTGGTGATCTCGGCGCGGGTCTGCACGCGCAGTTTGGCGTCCAGATTGGAGAGTGGCTCATCGAACAGGAAGACCTTCGGCTCGCGCACGATGGCGCGGCCCACGGCCACACGCTGGCGCTGCCCGCCCGACAACTGGCGGGGCTTGCGCGGCAGCAGCTGCTGAATGCCCAGAATCTTGGCGGCGTTCTGCACGCGGCGGTCGATCTCGGCTTCTTCTGCCTTGATCTTCTTGTATTTGCCGCGCGCCACCACGGCGGTGATCATCTTGCGCAGGCGGCCGGTCTTGGCGCGCAGGCGCAGGGCGAAGGCCATGTTGTCGTAGACGCTCATGTGCGGGTAGAGCGCGTACGACTGGAACACCATGGCGATGTCGCGGTCTTTGGGCGGCACATCGTTCACGGGGCGGTCGCCGATGTAGATGGTGCCTTCGGAGATGTCTTCCAGGCCGGCCAGCATGCGCAGGCTGGTGGACTTGCCGCAGCCCGACGGGCCGACGAACACCAGGAATTCCTTGTCAGGAATCTCCAGATTGAGATTGCTGACGGCGGTGACATTGCCGTACCGCTTCACGACGTTCTCAAAAGTCACTGATGCCATCTCTCTATCCTCCTTGGGGATGATTGGGTTAATTACTTTTTCACACTCAGACACCACACTTGAAACGGCTCAAGCGTCAGCGCATGCTCAGGCACAACGGTTGTGCCCGTCACGAGATCGATACACTCCTCTGTGAAGCCATGCTGGCGCACACGATACGCCTCGATGATCTGCGGCTGCTCGGTGAAGTTGGTCAGCACGGCCACACGTTCGCCGCCATGCGAGCGCACAAAGCCGAAGACGTGCTCGCTGCCGGCGTCGATCACTTCCATGTCGCCGTCGGTCAAGGCGCGGCACTGTTGACGCAGATCGATCAACTGGCGCAGGCGCTGATACAGCCGCCCTTCGATCGTGGTCGCATCCAATCGCCGATCGGCCTTGTCCCACTTCATGAACGGACGATGCACCCAGCGGCTGTCGTCGGCTTTGGCGGGATCGTCGTAGAAGCTGTAATCGTTGAGCTGGCCGATCTCGTCGCCGAGATAGAGCAGGGGAATGCCGCCGATCAGCAGGATGACGCCATGAATCAACAGGATGCGGCGCAGCGCCAGCTCCACTTCGACTTCGGTTTCTTCAGTGAGCGCTTTTTCAAGCCCGGCCAGCGAGGCACACGTGCCGGAGATGCGACAATCGCCGGTTCTGGGGTTTTCCTGGAATGGCAGGCCGCGCGCGAAGGCGCCTTCAAAGCGTCCCGTGTAAAACGCATTGAGGAACTGGCGATGGTTGTAACCATTGACGCCCAGCACCGCCGCGTCTTCGTCGGAAAAGGTCCAGCCGATGTCATCGTGGCAGCGCACGTAGTTGACCCACGCGCAGCCCGGCGGGATTTTGAAACGAGAGCGCAGGGAGTGCGTCAGCAGCCGTGTCTTGCGTGTCGCCAGCGAGTTCCACAACAACGCCATCAACAATGGATTGTAAGACAGCTGGCATTCATCCGCTCCGATGTACTTCACCACCTCGTCGGGATGCACGATCGCTTCGGACTTGAATAACAGCGCGGGAGCGGCAATGCGTGCTACGGCGTTAAAGGCCTGAATCAAGACGTGCGCTTCCGGCAGGTTTTCGCAGCTAGTGCCCAACTGTTTCCAGATGAAAGCCACGGCGTCCAGTCGCAGCACTTCCACGCCCACGTTCGCCAGCGCCAGCAGCTCTTCGGCCATGGCGTTGAATACGGCCGGATTGGCGTAGTTCAAATCCCATTGAAAGGTATGGAACGTCGTCCACACCCAGCGCTCGATGTCGGGAAAGTACGTGAACGCGCCGGGATGTTCGTCCGGGAAGATCTCACGCAGGGTTTTTTCGTAAGCATCCGGCAGCGTGCGATCGGGATACATGCGATAGTAATCCTGAAATTCTCGATCGCCCGATCGCGCCTTCACGGCCCAGGCGTGCTCATCGGACGTGTGATTGAACACGAAATCGAGCACCAGGCTGATGCCGTTGGCGCGCAGTTCGTCGGCCAGATCGCGCAATTGATCGATTGTGCCCAGCTTGGGATCGACTTCGCGATAACTGCTGACGGCGTAGCCACCGTCATTGTTGCCTTCCGGGCAGCGGAACAGCGGCATCAGGTGCAGATAGGTCAGGCCCAGTTCTTTGAAGTACGGAATCTTCGATCGGATGCCGTTGAGGTCACCCGCGAACAGATCGACGTAGCATACGCCGCCCAGCATCTGATGGGATTGATACCACTGCGGCTGCTGCTCGCGCGCGACGTCGAGCGCTTTCAACTCATCCGATCGATCCAGCCACATCTGCGCGGCGCTGTGCAGCAGTTCTTCGAGGTAGTAGAAGAAATCGTACCGTTGGCCGTAGACGCGATGCAGCAATTTGAAGAGGCGCGGAAAATGCGTGTTGAGCCGCTGCGTAAGAACCTGCCAGTGATCGGCCGTGAACCGGCTGCGTTCTTGCAGACGCGGCAGCAACCGATCGAGCGTGCGGCGGCTCTGCGTTTCATACCAGCTGGCATCAGGTGCGGGTTGGGTGGTCATGGTTGTGCGCTCAGATAAAATGTTCGACTATAACCGACGTGTTCCGTGATGTCGTGCGGCAGGCCGAGCGTCATCAATTCGTAGCCGGTGGCGCGATGCACTTCGTCACCGTCACGATCGGTCACGCTGTAAAGCGCGCTCGGAAGCAAGCCTTTCAGCAGCGCCGCCGGTCGAACGCTGCCAATCTGGTGATCACGCACGGCGATCGAGTAGACCGCTTCACGCCCATCGGGCAGCACGTACTCGATCACTGACGTCTGAAATTCCTCGAGCCGTTCCAGGCGATACAACAGACCTTCTTGAATCACGTGCCGAATGCGTTTGTAGAACGCGATGTAACGCGCGTATTCAGCCAGCTCTTCGGCGCTCAATTCATTCAGACTGGAACCGATGCCCAGCACGCCGCGCATTGCCACAGCGAAGCGCAGACTCAGCGACGTGGTGCGCTGTGTGATGTGGCTGTGCTCGTGCGTAACCCACGCTTCCATGCAGCGCGCCGGATAGGCGAGGCTGAAACCCTCTTGAATGCGGATGCGATCGAAGGCGTCAGTATTGTCGCTGACCCACACTTGATCAGCACGCGCCAGCATCCCCAGATCGATGCGACCACCGCCGCCCGAGCAGCTTTGAATATCCAGCGTAGGATGCCTGGCGCGCAGGCGATCCATGAGTGAATAGACCGCCGCCGCGTGCGCGCGCCAGATCGCTTTGCCCACCACCGATCCCGGTTCCGTGGCCAGGCGATTCATGTCCCATTTGAAAAAGGCGACGTCGTAGCGCGTGACCAATTCATCCAACACGTTGAAGATGTGCTCTACCACTTCTGGACGACCGAAGTCGAGGATCAACTGATGGCGCGCTTCCGTGCGTTCGCGGCCGGGAAAGTGCAGCACCCAATCGGGATGCCGCCGATACAGATCGGAATCGGGATTGACCATCTCTGGTTCGATCCACAGACCAAACTTCATCCCCAACCGCTGGACTTCCTGCACCAACGGTTCCATGCCTTGTGGAAAGGCATCGGCGCGCACCACCCAATCGCCCAGCCCGGCCATATCGCTGCGCCGTGCGCCGAACCAGCCATCGTCGATACAGAACAGTTCAACGCCGATCGCTGCGGCCTTGCGCGCCAGCTCGATCAAGCCGTCCAGCGAGAGATTGAAATACATCGCTTCCCAGCCGTTGTACAACACGGGTCGAATCTGCGGATGTGGCAGCACGCGTTCCTGCGCATAAGCGTGCAAGCGCCGACTGGCTCCGCCCCAGCCTTCGGATGTAACGCCGGACACGATCGCGGGTGTCACGTGCTTTTCACCCGGCGCCAGATCGAGTTGAAAATCGAACGGATGATAGCCGGCGTGCACGCGCACGCCCCAGGTTGGTGTCTGCTCGATGGCGATCTGCCAGGCGCCGCTAAAAGCCAACGCGCCAAAGTACACCGTTCCCGTTTCTTCCCACGCCTGACCGGGGCGATTGAGCAAAAAGAACGGATTGGAAAAATGACTGGTTTGTAAGTTGCGGCTCTCAATCACATGCGTGCCCGGCGACAATCGCTGGCGCTGTGTGGTGAATTCGCGCGCCCACGTGCCGCTGACGTAGGTGAGCTCGTTGGCGCCGTTGGGCAGGTGCAGCGAAGCGAAGTGGCACACCTCGAATGAGACCGTATCCAAGCCGGCGTTTTCCAATTCCAGCCAGCGCTCGATGATGTCATGCTCCGGCGTGAGGCGATAGCACAGCGTGACGAAGAAATTCTGCATGGGATCTTTCAAGCGCACGCGCAGCGTTTCGCGCGGCGAAGTATTCTTGACCGGCAAGCCATGCACGGGCGCGAGGCCGGGCTGCGCGTCCATCACCACCTCATGATCAACGTAGCGCAGACGTAGATCGCGAATGGGCAGGTGCCGCGCTTCGCCGTCTTGCAGCGGCACGGGCAGCGAGGGGAAGTTCGCTTTCAGCGTGACCTGATACGACGTGACATCGCCAAAGGTCAAGACCTCATCGGGTCGATACTGCGTGATGAAGCTGGCCGGCGTCTCGTAGATCAGGTACGTCGCGGCGCCGCTGCTGACATCATCATCTGACGCGCCGGCGGGACGCGGCCCCCAGCCAAGATGAACGACGCGATCAGCCTGATCGACCTGAAAGGCGTAGTAACTACTGCGTAACTGCAAATTGAAAGTGCGGGTGTCTGGATTGAAGTGGATCATATCAAGTGGTTGTGACAATATCTCAGCGGCGGCGTGACTGACGCGCAGCAAGTATATGATGACTACACAGGTAGGGAAAACACGCTAAAACGTGTTTCAACACGTTTCCTCTATCAGCCATCGAATTCATTCGATGCCAGCCGTTCAAGTATCACCGCTTCGTTGGCAGCGAGTGTTAATGTGCTCGCAATTGTCGTAGCGGCGCGTTCAACCGACGATAGCCGCACCTGCCACGCGCCCTCGATGTCGATCGTCGCCGGGCGCGAAGAAAAATTCAGCGCGACCAACAGACGCTGATCGGCAGTCGCACGTTCGTAAGCGAAAACATCGCGCGCTTGATCGAGGGCGCGATACGAACCTCGCTGCAAAGCGGGCGAAGCGCGCCGCAGCGCCAGCACCTGCCGATAGAAATTCAACAATGAATTCGGATCACGGCGCTCGCTTTCGACGTTGACGCCCGCATAATCGGGATTCACGCGCAGCCACGGCTTGCCCGTCGAGAAGCCAGCGTTGGTCGTCGCGTCCCACGGCATGGGCGTGCGGCAGCCGTCGCGGCCTTTGTAGATGGGCCAATATTTGCGCCCCGGCGGATCGACGATCTCCGCGCGCGGGATCTTGCCTTCGGGCAGGCCGAGCTCTTCGCCGTAATAGAGGAACGGTGTGCCGCGCAGCGTCAACAGCATCGTCGCCGCCACTTTCGCGCGGGGCACAGTTTGCTCTCCTGCGGCATAACGGCTGATCGAACGTTTGTTGTCGTGGTTGTTGAGCACCCAGCACGGCCATGCGCCATTCGGCAGCTTATCGTACCACGCCTGCGCAACGGCGCGAAACGCTTGTGCCTCCCAGCGCCGTTGATGAAGCATGGCAAAGTTGAAGACCAGATGCAATTCGTCGTCGCCGCTGCCATAGTAGCCTTCCGCACCGGTCGGCTCGACTTCGCCCACCGCCATGCGTTGGTCGTAGCGATTTAGCAGTTGGCGGAACTCTTTCCAGATCGCGTGCGTCTCAGGCTGATTGATGTGGTTGGAATGATCCTGCCGATCGTAACCGCGCCATCCGAACTTGCGCGGATTGTCGGGCAACCCCTCGGCCTTGACAAACATGTGCGCCACGTCGAGCCGGAAGCCGTCCACGCCGCGATCGAGCCAGAAGGCGCATTCGCCAAACAACGCTTCTTTCACCTGCGGATTACGCCAGTTCAGATCGGGCTGCTGCGGCACGAAGAGATGCAGATAGTATTGCCCGGTGCGCTCGTCGAACTGCCACGCTTTGCCGCCGAATACGGATTCCCAGTTGTTGGGTTCGCGCCCGTTTTTCGGATCGCGCCAGATGTACCAATCGCGCTTCGGGTTGTCGCGGCTCGATCGGGATTCGATGAACCACGGATGCTGATCGGAAGTGTGATTCATCACCATGTCCAGCACGAGGCGGATGCCGCGCGCGTGGGTTTCGCTCACCAACCGATCGAAATCGGCCAGCGACCCGAAGATCGGATCGATGTCGTGATAGTTGCTGACATCGTAGCCGAAGTCCGCCATGGGCGAGGGATTGATCGGGCTGAGCCAGATCGCATCGACGCCCAGCCACTGCAAGTAATCGAGTTTGGAAATGATGCCGGGCAGATCGCCCACGCCGTCGCCGTTGGAATCGGCAAAGCTGCGCGGGTAGATTTGATAGATGACGCCGTCGCGCCACCAGGTTGAAGGTTTTGAAAAGGTCATGGCATTAGGGTTACAGCTCGGTGAGCCACAAGAATTGGTAGGGTTGTAGTGTTACGTATTGCGTGATGCGCGATGATGTGAGTAAATCGATCCCGCCTTGCGGGAGATCGGCCAGCCCGATCGGTTGCGCCTGATCCGACAGGTTATGAAGCGCCAGCACACGATCGTGCTCAAAGGTGCGCCAGTAGGCAGCGATGGCCGGCGACTTGAACGGCAACCACTCGAACGAGCCGCGCCCAAAGGCGGGATGCTTGCGCCGCACGCGCAAGGCGTGTTGGAGCCAGTTGAGCAATGAATCCGGGTCGGCTTGCTGCGCTTGGACATTCAGGTATTGATAGCCGTAAACGTCGTCGATGACGGGCGCGTACAACCGATCGGCAGCGGAAAACCCGGCGTGGCTTTGATCGTTCCATTGCATGGGCGTGCGCACGCCGCCGCGATCGTCCAGCCAGATATTGTCGCCCATGCCGATCTCGTCGCCGTAGTACAACACCGGCGATCCGATGAACGTCAACAGCAGCGAGTGCGCCAGGCGGATGCGGCGTTGATCGTTGTCCAGCAATGGAGCAAGGCGGCGACGAATCCCCAGGTTCAGGCGCATACGTGGTTCAGGGGCGTAGAAGTCCCACATGAACTCGCGCTCTTCAGGTGTGACCATTTCCAGCGTCAATTCATCGTGGCAGCGCAGAAACGTGGCCCATTGACACCCGTCAGGAAGCTCGGGCGTGCGTTTGAGAATCTCGACCAGTGGGGTGCGACTGGCTTGCGCCAGCGCCATAAAGATACGCGGCATCAACGGGAAGTGAAAATTCATATGGACTTCGTCGCCGTTGCCAAAGTAGGGCAGCACATCCTCCGGCCATTGATTGGCTTCGGAAAGCAGCATCGTGCCCGGCGCATAGGCGTCGACAAACGCGCGCAGTCGTTTGAGATAGGCATGCGTCTCCGGCAGGTTCTCGCAGCTGGTGCCTTCGCGCTCATAGAGATACGGTGGCGCATCGATGCGGATGCCGTCCGCGCCTTGATCGATCCAGAACTGCACGACGCGCAGCATGGCCTTTTGAACTTCCGGGTTGTCGTAGTTCAGATCGGGCTGGTGATGAAAGAAACGATGCCAGAAGTATTGGCCGCGCACCGGATCAAATGTCCAGTTGGATGGCTCGCTATCGATGAAGATGATGCGCGCATCTCGATACTTCTGATCGGTATCGCTCCACACGTACCAATCGCGGTAGGTGGCGTGCTCAGGATGTTGAGGATTGCGCGACGCCTGAAACCACGGATGTTGATCCGAGGTGTGATTCGGAATCAACTCCACGACAACGCGCAATCCCCGCTGATGTGCTTCCTTGACCAGTTGGCGAAAATCATCGAGCGTGCCATAGTCGGGATGGATGTTGAAATGATCGCTGACATCGTAACCGTCATCGCGCAGCGGCGACGGCGTAATCGGCAGCAGCCACAGCGTATCGACGCCGAGGTCTTGCAGGTAATCCAGCTTTGACATCAGTCCCGGCAGATCGCCAATCCCATCGCCGTTGCTGTCGGCGAAGGCGCGCACGAAGACTTCATAGAAAATAGCGTTACGATACCAGGTAGCGTCAGTGGCTGTCATCGTCAACCTCAGGCGATGGGTTCGGCAGGCCGCTCGGAGTGTTGTATTCAGATCAGGTCGGCGGGGCGAATTCACTCGCCCCGCCATCCTCAAGGAGTGAGCCGTCGGTCAGTGCTTAGCCCTTCACTGAACCGGCCAGCAAACCGCGCACGAAGAAGCGCTGCAAGCCAAAGAACACGGCCAGCGGCAGGAGCATGGTGATAAATGCGCCAGCCGTCAGCAAGTGCCAATCTTGCCCGCGCGAGCCGACGATTTCGGCCAGACGCTGCGTGAGCACCTGATTGGTGGGCGACGCGCCGATGAAGATCAACGCGACCAGGTAGTCGTTCCACACCCACAGGAACTGGAAGATCGCAAAGGCTGCCAGCGCCGGCACCGACAACGGCAGGATGTGCTTCATGAAGATGGTGTAGTGTGATGCGCCGTCGATGAACGACGATTCGAGGATGTCGCGCGGCAGACCGCTGATGTAGTTGTACAGCAGGTAGGTCGCCAGCGGCAGACCGAAGCCGGTGTGGGCCAGCCACACCGCCAGGAACGTGCCATTGATGCCCAGCGACACATAGTCGCGCAGCAGCGGCACCAGCGCAATCTGTAACGGCACTGCCAACAGCGCCACGACTAGCGCAAACGACATCTTACGCGCCGGGAAGCGCATCCACGCAAAGCCATAGGCCGCCAGCGCCGCCAGGAAGATCGGAATGATGGTGGCCGGGATGGAGACGACCAGGCTGTTGATGAAGGTGCGGCCCATGTTGTCGCCGCGCTCGGTGACGGTCGTGCCGTCGCTCAACGTGGCCGTGTAATCATCGCTGGCCAGCACCTGGCGGTAGTTCTCCAGCGTGAAGTTGGTGTTGGCGGTGAGCTGCTGTTCCTGGACTTCCAGGTAGCCGACGCGGCGGTTGCCGATCCACTTCAGGCGTTTGCCGTTTTGCTCGACGCCGTTGCGGAACTCTTCAAAGGTCGCCGTGACGCCGGCCAGTGTCATCGGCTGGTTGCGATCCACCTCGGGGCCGGGTTTGATCTGCTCGGTCGCCACCCAGTCCACATGCGGAAAGACCGTCCACCAGCCGGTGGTGTTGATGTCCAGCCGATCGCGGAACGACGAGATCAACAGGCCCAGCGTGGGAATGGTCCACAGCAGGCAAATGATGATCAATCCGCCGTTGACCCAGAAACCGCCCCAGCGTTTCTTGCCAGATTTTTTAGCGGCCATTAGAACACCTCCTGCTGCGCGAAGCGGCGCAGGTTGTAGGCCATCACCGGCATGACGGCGATGAGCAGGATCGTGGCAATGGTAGATCCATAGCCGTTGTTGTTGTAGGTGAAATACTGCCGATAGAACTCGGTGGCGATGACGCTGGTGCCGTACTGCCCGCCGGTCATGACGATGACCACGTCGAAGATCTTCAGGGTAAAGATCACGATCGTGGTGGCGACCGTCACGATGGTGCCCATGATGTACGGGATCATGATCTGGAAGAAGACCTGCACTTCGTTGGCGCCATCGACGCGCGAGGCTTCCAGAATCTCTGAGGGAATGCCTTTGATCGCGGCGGAGAACAGCACCATGGAATAACCCGTCTGGAGCCAGATGACGATGAGGATCAGGAAGAGGTTATTCCACGGCTGGAAGAAGGCCGTCCACGCTTGCGGCTGTCCCCCCAGCGACACGACGATGGAGTTGAGCAGGCCAATCTGCGCCGCGTCAGCCGGTTTGACGGCATACACAAAATTCCAGATGACGCCCGCGCCGACGAAGGAGATGGCCATGGGCAGGAAGATCAATGCTTTGGCCAGCGTTTCAAACCGGCTCCGATCGGCCAACACCGCCACCAGCAGACCGAATGAAACCGTGAAGGTGGTGCCGATGATCATCCACATTAGGTTATTGCGGAAGACTGTCAACATGCCGGGATCGCTGAACACGCCGATGTAGTTTTGCAGGCCCACGAAGTTGACGCTGTCAGCGTCTTGCAGGCTGAGCAGCACGGTGCGCAGCGCGGGCAAAGTCAAAGCCCAGAGGAGCATGAACAGCGCCGGGCCGACAAACACCCACGGTTCCAGACGTGCGGGCCACGGTTTGGGCAGGCGTTCCACAAATTGATAGGCGGTGATGAACAACAGCACCATGCCGCCCACACCCCAGGTAATTGCCAGGATGGCGGTGATTACGGGTGAAACGGTTCCTGCTTCCTGCGTCTGTAAATCACGCAGCAGGAGGAATCCGCCAACTAGAAAAGCCAGTGAGGCAAGCAAGGCAAGAAATGCCAGAAAGAGCCGGCTGACGCTGCTGCCTCTGATCACGTCCGGCGGCATGGTTCGGGGTATGGTGGTCGCCATAGTCTTTAGTCCTTTTGGGAAGGCATCATACAGCAGAAGACATTGTCAACGTGCGCTCAATCAGCGTGATGGCATTATACGATCGATTCACTCTGGGGCGCAACACAACAAACTGTTTCCCAGCTCGTCCCGAGATTCTTGCCGGAACTTATGGTGCTTATTGTGCCGAACTGCTGGCGCAGCGAAATCCTATCTGACTGTCAAAGAAATGGCTTACATGACCGCCCGCTCGCGCGGTGACTTGCAAATCGGATGCCAGACTTCTGGCCCCGCCGCCACGTCGTACTCGATATTCGCCGGTTGCGGGGCCAGTCGGATTTTTCGCTGGCGAGGTCACGTAATAATCGGGTGCATACCAGTCGGCGACCCATTCCCACACATTGCCGGCCATGTTCAAGGCACCGTATGGACTGGCTCCTGCTGGATGGGCATCCGCGCGCACGGTCGGACAGGAACTGCTGTACCCGCAACGTGGCCCGTCAGGGCTGGCAGTTGCTAGAGTCGCGCTCGTCAAACACCCGTAATACGTGGCATGCGCACAATCGATTTCGTTCCCCCACGGAAAGGTGCGACCATCGGTTCCACGCGCGGCCTTCTCCCATTCCGCTTCAGTGGGAAGACGCCGACCGACCCATTCACAGTAGGTTGCTGTTGCCTCAGCCTCATACAAGAAGGCGGGATGATCCTGATAGTCAGGATGAACGGCATAGGGTGTAAAGGTCAGGGCGGTCGTTTCATAGACTGCGGGCCGGCACACGCCCGCGCTCATACATTTCGCAAAATTGGAGTTGCTGACCTCGGTTCGATCAATCCAGAAAGCATCCAGATACACCTGGTGCTGCGGTTTCTCGTCATCTTTGGCGAGAGGGTCAGCCTCGATCGCGCCCATCAGGAACTCGCCAGCAGGGACACAGACTAACGTCACACCATCCTTCGGCGAAATCCAGGTCTGCCCAAGCGTGGTGCACGACGGCGGATGGTCGCTGCTCACTGATGTGCTGCTCACACTCGTGCAGGCGGCGCTGATCACGACAAGGATGATCAGCGTCAACTCTGAGAGATACTGGTGAACTTTCATCGCCGTGTTTGTGCCGCGTGTGCTTGTTTCCGATATGAACAAGTTCGGTAGATCGGCTCGCTTTTTGAGCGAGCCGATCTACCTTGCCTCACCTGGCCGAGACTACTTGGGCCAGGAGGCGTCGATGTTCTTGAGGGCGGTATCGAGATCGACGGCGCCGGCGACGTAGGAAGTCATTTCCTTCCAGAAGGAGCCAGCACCCACTTGACCGGGCATCAGGTCAGACGCATCGAAGCGGACGGCGGTGGCCTCCTGGATGATCTTGCCGATGTTGCGCTCGATGTCGCTGCCGTACCAGGCGAGGTCGGCATCCAGATGCGGGGCGATGGCGCCGCCCTGCTTCATCCACTCCTTGAGGTGCTCGCCCTTGGTGAAGAGTTCCATCACGGCCTTGACTTCGGGCCGATCGGTGGTGGCGGCCCAGATGTCACCAGCGACCAGGACGGGCTTGCCGTAGGCCGGATCCAGACCAGGGAAGTAGAAGAAATCGTAATCCACACCGGCCTTGGTACCTTCAGGGAAGAAGCTGGTGATGAAGTTGCCCTGCTTGTGCATCCAGCACTTGGGGCCGGTGGGATCGAACATGGGCAGGGGGGCGTCGCCGAAGTTGGTCTTGACGATGCCGGCCTGGCCGCCATAGACATACTTGTCCTGCCAGATGTCGGTCATGGCCTCGGCGGCCTTCTTGACTTCGGGCGAAGCGAACTTGAGTTCACCGGCGACCCACTTGTCGTAGTTCTCCGGCGAGGTGGTGCGCAGCATGAGTTCTTCCATCCAGTCGGTGGCCGGCCAGCCGGTGGCCGCACCCGACTCGATGCCCACGCACCACGGCGTGGAGCCGTCGGAGACCATGTCATCCATCAACTGCTTCATCTCTTCCCAGGTGGTGGGAATCTTGTAACCGGCCTCATCCCAGGCCTTCTTGGGATACCAGACCAGCGACTTGCCGTTGACGCGCTCCCACACGCCCGCCATGATCTCACTGCCGCCTTGGCCGGGCATCATGGCCATGTCAAGCCACGATTGATTGTAACTTTGCTTGAGGGCGTCCGGGTTCAAGAACTGACTCACGTCCTGAATCTTGCCCTGGCGCGCGAAGGTGGCCAGCAGCCCCGGCTGCGGGAAGTCGATGATGTCAGGCGCGGTGCCAGAGTCCATCGCCGCCTTGATCGAGGCCTCGAATTCCTTGGAGCCTTGATACTGAATGTCGATGCCGGTCTTGTCTTCAAAGTCCTTGACGGTGGCGTCGAACTTCTGCGCGTCCGCATCCACGAACGGGCCGGTCGCCGTCACCTTCGTTCCCTTGAATTCGCCTGCCAACGCGCGCTCCAGGAAACTCTGTGGCGTGGACGGAGCAGCGCTGGGAGCAGCACCTGGCCAGGAGGCGTCGATGTTCTTGAGGGCGGTATCGAGATCGACGGCGCCGGCGACGTAGGAAGTCATTTCCTTCCAGAAGGAGCCAGCACCCACTTGACCGGGCATCAGGTCAGACGCATCGAAGCGGACGGCGGTGGCCTCCTGGATGATCTTGCCGATGTTGCGCTCGATGTCGCTGCCGTACCAGGCGAGGTCGGCATCCAGATGCGGGGCGATGGCGCCGCCCTGCTTCATCCACTCCTTGAGGTGCTCGCCCTTGGTGAAGAGTTCCATCACGGCCTTGACTTCGGGCCGATCGGTGGTGGCGGCCCAGATGTCACCAGCGACCAGGACGGGCTTGCCGTAGGCCGGATCCAGACCAGGGAAGTAGAAGAAATCGTAATCCACACCGGCCTTGGTACCTTCAGGGAAGAAGCTGGTGATGAAGTTGCCCTGCTTGTGCATCCAGCACTTGGGGCCGGTGGGATCGAACATGGGCAGGGGGGCGTCGCCGAAGTTGGTCTTGACGATGCCGGCCTGGCCGCCATAGACATACTTGTCCTGCCAGATGTCGGTCATGGCCTCGGCGGCCTTCTTGACTTCGGGCGAAGCGAACTTGAGTTCACCGGCGACCCACTTGTCGTAGTTCTCCGGCGAGGTGGTGCGCAGCATGAGTTCTTCCATCCAGTCGGTGGCCGGCCAGCCGGTGGCCGCACCCGACTCGATGCCCACGCACCACGGCGTGGAGCCGTCGGAGACCATGTCATCCATCAACTGCTTCATCTCTTCCCAGGTGGTGGGAATCTTGTAACCGGCCTCATCCCAGGCCTTCTTGGGATACCAGACCAGCGACTTGCCGTTGACGCGCTCCCACACGCCCGCCATGATCTCACTGCCGCCTTGGCCGGGCATCATGGCCATGTCAAGCCACGATTGATTGTAACTTTGCTTGAGGGCGTCCGGGTTCAAGAACTGACTCACGTCCTGAATCTTGCCCTGGCGCGCGAAGGTGGCCAGCAGCCCCGGCTGCGGGAAGTCGATGATGTCAGGCGCGGTGCCAGAGTCCATCGCCGCCTTGATCGAGGCCTCGAATTCCTTGGAGCCTTGATACTGAATGTCGATGCCGGTCTTGTCTTCAAAGTCCTTGACGGTGGCGTCGAACTTCTGCGCGTCCGCATCCACGAACGGGCCGGTCGCCGTCACCTTCGTTCCCTTGAATTCGCCTGCCAACGCGCGCTCCAGGAAACTACCTGTGCCGACCGAGGGTTGAGCGGGCTGGGCGGGCTGAGACGGTTGCGCGGGCTGCGCTTCCTGAGTTGGAACCGGTGTGACAGCGCCACCGCAGGCGGTCAGCACCATGGTGGCGATGAGCAAAACTGACAGGGCGATCCACAACGTTTTCTTCTTAGCGTTCATGGTGAAACTTCCTCCTAGTGAGAATGTTTTGCAATGGACTCTTGAACGACAAATTCACGCACTCGCTGATTTGTTCTGTATTCGTTCGAATAGACAACCTCCTGAAAGGGACTGCATTTGACTTATGGCGGAGACGTAGAGCAACACTCTACGCCGCACCTGTCTAAGCTCCGCTGTTTGCGCCACATGACTTCCGCACGATGAGCTCGGACTCAAGCAGCACCGAACGCTGTTGAATCTCTTCGTGGTTGATGGCGCGCAGCAACAAATCGGCTGCACCCCAGCCCAACCCGTAGGCGGGCAGGCGAATCGTCGTCAAGGGCGGATCGACAAACTCGCTCAGCGGTACATCATCAAACCCGACGAGGGCTATATCATTCGGGACCCGTAGGCCGCAGCCGCGAATTGCTTGCAACGCACCGAGCGCTACTGTGTCTGACGCCACGAAGACCGCTGTTGGCCGCGGTGAGAGTTGCAGCAATCTGTTCATCGCCACTGCACCGCTCGGAGGTGTAAAGCCGCCAAACTCAACCAGCGTTTCATCGTAGGCGAGGCAGGCGCTTTCAAGCGCCTGCCGGTATCCTGTCAGGCGCTCCATCGTCGCGGTGTAGGTCGGCTGGGCATTGGTGATCAGCGCGATACGCCGATGACCAAGTGCAATCAGATGTTGGGTCGCGGCGGCGGCACTGCCGACATTATCAATGTCCACAGACATCAGGTCGGTGTTGGGGAGCTGACCCATCATGACCAGCGGCCAGCCTTCGGCATGAAATCGCAGCAATTCTTCGTCATCAAAACGGGGACCCGAGAGGATGATCCCGTCAACGTGCCGTTCGCGAACGAGACGCAGATAAGCCCCCGGTTCACTCTCGGGCGGGATAGGCTCGATGAGTACGTGATAATTCTGGGCAGCGGCGGCATGGGTAAGACCGTTCAACACTTGGGGAAGAAATTGATCGCCAAAAACCTGGTCAGGACTTTGCCGCAGAATGAAGCCAATCACATTCGTGCGGCCGGTAACCATCCGACGGGCAGTGGCGTCTGGATGGTAGTTGAGATGCTTCGCCGCCTCTAGAACTCGCTGGCGCGTCTCCTCGCTGATGCGTATTCCGGGGACCTCATTTAACACAAATGAGACAGTGGTGCGTGACACTTCAGCGAGTTCGGCGACATCTCTGGCTGTGGCGCGCTTAACCATGCTTCACCTTGTGGTAAACCGATTTACTAAATCGTGTTACCAGACATTCTATTACAAAGAGTAACCAAAGTCAATAACTAAATTTCTCACACATTGAACCTATCTGGCGAGTGGAACCGTTTCCAGAGCGAACCAAAAAAATATACCCACTCACGCCCGTGCAGCTGCGGTCGTTCTGCGAACTACTAATTCAGTGGGCGACACTTCACAGATCGGTTTGGTGGACGGCGCGTCAAGAACCTCCAGTAGCAATTCCACACCGCGCTTGCCTGATTCATAGAGCAGCTGACGAACGGTGGTTAGCCCGATGTATTCACTGATCTCAATATCGTCGTAACCAATCACCGACAAATCTTCAGGGACTTGCAACCCGCAGTCCTGGGCGGCTTCCAGCACCCCCAATGCCTGCGTATCGCTGGCCGCGAAAATGGCCGTGGGCCGATCGGGCAGTTGGAGCATCTCGTGCGCCAGGCGTCGGGCCTCATAGCGCCCATGCTCGCCTTGCCGGTGGTAGTCCGATCGGAACGGAATGCCGGCGGCCTGCAAAGCCTGCCGATAGCCCTGCAAGCGATCGCGGCTGGACGTGAAGTTGAACGGCGTCTCGATTGGGTCGCTGATGTAGCCAATGCGGGTATGGCCCAGATCGATGAGATGCTGCGTGGCGGCTCTGCCACCCGCTACATTGTCGGTGATGACCCGGTTGAGCGATTTGAGCGCGGGATGGTCGGCGTCCACCAGCACGATGGGCACGCTGCTGTGCGCCAGCCGATCGACATCGTCGTCGCGTGGCGAGAGCGAGATGATCAGCACGCCGTCGGCGCGTTCGCCGCGCGGCAGGTCGTGAAAATAGGCATCGCGCTTGGCGGGGGTTTCCACGTTGTACAACACCAGATCGTAGTCGCTTTCGGCCAGCGTGTTTTCCACGCCGCGCAGCTGCTCCACTTCGGCGGGGCGCGTGAACCACGGCACGATGACGGCGATGGTTAAGGTCTTGCCCAGCGAGAGGCGGCGGGCGGTGGGGTTGGGCACAAAGTTGAGGGCGGCGATGGCGGCCTGCACACGCTCGCGCGTCGCCTCGCTGACTTGCGGGCTGTCGTTGATGACCCGGGAAACAGTTCCCAGTCCAACTCCGGCACGTTTGGCGACATCGCGAATGGTAGCGGTCATGGTTTGCGCCTCTATTGGAACCGGTTCCATTATCGGGGCAAACACGCTAAAAGTCAATAGGGTGATCGAAAATTTTAAGGTCACAACAGCGGGGTTTGTGACGCAGACGCACGATCCGGTTCTGGACGGGAGCGAAGGGTAGGAACGTACGATATCCAGCAGCGATTCCAGGTAAAGTTGTTGAGGGCCGCCAGCGTGAACGAGGCGAACTGGGATTCTACTGTCCCACCTTGATATGCCGGTACGTAATGAACCGGTTAACGAAAAAATTCCAGAACATGGCAATGCCCACGGCCAGCGCCAGCGCGAGGTTATTGCTCAGCACTTCAGCGGCAGTCGGCGACAAGCCGATCGCTTCCAGCAGCGTCGCCGTCGGGCCGGGCGCCACTGCCAGGATTGGCACGCGGATCAGCAGGGCCGTGGCGTTGATCACCAGGAACTGCACATACTGCGGCAGCGGCGGAAAGCGCCGCGATTCGGGATAGGTCCAGTAGCGGTTCCACGTGAAGTTGTGCGACACCGCCAGCAGGAACGAGAGAACGCCGGCCAGCGTCACCGGCAGGTCCAGCACATGAGTCAGCAGGTTGAGCGCGCCAAAATCGACCACGGCCCCCAGCGCGCCGACGAACATGAACTTCAAGAAGCGCTTGGCCTCTTTGCGATTGCGTTTTGCGAAAGTGATGATGCGTGCCATGCGTTAGCGATTCGAACCTGAAGATTGAAAACCGGCCGCGGCGCGCGCGGCGAGGACGGATAACAAGCCCAACAGCGCGCCGATCAGCAAGTGCGTATTGTTCACATACAGATTGTCGACCAGCATGTGCGCGCCCAGATAAACCCACGCCCCCATGAGGCCCACCGCCACGGCCCGATCGAACCCCGGCGCCCGGCGGATGGCGCGGAATGTCACCGCCAAAATACTGATCCACAACCACACGTACAACCCCAAACCAATGAGGCCGGTTTCCGCGGCCACGTTCAGATAGATGTTGTGCGCATGCCCCAGCGGCATGGGCCAGTTCAACAAACGGTACTGCTCGTACAGCGGTTGATAGTTGCTGAAGCCCACGCCCGTCCACGGCTGTTCGCTCAGCATGTTCAGCGCGGCCTGCCAGTGCGCCTGCCGCTCGATCAGCGCATAGTTCGCGTCGTTGATGGGCACGCCGCGCACGTCGCGGATTTCGAGCAGCGTGCCCGCATCGGCCAGCCGTTCGCTGATGGCCGCCGGGAGCAGACCCGCGCTCGAGAGGGCCACCAGCCCGATCAGCGCCACGGCGCCCAAGGCCAGACCGATCCACAGCTGCCGCGGCGCGAACACGATCACGATGCCAATCGCCGCCGCCGCGCCCAGCCACGCCCCGCGCGAAAACGACAGAAACAGGCCGGCGGCGAGCAAGGCCGTGATGACGCCGTAATACGTGATGCGTACTGCGTAATAGGCGAGCCGCGAGCGCTGTCGTGTGATCACGCACCACGCAGCACGGAGTACAAAAAATGCGGCCAGCGCCAACCCGATCGGCAGCACCATCCCCAGAAAACCCGCAAAGGGATTGGGTTGTTCGAACGTCCCGTAGGCGCGATAGACGCCCTCGGACAGTTGAAAGCCCAGCGGCCCTGTGCCGCGCAGGCGCGCCTCGTAAATACCGATAAGCGCTTGCAGCGTCGCCGTCGCAAAGACACCGGTCAGAATCCACTGTACGCTGCGCCGTTGGGCGACGTCAATCGCCAGCAGCATGATCAGAATGATCTCGATCCACTTGATCATTTCCGGCAGGCCAAAGACCAGATCGGGCGCCCACAGCAGCGTAATCGCCGCCCAGCCGACGAACAGGCCGAGCGGGATCAGCAGAGGCGATCGGGGAATGACGAACTCGCGCCGCGCCAGGCCGCCCAGCACCCACGCGCCCAGCGTGAAGCCCACCATGATCTGTCCCGCATCGATGGGCAGCAGGCCGGGAAAGTAGGTGTTCATCCAGGCGGCCCACGGCCCAACAAGGAGCGTGACGATCAGGCCGAGGCCGGGTTCGAGCAGCGTGCTGATCACCACAGCGGCGATGAGGGCCAGCGCCAGCAGGGTGGTCACTGGCACGCTGGCAATGGCCCCAGCGCCGCCGATCACGACCAGGGCGATCAGCAGCGGCCACAGACCGGCGGCCCGAAGCGGGGTGCGTGCGATCAACAGCCTGATCCCTAGATGCGATGGCGGAAGTATTCGATGGTGCGCGTCAGGCCCTCTTCGAGCGGCACCTTGGGCTCCCAGTTCAGCAGGGTGCGCGCTTTGGTGATGTCGGGGCGGCGCGTCTGCGGATCGTCCTTGATGCGCTTTTCGGGCTGCACGATGATGCCCGCCGGATTGCCCGTCAACCGATTGATCGTCTCGGCGAACTGGCGGATGGTGAGCTCGTTGGGATTGCCGATGTTGACCGGCTCGTGCTCGTCACTCAGGAGCAGGCGGTAGATGCCTTCGATTAGATCGGAGCAGTAGCAGAATGAGCGGGTCTGCTGGCCGTCGCCAAACACGGTGAGCGGTTCGCCGCGCAGGGCTTGCGGGATGAAGTTGGGCACCACGCGGCCGTCTTCCAATCGCATGCGCGGGCCGTAGGTGTTGAAGATGCGCACGATCTTGGTATCGACGCCGTGGTAGCGATGGTAGGCCATGGTCATCGCTTCGGCGAAGCGCTTGGCTTCATCGTAGACGCCGCGCGGACCGATCGGGTTCACGTGGCCCCAGTAAGTCTCCGGCTGCGGATGGATCTGCGGATCGCCATAGACTTCGCTGGTGGAGGCGATCAAGAAGCGCGCGCCTTTGGCCTTCGCCAATCCGAGCGCTTTGTGCGTGCCCAGCGCGCCGACCTTCAACGTTTGAATGGGCAGGTTGAGGTAGTCGATCGGGCTGGCCGGGGACGCAAAGTGCAGCACGGCATCGATCGGCCCTTCGATATAGATGTAGTTGGTGACATCCTGCTTGATGAAGAGGAAATCGTCACGCCCGGCCAGATGCTCGAGGTTGCGCGTGCTGCCGGTGATCAGGTTGTCCATGACGATGACGCTGTGGCCTTCGCTCAGGAATTTGTCGCACAGGTGCGAGCCGAGAAAGCCCGCGCCGCCGGTGATGAGGACACGCATGTGAACTCCCTTGTGAGATGAATGGCACAGTCATAAGCCGCGGCAATTCTACCACAGCGAAAGCCGAGCGGATGAGCCGCTGACCGGATACGGGGGTCAGGCGTGCCGCTGGGCGAGCGCGTGCTGGAAGGCGTCGAAGGCGCGGCGATCATAGAGGCACACGATGACACGCTGGAGGCCGGCGCCGCCGTTGAGGTAGTCGATGATGGTCGCCAGGATGACGCGCGGCCTCGGCCAGGGGGTAGCCCCCGCCCAGCAGTGAATTGTTCGCCGCGTTGACGATGGCCTCGACGTCGAGCGTGGTGAGGTCGGCCTGAATGAGTTCGAGTGTGACGCCGTGGCTGAGCAAGGCGATTCCACCTTACGGCGTCACACGGTAGATCGTCAACAGTGGTTCGGTGGCGCCGGGAACGGGCGAGGAAAGTTCTTCCACGTGCCCGTTGGGATAGGTCTGCTGCACAAAGGCCAACTCGCTGCGGCGGAAAGGCATGAAGACAAAGATCGGCTGCTTGTCATCCGGCAGCAGTTTGGGATCGAACGGTCCGGTCAGCGGATCGGTGATGTCCTGCCCGGCGATTTCCGGCGCTAGATATTTGACCGATCCAAAATCGACGTACATCTGCGGCGCACCAAAGAACACCAGGCGATCACGCGCCGCATCGAGTTTAGTCTGCGCATAACGCGCCAGCGCATCGGCGGTGACGGCGGTGTAGTTGCCGTACACGCGCGACGGTGTGTACTCCGCAAAGTACCAATTCACGCTGAGCCAGCTCAACCCGGCGACGAGCGCCACACCCAGCGCCGGGACGATGAAGCGCTGTGGAGCCGATCGGGGTGCGGCTGATGGCGCGCCGCCGCGCAGCAGGCGATCCACGATCTGCCCGCTCTTCCAGATCGCCAGCGAGACGAAGAACACCGCGGGCGGCGCGGAGGTGATCAGCCGCTGGCTCGACGGCGGATTTTCGGTGAGCACTCCGCCCAGGATGATGGCCCCCCACCACCAGATCAACATCGGGAACAAGCGGCGATCGAACGGGCGCGAGAGGCCGTAGCCCATGCCCAGGATGAACAGCAGCGCCCACAGTCCGTCGAACAACGGACGCGGCGATCCGTACCAGTACGTCGGATCGTTGAAGGCGTTGTACGCCAGCGCCGCGCGTTTAAGCTGGTAGTTGATGATGATGTCCACCGGATCGCGCTGCCACAGATTCTCGGCCAGTTCCAGCCAGCCGCTCTGGAAAATGCCCACCATGTTGAGGCGGCCATTGTATTCGTCGGGATGCAGCGCGGCGAACTGCAGCATCGGCCCGGCGGAGATGATGAAGGCCGCCCCGGCCACGATCAAGCCGCGCCACTGCGTGCGCACAAACGGCCAGCGTTCGCGCACGATGAAGGTCACCATCGTCACGCCGACCACGATCGTGACGAAGCGCGCCCCGGCGTAGAAATACTGCGCCACGCCCGCTACGATTCCGGCCATGACCCAATTCAACAATCCGCCTTCATCGTAGGCGCGGTACAGGAAGAAGAACGCCGCCGCCATGAAGAAAGCATCGGCCACCTGGTTCGAGCCGAGGCGCGAGTAGTGAATGTGATAGTGATACACGGCCAGCAGCGTGCCGACCAGCAGCGCCATGACCAGCCCCTTCAGCCGCCGCGTCAGTGCGAACATGATTAACACCGTCGCCACGCCGATGATGGCCCACGGCAGGCGCAGCGCAAAGGCCGTGTGCCCCAGCGGCCCGATGGTCAGCGTGTTGAAGAAGAAGCTCATGGTGGGCACGCTCATCCAACTGGTGATGAACGGATTGCGCAGTTGGCCGTTGAGAATCTTCCACGCTTCCACGCCCTGCGATCCTTCATCGCCGCCCAGCGTAGGCGGAATGCCGTCCAGGTTGATCACGCGCAGCGCCACTGCCAACAACCCGATTGCGCTTACGGCGACGACCAGCGGCCAGTGCTGATTCCACCAGACTTTCCCAGTGCGTTGCGGGCGCGGCTGCGGAAGCGCCACCGCGACGGCGAACAACACGATCGCCGCGAGCCACATGATCAGCGTGAGGGTGTAATCGGGCAGGGGCGGGTCGAGCCGCAGGTCGCTCAGTGTGATGAACCACAGTCCGATTGCAACGAGCACCCCGGCGGTGCGCCACGGGTGCTGCTTCACACCCGATCGGATGTCGGCGACGACGTTGGTCTTGGCCGGCGCATTGATCTTGTGCGGCGCGGTCGGGCAATCGGTGATGTCGGGCGCCTTGCCCAGCCAGCGATCGGCCAGAAAGGAGGTGATGGCAAAGGCCAGCATCGCCGCCAGCGCCAGGGGCAGGCCCGCGTCGCGCGCGTCGACGTCTACAACTTCAAACAACGCCTGCGCCCGCGCCGCCAGCGCCAGCGACGCAAGCAGCAAGACGCCGACGGCGAGTTTGGACAACAGGTTGGACTGCGGCAGCTGACGTGCTGAAGCGCTGATCGCCGGTGAGGCGGTCACGGGTGGCAGTGCCGCAGGTGGCGGCGGTGGAATGATCGGGCGGGCCGGGGGCCGATCGGGTTGGGCGACAACCGGGGGTGGTGTGCGATCGACGGTAGGCTGCGCGGCGCGAGGCGTCTCGCGCGATGTTGATCGCCGCCGATAGAGCCAGCCAAACAGCAGCGCGTTCAGCGCCACTCCGATTGAGATGAGTCCCACATACCAGCGTCGGTTCACGATCGTCTCCGCTCAAAAAGTGCGCAGATTATTGTAGCACAAGGCGGCGCATCATTGACGGCCGGGCGGCAGCTCATACGAGATGAACAGCAGCTCGCCGCGCGGTCCATAGTGTCGCCGTCCTGTGCCATACCGCTCCTGAGCCTGGCTGACGGTGTCGGACAAGAAGGGATTGACGATTACGATTTCTCGTTCGGGCGCGTCTGGAACGCTGGCGATGGAGGCCACGTCGGTCGTGACGCGGGCGCGCGCCAGCAGCTGCGGTACAAAGTATTGCACATTGGTGCCGGCGCAGTAATCCCCGCTGAAGCCCACGCAGACAATTTGCAGCGGTTGATCGTCGGACTGTTGGCGCTGGTAGTCGATGAGGTATCGATGAATGGCAAACATCTGAACGTCCGGGCTGTCGAGGATATGATCGCCGAGATAATCGGCAAAGTAGTAATGCAGATCGCCGGCCATCAGGATCGCCACGAGACCGATTCCCGCCGCCGCGGTCAAGCGTGGCCGCGGCCAATAACGCTCCAGGCGCTCGAGCCCGGCGTTCAGCACGACCGCGATGGCCATATAGATGAATGGATCGGCGCCCACCAGACGGTGTGCGCCCGCCTTGGGGTCAACCATCAACACGCCGCCCAGCACGAACAGCAGCAGCAGCGATGATAATACCCAGAAGTAACGCTCGTCACGCGCGTGCCGCAGGAAATAGAGCAGCGCCGCCGCCGCCAGCACGCTCATGATTGGCGTGAGCATAACCTGATTCCAATAGAAGGCTTCGGCTGATGTGACGGAGGTGGCGTAGAGAACGTCTCTGGCCTGCTGCAAAATGACCTGACCGGCCGATTGCTGCGTGGCCGCCATTTCCGCCGGCAGCCAGCCGGACAGAAAAATGTTCTTGGCGTTAAACGACGCCATGTAGTCATTGGGGCGGAGGATGAGGAAATAGACAATCGGCAGCACGAGGCAAAGAAAGACCCCGATCGCCAAAGCCATGTTCAGCGCCTGCGCGCGCACTTGACGGGGAGCGGTGATCAGCCAGAAGATGCCCAGCACGGCGACTTGCAGCAATACCAGGCGCCCGCCGACGAAGAAGTATTGTGATAAGCCAATCGCCACGGCCGTCATCAGCCAGGCCTGACGCCGGCTGGTTCGCCAGGCCTGCCACAGGCAGGCAAAGGTTAACATGGTCATGAGGGGATCATCAATGCTGTTGAATCCCAGGCGGCTGTAGTGCAGATGGTGATGATAGGCGGTCAGTAAGGCGCTGGTGATGAAGGCCGGGCGGCGTCCCCAGAGTTGGCGCACGACCAGATAGGTACAGAAAATACTCAATGCGCCGGCGAGGGCGCTGGGCATCCGCACGGCGGTGAGCGTTGCTCCCAGGGCCTGAATGAACACGCCGATAACCATGAAGTACAGATTCCAGTGTCCATCTGTGCCGGTGGAAAACGGCTTGGTGACGACATGACTGGTCAAGTATTGCGCCGTCAGACCGTACTTGCTCTCATCGCCCATGACGATGCCGGGCACGTGCTCTAGATCGATAGCGCGCAGGGCGAAGGCCACTCCGATCAACCCGATCAGCCCGAGAATTTCCCAGCGCGTCACCGGCTCGCGCGGCACAAGCGCCGGCGGATCGTGGTGCTTGATCCCGGCGGACACGACGGCGATGACAACGGCCGTTACCCAGAGCAGGGTAGTGGCCAGTTGTACATCTGGCTGGAACTGATCGGCGTGGAAATTGAGGTCGGCCGCGATGAAAGATAGAATGATGGCTGCAAAGATTCCCAGGAAGCGCCAGAGCCACTTTGGCCAGACCAGGCGCCCCCGCCGACGGTGAACCAGCTGCGTCCCCAGCACGCCAACGCCGCAGGCGAGGGCAGCGACCAACGGCAGTCCCGCCAGGTTCTGGAAGACTTCTTCGACACTGTTGCTGAGGGCCAGACTACAGGCCAGGCACAGCGCGGCCAGCAGGAAAAACCACGCGCCCGCCCTGCGGCGATCAGCGCGCCCTGGCGCAGGTGTTGCGGCAGATGCGGCCAGCGCTGTTTCCAGCGGCGGTGCGGCACTGGCCGCGACGGGCGACAGCTGCTCACTGGGGGATGCGGCAACCGCTGACGGAGGATCGAGCGCGAGCGGGGCTGGTATAGTGGTGCGCGGTGAAGCCTTGCGGCGGACGACGATCAACCCGCCGGCCACAACGGTGGCCGCACTAAAGATGATGGCGATCGGAAACCAACGGCGCCAGCCGGGACGATGCATGCTTACTCACTCAAGGCGTGTAACCCACGGGCATTATTATAGCGTGGAAAGGCCATCGCAACCAAACGGCAGCTTGCGAACGACCTCCGTCAGTGGCAGCTTGCGCAGGAAATCGCTTGCGTCGGAAACGGCAGGTTGAGATCGCCCGATGGGGATTGGAGATAAATGCCAAAATAGAATACCAGATCCGTCACGACGACGATCGTTAGCACCACCAGCGCCAGGCGCGGATGACCGTGTTCGTTCAGAATATCAATCGCAATGGCGATCAGCCAGCAAATGGCTGGAATGGCAGGGACGTAGTGGGAACTGGAGGGCGCTCCGGCCAGTAGAAATCCGCCAAAGAAAGTGACCAGCACCAGCCACACCACGGGCACCCACATGCGCTTGAAGATCGCCCACCCGAACCCGATCGGCAACAGCAGCATCGAAAGACCGATAGTCAGCGGCGTCTGCGGTGCATAGAAACCGGTAATGTCCACGTAGGTGGTATATGCTCCCACCGAGCGTGCTAGCTGATACCACAAGAAATCCCAATAATTCGTGGCGCTGCCGGTGATTTCCTGGATGACGGCAGGCTGCCAGCCAAAAATCACATGGAGCCGATCAAAGAAAGGCTCAGGCTCCGCGAGGGCGAACAGCGCCAGCGGCAGGACAATACACAGCACGACGGCGGCCAGTTTGCCGACATGCAGCACCAGCCGTTGATGATCGCGCTCCTTCCACCACAGCCACGCGATGACGAACAACAGCAAGAACACGCTGAACCGTCCACCCTGATAGAAGTAAAACATGAAGCCAAATGCTGCGCCGGCCAGGGCGGCTCCGGCGCTGTTGCGATTGCGCCACCCCCAAGTATAAGCCGCGATCGTGGCCGGCACCCAGACGGTGTCCCAAATGTTGTTGAGCGCCAGGCGCGACCAGTGGATGTGAAAATGATAAGTGGCCATCAATATGGCTGCGATCAACGCCAGGCGCCGATTATTCCATACCGCTACGCAGGCATATGTGGCCAGCACGGCCAGTGTCCCGGCTAACGCGCTGGAGCTGCGCAGGCCCTCTGTGGTGTAGCCAAAGACGGACATGAACAGCCTGAGCAGATAAAAGTACAGCGTGGGATGCGAATCAAGTCCCACGATAAACGGGCTGATTGTTAGCGGTTGCGCGGTGCGGATTTGAACCATCGCGTAGCCGGCCATGCCGGTCTCGTCGATGTGCAAACCGGCGGGGATGGAACCCAGCAGGGTGGCTCGCAACGCAAAGGCGACCACCACCACGATCAGGAGCGCGCCTGAGGCGGCGTCAACCTTGAAGCGCCGCAACCGGACTGGCGCCAGGGTGACGATGATCACCCCGCAGCACAACAACCAGATCCAGAGTTCCCAGGCCTGGCGATAGTAGTCGTGAACACGCACACTGCCGATCGATAACGAGACGAACAGGCACGCGGCGGCCACGATCAACTCCACCATGCGGTGATCGCTGCTGGTGGCATAGCGCCCCAGGCGGCGCACAAACAGCCCGAGGCGACGCGCGGCTGAAGGCGGGGCGACCCCTGTTTGAGGCGAAGCGGCAGCTGGGGGCGGGGTGGTATCAGGCATGACCGATTGCTCGCGACGAAACACGGTACAACCTCTGCGGCTGATAATAGCACGGTCGGCGCTAATGGGCAGCGGAGGTCTCTCCCAACACACCTCAGACCTCCGCTGTTCACGTGTGAGCGCGGTGTGATCGATCTGGCCGCTTACAACGCGACCCCGCCTTTTTGGATCACAGCCTTCACCGAGTCGTAGAAGATGTTCAAGGTCTCGTCGATCACCTCGTCGGTGTGATCGTAGCACAGGAACCACGGCTCGCGATTGTCCGGCTCCGGCATGACGCCCCGGTGGATCATCTCCAGCATGATGTGTTCGTAGAGTTTCATATTGGTGTCCAGCGCATCCCGATAGTTGGTCGGCGCTTTATCGATGCCCAGCACAAAGCCGAACATTTGCGGCGGCCCCATCAGCGCGTGCGGAATGTTCGCTTCGGTGAGAATCTTGTCGATGCCGTCCATTAAGCGTTTGCCGCGTTTGGCAATGGTGTCGAGGATGGGCTGCGTTTCCAGCAGCTCCAGTGTGGCATCAGCCGCAGCCGTGCCGGGAATGTTGCCGCAGTAGGTGCCGCCCACGGCCACACGGCCCGGCTGGATCACGCTCATTATCTCATCGGCGCCGGCGATCGCGGCGAGCGGGAAACCGTTGGCGATCGATTTGGCGTAAGTGGCCAGATCGGCCTTGAGGTGGAAATATTGCTGCGCGCCGCCGTTGGCAATGCGGAAGCCCGTCTTCACCTCGTCTACGATCAGGACGATGCCGTACTCGGTGCATAACTCGCGCATCAATTCCAGAAATCCCGGTTCCGGCATGATCGAGGCGTTGTTGCCCATGAGCGGCTCCACCATGATCGCGGCAATCTCGCCCCAGCGGCCCTTGACCGTGCGGCGCAGCATTTCCAGATCGTTGTAAGGCAGGGTAAAAACGTATTCGCCCACGCCGTACGGGATGCCGCTGCTGGAGGCGATGCGGATGGGGCTGCGGCGCGAGCCCATGGAGCGCGCCTGGCCGATCGTGGTGGAGAAGAGCGCGTAGTCATACATCCCGTGATACGTGCCCTCGAACTTGATGAACTTCTCGCGGTTGGTATGCGCGCGCGCAATACGCAGCGCATGCATGGTCGCTTCGGTGCCGGAATTGGCGAAGCGCACTTTGTCCAGGCCCGTCATCCGTTTAAGGCGCTCGCCCACGCTGATCTCCAATGGATGTGTGCCGGCATAGACCGTGCCGTCTTTGATGGCGCTGGTCACCCGCTCGACCACGACCGGATGGCCGTGGCCCAGGATGATCGGGCCGAAGCCCAGGCGGTAGTCAATGTAACGATTTTCGTCGGCGTCGAACACGTAGCACTTCTCGCCGCGGATGAACACATTCGTTTCTTCTTCGCCCCAGTAGCGGAAGTTGGAATTGACGCCGTACGGGAACGACTGCTTGGCGCGCTGGAACAACTCTTTGGTGCGTGTGCGATTGAGAGCCATCATATCCCCCTTGAGTTACTCAGAGTGCGTCTTAAAACGCTCCCCGACCGCGTCCTCGCGGTTGGCCCCGACCGCGAGGACGCGGTCGGAGAGCGAGTTTTTAAGACAGTCATTCAGTGGCGGCGAACGATCGATCAAGACAAACAGCCCGCGCGGTGAGGCCGCGCAGGTGGCGCGCAATCAGAGCGTGCGGTTGGGCGACTTATTCCGCGTCGGCGGTGAACCAGATGACCCAGCAGTGGGCTAGAAAGAGGAAAGCCTGGTGCGGCGGCAGCGCTGAGCGTACCGTCCAGGGAATGAACGGCTGCCTGGGGCGAATTCGATCAGAGGGCAACCAGCGCGCAACGACTACCATAGTCGAATTTTAAGCGCACATGCGCTGATCGGCAAGTGGCCCCTCGTGAAGCTTGTCACCGGAGTTGGCGCTATGCAGAAAAAGAAGCGCCACGCCAGCGAAATTGACACACTTTCCATACCGAAGTGGTGGTTGACTCATGTTACAATACACAGCGGCGAGGCGGCCCATATGACCAACAAGCGCGTGCTGGTGGCAGATGATTCGGAAGCCATCCGAGAGATGTTAGGTTCCTTCCTGGCGAATCTTGGCTATCACACTGATCTGGCGGACGACGGGCAATCCGCCGTCGCGCTCTTCAAAGCTCACCCCTACGATGTAATTATTTGCGATCTACAAATGCCCCGGCTGGACGGCCTGGGCGTGCTGGCCGAGCTCAAAGCGCTCGATCCCGACGTGCAAGTCATCATCCTCACCGGGCACGCCACCATGGAGACGGCCATCCAGGCTCTGCGGCTGGGGGCCTATGAATATCAATTCAAGCCGGTTGAAGACATGGAGCAGTTTGCGCGCACGGTGGACCGCGCCTTCCGCCACCGCTCTCTGCTGCTCGAGAACCGCCAGCTGCTGGTGCAGCTGCAGACAGCTAATACGCGCCTGGAAACGGAAGTAGAGAAGCGCACGGCGGAGTTGAAAATTGCTTATGAATCGCTGCGCAACCTCGATCGCTTGAAGAACGATTTTGTCTCCATCGTCTCGCACGAACTGCGCACGCCGCTGGCCGTGATTACACTGGAGGCGCAGATGCTGGCCAGCGGCATGCAGTTCTCGCCGGAGAAGCAGCGCGAGATCTATCAGGCGCTGCTGGTCAATGCGCGCCGCCTGCAAATCCAGATTGACGATCTGTTGGACTTCGCGTTGATTGAGCGCGGCGAGTTGGAGTTGAAGTTCACCGCCTGTTCCATCAACCAGATCGTGCGCGACGTGGTCGATCTGTACAGCGCGCGCGCCGCCGAGAAGCAATTGAAGCTGACGTTGAACCTGCCGCCCACCGCGCAGCTGTCTGTGGTGGCCGACGGCCCGCGCCTGCGCAGCGCCCTGATGCACGTGGTGGATAATGCGGTGAAGTTCACACCTCCCGCCGGCGCCGTGACGGTCAGCGTGCACAGCATGGTCTTCGTCCCCGATACATTCATCCCGGCCATCGCCGTATCCGTGCGCGACAGCGGGATTGGTATTCCGTCCGACACGCAGCAAAATCTTTTCAGCGCCTTTAATCAAGCCGACATGAGCACGACGCGCCGCTTCGGCGGCATGGGCATGGGCCTGGCCCTGGCGCAGCGCATTGTCGAAGCGCATGGCGGGCGCATTACCTTCAGGAGCGAAGAGGGCGAGGGCAGCCTCTTTGCGTTGTGGATCCCCGTCCGGCAGAACACCATGCCGCTCGCCGCGTGAGCTGTTTGCTTCACCCCCGATCGATCTGCTGCAACACATCCCAGCCAAATTCCTGTGCGGTGTCCAACGCGGCCAACTGCAGCTGCTCGATCGTGTCGTCGAGCTGGTAGAGGTACGGAATGTCGTTGCGTTCTGCATAGAGGTGCAGCGCGATGCTCTGGCAGCCGCGCCACAACGCCGCGGCAACGACGGTGTTGCGAGTGGTCGAGCGGAATTCGATCGCGCGATCGGGTTGGACGGCAGCCGCGCGGGCGATGAGATCGCGCACGGCCGGCTGAATCGATCGGCGCAGCCAGCCCTCGCGTTGAATCGCCACTAACCGATCGCCGACGCCCACCCCCTCGAAGCCGATGAACCACGCCGTGCGGAGATCGCCGTGGCGGCGCAGCACTTCACGCAGGCCATTACCGCCGACTGCGTGGCTGCCACAGCACGCGATCCAGACTTCGGTGTGCTGCAGCGGCGCAGCGCGGAGCCGTTCGGCCAGCGCCAGCGACACGCCCACCCCCGAGGCATTGTGATTGGCCCCCGGCGTGAATTCGCCATGATCGGCGCGCAGCGACTGAACGATGACGGCGCTTTGCAGCACCGCGAAAATTCCGGCGAAGACAAACGCCCACTCCCACAGACTAAACCCGCCGAGCAGATACAGCCCCACTGAGCCGATGAGGCTGATCGATCCGGCGTAAAACACCACGCGAAAGAGCCGGGCGCGGCGTGGCGTCTTCAAGACCGGCGCGGCCGGCGGCGTATCCAGATTGCTCACCAACACGACGCGCTGCTTGACGGGACCGCCGGGGGGCAGGTGGGCGATTGCGTTGCAGCTGGCGCCGCGCAGCAGACGGCGCAGCGGGTGATCGCGCAGCGTCACTTCCAGATAAAGCAGGATTAACGCCAGCACGCACAGCGTGGCTGCGACCAGCGCGCCGACGAGGTTGGTCTGTGTCAGATAAAACAGGCTCCAGCAGGCAAAGACACTCCACACGGCCAGTGAGAAGATAATCGTAATGGGCAGCCAGCTGTTGGCTGCGGCGCGGACCGGTTCCACCCGCGCGTCGCGCCAGCCCAGTTGCTGCAGCTGGCGCTGGGCATAATCGGCGGCCTGCTTTTCTTCGGGCGTGGCAGCGCCGCGCGGCCCGCTGCGTGTGACAATGTGGCGCGCATGGTGCAGCGCGCGTTCGGCCCAACTGCTAGCAACGCTCATGGCCCGTCCTTGCCGCAGCGGTTGCGTTCACGGCACCCACGAGACGCGCTGCCGCTGCCAATCGCCTTGTGGAGCGATGGCGATCTTGGTCGCTTCGGCGCCGTCGTACCTGGCGATGTACAGGCTCCACGCGCCGTCGCGATCGGACAGGAAGGCCACGTGCGCGCCGTCCGGTCCCCAGCCGCCGCCCACATTGTTGCCGGCATTGCTGGTCACTTGCTGCACGCCGCCCGCGGTGTTGACGAAGAAGAGATCGTAATTGCCGCTGACGTTGGAGTAGTACGAAATATTGAAGCCGTCCGGCGACCACGAGGTGGGAACATCATTGAGGCTGCCCGTCAAGCGCCGGGGCGGATCAGCACTATCGGGATTGCGGATCATGATGCCGCAGCCGCCGTCATCGCAGCCGGAGTAAGCCAGCAGGCCGCCCGGTCCCCAGGTGGGCGCGGAACCCGCCCCCAACCCGATCGGCGATCCACTCCCGTCGGCATTGATCAGGTACAGCTGTCCGCCCAGCGCATAGATCACGCGCGCGCCGTCGGGTGAGAAGGTGGGAAATTCCGCGCCCGCCGGAGCCACGGTCAGCGATGTGCCGTTATCAATGACATTGGCGCCGCTGCCGCCCACGCGATGCGCGAGCTTGCCGCCGTTGCGCTGCCATTCCGGTTGATCGCCGAGGGCGGCGGTGTAAAGTTTCTGATCGCCCGCGCTCGCCGCCAGAATGCGCGAACCGTTTTCATCAAACACCGGATAGGCGAGGCGGCCGGTGTACAGGCCCGCCAGCGTCTGATTGGTGCCTGTAATCGAGGGCGGGGCGGTGAGGCAATCCTGTTTCGATTTTTCGGCTTTGGCTTGCAGCTCGGCATCAGGCCGCAGCTGCAAGGCTGCTTCATACTGCGTCTGCGCTGTGCAGGGATCGCCCGCGCGCGTGCGCTCGTTGCCGTACTGGATGTAAGCCTCGACGTAGCGCGCAAAGGTGTCTTTGTAACCCGGCCCGATCTGATACAGCTGGCCGAAACTCTCAATGGCTTGTTCCCAGTTCACGTTCCAGTAATCGCGGGCGGTGATGTACATCCGGGCGTAGGTCACTTCGGCTTCGGTCGCGGCGGGCAGCGGCTGCAAATACGCCGCCTGATCGAGATACGCAATGGCTTCTTCCAGCCGATCTTCCTTGAGCAGCTGCTGCCCGTAGGTCAGCGCAGCCTGATACGTCAGCTGTGCGATTTGATCTTGTTGGTAGGTTGGATCGAGGGCGCGCACCTGCGCAAAAATCTCGATGGCGCGCTGCCACTTCTGTTGTTCATAGGCCGCGACGCCGGTCTGATAGAGCTGCTCGGTGACGTTCACTTGCAGGGGTGAAGCAGTGGGCGTGGGCTTGACGGTGAGCAGATCGACGATCTGCTGCAGTTGTTCGGTGGCGCCGGGATACTTGGGATCGATTTTGAGAACGTACTCGAAATCGGCTTTGGCGAGTTGGAGTTTACCGGCCGCCCGATTGGCTACGCCTTCGTCGTAGAACTTGTTGGCCTGGGCTTGCTGGTCGGCGGTGCGATCTTGCAGTCCGGCATAGACACCGCCCAGGCCTGCCGCGATGATGAGGCCCAGAAAGCTGCAGGCAAACGCCAGAATGAGCAGCGTCGTTGCCGACAGGCCGCGCGCTGTGGCGGGGGCGGGGCGGGCGCTGGAAGGTGTAACAATGGTGGGGGTTGGCGGAGTGGAGTCGACGATGCTGCCGCAGTTGCCGCAGACCAAATCATCGGGCGTCAGACGCGCGCCGCAGAGACGACAATTCATTGAATCCTCAAAAGGTGGCGTGGACTATCAGCTACGCGGCATTATATCTGCCTTCAGCGGGCTTGTCTAGTTTTCCCTGGTGGGACAATTGACGCGCCTATCTCGCCATGCTATGATGCAACGCAGGCGTGCGGGGCCGCGGCGCACCGCCCGTCTGTAATTAAGGAGCAGGCATGTACTATGAACGTTCGCGGCGCAAATCTTCACCGCGCCGTGTGTTGCTGCTGTTGATTCTCGTCGGCCTTGGTATCTTTCTGATCGCCAACCAGAACGCCTTGCGCGAACAGGTTATTCCAGCGCCCACGCCCACGGCCACCCGCACGGCCAAATCCTACATCGTCGAGGCGGAATCGCTGGCGCAGACGGGCAACCTGAAAGCGGCCGGCGACGCTTACATTCAGGCGGCCTCACTCGATCCGGAGAATGTCACAGTGCTGACGACGCTGGCGCGCATCATGGCCTTGACCGATCGCACCGCCGAGGGCGTGAAGTGGGCCGAGCGCGCCGTGCAAGCCGCGCCGCAGAACGCCCGGGTGCAGGCGGCGCTGGCCATGGCTTTGAAGTTCCACGCTTATCAACTGGCGCTGCAAGGACGCGATCAAGAATCGGCCAGAACGCTGCAAGCAGCGCTGGCCGCGGCCAAGCAATCTGTCACGATCGATCCAGATTACGCCGAGGGGCAGGCGTATCTGGCCGAAATCTACGCGGAAATCGGCGATCTGGAGAATGCCGAGGTGTCGATTCAACGAGCGTTGGAACTGGACTCCAACCGATCGGAAGTGCGGCGCGCCCAGGGGGCGGTGCTCGAGAATCAGGGACGTTACACGGAGGCCGCCGAAGCCTATCGGCAGGCGATCGCGCTTACACCCAATGTGGGTTATCTGTACCTCGTATTAGGGCGTGCCTATACCGTCATCGCGGCGGCGCGCGACCCGTCGTTCTGGACTGAGGCGTTGAATACATTCAAGCAGGGCGCACAAGTCGATCCCACGGATGTGCGCCTGCTGGATGAATTAGGATGGGCACATTTTGCGTTGGAACAATACCGGGATGCACAAGAAGTGTTGGAAAGAGCTGTTGTAGTTGATCCACAAGTGTGGTCCCCGCGCAGTCATCTGGCTGCGACTTATTTTCGACGCGTGAACTATGAGGCAGCGATAGAGTCGTTCAAGCAGGCAATTAAATTGGCGAATGAAACGTTCGATGCAGATCATTACTGTGTTACTGCGCAGACATTTGCCTGTCAACGAATTATAGTCGCCTATTCAACGATGGGATTGGCCTATTGTTATTTGAATCAATACCAAAGCGGAGCGCTTCAAGCGTTTCGTAAAGCGCTGGCAATTCGACCGGACGATCCGGGTGTATTAGATACTATGACCTACTGTTATTCTTATTTAGGCACGCCCATTCCAGGAACACTTACACCCAGTACGAAGTGACAAGCCTTGCCACTGACCACCTGAGGATTACTATAAAGTGTATGATTAGCGAACATTCGTATTACTGTGAATGACCTGGGAACCTACCCACTCTATACAACACAAAAACCTGGCAGGAGTACTGCACTGCCAGGTTCCTATTCTGATTATTTAAATGTGAATATCAGTACGGGTATCCTCCGTCGCATGAATATTGGCACACTGGCGGTAGTGGGTTGAAACACGAGCTAGGGACTTGTCCCCCATAGGCAATGTTCCAGTATTTCCCATTACCGTAAACTACTTGATATGCCCAATTATATTGATATGCCCTTTGCCCATTGGCACACGTAATACCCAGGTCCAGCTTGTTCCAGTGGCATCTCGTTGTATACAAGTACCCACTGCACCTGGGGGCGGCAAGAGGTGCGGAAACAGGACCAGCAACAGGACCAGCAACAGACTTA
>CAYNML010000061.1:0-36054 GCA_964398185.1 uncultured Anaerolineae bacterium | reverse complement strand
AGGAGCGCGGTTCGCGACGAAGCAATCTCGTATTTGGCCGGGAGATTGCTTCGCACGCCCTGTGTGCGGGGGCGCGCCTGGCGAAAGCGCTCGCAATGACGATGGCTGGTAGTTACTTGAAAGAAAGGAAGACACTCATGGATGAACGATTGCAGAAGATTTACGACAGCGTGTTGAACGGCGAAATGGATGAAACCGCCGGCTACGTCCAGGCCGCGCTCGACGCGCACATCGATCCGGGCGTGATCTTGAATGACGGCATGATCAGCGCCATGCAGGAAGTGGGCCGCCTGTTTGAAGAAGGCGAGTACTTCGTGCCGGAAATGCTGATCGCCGCCCGCGCCATGCAGGACGGGCTGGCGCTGTTGAAGCCGTATCTGGTGCAGGCCGACGTGCAATCGGCCGGCAAGGTCGTCATTGGCACCGTGAAAGGCGACCTGCACGACATCGGCAAGAATCTGGTAGCGATGATGCTGGAAGGCGCGGCGTTCGAGATCATCGATCTGGGCGTGGACGTGTCGCCGGATAAATTCGTCGAGGCCGTGAAGACGCATCAACCTCGGATCGTCGGCCTGTCGGCGCTGCTTACCACTACCATGCCCAGCATGCGCACGACCATCGAGGCGCTGACCGCGGCCGGTGTGCGCGATCAGGTCAAGGTCATCGTCGGCGGCGCACCGGTGACCGAAGCGTTTGCGCGCGACATCGGCGCCGATGGGTTTGCACCCGACGCCAGCCGCGCCGTCAGGTTGACCAGGACGTTAGTGGAATAGGGCAGTGGTGCAATAGTGCAGTAGTGAGATAGTGCGATAGTTGATCGGCATGGACGTAAGCAGTGTGTTTCAATCCGGTGAAGAAAAATTAGCGTTGATCAACGGTCGCATCATCTTGCCGGATGCGATTGTGGCTGATCGCGTGCTGGTGATCGAACACGGCAGGATCGTCGCCGTTGCACCGCGAGCTGCGATCGGATCAGATACCAACCCGATCGATGTCGGCGGCCGCTGGATCACGCCGGGGTTGATCGACCTTCACACGCATGGCGCGCTGGGTCACACGTTCAACGAACCCACGCGCGAAGCGTTTGAGACGATCTGCGCCGCGAATGCGCGGCATGGCGTGACCAGCCTGTGTGCCACGCTCGCGCCTGCGCCATTGGCTGATCTCAAACAATGTTTGGCCTTCATGCGGACATGGCGCAGTGAACGGCATCCCGGCGCGCAGGTGCTGGGCGGTTATCTCGAAAGCCCGTTCACCAACGTTGCCCAGAAAGGCGCACTCGATCCGAGTTGTCTGCGTCTGCCGGATGATGGCTCGGCGGACGAACTGCTTGAATTCGCGGATGTGCTGCGTGTCTTCATGCTGGCGCCGGAATTGCCGGGCGCGATCGAGTTGGTGGAGAAAATCAATCGGTTGGGTGTAGTGCCGGCCGCCGGTCATAGCTCGGCCTATGACGTGCACGTTCGCGCAGCAATGGAGCACGGCCTGCGGCACGTCACGCACATCTGGAGCGCCATGTCGAGCGTGGTGCGTGAAGGGCCGTGGCGCAAGCCCGGCCTGCTGGAAGCTGCGCTCACGTTTGATGGATTGACGGTCGAGATGATCGCAGACAACAAACATCTGCCGCCCACGTTGATGAAGCTGGCCTACAAGTGCATCGGCCCCGATCGGTTGTGCGCGATCTCCGACGCCACCAGCGGTGCGGGTCTACCAGATGGCTCGCGCTTCACGATGGGCGGCATGGAATACGAAGTGAGCGACGGCGTGGGCATGATGTTCGATCGCTCGGCGTTTGCGGGCAGCACGACGCTGCTCAATCAGATGATCCCGATCTTGATCGACGCGGTCGGCATCCCGCTGATTGAAGCGATCCGCATGACGACATTGACCCCCGCGCGCATCGTCGGCGTGGCTGATCGCAAGGGCAGCCTGGCAGCGGGTAAAGACGCGGACGTGGTCATTTGGAACGATGACTTTACACCGTGGCAGGTGTTGATCGCCGGGCAATCTGTTCCGCCGAATTCATTCGGCGGTTGAAAAGGGAAACGTGTTGAAACACGTTTTAACGTGTTTTCCCTGCCAGCCGATGGATTCATCCATCGAGCCAGTGACACGCGCGGCGTCTGGATTCTCGCCACAACTGCCCGCGGGAATGCCGTGGCCGTGACAAACAATTTTTTGAGGAGTTCCATGACCCCAACACCTCTTTCTGAAACCCGGTGGGACGATCTGCTCACCAGCGTCTATGCCACCAATGAAGACCTCGGTGCGGCGGCGGCCGCTGAGGCTGAGCAGATCATTCAAGCAGCGCTGGTCGATCGCGACGAGGCGAACATCATCGTCGCCACCGGCAATTCGCAGTTAACGTTTCTGCAAGCGCTGCGCGTCAAACCGCTCGAGTGGTCCAGGGTCAACGTCTTTCACATGGACGAATACCTCGGCCTTGAGCCGGCGCATCCGGCCAGTTTTCCGGCGTTTTTGCGGCGACACTTTTTGTGCGACATCACGCCCAGAGCCTTTTTCCCGGTGGTGAGTCACGGTCGCTATCCAGAAGACGTGTGCCACGAATATGCCGCCGCACTGCGCGCTCATCCGATCGATCTCACGGCGCTCGGCATCGGCGAAAATGGTCACCTCGCCTTCAACGATCCACCCTTCGCTGAGTTCAACGACCCGGCGTGGGTGAAAGTGATTCGCCTGGCCGAAGCGTCAAGAAGGCAGCAGGTGGGCGAAGGTCATTTCAAGTCGATGGATGAAGTGCCCACCCACGCGATCACGTTGACAATTCCAGCGTTGTTATCTGCGAAGCGCGTGCTGGCCATCGTGCCGGAAGCGCGCAAAGCCGATGCGGTGCGCTGCTCGCTGCGCGGGCCGATTAGCGAAGAGTGTCCCGGCTCGATTTTGCGCCAGACGCCGCACGCGCATCTCTTCCTCGATCGAGAATCGGCGGCGAAACTATGAACTCACGTGAACGATTATTGACCGCGCTCAATCACCAGGAACCCGATCGGATTCCGTTCGATCTGGGCAGCACGCAGGTGACGGGCATTCACGTCATTGCGTATCAACGTTTGCGCGAGTATCTGGGGTTGCCACGCGTCGAGCCGCAGATTTGCGATGAGGTGCAAGGGTTGGCGTTGCCCGACGACGATGTGATCGAAAAACTGGGCGTCGATGTGCGCGGCCTGTTTCCGCTGAACAGTCACAACTGGAATGTGGTTGCAGTTGACGCGGGCGACAACTGGGAATATCACGACGAGTGGGGGCTGACGCAGCACAAGCCCAAACCCGACGGCCTGTATTTCTCCGTCGTAAAATCGCCGCTCGATCGAGCCGGGCTGACCATTGAGGATGTGCGCGCGTATGCGTGGCCGGACACCGGCGATGTGCGCCGCATCGCGGGACTGCGCGAACTGGCGGAGCGTTATCGAGCGCAGGGTCAAGCCGTGATGATCAAGGGCGTGCTGGCGGGTATCTTCGAGATGAGCCAGCGGGTGCGCGGCATGCAGAATATCATGATCGATCTGGCATCCAATGAACTTCTGGCCTGCGCGTTTCTGGATAAGATGGTGGAGTTGAAGATCAAGTTCTGGGAGATGGCGCTGCCGGCGGTGGGCGATCTGATCGACGTGATCAGCGAAGCCGACGATTACGGCACGCAGACTTCGCAGTTGATCTCGCCGCGCATGTTCCGCAAGATCTTCAAGCCGCGTTTGCAGACGTTGTTCACGCGCATCCATCAACTCGCGCCGCAGGCCAAGTTGTTCTTCCATTCCGACGGCAATATCCGCCCGATCCTGCCCGATCTGATCGAGATCGGCATCGACATTCTCAACCCGATTCACATCACGGCGACGGGCATGGAACCGGGCGCGCTCAAACGCGACTTCGGCCAGGATGTGTGCTTCTGGGGCGGCGGCGTCGAGACGCAGAGCGTGCTGCCGTTCGGCACGCCGCAGGAAGTGAAGGACAACGTGCGCCGCAACATCGACGCGCTGGCGCCCGGCGGTGGCTACGTGTTCAACACCATTCACAACATTCAGGCCGACGTGCCGCCGCAGAATATCGTGGCGATGATTGAAGCGCTGCGTGCTGCGTAAAGCGTCATGCGTAAAACGTAACACGACGACCTGCATTTGTGCTTTACGTTTCACGTTTTACGCTTTGAAGGTGATTAATGAAGATCGAACCGGATACCTTTCTACCCCTCGAACTCGTCTTCAATCCGAACTGGTGGCATCACGCTGCCGGGATTACGTTCGACGAGCCGTTTTATCTTGATGCGGAGACGCGCATCCGCAATGATGTGATCATGCGGCGGGTGCTGCATCAACGCTACGGCGAGATGGGCTTAGGTGAAGGCGATCCGCAGCCGCGCCCCGTCATCGGCTCGCTGCACGTGGCGGGTGGGTTTGTGATTCCGGCGTTGCTGGGTGCGCCGATTCGCTTTGAAGCCGATGCCGCCCCGCAGCCGGAGCCGCTCCATTTGACGGCGGAGCAAATCGACGCGCTGCAAGTGCCCGACTGGAAAAATCTGTGGCCGATGAAGCAGATCATCGCTGACATGGATACGCTGGACGCACAGTACGGTTACGTGATCGGCGATCTCAACACCGACGGGCTGCTCAATGCCGCTTATCACTTTTACGGACAGGACTTGTTCACGGACTTTTACAACGCCCCCCATCGGGTCCGGCGCTTTCTCGGCTTGATCGGCGAATTGATCGCCGAAGTCGCCGGTTACATTCACAGCCGCACGGGCAGTTATTCCATCGCCGTGAATCGCATGGCCGCGCACCTGACGCCGACGCCGTTCCTGCACGCGAACTGTTCCGTACAGATGATTTCGCCCAGGAGCTACCGCGAGATGCAGCTGCCTATCGAGCAGCAGCTGGCCGCGCAGCTGCAACCGTTCGGCATTCATCATTGCGGCGACAACTTGCAGCGCGTGGCCGCCGAGTATGCCAAATTGCCGTTGACTTACTGCGAGGTCGGCTGGGGATCAGATGTGGCGCGTGTGCGCGAAGTCCTGCCCGATGTCTTTTTGAATGTGCGACTCAGTCCCATTCGTATGTTGCAGTGCACGCCGCCGGAAATCGCGCAAGATACCGAGAAGTTGTTGCAGGCCGCCGGGCCTCTGGAGAAAACGGGCGTGTGCTGCATCAACCTCGATCACGGCACGCCCGATGAGAACTTGTTTGCCATGTTTGAAGTCATCCAACGCTATCGAAAGTCTGGAGCCTAACCATGAACCCCGATCGCTTTTTTGATCCTGATCCGACGCAGCGTGCGATCGCGCACGAGTTGTATGACACTGTGGCGGCGCTGCCGTTGATCTGCCCGCACGGCCACGTCGATCCGCGGCTGTTTGCCGACCCCGCTTATTCTTTCGGCTCGCCGGTCGATCTGTTGATCATTCCCGATCACTACGTCTTCCGCATGTTGTACTCGCAGGGCGTGCCACTGGAAGCGCTGGGCGTGCCGCGCCGTGATGGGGGCGCGGTCGAAACCGATCACCGCAAGATCTGGCAGACCTTCGCCGATCACTTCCATCTGTTTCGCGGCACGCCGACCGGCGTGTGGTTCGCCGACGAGTTGAGCAATATCTTCGGGGTGGAAGAAAAACTGACGAGCGCCTCGGCGCAGCGCATCTACGATCACATCGCGGCGCAGCTGGCCACGCCGGAATTCCGCCCGCGCGCCTTATTGGAGCGCTTCAACATCGAAGTGCTGTGCACCACTGACGCGGCGACTGATCCGCTGACGCATCATCAGGCGATCAAGGCGTCTGGCTGGCAGGGCAACATCCGGCCCACCTTCCGGCCCGACGGCGTGGTGAACCTCGACGCGCCAGGCTGGCGTGAAAACATCGACGCGTTGAGTGCCATGAGCGGTGTTCACGTGCACAACTACGCCACCTTCATTCATGCGTTGGAGAATCGCCGCGCCTACTTCAAATCGATGGGCGCCACAGCCACCGATCACGCCGCGCTGACGCCGTACACACACGAGCTCTCGCCGCACACCGCTGATGCGATCTTCCAGCGCGCCCTCAGCGGTGACGCCACGAGCGACGATGCCGCACACTTCACCGGCCACATGTTGATTGAGATGGCGCGCATGAGCATCGAGGATGGCCTGGTGATGCAGCTGCATCCCGGCTCACTGCGCAATCATAATCAAGTCATCTTCGATCGCTTTGGGCTTGATAAGGGCGCCGATATTCCGATCGGGACGGAATACACCCGCAATCTGCGTCCGCTGCTGAACAAATACGGCAACGATCCGCGCCTCACGCTGATCCTCTTCACGCTCGATGAATCCACTTATTCGCGCGAACTTGCACCGCTGGCCGGGCATTATCCCGCGCTGCGTCTCGGTCCGCCGTGGTGGTTCTTCGATAGTCTCAACGGCATGGCGCGCTATTTCGATCAGGTCATGGAAACGGCGGGGCTGTATAACACCGTCGGGTTCAACGACGACACGCGCGCCTTCCCGTCGATCCCGGCGCGGCACGATGTGTGGCGGCGCGCGGGCGCGAACTGGCTGGCCGGATTGGTGGCGCGGCATTTCATCGATATGAATGAGGCGCGCGAGATGATCCAGGCGCTGGCGTATGGACTCGTCAAACAAGCCTACAAACTATGAGTAAGGACTCAAGATGAATCTGCAAGAACTAACGGCGTTATACGATTTCAAAGATCGCACCATTGCCATTACGGGTGGGGCTGGTGTGCTGGGCGGCGAGATGGCCTGCGCGCTGGTGGGCTGCGGCGCGAACGTCGTCATCCTCGATCGCGATCTGGCGCTGGCCGAGCGGCTGATCCACCGCTTCGAGCCGACGGCCCGCGGCCGCGCAATCGCGGTGTACGGCGATGTATTGAAGCGTGATGCCATGGAACAGGCGCGCGACGTGATCGTGCGCGAGTTTGGCCGTCTCGATGGTTTGATCAACGCGGCGGGTGGCAATCGGCCCGATGCCACTACCTCGCCCGATCAATCATTCTTCGATTTGCCGGAAGAAGCGCTGCGCTTCGTTTTCGATCTGAACTTGATGGGCACCATCATCCCGTCGCAGATTCTGGGACAGTTGCTGGCACAGCGTGGGGAAGGCGTCATCCTCAACATCTCGTCGATGAGCGCCTTCCGGCCGTTGACGCGCATCACAGCCTACTCGGCAGCGAAAGCGGGGGTCAGCAACTTTACGCAGTGGCTGGCGGTGTACCTGGCGCAGGAATACTCGCCGCGCCTGCGCGTGAACGCCATCGCGCCAGGCTTCTTCATCACCGAGCAGAACCGTTTCCTGCTCACCGATCAGGAAACGGGCGCGTTGACGCCGCGCGGCGAGGCCATCATCAGCCACACGCCGCTGGCGCGCTTCGGCGTCCCGGAAGATTTGCTGGGCGCGGTGCTGTGGCTGCTCTCGCCCGCGTCGGCGTTTGTATCCGGCGTGGTCATCCCGATCGATGGCGGCTTCTCGGCGTACAGCGGAGTGTGACGATTTTAGATTGCTGATTGTGCAACCGCTTCCTTAGAAATGAGTGAACCATGTTAAGCGCGCAAGAGATTGACAGGGTGATTGCCGACAGTCTGAACCGCCTGCCGTTGAACGATCGGCGCGTGCTGGTGATCGTTCCCGACGCCACGCGCACCATGCCGCTGCCGCTGTTCTTCCGATCGATCGTGCAGCACCTGCGTCCCCGCGTCAAGGCGGTGGATTTCCTCGTGGCGCTGGGCACACATCCGGCGATGAGCGACGAGGCGCTGTTGAAGCTGGTGGGATTATCGGGTGAAGAGAAAGCCGCGCAGTACGCCGACGTGCAGCTGTTCAATCACGCGTGGAAAGATCCGATGGCGCTGATCACCATCGGCACGATTCCGGCCGACGAAATCGCGCAGTTGAGTCAGGGCTTGCTGCAACAAGCTGTGCCCGTGCGGCTCAATCACTTGATCCTCGATTACGATCAGCTGCTGATCTGCGGCCCGGTCTTTCCGCACGAGGTGGTGGGCTTCAGCGGCGGCAACAAGTATTTCTTTCCCGGCATTGCCGGCGCAGACATCATCGACTTCACGCACTGGCTGGGCGCGCTGATCACGTCGTATGAGATCATCGGCACGAAGGATACGCCGGTGCGCCGCGTGATCGATCGGGCGGCGAGTTTCATTCCGCGACCGCGCCACGCGCTGTGCAGCGTCGTCACGCATGAAGGTGTGGAAGGCGTGTTTGGCGGCGCCCCCGAGGAAGCCTGGAGCGCGGCGGCCGATCTCTCGGCGCAGGTGCACGTGCGTTACGTCGATCATCCCTATCGGCAGGTGTTGTCCGTGATGCCGGAGATGTACGACGAAATCTGGGTCGGCGCGAAGGGCATGTACAAGATGGAGCCCGTCGTCGCCGATGGCGGCGAGCTGATCATCTATGCGCCGCACATCAAGGAGATCAGCGTGGTGCACGGCGCGTTGATCAGGCAGATCGGCTATCACGTGCGCGATTACTTTGTCAAGCAGTGGGATCAATTCAAGCACATCCCGTGGGGCGTGCTGGCCCACTCGACGCACCTGCGCGGCGTGGGCACTTATGACGCGGAGCGTGGGATCGAGCGACCACGCATTCAAGTCACGCTGGCCACCGGCATCTCGGAAGAAGAATGCCGCGCCGTCAATCTGGGCTATCGCGATCCGGCGACGATCGATCCCCAAGCCTGGGCGGCGGAAGCCAAGCCCGATCGGTTAGTGGTGCCCCGCGCGGGTGAGTATCTCTATCGACTGCGAAAGTCAACAATCTAGGCCTAACACCGTCATTGCGAGCATCCTAAGCGAAGCGCAGTCGAAGGATGCGAAGCAATCTCATCCACATCGTAGGAGATTGCTTCGTCGCAAACCACGCTCCTCGCAATGACGCTCATATCTCGAGAGGTGAATCATGGAAAAAGCGAACTTTGGTTTTATGGGATTGGGCGTCATGGGCCACATGCTGGCGCTCAACATGGAGCGGCACGGCTTTCGCGTGGCCGGCTACGATCTCGATGCGGAAAAGGTGAACGCCTTTGGCACGAAATATCCGGGCAAGAATCTGATCGCCTGCCACACGCTGGAAGAATTTCTGGCGGCGTTGGAACGGCCGCGGCGCATCATGATGATGGTGCCAGCGGGCAAGCCGGTGGATGCGGCCATCGCCAGCATCAAGCCGATCCTCGAACGCGGCGATCTGCTGATCGACGGCGGTAACACGTTCTTCACGGACACGGAACGCCGATCGGCGGAGCTGGACGTGCAGGGCATCATCTACATCGGCACCGGTGTGAGCGGCGGTGAACAGGGCGCGCTGTGGGGACCGGCTATCATGCCCGGCGGTCAGCCGGAAGCGTGGGAACTGGTCAAGCCCATCTTCGAGGCGATCGCCGCGAAGGTGAACGATGAACCGTGCGTGGCCTACATGGGGCCGCGCGGCGCAGGCCACTACGTGAAGATGGTGCACAACGGCATCGAGTACGGCGACATGCAGTTGATCGCCGAAGCGTACGATGTGCTGCAGCGCGGCCTGGGACTGAGCAACGATCGGCTGCACGAAGTCTTCGCGGACTGGAATCGCGGTGAGTTGGAATCGTATCTGATCGAGATCACGGCCGACATCTTCGCGAAGCACGATGACGAAACCGGCCAGAGCGTGATCGATCTGATCCTCGACGAAGCGCAGCAGAAAGGCACAGGTAAATGGGCCTCGCAGAACGCGCTCGATCTGGGCGCGCCGATCCCCACGATCAACGCCGCCGTCGAAGCGCGTATCCTCTCGGCCTACAAAGACGAGCGTGTTGTGGCCTCACAGATTCTGAGCGGCCCACAGCCGAAGATCGATCTTGATCCGCAGATCGTGATCGATGCCGTGCGCGAGGCGTTATATGCCGCCAAGATTTGTTCGTACGCGCAGGGCTTCGGGTTGCTGCGGCTGGCCAGCCAGGAGTACAAGTACCAACTCAACTTCGGCGAAATCGCGCGCATCTGGCGCGGCGGCTGCATCATCCGTGCGCGCTTCCTCAACGACATCCGCCGGGCCTTTGCGCGCAATCCCGATTTGCCCAACCTGCTGATCGATCCGGAATTCGCGCAGGCGATGAACGCTCGCGAAGGTTCACTGCGCAAGGTGGTGGCGTTGGCGGCGGAGAACGGCATTCCGGCGCTGGCCTTCAGTTCGGCGTTGGCCTATTACGATGCCTATCGCAGCGCGCGCCTGCCCGCCAATCTGACGCAGGCTCAGCGCGACTACTTCGGCGCGCACACCTATCAGCGCGTCGATCAGCCGCGCGGCAAATACTTTCACACCAACTGGACGGGCGAAGGCGGGGATATTACCTCGAACGTATATTAGAGACTGTAGTCCGTCATGCCCGAGTGCTTCTGTCGGGCATCCAAGTCTTTGAGAGAGAGAGTTTGCCGCGGCCAACCGGCTGGATTCCCGCCGACAGCACGCGGGAATGACATGGCAACGATCCATAAACTGCACGAATCAGCACGAAGATATTCAATAATTCGTGTTCATTCGTGTAATTCGTGGATCAAATTCTGTAGTGACTCAATCGTAAACCATTCACTCATCAAGGAGCGTTTCAAATGAAATATGGTCTGAACATTAAGCCTGAAGGCGCGCTGGATTTTGTCTCACTCGGCGCGTTGGTGCATCGGCTCGATCCGGGCATCGTGCCGTTTCGCAAAGCCACGCACTGCGACATTCACGTCAGCGGCGGCGAGTTCAACTGCGCCGCGAATCTGGCCGACTGCTTCGGCCTGCAGACGGGCATCGCCACCGCGATGGTCGATTACCCGATCGGTGATCTCATCGCCGAGCGGGTGCGCGCGATGGGCGTCAAGCCGTTCTACAAGCGCTTCAAACACAACGGCGTCAACGGCCCCAACATGGCGACGGTCTACAGCGATCGCGGCCAGGGCGTGCGCGCCCCGGTGGTGTTCTACAACCGATCGAACGAGGCGGCGGCGCAGCTCAAGCCCGGCGACTTCGACTGGAATGCGATCTTCGCGGGCGGCGTGCGCTGGTTTCACAGCGGCGGCATCTTTGCGGCGTTGTCGGAAACAACGGGCGAAGTCATCATCGAAGGGATGAAGGCCGCCAAGGCGGCGGGCGCCATCACGTCGTTCGATCTGAACTATCGCGCCAAGCTGTGGAACATCTGGGGCGGCCACGAACGCGCACTCTCGGTCGTGAAGCGCATCGTCGAGAACGTCGATGTCATCGTCGGCAACGAAGAGGATTTGCAGTTGGGCCTCGGCATTCCGGGGCCGGAAGTCGCCGCCAAATCCAAACTCGATCCCAGCACGTTCTTCGGCATGATCGATCAGGTGGTGCAGAAATATCCGCAGGTCAAGATCGTAGCGACGACGCTGCGCGAGGTGCATTCGACCAATCGGCACAGCTGGGGCGCCGTGGCCTGGATCGACGGGCAGACGTATGTCTCGCCGACCTGCGAACTCGACATTTACGATCGCGTCGGCGGCGGCGATGGTTATGCGTCCGGTTTTTTCTACGGCCTGCTCACAGGCGAAGAGTCGCAGGAAGCCGTCAACCTCGGCTGGGCGCACGGCGCGCTGCTGACGACGTTCCCCGGCGATACGACCATGGCGACGGTGGATCAGGTCCGCGCGTTTGCTAAAGGCGGCTCGGCGCGCATTCAGCGGTAAGATTTACCCGACTCCAGAATCAGCGCTTCAGAGACGCTGGTCGCCCATGAAGCGCTGATTGCTGTTCGGGCCGAGAACTGCAATCGGGCGCAGCAAAACAGTCGCTGATCAACACACGCGGTATAATGAGACTGCGGCATGTGTGCCGTTGCCATCGACTGAGGACGCGCCCTTGAATCTGACCACCATTGCGCAGTTGAAACTATATCCGCGTTCGCTGGTCAGCCACGAGGTGGCACAGTACGGCTTGGCCGAGTTCGGCGCTGGCCCCCGCCTAGTTGTGTTGACGGCGTCCGCCGACGCTGCCCTGTTGCAGCACTTCGCCGGAAACCAAACCCATCACGGCGATCACATTTTGTTGGTAGGCCCACTCAACGCGCGCAATGCCCTGGTGCTGCGCGAGCAGCTGCCGTGGCTCAGGCCGCGGCCGTTGGGGCTGCGGACGTCGATCGGGTTGGGTGACGTCCTGGGGCTGGCGACGCCGGGGCAGGTGCGCGCCCTGCGCGCGGCCAGCGGCCTCGCGCCCGTGTTCGCGCAGCAGTCGCTGCGGGAAGAGACGCGCACCGGGCGCTCGCCCCAGCAGGCGATGGACGATGCCACATGGGGAATCTTTCAGGAAGGCTGGCGGCACACGCACGGCGCCGTGGTCGAGCAGGTGAAGACCACCGCCGATATCGATCGCTGCGCGGTGGCAGGCTTTACGTGCTTCTCAATCGATCCCGGCGACCACGTCAACTACCGCGCCGAGACGGCCCCGCTGGCTCATCTGCGCGCGGCGGCGGCGCGTCTGTCACCCGATCGGCAGGCGGCGGCCACCGGCCTGTTGAACAAGACGTTCGACCTCGACGGCCACACCATCCACTTTGACGAGCATACGTTGTTGAAAACGATGGTGAAGTTTGCCGGCGCGGTGACGCACGTGGTGGAGTTGTACCGGCATCTGCTGACGCTGTTCGATCCGGCGCAGTTTGAGTTGGAGGTGGCGCTGGCTGAAACCGAGCAGGCCACCACGCCTGCCGAGCATCTTTACGTGGCCAGCGAACTCAAGCGCTGGGGGGTGCGCTGGGTCAGCCTGGCGCCGCATTTCGTCGGGCGTTTCGAGTGGGGCGTCGACTACACGGGCGATGTGCGCTCGTTCGAAAAGAGCCTGGCCGTGCATGCGGCCATCGCGCGGCGGCTGGGGCCGTACAAGTTGAGCCTGCACTCCGGTTCCGACAAATTCAGCCTGTATCCCGCCGTCATGCGGCAGACGCGCGGTCTGATGCACGTGTCGACCGCGGCCACCAGTTACCTGGAGGCGCTGCGCACCGTCGTGGCGCTCGACCCGCTGCTTTTCCGCAAGATTTACACCTTTGCGCGCGAACGCTATGCCGCCGATCGTATTGGCAGCTGCGTTTCGGCTGACGTGACGCGCACCCCCGCGCCGGAAGATCTAACGGACGCCCAACTGCCGCGCCTGCTCGATCAGTTCGATGCGCGCCAGGTGTTGATCGTCGCCTGCGGCTCGGTGCTGGCCGTCCGCAACGCCGACGGTTCATCCCGCTTCCGCGACCGTTTATTGAGCGTGCTGCGCGCGAAGCCTGACGCCTATGCCGCCAATCTGGAGCAGCACTTCGCGCGGTATGTGCAGGCGCTTATGGCCCGCTAGGGCCGTTGCCAGGTTGAGATACGATCGGGCGTTGAGCCTTCAGGCGGAAGCCGGCTAACGCCTCGACACCAGAAGCCGCCCATCCAGGTGGAATTCGCTCTCAAGCAATTCCCCTTGCCCTACAGTGTAATCAAAATAATCGCCGCCAGCGCGGCCGCAATTCCCAGCACTTGCGCGCGGCCGATGTGTTCCTTCAAAACGAAGCGCGCCAGCAGCACCGTGGTCGCCGGGTACAGCGAGGACAGCACGGCGGCCACGTCCAGTCGTCCGGCCTGCCGCGCCAGAATGTAGCACGCATTGCCACCCACTTCCATCACCGCGATGATCACGACCAGCGTCAGCAGCGGCCGTGCCACGATCACCGCCTGCCACCGGATCAGCGCCAGCCCGATCAGCAAACTCAGCGAACCCAGCCGCGCCGCAATCAGCGGCCACCAGACAGCCGCCTGACCCACACTCCCGATAATCACGAAGAAGATGCCGAAGCTCAGTCCCGCCAGGAACGGCAGACCCAGATCGCGCAGCTGGATGGTGACGTGCGTTGTTTGCGAGACGAGCCAGACTGCCGCGAAGGCCAACCCAAACCCGATCAGCTGCGGCCGCCCCGGCAAGCCCTCCATGAAGGCCCCGGCGATGACGGGCACCGCGGCGGCCACCACCGCCGAAACGGGCGCGGCCACGCCCATGTGCCCGTCGGCCAGCGAGCGATATAGCGCCAGCATGCCCACCGCGCCGAACATGCCGGCCACGCCGGCCAGCAGCAGGCGATCGCTGGACAGGGGTGCTTCACGGGTGAGAAGCGCCAGTGCGGCGAGGAAGATCAGGCTGATGATCTGCGAGGAGATCACCACGCGATCGGCCGGGGCGCGCTTGGCGGCCAACCCGCCGCAAAAATCGCCCGCGCCCCAGCAGGCCGCGGACGACAAGCCAAAGACGATCGGGGCTAATTCCAGTCCGATCACGCGCGGCTCACTTACGGTTGCGCCGTCGTTCTGTCCGCGTCAACTGCATCAGCTCATCCGGCGGCTTGCCCTGTTCCAGCAGCCATTCACGTTTGGGCTTCAGCGCATTGGTCGGGCACACGCCCACGCATTGTCCGCAGAATACGCACGTCGTCTCGGTCATACCTTTATCGAAGAACGTGCCGATCGATGTCTCGAAGCCGCGCCCGTTGAAGTTAATGGCGAACGCGTATTGCGCGTCGTCAGCGCAGACCTGTACGCAGCGCCAGCACAGGATGCACTTCTCGTAATCGCGGATGAACATCGGATTGTCGTCGATGACAGCGTGGTGACGGCGCGCCCCGTCGCCGAAGCGATCGAGATCGGCGTGATAGTCCTGCGCGAACTGCTGAATCTCCGGCGCTTCCGAAAGATCAACCGCCGAGCCGAGCAGTTCCACGATGGTGCGGCGGCTGCGCTCCACGCGTTCCGACCGCGTTTTGACCTTCATTCCTGCGCTGACCTGCGCCACACACGCGGGTGAGAGGACGCGCGCGCCTTCCACCTCGACCACGCACATGCGGCACAGCCCGTTGGACGTGCAGTGATCGTGATAGCACATCGTCGGAATCTCGATCCCGATCGACTGCGCGGCCTTGTGGATCGTCGTGCCCCGTGCCACGGTCACGGCCTGCTCGTCGATGGTCAGTGTGATGGCATCATTCATCCCGCGGCCCTCCGCCTGGGTTCTTCAGTTCACGCCTCGCGCCAGATCAGCAGCGCCGTCAAATTGTCGCGCCCGCCGCGCGCATAGACCAGCTCGATGAGGCGATCGACCGCCGCGTCGTGCGGCAGCATGTTCAGGGTGTCTTCGATTTCCTTGTCTTCCAGATAACCGTGCAGGCCGTCGGTGCACAGCAGCAGCAGGTCGTTCACCTGAAAGTTCGGTCGAAACAGATCGACGGGTTGATCCAGCAGTTCGCCCAGCGCGCGCAGCCGTGTGATGTGCGTGGCATACGTCTGCACGTCGGTGCGCGTCAACACGCCCTGCTGAATGAGCGCATCATAGATGGTGTGATCGGTCGTCACCTGGCGTAGCTGTCCGTCACTACAGTGATAAGCGCGGCAGTCGCCCACGCTGGCGATAAACGCCTGCTCGCCCGCTAGCAGCGCGGCCACGGCCGTCACCCGGGTAGTCGAGAAACCCCAGTTCTGGTGGATGCGTTGATTCGCGGCCTGAAACGCATCGGTCAGCGCCTGCGGCGGGTCGTTTTCGGCGGCGGCGAAGTACGTGGTGCGAATCGTGTCGGCGGCCAGCTGCGCGGCCACTTCGCCCACCTGCGGGCCGCCGCGCCCGTCGCACACGATGAACAACGCGCCGGGCGCTTCGTCGAGTTGTCCGGCGCTGACGTCATAGTAGTCTTCGTTGTGCGGGCGCACGGGTCCCGCTTCACTGCGCGCGCGATAAGCAAATTTCATGGCTGCGTGCCTCCCATCTGTGCAACTTTCAATACCGTGCAACGTATCGTGGCAACGGCCCATGTCGCATGACGCCTCACGCCGTAAACATCTCCGGCCACAACTGCATGGCGCTCTGCACCGCCCACGAGGCTGATTGCCCCAGCCCGCAGATCGAAGCGTCGCTCATGGTCCAGCCGATGTCGTTGAGCTTGACAGCATCGTCGGGTTGCGTCTGGCCCGCCGCGATGCGCTGCAAAATTTCGTACTGGCGCTGCGTGCCCAGCTGGCACGGATAGCACTTGCCGCACGATTCGTGCGCGAAGAACCGCCCCAGCCGCAGCAGCACGTCGCGCGGGTCGCGCTTGTCGTTGAAGACCATCACCGCGCCCGATCCCAACGACAGGCCGCGCGCGCGCAAATCCTCAAACGTCATCTTCACGTCCAGATCTGTTTCGGTCGCAAAGCCGCCCGCTGCGCCGCCCAGCAAAATGGCCTGCACTTTGCCGCCCGTCACGCCGCCTGCCAGGTCTTCCACCAGATGGCGCAGTGTGACGCCGAATGGAACTTCGTACAGGCCGGGGCGCACCACGTCGCCGGAGAGGCAGAACAACTTGGGGCCGGTCGAGCGTTCAGTGCCGAAGCGCTGAAAAGCCGCCGCGCCGTGCGTGAAGATGTACGGAATCTTGGCGAGCGTCTCGACGTTGTTGATCACCGTCGGTTGGCCAAACAAGCCATGCTCCGCCGGGAAGGGCGGCTTCATGCGTGGCAGCCCGCGTTTGCCTTCGATCGATTCGAACAGCGCGGTCTCCTCGCCGCAGATGTACGCACCCGCTCCCGATCGTACTTCGAGGTCAAGATCGTAATCGGACCCGAGAATGTGCTGGCCTACATAACCGGCGGACCGGCACTCTTCGATGGCCCGGCGCATGCCGTCAAGCGCGCGCGGATATTCGCCGCGAATGTAGACGTACGCTTTGTTGGCGCCCACCATGTACGCGCCGATGACGGCCCCTTCGATGATGCGGCACGGATCGCCCTCCAGCAGAATGCGATCCTTAAAGGTGCCCGGCTCGGACTCGTCGGCGTTGATGACGAAGTACTTGGGCGTGTTGGTTGACTTCATCACGCCCTCCCATTTGATCCACGTGGGGAAGGCTGCGCCGCCGCGTCCCAGCAAGCCCGATTGCTTCAACTGATCGATTACGTGCTGTGGCGCTAAGCGCTGCTCAAAAACGTGGCGCACAGCGCGCATGCCGCCGGCGGCTTCGTACTCGAGCAACGACGCCGTGTGGCCGCGGCCGCACAACGCCGTGACGATGCACACATCGCCGCCCACGTAATCTTCGGCGGGGCGGCCATGTCCGGCGAACAGATCGTCGAGCGTGTAAGGCCGCACATTGCCGTAGGTCGTCGTGTGAAAGCGCCCGTCGTGCTGGTGCGTGACGCACACGCCGACGCCGGTGTTGCACAACCCCAGGCAGGGCGATCGCTCGACGGTGAAGCGCCCATCGAGCGAGGTCTCGCCGGGTTGCCTGACTTGGGCTGTGCGGCAGGCGGCGGCCAGCACTTCATCCGCGCTGCGCGTCGCGCAGGCCGGATCGGTGCACACCCGCACCACGGTCTGCCCGATGGGTTCATTGTAGAACATCGAGTAGAACTCGATCACACCGTGAATGTCGGCAAGCGGCACGTTCAGCACGCGACTGATCTCGACAGCGACTGGTTCGGCGATCCAGCCATAGAGCGCCTGCGCGGCGTGCAGGGCGGGCAGCAAACCCGATCGGCCGTGCGGCACGAAAGGGGCTAACGCCTCGCGGAGCTGGTTAACATCAAGTTCCGGCATGAATCCTCCCGTGGGCTGAGCTGGTGTGGTGGGGTGAAGCTATTCTAGCGTGAATTGCCCGGAATGTAAACGCGGCTTGTCTTCTCAAGGGGATGCGTTATACTCTTCGCATGGCTCACTCTGTGCTCTTCAACCGCGTCCTCGCGGTTGGCTGCCCGCAGCCCTAAAGGGTGCTTGGCCAGGACGCGGGCGCTGAGCGTGAACGGATCAAGTTTTATACATGGCACACTTCAAGGTCCACGTTTCCAAAGACTACCTCATTTTCTGCGCCGCGCACTTCGTCACCTACGACGGTGTCAGCGAACCGCTGCACGGCCACAACTATCGCGCCAGTGTCACGGTGGAAGGCGATCTGCAAGACGATCACTTCGTGTTCAATTTCGTCACGCTGAAACGCCTCATGCGCGGGCTGGTCGATCAACTCGATCACCTGACATTACTGCCAGAGGACAACCCGTATTTCCGGCTGACGCGCGGCGAGAACGAAGTCACCGTCGAGGTGGACAATCGCCGCTATGTGCTGCCCGCGTCGGATGTGAAGGTCTTGCCCATTGCAAACACTACCGCCGAGAAGTTGGCCGAATATCTGGCCCGGCAACTGCGCGCCCAGATCGGCCACCTGCCGAACTTGACGGCGTGTGAGATGGAGGTGAGTGAAGTGGAAGGCCAGTCGGCGATCTATCGCGAGGAGTGGCGCTGATGCGTGTTTATCTTGGCCTCGGTTCGAATCTGGGCGATCGTTATGGACGCTTGATCGAGGCGCTCGATCGACTGCAAGCCTACGTCGCCATTGATGCGATCTCGTCGATCTACGAGACGGAGCCGTGGGGCTATGCCGATCAGCCGCGCTTTCTCAATGCGGTTTGTGGCGGTGAGACCGACCTGACGCCGCTGGGCCTGTTGGGCGCGGTGAAAACAATCGAGACGGAAATGGGCCGCGAACTGACGTTCCGCTACGGCCCGCGCGCGATCGACATCGACATCCTGCTGTACGGGGCGGAAATGATCGCGCAGGACAGTGTCTCCATTCCGCACGCGCACCTGCACGAACGTGATTTTGTGCTGGCCCCGTTGAATGAGATCGCTCCCGATGCTTTTCATCCGAAACTTGAAAAATCGATCGCGATGCTGAGCGCCGCAATCGATCTGGCGCAGGTGGTGGTTTTTGCCCGACGGCCGCTGCGTGTTGGATCGCAGTGGTGGTATTGGGGACGCCAGACGTACCTGCTGGGCATCCTCAATGTGACGCCCGATTCGTTCAGCGGCGATGGCCTGCTGAAGCAGGAAGAGTGGCTGAACGCCGTGGTCCAGCAGGGGCGGGCGATGCTGCAGGCGGGCGCGCACATGCTGGAGGTGGGCGGCGAATCGACGCGGCCGGGATCAGAACCCGTTTCGGCGGCGGAAGAGCTCGATCGGGTGGTGCCGGCGATCCGTGCGCTGCACGAGGCCGGCCTGGGGCCGATTTCAGTTGACACCTATAAAGCCGTCGTAGCACATGAAGCGCTGGAAGCGGGGGCGGTAATCGTGAATGATGTGTGGGCTTTGCGGCGCGACGAAGATATGGCCGACCTGATCGTGGAACGGGCGGTGCCGGTGATTTTGATGCACAATCGCAGCCAGCCGCAGGACGCCGCGTTTGAAGCGCGCCTGGGCGGGCGTTACACCGGCTCGCAGTACGACGATTTGATTCCCGATATTCAACGCGAACTGCAGGAGTGTGTTGAACTTGCGCGCAACGCCGGCGTTCCCGCTGGGAAGATCATCCTCGATCCGGGGATTGGCTTTGGCAAAACGGTATCGCAAAATCTGGAGTTGCTCGATCGGGTGGGGGAATTCAAAGCGCTGGGTTTTCCAATCTTGATCGGGCCATCGCGCAAATCGTTCATCGGCTACACGTTGAACCTGCCGCCCGATCAGCGTGTGGAAGGCACGGCCGCTGCCGTGGCGATTGGCATTGCGCGCGGGGCGGACATCGTGCGGGTGCATGATGTGGCAGCGATGGCGCGCGTGGCGCGGATGACGGATGCGATTGTGAGGCGAGAGAAATAGAACCTCCCGGAGATTTCAAATCTTCGGGAGGTTCAAGGCGGGGATGGATGGGAGTCGAACCCACCGCCGCCCGCTCTGCGCGACCGGCCGACGGTTTTGAAGACCGTGGCAGCCACCGGGCCACACCCACCCCCAGGCGCGCCGATCATACCGGGCACGGGCGTAATGGTCAAGCCGTTCAAATTTGACCTTTACGGCACTGCATGATATATTTCGCGGCGCAGGACGTAGTAACCTGAAGTGGCTGCACCGCACGGATCCGCTCAGGCTTACCGCCAGGAGCGGACTTTTCACGGCAGTTGCACGGCGCACTACGGCCTCACCATCAATCTTTTTTGTGAGGAGCAGGAACATGGCGACCGGAACGGTGAAGTGGTTCAACAATACCAAGGGCTACGGCTTCATTGCGCCCGACGATGGTGGCGAGGATGTCTTTGTGCATCACAGCGCCATCAAGATGGAAGGGTATCGCAAGCTGGTCGAAGGCCAGAAGGTCGAGTTCGAGGTGACGACAGGCCCCAAAGGTCTGCAAGCCCAGAACGTGCAGCCGCGCTAAGTGATTGAACCCACTGGCAACAGCGCCGCGCGTGGCAACGCCCGGCGCTGTTGTTGTGTCCGCCGCTGGCAGACCGCACTTGCTTGACAGACGATCGGCGCTGTTGTAAAATACCGGTCGCTTAACGCCGAGATAGCTCAGCTGGTAGAGCACGCGACTGAAAATCGCGGTGTCCGCAGTTCGATCCTGCGTCTCGGCACTAATCCGCCGAGGCGTAAGCGCGCACTACAAGCGCGAGCGGCGGTTACGCGGGAGTAGCTGAGTGGTACAGCGTCTCCTTGCCAAGGAGAAGACCGCGGGTTCGAATCCCGTCTCCCGCTCTAAATGGCTGATGCGCTCACACGCGCATCAGCCATTTCGTTTCCTCGTCATCAACCCTCGCGGCGCAAGCGGCTAATATTTTGAGGAGGAACCATGAAATTTCCCTTTGGCGGACGTGTCTTGATTCTGGGCTGCGGCTCGGTGTCGCAGTGTGTGCAGCCATTACTCCTGCGCCACTTCGACATGGACTTTTCACGGCTGACGATCATGGACTTTGAAGATCGCCGTGATCTGATTCCGGCGACGCTGGCGGCCGGGGCATGCTATGTGCAGGATCGTGTGCGGCCCGATAATCTGGCGCAGCTGCTCGGCCAGTATGTCGGCTCAGGCGATCTGCTGATCGATCTGGCGTGGAACATCGACAGCGGCGAGATCATTCAGTGGTGCCACGATCACAACGTGTTGTACATCAACACCTCGGTGGAGGTGTGGGATCCCTACGAAGACGCCGGAGCAATCCCGCCGATCGAGCGGACGTTGTATGTGCGCCACATGGCGCTGCGCCGCCGCGCGCGCAGCTGGTCGGAACCGGGGCCGACGGCGGTGGTGGAGCATGGCGCGAATCCGGGCCTGGTCAGTCACTGGACCAAGGTTGGCCTGGAAGACATCGCGCAAGCGATCTTGCCGGGATTGACACGCAGCAAAAAACGCCAATCGCTGGAACGCGCGCTGGCCGATCAGAACTATGCCTGGCTGTCGATGCTGACCGGCGTCAAGGTCATCCACATTTCGGAACGCGATACGCAGATCAGTGACAAGCCCAAAGCCGTGGATGAGTTCGTCAATACCTGGTCGATCGCCGGGCTGCACGAAGAGGGCGTGGCGCCCGCCGAGATGGGCTGGGGCACGCATGAGAAGCGACTGCCGCAGTTCGCGCACACTCCTCAATACGGGCCGTGCAACCAGATCTGCCTCGCGCAGATGGGCATGAACACGCTGGTGCGCTCGTGGGTGCCCCAGGGCGGCGAGATCATCGGCATGGTGATCCGCCACGGCGAAGCATTCACGATCAGTGATCACCTCACAGTGTGGGACGGCGAGCGGCCCATCTACCGCCCGACCGTGCACTACGCCTACCTGCCCACCGATGCCGCCATCGCCTCCCTGACAGAGTTGAAGATGCGCGGCTATGTATTGCAGCCCAAGCTGCGCATCATGAACGATGAAATCACTGACGGCATGGACGAACTCGGCGTGCTGCTCTTGGGGCACGAGTTGAACGGCTGGTGGATCGGATCACAGCTGGACATTCACGCGACGCGGCAACTGGCGCCGCATCAAAACGCCACGACGCTGCAGGTAGCCGCCTCGGTGATGAGCGCGGCCGTGTGGATGATTCGTCATCCGCGGCGCGGCCTCAACGTGCCCGACGAGCTGCCGCACCGCGAAATTCTGGATGTGGCGCGTCCGTATCTTGGGCGCTGTCCATCGGTCCGTACGGCTTGGACGCCGCTGCAAAATCGCTTCGATCCGTTTGAGCGTTTCGCACGTCCGCGTCCGGCAGCAGAAGATGTGTGGCAGTTCGAGACATTCCTGGTGTGAATGTGATCGACAAGGGCGGGGCGATGCGGTAGAATCAGCTAACGGGCGTCAGCTAGTCCGATCGGTTGGAGCTGGCCCGCCTGGCTGGAGGTGGTGATACGATGCTGTTTTATCTCGATCCTGCGTATTTACTGTTGATGATCGTCACGCTGGTGATTTCCGGCGGGGCGCAGCTGTTCGTCACGTCGGCTTACAAGAAATGGAGCGGTGCGCGCAATGCCCTGAACATGACCGGTGTGCAGATCGGCCAGGCCATTGTCGATCGCACGCCGCTGGGCGATTTCGTCAACGCCCCCAAGGCCATTCAGTCGGCTGGTCAGGTGGGCGGCATGGCCGGATCGACGATCCGCTTTCAGCGCGCCGCCGGTCAGTTGAGCGATCATTACGATCCGCGTACGCATTCGGTGAGCCTGTCTGACGGCGTGGCGAATCAGCCGTCGGTGGCGGCCATGGCCATCGTGGCGCACGAGCTGGGCCATGCCCAGCAGCACGAGCAGTCGTCGCTGCTGATCACCCTGCGGAACTTCCTGGTGCCCGCCATTCAGTTCAGTCCGCAGATTGCGTATGTACTGATCTTTCTGGGGTTCCTGCTGCGCTCGTCGGGATTGATCACCCTCGGCGCGCTGATCTACGGCGTGATGGTCTTGTTCACGCTCATCACGCTGCCGGTGGAAATCGACGCCAGCCGCCGGGCGCTGGCCTTGCTGCGCGAAGCAAATTTGATTCAAGATGAGCGAGATGCGTCCGGGGCGAAGCAGGTGTTGACGGCGGCGGCCATGACCTACGTCGCCGCGGCGGTCACGGCGGTGTTGACGCTGTTGTACTATCTCAGCCTCGCCAATCGGCGACGCTAAGGTCGCCACAAACCAGAAGCCCGGTCAACGCCGGGCTTCTTTCTTGGTGTGAACTGTTATTTGAACTCTTGCCAGTTGAACTTTGCCCCGGCCGCGAAAGATTTTTCCTGTCCCTGCTGGCGCAGCACCACGCGGCCCGATCCAAAAACTTCGCACGTCTGCGCCGCCAGATCGATCACGCACGCCGTGTTCTCATCCAGCCCCATCATGCGCGCCGACTTCGGCAGCAACTCCTCCATCGCCTTCAAGCGCCGCTTGCCGATGAAGCAGTAGCGCGTATCGAATGCTGCGCCGCCTTCGCTGTTGTTCCAGTGCGGCATGATGGCCAGTTCGAGGCCATATGGTCCCAACAGATCAAGCCCGTCCACCCAATACGGATCGTGTCCGGCTTTGTAGAGTTCATACACGGGCACGACGTGGCGGCTCATCGCAATCGCCGCTGAACTGGCGAAGACCAGATGCCAGCCCGATCGCAACTGCGCAGCGAAGGCGTCTGCGATGGGCGTGCCGATCCAATTCCGCACGGCATACGTGGGACTGCCCGGCCCGGCGAACACATAGTTGGCCGATCGGATCTGCGCGGCGACTTCGTTCATCTGCTCCGGCGAGGCGTCCCGCTTCGACTTGAAGGAAACGATCGACAGCGGCTGTTGCAAATTGTGCGTGAAGTATTCCACGGCTTTCTCGGCCAGCGCGCTGGCATTTTCTTGAAAGCCCGCGGGCGTATCGAGAAAGATCGCCCGCAGCGGTTCGCTGATGCGCGATAGCACCGCGCGATGCGCCGGGCTGAGCCGCGCCGACATTTCGCCGGAGGACATGAGGGTGAGCGTGCCGAGAGTGGACATGATGGGTAACAAGTAATGCGTAATGCGTAATAACCACTTACCAGAAACCAACAACCAACAACCAACAACCAACAACTAACTACCAGCCACCGCCTTCTTCTCCTCCGCGACATTACGCAGAATTTCCTTCGCACTCTTGATCGCGCCGTCGCCGCTGGCGCCCAGCATCTGCGCCAGTTCATCCACGCGCGCCTTGTCGTTGAGTGCTGCCACGTGCGTGATGGTGCGCTCGCCTTCGCTGGTCTTTTCAACCTTGAAATGGGCGTCGCCATAACCAGCCAGCTGCGGCAGGTGCGTGATGCAGATCACTTGATGGTTTTTACTCAAGCCCCACAACTTCTGCCCCACCGTCGAACCGACCCGCCCGCCGATGCCCTGATCGATCTCGTCGAAGATCAACGTCGGAGTCTGATCGGCGCGCGAGAGCACGGTTTTTAACGCCAGCATCAAGCGCGCCGTCTCGCCGCCGGAAGCGATCTTCACCAGCGGCTTCAACCCCTCGCCGACATTCGGCGCGACGAGAAACTCCACCCGATCGATCCCGGTCGCGTCAAAGGCTACGCGCTGCCCGTTGACGTACGCGCCGTTCTCAGCCGGTTCCCATTTTTGCTCCACGGCAAAGCGCGCGCCCGCCATACGCAGATCGCTGAGCTCGGCTTCGATCCCGGCAGATAATTTCTCGGCAGCGGCTTTGCGCGCTGTTGATAAGCCTTGCCCGGCTTTGCCCATCTCGCGCAGCAGGCGCTCCTCGTCTTCACGCAGTTCGGCAATGCGTTCGCCGGAATGCTCCAGCGTGCTGAGTTCCTGCTCGGCGCGTTCCGCAAACGCGATCACGTCAGGAATGGCCGCGCCATACTTGCGCTTGAGCCGCTTGATTAGATCGAGCCGATCTTCGACGGCGTTCAGTCGTTTGGGCGAATACTCGATCGCTTCGCGGTAACGCCGCACCTCGTGCGCCAGATCGTCGATCTGCGCTGTGACCGATTCGATGGTACGGCCGTGCTCGGCAAACTGCGGATCAATCTTCGCCAGCCCTGCAATCGCCTTCTGCGCCTTGGCCAGCGCGTCGAGCGCCGCCGGAGTTTCACCGTCGCCTTCATATAAAGCCGTGTAGGCGTCGTCGGCCAGCGCGGCCAGCGTTTCCGCATTGGCTAAGCGCTTCTGTTCAATCGCCAACTCATCATCTTCGCCGGGCTTCAGCCTGGCCGAGCGGATTTCGTCGATCTGAAATTTCAGCATGTCGGCGCGGCGCGCCAGTTCAGCTTCACTCTTCAAGAGCTCGCTCAACTCGCGGCGCACCTCGCGCAGCTGCGCCACCAGCGAAGCGAATGTCTGCCGTTGCTCCCATGTGCCGGCATAGCGATCGAGCAGATTCACGTGCTCACGCGGCCGCAGCAGTGACAGGTGCTCGCTCTGTCCGTGGATGTCGATCAGCCGCTCGCCGATCTCGCGCAGCAGGCTCGACGGCACCGCGCGGCCATTCACACGCGCGGTCGAGCGGCCGCCCGATCGGATTTCACGGGCCAGCCACAACCGATCGGCTTCATCTTCATTCTCCAGATCGTTTTCGATCAACAATGCGCGCAGTTCGGGCGAAGCGGGCCGCTCGAACACGCCTTCCACCACGGCGCGATCGCATCCGGCGCGCACGGCGTCGCTGTCGGCTTTCCCACCCAGCAGCAGGCCCACCGCGTCGATGATGATGGACTTGCCCGCGCCGGTCTCGCCGGTCAACACGTTAAAGCCCGGCGCCAGTTGCAGCCGCAGGCGATCGATAATGGCGAAGTCGATGATGGTGAGTTCGGCGAGCATGGCTATTTCATGAAGCGCAGGCGCGCGGCGACGATGCCGATGCTGACGACCAGATACACACCCATCCAGACCAGCGTAAACATGATGGGTTCGAGCAGGCCAAAGCTCAGGGCATACATCACTTCCGGCATCGTCGCCAGGCGGAGGCAGGCAGTAATGATCATGCAGGCGATGGCGACAATCCAGATGTAGCGTCCGCGCCGTTTGCGTGTGGCGCGAAAGACCCCTTCAGCAATGATGCCGCCCGCAATGGGCGCGGCAAAGATGGCAAAGAAGCCCAGCGCCGGAACGATGAGGGCTGCGATCAGCGACAGAACAAAAGAGACGACAGCCGCAACCACGTAGTCGATCGGCGTGGCGCTGAAGAAAATATCCTGCTGTTCCTTCACGCAGCCTTTGCAGCGATAGCCCACCGGCGTGCGGCGCGCATCCTTCACGCAGATGTATTTGCCGCACTTGTTGCAGCGCAGCTCGGTGGGCGTGTTGGGATGATAATAGCAATAATGGGGCGTGTTCGTTTCACTCATGTGCACTCTCAGTTGCGCGTAAAGCGTAATGCGTAAAACGTAAGGGCGGCCATCACGTTTTACGCTTTCACGTTTCACGCATTAGGGTTCTTCATCATCTCTGCGGCCGGATTGCGGCCCATGCGTTCCATCAGGGTGCGATAGAAGTAACTGGGATCCTGCGTGCGCACAAAGCGCGCGCTGTGCGGACCGGCCTCGATGATGATCCGATCACCGTTGCTGAGCGGATGCTCGATCGCGCCGTCGCCGCTGATGACGGCTGCGTGTTCCATGTGCACGATGATGGTCACCGTCGAGCCGCGCGCCAGCACGATGGCGCGTTCCATGCTCAAATGCGGCGCGACGGGAATCAACAGGATGTTCTTCAAGTCCGGCGGCAGGATCGGGCCGCCCACGGCCAGCGCATACGCCGTGCTGCCGGTGGGCGTGGCAATGATCAAACCATCGGCCACGTAAGTTGTCAACCACCCGCCGTCGATGTGCGTTTCCAGGCGGACAGCGCGCACCACCGCGCCGCGGCTCACCACCACTTCGTTCAATACGTCGAAACTCTGCCAGTGTTGATCGCCGCGCCAGACTTCCGTGCGCAGCATCATGCGCTGCTCGATCCAATAATCGCCCGCGCACACCCGCTCGAATACGCTGCGCCATTCGGCCGGCTGCACCTCGGCGAGGAAGCCCAGGCGACCGAGATTCACGCCCAGCACGGGCACACCCGCTTCCGCCGTGATGCGCCCCGCGTGCAGCATCCAGCCATCGCCGCCCAGCGCCACGACCATATCGCCGGGTTCGAAGGTTTGCGTGGTCAGCGCATCTTTGTCGGTGACGATCTCGGCGGTAATGCCGCCGCCGCGCAGCTGGACGGCCATCTCCTGTGCCAGCGGCCGCGAGGCGCTCAGCTGCGGATGACTCAGCAGGAACATGCGGCGCGGCGCGGGCTGATTGCGCTGCGGTAAACGCTGCTGCCGCGCGGCGCGCAGTTGTTCGTCGGCATTGGCCGGGTTGTGGGTATTCGGCATGGCTTCAAGCCAATCGTTCAGGGCAGGCGTGACGGTAACCGCAGTGCACACAGCGCGTGGCCTCGTCGTGCGAGCGGTGTGCCGTTCCCTGGGCTATATCATCTCGCATCGCGTCGATCACGGCCAGCAATTCATTCCGCAGTGCGTCCGTGTAATCCACGGCGAACATCCGGTCGGCATATTTGACGATACCATATTTTGGCCGCTGCCGATAGGTCTCCTCGATCAGCAGGCAGTACGCGGCGAGTTGCAGCACATGACTGCGGCGCGGCCCGCCGCCGGGCGCCTGCGCCGATTTCACCTCGACCGGGATGATCTCGCGGCCTTGCTGCACCAGATAATCGGGTTTGCCGGTGAGCCGGTGCGCGCGCGCGAAGAGCGGCTTCTCGATCGATCGCCAAGCGCTGGTGTCGGAATAGATTACCTGCCCCAGCGGCAGTCCTGCTTCCGATTGAGCGCGGCGCCCCCACCAGAAGACGAAGGCGCCGATGAGGATGAGGAGTAGGGCGATGATGGGAAGCATGACGAGTAACGAGTAACGAGTAACGAGTAAATTACGGGTTACTCCTTACTCGTTCGCTTCATCTAGCAAACAGGGCCAACACGAGTACAAGCACACCGAGCGCGACCAATGCGAACGCGGTGATTTGCATTTGCGACGCGCGCTGCACCTGCCGCCCGTGCTGCTCATGCGCGGCGGTGCCCGCCTGCAACTCGCGGATGTTGGACGGCGGCACGCCTTCGATGCTGCCCAGCCACCACGCTTTGGCGCAGAAGTCGTATTGGCCTATTTCACTGGCGCGAATGATGCGATCAGACAATGAACAATTTCCAATGAACAATGATCAATGATCAATGGTTGGTGTTTGGCTGATGCGGTGACTCGCAACACGCACCACGCAATATGTGTCACTTCTCGCGCATCACGCTTTCCATCTCACGCAATGCTTTCTGCAACTTCTCCTGCTGCAGCGTCGTCGTTAGATCACCGCGGGTGCGTTCGAGGACGGCGCGCAGCGTATCGGTGGTGCGGCGCAGGCCGCCGGTGAGCGCATCGGGAAAATCGATCGTGACGAGTTGGGCGTAGATATCGTCCATGGCCGTCAACATGCGCTCGGCTTCGTCCACGCGATCACGGCGGATCAGATCGAGCGCGCGGCGGCGCAGTTCGCTGGCAGCTTCGGCCAGGCCGTTGAGGTAGGCCGCTTCGTCGACTTCGATCTCTTCGGGCGTGGGGATGGACTGATGCTGCACGATGGCGAACACGCAGCACGCCTCGGTCAGTTCTTTCAACGAGTCCTGCGTGTAGCCGGTGTAGTACAACTCGGGATGCGCCGCGATGTCGGCCTTCATGGCAGCGGCGGCTTGCTTGGCTGTGTTAAGCATGTGCGCGGCTTCGGCGAACTCTTCGCGGTGCACGGCGCGAATGGTCAGCGAGCAGAAGCGGATCAATTCGCGCGAGCGGCCCAGCGTCAGATCGCGCGTGGCGTTGCGCGCGGTGAACGTGGCGCGGATTTTTTCGATGATGGTATCCAAGTTATCCATGATGTGTTGCCCTTTACTTGTTACTCGTTACGCATTACTCATTGATAGCAATGAGTAACGAGTAATGAGTCATGCGTAATCAGCCTGCCGGCGGCTTGGTGTGGCCGAAGAACTGCGCGGCCAGGCCGGGATCGACGGCGGGCTGTTTGATCTCGCCGAACTGGGCTTCGAATTTCTGCAAATTCTCGGCCAGCGCGTTGAGCATCATCTTGGCGTGCAGCGGCGTCATGACGATGCGCGTGTGAATGGGCGCGGACTGCATCCCCGGCATGATGCTGGCGAAGTTGACGATGATTTCGCCAGGCGTGTGCATGATCAGCGCGAAGTTGGCGTACTGGGTGGGCAGGTTGGCCGGAAATTCAATGTTGATGGGCGCTGCGCCGGGCGGGATGGCGGCTGGCGGTTGAGGCGGATTGGACATGGGACATGCTCCTGTTCAAACTGGATGCCCGACAACAGCATTCGGGCATGACGTGTGGCGCGGTGGTTCGATCGGGTCTTGAGGCGGCGCGCAAAGCCGGTGCAGGGACAACGAAGCCGCCTACGCGGGCAGCACGCAGACGGCTCGATCGATCACACAGTCCACACTGATTTAGAACGGAATCTCGTCTTCGCCGCCGGCCACCGGCACATCGTCCTCGCTGGGGGCGGGCGCCGGACCGGGACCGCCTTCGCCGCGGCTGCTGAGGAACCGCACGTTGTTGGCGAACACTTCATAGGTGGCGGCCATGGTGCCGTCCTGGCGCTGATAGGTGCGCGGGCCGCCGCTGTTTTTGTCCGGCGTCAAGCGGCCTTCCACCAGCACGGCGCTGCCTTTTTTGAGATATTGCGCGCAGGTTTCGGCCATCTTGCCGAAGACGCTGACGCGAAACCAGGTGGTTTCTTTCACCACTTGTCCATCGCTGCCGGTGTATTTGCGATTGGTGGCGATGTTCATGCTGGTCACAGGCGTGCCGCTGGGGGTGTAGCGCATTTCGGGGTCGCGACCGAGGTTGCCGACGATGATGAGCTGTTGGTACATGTTGGGTCTCCTTGGGTAGAGTAGGCCGTGACAATGGTCTTCACGGCGGATTTGGTATGCACTGACCGGCATACTGGTGCAGTGAGTGTACAACAAGTCACGGTGAGTGTCAATCGTTTTGCGTGACAACTCTGTTTCTGATCGAACGATGGTATAATCTTCGCGATACTTTCGGGGAGCAGTGTGATATGGGAAATCCGACCGCGTCTGCCGCCTCAGCCACGCCAACACCCTTCGAACCGCCCGCGCCTCGTTCGATTGAAGACACCGGCCTGCATCTGCTCTTTCTGGCCGATCTGGCCTTGAAGATTTTGTACAACGTCGGCAGCTTGACGGGTCTCCAGGTGGCCGATCGGATGAAGCTGCCCTTCAATAGCTGCGTCGATCAGGTGCTGGAGTACCTCAAGCGGGAACAACTGGTGGAGGTGAAAGGCTCCGGCGGTTTCGGCGAGCAGGCCTATCAGTACAATATCGCCAACAAGGGGCGCGAAAAGGCGCAGGAGGCGATGGAGCGCAGCCAGTACGCCGGGCCGGCTCCCGTGCCGCTGCCGGTCTACGTCAAGGCGATGCAGAAGCAGTCGCTGAAGAGTTTCCGCGTGACGCAGCCGGCCATGCGTGAGGCGCTGAAGCACATGGTGCTCAACCAGCAGGTGATGAGCCAGATCGGCCCGGCAGTAAACTCCGGGCGCAGCATCTTCCTGTACGGTCCGCCCGGCGACGGCAAGACGACCATCGCCGAAGCGGTGGGACGTATGATCCTGACGACCGATCTGCTGGTGCCCTACGCGATCGAAGTCGACGGCACGATCATCAAGGTCTTCGACGAATCCAATCACCAGCCCGCACCCAAGCAGACCAGCGCCATCAAGAACCGCGATCCGCGCTGGATCAGCATTCAGCGGCCGGTGATTATTGTGGGCGGCGAACTGACGCTGGAGACGCTGGACCTGGTCTGGGACGAAGTCCACAAGTATTACGAAGCGCCGTATCAGATGAAGGCCAACGGCGGCATGTTTCTCATCGACGACTTCGGGCGGCAGCAAGTGCGCCCGCGCGATCTGCTCAATCGCTGGATTGTGCCGCTGGAAAAGCGCGTGGATTATTTGACGCTGCACACCGGCCGCAAGATCGAGATTCCGTTCGACGTGTTGATCGTGTTCTCCACCAACCTTGCCCCGCGCGATCTGGTGGATGAGGCGTTTCTGCGCCGCATCCGCCATAAGATCGAGATCGGTGATCCGAATTTTGAGGAGTATAGCGAAATCTTCAAGCGCGTGGCAACTGCCAAGAAGATGGAGTACGACGAGCGCGCGCTGGGCTACTTGATCCAGGAATACTACATCAAGCAGCGCCGCCGCCTGCGCGCCGTGCATCCCCGCGACCTGATCGAGCAGATGGTGGACATCGCCGCCTACTTGAACGTGCCCAAGGTGGTGACGAAAGAGCTGATCGATCAAGCGTGCGCGGCGTACTTTGTGGATTTGTAGGCGGTGCTTTGTCATGCCCGAGTGCTTTCGTCAGGCATCCAGATGATTGATCAGCAATTGAAGGTGGTCAAACTGCTGGATTCCCGCCAACTGCACGCGGGAATGACTTGGCCGAAGTGCTGACTTGCCTGGGCGAGTTGCCAACTCGCTCTACAGCCATGAACCTCTTCCTTCAACCTCGCTCACAACCGCTGGTGATTGCCCATCGCGGTTCGTCGGCATTCGCGCCGGAGAACACGCTGGCCGCCTTCCGGCTGGCCGCTGAGCAGGAAGCCGATGCGATTGAGCTCGACGTCGATCTCACCCGCGACGGCCACGTGATTGTGCTGCACGACGCGGCGATCGATCGCACCACGGACGGCCACGGGCGCGCGGCAGACCTGACGCTGGACGAAATCCGCGGGGTGGACGCGGGCGCGTGGAAGTCGGCCGAATTCAAGGGCGAGCGCGTGCCGTTGTTGGAAGAGGTCTTTGAAGAGCTGGGGCAGCGCCTGTTGATTAACGTGGAGATCAAAGACATGTCGCTGCGCGGCCATGGGCTGGAGAAAAAAATAGCGGCGCTGATCGCCCGGCATGATCTGATCGAGCGGGTGATCGTCTCGTCGTTCAATCCGTTGGCCCTGCGGCGCACCAAACACGTCGACCCACGGCTGGCGTGCGGCCTGCTGGCGGCGCCCGATCTGCCGATCTTTCTGCGTGAGGCGTGGTTGGCCCCGCTGATTCCCCACCTCAACGCGCGGCACCCTCATCATGCGCAGGTCAACAAGACACGGGTCGATCGCTGGCACGCGCAGGGGCTGTGCGTGAACGTCTGGACGGCGAATCAGGCCGGCACGATCCGGGCGATGGCCAACGCCGGCGTGGATGGCATCATCGGGGATGATCCGGTGCTCATCCGCGAGACGCTGGAGCCGCCGTCAGGCGTGTTCGATTTGCGATCAATGCGAGAATCATCAGGAGGCCTGTCATGACTCGTCACCTTATCGTGAATGCCGACGATTTTGGCCGCACGCGCGGCGTCAGCGCCGGCATCCTGCGCGCACACCTGGACGGCATCGTCACCAGCGCCACGGCGATGATGAACATGCCGGGCGTGGCGGCCGATCTGCACCAGGCCAAAAACGAAGCGCCGCGCCTGGGCCTGGGCGTGCATCTGAATTTCACGGCGGGCCGCCCGCTGCTGCCCGTGGAGTGGTGCGCCTCGCTGGTGGACGAGCACGGCCACTTTCTGTCGCAGGCGGCGATCATGGCGCAGCCCGATCGCATCAAGCCCGACGAATTGCGATCGGAGTTGAAGTCGCAGATCACCACCTTCAAGAACGCGCTGAACGTGCTGCCCGATCATCTGGACGCGCATCACTTCGTGCATCTGTATCCGCCGCTGTTCGAAGTGTATCTCGATCTGGCCGACAGCTTCAAGCTGCCCGTGCGGATTCCATTCCCGCGGCAGGCTGCCGCACTCGATCGGGTGCCGTCCATTTTGGGGGACGCGCCGCCGGAGACGGTGAAGTCGATCGTGCTGGCCGACCAGCAGCAGCTTGCGGCGCGCAGCGTCAAGACCACGGATCACTTCGTGATGACGTTCTTCGACAAGACGGTAAGCGTGCCATTCCTGATGGAGATTCTGGCCAGCCTGCCACAGGGCGCCAGCGAGTTGATGACGCACCCGGGCCTGCTGGATGATCAGCTGCGCCACGAGTCGCAGTACAGCGTGCAGCGTGAAGACGAGCTGGCTGTGCTGACCAACCCGCAGATCATCGACTATCTGGCGCAGCTGGACATTCAGCTGATCACCTTTGCCGATTTGTGACGATTGGTTTGCTCAGCCGCCGAAGCCGGGTTTCTGCGCTCATCACGTCGAAGCCCGGTTTTGATCTGTCCCTTATGAAGAACACGCTGCCGCGCCGCTTCATCCAATTTGGTTTTCACCTGCTGTATCATGAGCTGGCCTTCACGTACGATGCCGTGGCGTGGCTGGTGTCGCTGGGGCAGTGGCAGGCCTGGGGGCGCACCGCGCTCGATCGGGTGCGCGGGCCGCGCGTGTTGGAGATCGGTCACGGGCCGGGGCATGTGTTGATCGCACTGGCCCGATCGGGCCGGGAGCCGATCGGGATTGATCTTTCGCCGCAGATGGGCCGCCTGGCGCAGGAGAATCTGCGCAAGGCCGGGGTCAACGTGCCGCAAGTGCAGTGCCGCGTGCAGGCGCTGCCGTTCCGATCGGGCGCATTTGACTCCGTCGTATCGACGTTTCCGACGGATTACATCGCCGCCGAAGCGACGCTGCGTGAGGTGCAGCGCGTGACAAACGAGCGCGGTAGATTGATCGTGGTGTTCGGGGCACAGCTGATCGGGCGCGAGCCGAGCAAGCTGCTCATCGCATGGTTGTACCGGATCACGGGGCAGCGCGACGCGAAGTTCGACGAAGCGTCGATCTTCGATCGGGCGGGGATGCCCGCGCGGATCGAGACAGAAGCGATCGGGGCGAGCACCGTCACGCTGATCGTGGCGGAGAAAAATCCTCCCGGAGGCTCAAAGCCTCCGGGAGGATAAGTACGCTACACCGGATGGTACACCGGCACGTGCAGACGATTCACCAGCATCAATTCGGCCTTATGCGGCAGCGGCGCGGGCATCGCCGCTTTGGCGTGCAGATCGGCGTTGGTGATCGGGAAGAAATTGCCGGGCAGGTCGTCGATAAAGGTGGTCAGCGTCGCATCCATGCCCATGTGCCATTCGCCGCGACAGATCACCGGCCCGATGTGGGCGACGGCCGCCTGCACGTTCTTCAACATATGGACGCTTTGATGCGAAGCGCGATCCGGCAGGTAGATGAAGCAGATGTCGTGGCGATTGACGTACACCTGCGGTTTCTCCGGCGCTGGTCCCACCGAGACGCCGATCGCCAGGATGTGCGCGTGGTACACCGGCAGAGTGATCTTGTCTTTGGCGTTCAGAAAATCCAGCCACGGCCCGATCGGTTCGACCTGTCCCGTAATCTGAAACTCCGGCGTGACGACCATGGCTTCATAACGCGGCCGTGAAAAATCTGCCATACCTTCCCTCCTGCGTGAGATGTCTGCATTCTACAACATCCGATCGGGAGAGGCAAAATTCAGGATGACGCATGATCCCACCCCTCGTGATTGATGGTAACACACTGACGCTGTCTGACGTGATCGAGGTGGCGCGGCACAACCGATCGGTGGTGTTGAGCGACGAGGCGCGGGAGCGCATGGCCGCCGCGCGTGCCTGGGTCGATCGGGTGGTGGCGACCGGCCAGCCGACGGTGTACGGCATCAACACCGGCTTCGGCATCTTTGCGGATCGCCACATCCCGATCGAGCAAGCTGACCGACTGAGCCGCAATTTGATTATCAGCCACGCCATTGGCATCGGCGAACCGTTCCCCGCAGAAGTGGTGCGCGCCGCGATGTTGATCCGCGCCAACACGCTGGCGATCGGCCATTCCGGCATTCGACCGGAAACCGTGCAGACACTGATCGACATGCTGAATGCCGGCGTGCATCCGATCGTGCCGAGTCAAGGTTCGCTGGGCGCCAGCGGCGATCTGGCTCCGTTGTCGCATCTGGCGCTGGTGCTGTCGCGCGACGCCGACGACGATGCGCTGTGCAGCGGCGAGGCGATCTATCGCGGCGAACGCTTGCCCGGTCACGTGGCGATGCAGCGCGCGGGCGTCGAGCGGCGTGTGCTGGGCGCGAAGGAAGCGCTGGCGTTGAACAACGGCGCGACGTTCTGTGCCGCCATCGCGGCGCTGGCCATCGTCGATGCGGAGAATCTGTTGGAGCACGGCATCATCGCGTTGGCGATGACGCTGGAAGCGCAGCGCGGCGTATCGCGCGCCTTTGACGATCGGCTGCATCGGGCGCGGCGGCAGATCGGGCAGCGCGAAGTCGCCGCGCGGGTGCGCGAATTGATCGCGGGCAGCACGCTGATCGATGCGGCCGATCGCGTGCAGGATGCGTACTCGCTGCGCGCTGCGCCGCAAGTGCTGGGCGCGGTGCAGGACAGCCTCGCGCACGTGCGTTCGATCGTGGAGCGCGAACTGAACGCCGCTACCGACAATCCGCTGATCTTCCTTGATTATCCCGACGAGAACAAGGCGCTCTCCGGCGGCAACTTCCACGGCGAGCCGCTCGGGCTGGCGTTGAACTTCCTGTCGATCGCGGCGGCGGAGATCGCGTCGATCAGCGAACGGCGCATTGCGCGTCTGCTGGACGAAGCGACGAGCGACGGCTTACCGGCGATGCTGGCCGAGCATGGCGGACTGGACAGCGGCCTGATGATGACGCAGTACACGGCGGCTTCGCTGGTGTCGGAGAACAAGACGCTGGCGCATCCCGACGTCGTTGATTCGATCCCGACCTCGGCCAATCAAGAGGATTTCAATCCCATGGCGATGGGGGCGGCGCGGCATGCGCGGCAGATCGTGGCGCACGGCGAGCAGGTGGTGGCGCTGGAATTGCTGGCGGCGGCGCAAGCGTTGGATTTGCGGCTGCGCGCGGATGGTGGTGTGCGCTTAGGGCAGGGGACAGCAAGGGCGCATCAGATCATTCGCCGTGAGGTGGCGTTCCTCGAGCGCGATCGGTTGATCATGGATGATGCGAGGCGGATGATGGAGTTGGTTAAAAGCGGACGCTTAAGGATGAAGGATGAGGGATGAAGGGTGAAAACTTGTCAGGTGGAGTAAAAGTGTTCCGGTTCAACGAGATGTTGTGTTCCACCAGTCTTGTAACTCATTTGGTTAAGGTCGCCGTTCGTTAGGGACGGGTGTTTATTGTCACCTCACCACGGTTAGTAATCGTCGCATGTTGTTTAGCTGAGACCTCGGAGGTCTTGCTCGGCAGGCGATCATCACCAGCCTGCTGTTCGCATCG
>CAYNML010000060.1:24530-36081 GCA_964398185.1 uncultured Anaerolineae bacterium | reverse complement strand
TCATTGTTCATTGTTCATTGTTCATTGTTCATTGTTCATTGTTAATTGTACAACCGTTCCCTGTCCAACCTTGCTTTTCACATCTAGCTGTCCACCGATCATCTCCGCCCGTTCGTACATCCCTTGCAAGCCAAAGCGCTCTTGATCCACCTGCGCTTCGTCGAAGCCGCGCCCGTCGTCGCTGATCTTCAATAGCAGCTGGCCGTCACTGCGCGCCAGCGAAACCTCGACCCGGCGCGCATCCGCGTGCCGTTCAATGTTGTGCAGCGCCTCCTGCGCGATGAAGTAAATCTGCGCCGCCACGTCGTTGGCAATCGCCGCCTGCGGATCGCTGACGTGCAGCTCTACCTGCACCCCGGCCCGATCGCCGAAATCGATCGCGGCCCGCTCCAGCGCGCGCGCCAGACCCAGATCCTCGATCGGGTTCACGCGCAAATCCTGGATGGCCTGCCGCGTTTCCCGCAGGCCGTCCTGCGCGATCTGCCGGGCCTTCACCAGTTCCGATCGGGCGGCTTCCGGTTCCGCTTTTAGCAGCGTATCGATCGCTTGCAGTTCCACCACCAGCCCCGCCAGCGAATGCGCCAGTGTATCGTGCAGATCGCGTGCCAGGCGGTTGCGTTCGCGCGCCGTCGCCAGCTGCTCCATCGCCAGCGCCTGCTCGCGCAGCTTCACGTTGGCCGCGCTGATCTCCCGTGTATGCTGACGTTCCTGCTCGGCCAGCGTGCCCACGATCCAACCGATCACGATCAATAGCGGTATGCGCAAACTCAACAGCGGCAGCAACAGCACCAATGGCGACAGGCTTTGCTCGGGACCGGACAGCGTGCCAAAGATTAGCAATCGGCCTGTGTACAGATCGAACAACGTGCTGATGACCAGCGCCAGCGCCGCGAGGCCGGACGTGGCCCACGCGCCGCGCTTGCCATAGGCCCACGCCCCGATGATGACGGCCACCAGCAGCAGGAACAGCGGCTCAATGGTACGCACTTCCAACGGAATGCCCACGCGCGTCGGTCCCGGTGTGAAGCGAATCGTGGGCGTCAAGACGGCGGACAACATCATCTCGACGGCCTGCGCCACGATGATCAACGTCAACGACACGGGCAGGTAGTAACGTCCCAGCCGCCGATCGAGGCCGGGCAGCAGCAGCAGCAGCCACACCAGCATCGTGGGCGCGGCAAAGGTCAGCGACAGCGCCCACACCTGCGCGTTGCCGCGCAGCGCCAGCCACAGCACCATCAGCAGAATCGGCACCACCTTGATCGACAACGCGATGCGCAGCAAGCGCACGGCGGTCTTCAAGGGCACGATCGTTTCAGGCGGCGTCAAATGCAAGCGGCTCATCGCTATTCGTTACGCTTTACGTTTCACGATTTACTCGTACCGCAGCGCCTCGATCGGCTTTAACCCCGCCGCTCGATTGGCCGGATAAATCCCGAAGAACAACCCCACCGCCGCCGAAAAGCCGAAAGCCAGCACGACCGACTCGATCGACACGCGCGTGGTAATGACGCCGGTCGCGCCCACCAGCGACGCAATCGCCCAGCCGATCAGAATGCCGATCAAACCTCCCAGCACCGAGAGCGTCACCGTCTCGACCAGGAACTGATAGAGTATATCGCGCTTCCGCGCTCCTACGGCTTTGCGCAGACCGATCTCGCGTGTGCGTTCCGTCACCGACACCAGCATGATGTTCATGATGCCGATGCCGCCCACCACCAGCGAGATGCCCGCAATCGCGCCCAGGAATACCGTCAAGATACCCGTCACCTCCGTCACCGCCGAGAGAATATCGGCCTGCGAAGACACGCTGAAATCGTCATTCTCGCCGACGCCGATCTTGTGCAGCGAGCGCATCTTCGCCGTGATCGCGCTGATCGCCGTGTCGATACTCTGCTCGTCGATGGCCGAGACCTCAATCGTGGAGACCGTGCGTTGATTGCCCACCCGCTGATTAGATAAGCGCGCCATCGCAGTCGTGATGGGCACCAGCACCAGATTATCGCGGCTGAAACCAAAGCCGCCCGAGCCTTGCGACTTCAACACGCCGACGACCTTGAACAGGATACCGTTGATCTTGATCGATTTACCCACCGGATCGAGTCCGCCGAACAGATCGGTGACGATCTGCGGACCGACCACCGCCACGCGCGCCTTGTTGGTGACATCGGCGCTGGAGATGAAGCGTCCGCGATCCAGCCGATCGGGATGAACGATTTCGTAATCGGGCACCACGCCCACAATCTGCGAACTGCTCTGCTTGCTCTGATACTTCAACGGCTGGCGCGACTGCACCTGCGGCGCCACCGCGGCCACGCCTGGCAGGCCCTTGAGTTCCTGCGCCTCTTCATAGGTCAACGGCGTCGTCGCCCCGCCGCCGGCGCCCGAGGGGATGAAACTATTGCGCGAACCCGACATCACGGTGATCAAATTCGCGCCGATGCCTGAAATCTGGCTGGTAATGGCGGCCTGCGCCCCCGTCCCGATCGACAACAACGCCACCACGGCCCCCACGCCGATGACGATGCCCAGCATGGTCAACGCCGAGCGCAGCTTGTTGGCCAGCAAAGCGCGCAAGGCGCTGCGCACGTTTTGTGATAAATTCAATCTCATCGTCTGCCCCTTACTCGTCACTCGTCACTCATTACTCGGTGAAAGGTAACCAGTAATGAGTAACGAGTAATCCTCTCACGCCACCATCCCATCCATCAGATGAATCACCCGCTGAGCATTGGCCGCAATTGTCGGATCGTGCGTCACGAAAATCACCGTGATGCCGCGCGTCTTGTGCAGCTCGCCGAACAGCGCCATGATCTCCTTGCCCGTCTTCGAATCGAGGTTGCCCGTCGGCTCGTCGGCCAGGATGATCGATGGTTCCGTCACCAGCGCGCGCGCAATCGCCACGCGCTGCTGCTGCCCGCCCGAGAGTTCATTCGGTCGATGCGAGATCCGATCGCCCAGGCCCACGGCTTCCAGCGCGGCTTTCGCCTTCTCACGGCGGTGATTCATCGCCGAGTAGAGCAGCGGCAGTTCCACATTCTCCAGCGCGCTGGTGCGTGCCAGCAGGTTGAACTGCTGAAACACAAACCCGATCTTCTCATTGCGCACCTTGGCCAATTGATCGTCGCGCATCTGCGCCACGTCGATCCCGTCGAGCTGGTAGGAGCCGCTCGTCGGCGAATCCAGGCAGCCCAGGATCGCCATCAACGTGCTCTTGCCCGATCCCGACGGTCCCGTAATCGCCACCCACTCGCCGTCATCGATCTTCAACGAGACCCCATTGAGCGCGCGCACTTCCGTCTCGCCCATTTGATACACTTTAGTGATGTTCTCAATCTCGATCATAACCGGCCTCTACGTGCTCATTCTTCATTGCTCATTGCTCATTGATCATTGATCATTGCTCATTGCTCATTGATCATTGATCATTGATCATTGTTGCTTTAGAACGGCGGCGGTCCGCCGCCCGGAGGAGGTCCGCCTCCACCTGGCCCACCGATGATCATCATATTCGGCTGCGCGCCGTTCGCGCCGCCGGGCAGCGTCAGCTCGCCGGCCAGCACTTCATCGCCTTCTTGCAGGTCGCCGGAGACTTCCGTCAGTTCGCCCGCCGTGAGTCCCACCGTCACCGGCACGGGGCGCGGTTGACCGTTCACCATCATCAACACAAAACTTCCAGTCAAACGCTGACGACTGCCGGGCAGTCCCTGGCCGCCCTGCTCATTCTGCCCTCGTCCAGCGAAGCCGCCCTGGCCCATCTGCCCGCCGAATGCACCCTGCCCCGCTGTCCGCACCGCGGTCGTCGGAACCGCCAGCACATTCTCGTGGCGCTCGCCCAGAATGTTCGCATTCGCCGTCATATCCAATCGCACCGCAACGCCCGTCGGATCGAGATTCACGCGCACGTTGTAATTCACCACGCCCTGCGACACCGTCCCTGCCGGATCGATGCGTTCGACGGCGCCGGTCAGCGTGATGCCCGGCGCGGCATCCAATGTCAGTTCGACCGATTGCCCCGGCTTTACCGCAGCGATCAGCGTCTCATCCACCAGCACGTCGACGTGCAGCTGGCGGGTATCGGCCAACTCGATCGCGGCACTCGATCCGGCGGCCCCGCCCGGCTGAATGTTGACCGCCGTAATCACTCCGTCAAACGGCGCGCGCAAGATCGTCTTCTCCAGATTCTGCTTCGCCTGCTCCAGCGACAGGCGCGCCTGCTCCACCTGCGCCGCCGCCTGAATCTGCTTCTCGCTACGCGGTGTGAGCAGCTCATTCAAATTGTTCTGAGCGTTCTGCAACTGCACCTGCGCCGACTTCAGTGCGCTGTCGTTCAGGCTGCTCGTGCTGATGTTGCAATTGGCCAGCGCCAGATCATAGGCCGACCTGGCATCCGTCAACCCGTCGACCACATTCTGGAACGGCCCCCAGTCGCCGCTGAGGTAATCTTTGGCCTGTGCGTCATTCGCCAACCGATCGTAAGCGGCCTGCGCCCGATCGAGATTCTGCTTGGCGGTCGTGAGTTGCGAACACTGCACGGCTTGCTTATCGCCCTGGCTCCGATAGTCTTGCAGTGCCGCGGCATAAGCTGCCGCCGCGCTGTCGTACGACGCCTGCGCCACGGCCACATCCGCCGGATCAGCTTCCACCGTCGAGCTGTAGTTCACCTGCTGCAGCAAGTAAGCCTGCTCGGCCTGCGCCACCTTGAGCTGGAGATCAGACGAGTCCAGCGTAGCCAGCACATCGCCCTGCTTCACCCGATCACCCGGCGCGACATTGACCTGCTCCACCGTGCCCGTAGTGCGGAACGACAACTGCGCCTTCGCGTCGGGGCTGATGCTGCCGCTCGACTCCACCGAATTCGCCAGTGTAGTGCGAACGACTTTAGCGGTTGGCATGTTCGCTAATAGCTGTGCAAAACCGGCGGGCTGCGCCGTAGCCGATCGGGTGGCCAGATACACGCCGCCGCCGATCAACGCCACAGCTGCAATCCCGATAATCAACCAAGTCCGTTTTTTCTTCATGTTCAGTTCTCCACTCAGCGACCCAGCATTCTAAACATACCGCTGCCCTGTTGTTGCTGCTGCGTCGTCGGCTCGCTCAGGAATACTTGCTGCCCGCGCTGTAGATCGCCGGCCACTTCAGTAAGATCGCCGTCGGTGTAACCCGTGATCACATCCACACGCCGCACCGTGCCGTCTTCGTTGACGATATTCACGTAGTACCCGCCCTGCGGATCGGATCGAATTGCGCCGCCCGGTACGGCTAACACATTTTCATGTGTGTTGAGGATGATGCGCGCATTGGCCGTCATATCGATCAGCAGCGGCGCCTCCGTCGGATCAAGATCGATCCGCGTCTGGTAGTACACCACACCTTGATTGATCGTGCCCGCCGGATTGATGCGGCTGACCGTGCCGGTGATCTTCACGTCAGGCAGTGCGTCCAGTGTGATCTCCACCTTTTGCCCCACCTGCACTTGATCCACTTCCGTCTCGTCGATCAACACGTTGACGTGATACTTGCTCGTATCGGCCAGCAGGATCAGCGCCGCGCCGCTGCCCGGCGCGCCCACCACCGCATTCACGCCGGTCACCACACCATCGAACGGCGCAACGATCTGCGCATCGCCCAGGGTCCGGTGCGTTTGCTCCAACGACAGGCGCGCTTGTTCCAGTTGAATCTTCGCCTTTTCGATCGTGCGATCGGACGGGTTCTTCAGCGACTCCAGATTTGCCTTGGCCTGTTCCAACTGCGCCAGCGCCGATTTCACACCGCTGTCATTCACGCTGCTCTTGGCGAGGTTGCACTCCAGCACGGCCTTGTCATAGGCGGCCTTGGCGCGATCGAGCTGCGCCTTCTGCGGCGACAGTTCCAGTGAGCCGTTGACTTGCACGCGCCAGTTCGTCGCCAGGTTGTTGTAAGCCGTCAGCGCGTCGTCGTAGGTCTTCTTCACGTTGTCGAGGTTGTTGCAGCTCACGGTGATCTGATCGGTGCGGTTGGTCGTGTATTTTTTCTGCGCCGCTTGATAGGACGCTTCGGCGCTGGCCAGCTGCGCTTCAGCCGCGGCAATGGCATTGGCATCAGGTGTCAACGTCATGCTGTAGGCCGCCTGTTGGATCAAATACGCTTGCTCCTGCTGCGCCACTTGCAGCGCCAGGTCGCTCGTGTCGAGCTCGGCCAGCACATCGCCTTTCTTTACACGATCGCCCGTTGCGACGTTGACCTTGCTCACCGTGCCGGATGCGCCGAACGACAACGTCACTTCGGACTCCGGCAGGACGCTGCCCGACGAATCAACCGTTTGCGACAGGGTCGCCGACGTCACACGTCCCACCTGCGCCGGCGTGCCTTGCGCGCTGGCGGCTGGCGTGATGTTGCGCACCACGACGAAACCGATCACCCCCAGCGCCACGATCACGCCCAGCACGATCCCAACTTTTTTCTTGTTCATCGCTCTTCCTCAAATTTGCTCTTTGCGCAGCAACACCCGCAGCTGTGCCGCTGTCCCGCCTGGCTTATACCCCACACAGGCTTAACTGTACCGCATCCTGTGCTCCCGTGTAAGTGTACAGGGTCACCACCAGAGCGCGCCGGCTCCGTGACGCTGGTCACGCTTCAAAATGACTTTAGTCATGCCCTGCCCGAAAACAAAAACGGACGACTGATGGAAGGTCTCCATCCTGTCGTCCGTTACACGCGACCCTGCGCCGAACTTAAGCCCGTCGCACCGGCCCCAACAATGAAGCCAGCGCGGAGGTATCATCGCTATGCACCAGCGCAATGATCTCGTCGGCCGGCTCCAGAGTCACATCGCCTTTCGGAATGATCAACTCGCCCTTGCGAAGGATCGCCGCCAGGACACAGCGTGAGGGCAGCATCAGATCGCGAATGGCTTTGCCGGCCGCCAGGGCCATGGGATGCACTTTCTCCTCCACCAGCGCATATTGTCCTTTGCGGAACTTCAGCAGCGTCATCATGTCGCCCAGCGACATTTCTTCGGCCACCAGATGCGCCATGAGGTCGGCCTGATTCAGCGCCACATCCACGCCCATGTCCGGGGTAAACAGCCAGGCGTTCTTGGGATTGTTGACGCGGGCGATCACCCGCCGCACCCCAAATTCAAAGTGCGCCAAGTGGCTTGCCATCAAGTTGAGTTCATCGGCGGCGGCCACCGCTGCCAGCACATCGGCCTTCTCGACGTTTGCCCGGCGCAAGACATCGGGATCGCTGCCGTCTCCTTCGATGATGCACTCGGTGGGCAATTCACGGTGCATCTTGGCCAGGATGTCCTGCCGATCGTCGGTGATGCGAATCTGGTGGCCGCCGTTGATCAGAAACCGCGCCAGGTTGGTGCCCACCTGACCGCCGCCCACAATGATCACAAACATGCTACGCCTCCTTGCCCTGCAGCAGCGCCGTCAAGCGAGGCAGCGCCTCAGTCATCACGGCCACCAGCAGCACGTCGCCGGTTGTCAGCCGCATATCCGGCGCGGGCAGCGCCGTCAGCCCCATGTGCGTGACGGCCACCGGGTTGGCATAGCCGCCCAGCGTGAAGCGCTGCAAGGGGGCGCCATTGAGCCGCTCGGGAATGATCACTTGCATCACTTCGATCTCGTGATTGCCCACCACCAGCACCGATTGCTGTTCCGGGCTGGTGAGCAGATACTCGATCTGCCGCACGCCCCAGCTGACCGACACGACGGTTTGCAGCTTGAGCCGCTCATACAGCGGCAGCCGCGAGGGATTGTAGACGCGCGCCACGACACGCGGCACTTTGAAAATTTCGCGCGCCATGTGAGCGGCCAGCGCATTGGCGTTGTCATTGGCCGTCGTTGCGGCAAACGCTTCCGCCTCTTCAATCCCGGCGCGGGTCAGCACGTCACGGTCAAAGGCCACGCCCTGCACCGTGCGGCCGCGAAAGGTAGGCCCCAGCTGATCGAAGGCCGCCGGCTCCACATCCACCACGGTCACTTCGTGCCCGCCTTCCGACAAGGCACGCGCCAGGCTGGCGCCCAGACGGCCGCAGCCGACTACAATAATCTTCATCGCTCTTCTCCCGATTCCAGATCTGCCTCAGATCACGCGTCGTCAATCGATTTGATACGGCACATTGATAATCACGATGCCGGGCTTGTGCAGCAGCGCATTGCGCAGCAGCGACGCCGCCTGCGTGTGCAGCAAATTACCCCACCAATGACGCGGCACAAACTGCGGCACCACGATGGTCAGGGTCTCGTTGGGCAGCAGGGCATCGTCCACCATCTCGATGTACTCGAGCACCGGTTCCAACAGCAGCCGGTAGGGTGAATCGAGAATCACCAGCCGCACCCCGTCACCCCACATCTCCCACTTGCGTTTGATCTTTTCGGCTTCGGCCTCATCGATCGATACATGCACCGCCGTGATGTCCGCCGAAAGCGTGCGCGCATAGCGCAGGGCCGCCAGCGTGCCGCGATGCACCCCGCTGATGGGGATGATCACGCGGTGCCGCCGGGTGCGCAGCGGAATATCATACCGCTCCAGCGTTAAGTGATTCGCCACATCGCGATAATGAAGATGCACGCGCGAGAAGATGAAGACCAGCGCCGGAATGATGATCAACACGATCCAGGCGCCGGTTGAAAACTTGGTCACGGCAAACACCATCATCACGATGGCCGTACACACCGCGCCGAAGCCGTTCACGATCATCTTGCTCTTCCATTTGGCATCGTGCCGCAGCACCGAACCGCGCTCCTGTTTTTCCGCGTCCGGCGTCAGATGTCCGATCTTCCGCCAGCGGCGAGCCATGCCGCTTTGCGAGAGTGTGAACGACAGAAATACCCCGATGGCATACAGCGGAATCAAGGCGGTGACACTGGCATTGAAGATAACGATCAGCAGCGCGGCGATCAGGGCCAGTACTTCGATGCCGTGCGAGTAGACCAGACGGCTGCCGCGGTACGTCATCTGGCGGGGCAGGTAACCGTCGGCGGCCAGCAGTGCGCTGAGACGCGGAAAGTCCGCAAAGGCGGTGTTGGCCGCCATGATCAAGATTACCGTCGTCGCCACCATGACCAGCAAATACGGCAGCCCACGCCCGTCAAACACCGTTCGCGCCAATTGCGAAATCACCGTTTCGGTCTCGGACGGCACCACGTGAATCTGGCTGCTCAGAAAACTGATGCCCAAAAACAGGATGCCCAGGATCAACGACATCACAATCAACGTGATGCCGGCATTGCGGCTGCGCGGCTCTTTGAAGGCCGTGATGCCGTTCGAGATGGCTTCCACGCCCGTGAGCGCCGCGGTGCCGCTGGAGAACGCATGCAACACCAGGAACAGCGTGACTGGCATCAGAGTCTCAGTCAGATGGTGGACCGGCGGCGGATCAGTCACCATGCCCAGAGTGCCCATCACGTACCGCAGTAGGCCAACGCCCACCGTCACAAACATCATCACGACGAAGAAGTACGTGGGGATCGCAAAGATCGTGCCCGACTCTTTCACGCCGCGCAGATTGACCAGCATGACTAACGCGACCAACGCCACCGCCATGATCACGCGATAATCTTGCAGCGCCGGCACGGCCGACACGATCTGCGCCACACCCGACGAGATCGACACGGCGACTGTCAAGATGTAGTCAGTCAGTAAGGCGGCGCCGGCAATCTGCGCCGGTAGTTCGCCCAGATTGTCGCGGGCCACGATGTACGCGCCGCCGCCGTCGGGATAAGCGTGAATCGTTTGTTCGTATGAAGTGGTGACAATAGCCAGCAGCACCACAATCGCGATGGAGATGGGAAATACCAGGCCATAGGCTGCGGCGCCAGCTGCCGCCAGAATCACCAGAATTTCCTGCGTGGCATAGGCTGTGGACGACAGCGCATCTGAAGCAAACACGGCCAGGCCCACCGCTTTGCCGATGGTTTGCTCCGCGGCATCGGCTGTGGGCAAGGGCCGGCCAATCAGCCACGATCGCCACCGGCGCGGCGGCTTGTATTCGGCCGTGTGATACAAAATTCCGTTTCGCTTGTCTTCTTCTAACGAGATCATAGCTGCTTCAACTCCGCAGACATCATCTGCACCCTGCTCGTAATGCGATGGCGCAAAAAAGCCGCCTCCCCTGGGCGGTCAAGGACTATCGCGCGCAGATTATAAGCCTGTCACAGCCGCCTGTCAAAAAGACAGACCACTACCACGGAAACCCACGCTATCCGCTGGGGTGACCTCACCCCGGCGGAAGAGTGAAGGACGGGTTGCGTTGATTGACAAACCGTCCAGCAGCTACGCTCGCGTTACAACGTGTTACTCAATTTGATAGGGCACGCTGGTAATCACAATGCCGGGCTTGTGCATCAGCGCATTGCGCAGCATAGCCGCTGCCTGTGTGTGAAGCACCCCGCCCCACCAGTGACGCGGAATAAATTGCGGTACGACAATCGTCAACGTCTCGCTCGGCTCCAGCGCGCTGGCGACCACCGGCAGCAGGTAGCCCACCGTGGCGATCTGTGTATCGAGCACACTGCCCAGGAGTTGCAGCGTCAGTGTCGTGAGTCCGACCAGCAACAAGGCGAGTAAGTATTCGACCAGGACGAAGAGAGGAGAACGTGGCAGGCGGCGCATGACCGTATTATAAGCGAAGACCCGATCGATGTGGAAACCGATCGGGTCTTTCCCAGCACAGAACCTCCCGGAGGCTGCGAGCCTCCGGGAGGTTATCTCAGTTCCTCATGATCAACGGCAGGAAGATCTCAAAGGTCTGCGGCGTGTCCGGCTCGGCGGTGACGATGATGGTGAAGCTCTGCGTCGCCTGCGCGTTGGCGCTGTCGGTCGCCGTCAGCGTGATGAGGTGCGTGCCGCTGCTCAGCGTATCCAGTTGCAGCAGCGCGCCTGTGCCCAGCGCCCCATCGAGATCCGACGACCATTGCAGATTCCCGTCGGGCAGCATACCATCTTCGAGATCGTACACTTCCGCCTCGAGGCTGATCGTCTGGCTGATGACGTAGCTGGTGCCGCTGATCGGATCGACCGAGAGGATCTGCGGCGCTTTCTGCGGCACCACGAAGGCGCCATCGGTTTCGTCGTAGGCCGTGTTGACGCCGTCGCTGGCCCACACGCGGAACTTGCCCTGCGCGCCGCCCGGCAGCAACGTCAACCCGATCTCGATCGTCGTCGAGGGGATCTGGCCGGAGAGCGGCAGCCATGTCGCACCGCCGTCGTTGCTGTAGTCCAGCGAGAAGGTCAGCGGATCACCGTCGATGTCGGTGGCGATCCAGCTCACGATGACGCTGCTGCCCGTAAGGGTGATACCGCCCGCCGGGGCTTGTACCGACACCGCTGGAGCGTTGGCGCTGACCGTGCGCGTGATCAAGTGCTGCGCGACGCTGGCGACGACGATCTTCTGCGTGCCCGTGATCCACGGCACCATCTCGTTGATGTCCAGTTCGGGATCGTCCACTTCGGCCACGCCGCGCGGCGAGAAGTTGTAGTCGGCCAGCACGGCGTTGCTCACATCGAGCAGCTTGATGTGATACGTGCCGCTGATGTCGCGCCCGGCCCAGTCGTCGGC
>CAYNML010000060.1:22232-24430 GCA_964398185.1 uncultured Anaerolineae bacterium | reverse complement strand
GACACCATCTGGTTGTAGATCGCTTCGTAAGTGTAGTCGCTGATCCACTGGCCGGGGCAGTACGTCATCATGTCATACCACGTGGGTGGAATGACCGCCGGCGTCGTCAAACTCCAGTCGAAGCCGTACAACGTGGAGTTGGTCCACATGGTCGTCTGCGGGCTCATGCGCCCTTGCGCGTAAGGATAGTTGCCGTCGGGGCCGGCTTCATCACCGCAGCCGCCATCAGTATTGGGATCGTTGGGGGCACCCTGCACGTGCGCGCGCCCATACGAGTGGCCGTTCTCGTGGCCGCCGTACCAGTCGCCGTAGTTGCCGTCCAGGTCCCAGCCGCCGGTATCGCCGGTGGGGCCGGACGCGACTGCTGCGGGAATGCCCATCGAGCGCCCGCGCATGAAGGTGTCATCGTCCACTTGCAGCGCCTGGGCATACCAGCGCTCGTAGATCACGCTGCTGTCGCCCTCAAGGAGACGTTTGACCTTGTTCCACCACAGGTCGTCGTTGACGTCGGCGGCGGTGGGCAAGCTGCCATACGGCGGATCGAGATAGCCGTAGGTGATGTTCAACTGATTGATCGGATAAGCCGTCTTGGTCCACTTGGTCAACCGCGTGCGATCGACGCTGCGCACGTGCCGCGTGCTGCCGCCGTAGTTGTACGGAATATCGATCCACCACACATCCATGTCTGGCGCTTCGACGAAGTTCACGGCGACGCTGCGCGTGTTGTTGGTGTAGTCATTCTCGCCATATTTCTTGGGCGTGTTGACTTCACACTGGAAGGTGACGCTGCCGGCCGTGAGCCAGCCGGTGGGCACGTCGAAGTAATACGCGTGATTCAGCTGCGCCCGATCGGGTGAGCTGCGCACCGTGATCGTCGCGCCGCTGTTGGCCGGGGACAGCTGGCCCATGTACGTCGCGCCGCGGTACACGCGCAGCCGCGCATTCACGCTGGCGATGTTGCCGCTGTCGCTCTGCACGTAGCAGCGCACGAAGGTGCGCTTGCGGGCGATGAGCAGCACGCTGTTGTTCAAGTCCTGCACGGCCTGATTGACTTCGATGCCGGGATTGCGCACGAAGAAGTCGAGCGTGGCGATCTCGGTGACGTCATCGGCCGTGCCCGGATACGCTTCCACGTTTCCGGCGTTGTCACGCGCGCGCGAGCGAAATTCGTAGATGTGGCCGCTGGTGCCGCTGAACGTGCCCGAGGTCGTGCTCGTCGCATTCTTCCACGTCGTCCAGCCGCTATTCGTGGTCTTATTGCGATATTGCACGTCGTAGTTGGCGATGCCGGAGTGCGCATCGCTGCCCGACCAGCTGACGGTAAACGAGGTGCTGCCGCTGCTCGTCGGCGACGAAGCCGACGACGTCGGTGGTGTCGTGTCGATGTAAAACGCGCCGCGATGCGCCGCCGAGCCAGACCAGTTGCCGGCCAGGTCGCGCGTGCGGACGTGGAACCAGTGGTTGCTGGCCGTGGCCAGAATGCCGCTGGTGTCGGAACTGCCCGTCGTGTCGAGATTCTGATCAGGCACGCTGGCGGGCGAGTTGTCCCAGTGATACGAGTAACCATACACACCGCTGCCACCGGGATCCGTCGCGCCCGACCAGGTCACGAACACCGTCGGATCGTTATCCCACACGCCGGGCGTGTGGCTACCGCCGAAGGTAGTGGGATTCGTCGGCGGCGTGGTGTCGATGTAGAACGGGCCGGCGTGCCGCGCCGTCGTCGACCAGTTGCCGGCCACATCGCGCGTGCGGACGTGGGCGTACCAGTTGTTGCCGTCGCCCAGGGCCGCGCTGTTGAACGACGTGCCGCCCGCATTGACGATGGCCGGTGGCAGCGTCGTCGGATTCTGATCGAACAGTACCGAGTAGCCGTACACCCCGCTGGTCGCATCCGTCGCGCCGCTCCAACTGACGGAGATGGTGTCGTCGTTGCTCCACGTGCTGACCGAGTGATCGCTGCTGGTCAGCGAAGCAGGCGCGGTGGGCGGCGTCGTATCGATCTTGATCAGCGACTGCGCCACGCCGATGTTGCCCACCAGGTCGCTCGCGCGGAACTCGATGAGGTTCTGCGTGCCTGAATCCTGATTGAACGGCACGCTCACGGCGCTGATCGCCTGCGTCGTCGTCGAGCCGTTCGAGCCGCTGATGCTCGCCGGGAAGAAACCGCTCCACGTGCCGCCGCCGTTCGTCGAGTA
>CAYNML010000060.1:0-22132 GCA_964398185.1 uncultured Anaerolineae bacterium | reverse complement strand
CGCTGATGCTCGCCGGGAAGAAACCGCTCCACGTGCCGCCGCCGTTCGTCGAGTAGCGATACCGCCCCGACGTGGTGCTGATGCCGCTGATCGCATCGATGACGCTGGCGGTGACGTTGGGGCTTTGCGTGGTGCTAATCCAATCCGACGAAGCGGGTTGGAAATTGCTGATGGTAGGCGGGGCCGCTTCGGCGGCGGTCCAGATCCTCACGCCCTGATTCAATCCCGTCGAAACGATGTCAAGGTTGCCGTCGTGATCGACGTGGCCGAACAGTGAATTGAAGTACGCGCCGCTGGCCGGCAAATTGGTGCTGGAAGGCGTCCAGCCGCCCGCGCCGTCGCCCAGCCACACACTGACCCCCAGACCGTCGCGCGCTGCCAGGATGTCGAGCCAGCCGTCGTGATTCACATCGCCCAGATCGAGATCGAAGTATTGGCCGGTGGCGGCCGGGCTGGTCCATTCCGTCCAACCAGCCGCTGTGCCATCGTTCACCCAGACATAGATGCCTTCTTCGCCGGAAGCGCCGTTCTTGGCCGCAACCACGTCAGTGTGGCTGTCGTTGTTGAGATCGCCGATCGCGATGGCATGAAATTCGCCGGTGCGCGAAATCGTGAAGGACGACCAGCCGCGCGGATCGTACAGGAAGACGCTGACACCGCCGCCCTGGCAATCGGCTGCGGCAATGTCGTGTGTGCCATCATGATTGAGATCGTCCAGCGCCGTATCGCAGAACGTGCCGGTCGATACCGGATTCCCGCGCGGCGACCATGAACCGCCGTTGAAGGACCACAGGCGCAGGCCGGTGTTGATCAACGTGGGCGCGGCCACCAGCTCGACGTTGGTGTCATCGTCGATGTCGGCCGCCGACATCCCGCGATACGATCCCGTGGTCGTCACCTGGAAGGTGAAGAAGTAGCCGCAGTTGTTGGTGACGTTGCCAAAATATTGAATGCCGCCGCCGTCGCTGCGCGCGCCAATGATCTGCGGATACTGGCTGTTGCGATCCCACTTGCCGGCAATAGCGTTTTCGTAAGTGCCCGTGTACGCGCCGCCCGCGAAGTTGAAGGCCGGGCAGTACGTCCACGCATTGCCGCCATCGCCCAGATACATGTTCATCCCGCCGCCTTCGCGCGTGAAGATCACGTCGAGATCGCCGTCGAGGTTGAAATCAGCGTGGGCCAACGCGCGCGGGCTGGCCGTGATCTGCGGCGAAGCGATGAGCGTCCACGATCCGATCGGATCACGCACGCCCGTCGAGCGCCAGGCCCGCGCGCCGCCGCCGTTGTACGCGCCCGCGCCGATGTCGAGCAGCCCGTCACGATCGAAATCGCCCACGCCGGGCCGCTCCCAACTGCCCGTCGTCGTCGGCGACGTGGTCGCCACGAAACCGTTGATCGATCCCAGCCACGCAAAGATGCCGGGCGAGAGGAACGTGCTGCCGCCGCCCGCCACCAGATCGAGCCGCCCATCGGTGTTGAGATCATCCAGGATCAATTTGTAGTAACTGTTGGTCACGGGCAGTTGATTGGGGGCCAGCGACCAGGTGCTGATGAGATCGTAGTCGTAAACAAAGACGCCGCCGCCTGTGGAACTGGAGATATTCGATCGGGCGGCCACCAGTTCCAGCTTGCCATCCAGATCGACATCGCCGAAGGCGACGCCGCGCCAGTTGTTGGTGCTGGACAGGCCGCTGCTGGTATAAATCCACGCGTTGCTCGCATTGCCGCGCCAGAACTTGAGGCCGGTGGAATCGGCGGCGGCAACCACGTCGATGTAGCCGTCGTTGTCCACATAGGCGGCGGCGATGTCGCGGTAGGCGCCCGTAGTCGTGAGCGGGGTTGTCTCGCTGAAACTGCTGCCCTGATTGAGGTAGACGCGAACGCCCGGCAGGACGATCGCGCCGCCCGCCACGAGGATGTCCAGACGGCCATCTTTGTTTACATCGCCCAGCGCAACGCCTTCCGAGGTGCCGGTGGGCAGACCGGTCGTGATGACCGTCCAGGAGCCGGCGCCGTTGCCATACCAGCTGCGCACGCCCACACCGTTGCCCGCGCTGGCGACGATGTCCACATTGCCGTCGTTGTCCAGATCGCCCACTGCCACGTGGCCGTAACCGCCGCTGGCGGGCAGACCAAACGACAACACGCCGCTGGCCCAGACGCCTGTACCGTCGCCCTGATAGACGGCGACGCCGATGTTGCCCACGGCGATGAGATCTGGTTTGCCATCGTGATTCACATCGGCAAATTCGGTGTCACGCACGATGTCGCTTGTCGGCAAGCCCGTGGATGTTTCCTGCCACGCGATGGTGTTGGCCGCTTGCGACGTGATGGCCGTCAGGCTCAGCACACCGATCGCGGCCAGCACGATCGGTAACAGCCAGCGCCATTTGGTTGCCCTCGCATTTGCGTTCATGTCTTCCTCCCCAGGAAAAGTGTGGTGTGCTACTTCATGATCGTTGTGTTTTCGCTGTAAGTCCGCGTCCGCGCGGGCGTCGTAGACCAACCGCGTGGACGCGGTTGGCGAGCACAAGGAAAAGTGTGGTGTGCTATTTCATGATCAACGGCAGATACACGCGGCGCTCGTCAAAACCCTGCGTGCGCGCACTGCGCAAGGCATACTCCGATTCGATCGTCGTCGCCACCGCTTTGACGCGATACCCGAACAGCCCCTCGGTCAGTTCCACAGTATCCGTGTAGGCTTGTGAGTTCGCGGGCAGCAGCGCCAGCGGCTCATAGACGGACGAACCCGGAACTTGTCGTTCAATCACATAGCCTGTCTCCGTACTCGCATTGTCCTGCCACGTCAGGGCCATCTGCCGGCTGCTCACGCCGATGTTGAAATTCGTCGGCTGCGGCAGCCCGATCGCTTTGGTGGTGGCATTCACCGGCCCGGCAGGCGACGATGATCCCGTCTCGCTCCGCGCGGTGATGGTGTACACGTACTGCGTCCCCGCCAGCAAGTCGCCGTCGAGATAACTCAACGTGCCCGGCCCCACCTGCGCGATGCGTTCATACTGCGCGGTGGTCGTGACACTGCGATACAGATCGTAGCCCAGCAACTGCGCGCCGCTGCCAGCCGACCAATTCACCTGAATCGATTGCGCTGATCTGGCAACCGCAGATGGACTCGTCGGTGCGCCGGGCAAGGCGGGCAGCGCGGACACGGCATCTGAATACGCATACTCAGACGCATGATTCGTATCGGACTGCACGGTTTCACCCGGAATTGCGCCCAGCGCTTTGACGCGGAACAGATTGAACTGCCCCGGCGTCAGGCCGTTGATGGTGATCGAGATGGCATTGGACGACGCAGTTCCGGCGGATGTGCACGAGCCAGCGGGTGTGCAGCGATCGATCTGAAAGCCGGTCTCGCCGAGGCTGTTGTCGATCCACGAAACGATCGTGCTGTTGATGCCGGCCTGCGCGGCCACCTCACTGGGCAGCGTCAGCCAGCCGCCTTCGGCAATCGCCACCAGGCGGCCGTTGCTCGTCGTGACATATACCGTACGATTCGCGCCGATGGCGGGCGTACTGCGCGCATCGACGTTGCCGCCCAGCGGCACACTCCACAAGATCGTGCCTGTGGCTTGATCGAGCGCATACAACCGATTACCAGCAGGGACATACAAGCGCGAGGCATCGGCGGCCGGCGCCGCCACGATCGGCGATCCCAGCGACTGCGACCACACCAGCGCTCCCGCCGGAGAGATCGCCAGCAGCGATCCGGCGGCATTGCCGACGTAGACATTGTTGTTGAAGCCGATCACAGGTTTGGCCGAGATCGCCGCGCCAGTGTTGTAGAGCCAACTGCCCGCGCGATACAAGCGGCCGTTGCTCGATCCGGCGTAGATATAGCCGTTGGCATCGATGGCGGGCGACGTCAGTGTGCCGGACAGCGTAAAGGAACTGGTGCTCACCTGCCCGCGCCGATTGAGGTTGTAAGTTCGCAGCACACTGGCAGTTGACCACACGGCTGCACCTGCCGGTGTGAACGCCACCGATCCGCTGGCCGCTCCGCCCGACAAAATTTCCGGAATGCCATCGCCCGTCATGCGCGCCATGCCGAGGCTCGTCGGGACCCACACAATCCCATCGGGTCCGACGCGGGGCGCGCCGGTGGCTAATCCACCGAGGCTAATTTGATCGAGCACGGTGAGATAACGATCGAATTTGTACAGCGTCCCGCCGATCGCCGCATAGAAGCCATCGGTGGTGGCGACCATTGGCAGCGTGTCGGTGACACCCAGCGTGCGCTTGAAGGGACTGCTGCCCGACGGCTGAACGGCGAACACACTGCCGCTGGCGGCCGCCAGGATGCGGCCCTGCCGATCGACCACAGGCGGCGACTGCGGTAGTGTGCTGGTCAACACCCACGCCACGGAACCCACCGTCGGCCCGTTGGACAATGTCGCGCCAGTGGCCCGCCAGCCGTTGCCCGCTTGCGGCCACGGTGCGCGGCTGTCCGCGGGATTGCCCCAGTACGCGTGCGCCGGATCGCCGGACAGGCTCAACACGTGTGAGCGCGGATCGTACGGCACGCGTGTCGAGAAATCAGCCTGCGCCTGCCAGAACGCATCGCCCAGCCGCAGCGGCGCAGCCAGCAGATTGCGGTTGAAATCATCCTGCATCCGATCGACGCCGCCCACCTGCACCGGCCCCAGCGAACCGATCCACGCGGCGGCCTTGCGGTTGCCCAGGAAATTGCTGGACATGGCTTCCGGCCCAAAGCGGAGGTTTTGAATGTTGCCGGCGTCATCGACGCCGTCCCAGATCCACGCCACCGCGCCGGTGTCGCAGGCATTGGCAAACAACACGGACTTGGGCGGCCGCTCGGCATCGCTGCGCCACTCATAGTCCATGCCTGTGTTGAAGAAATTGTCGAAGCCGCTCATTTCCCAGCACGTCGTCGGCGACGTACACTCGGCGGGGTTGATCGGATCTTCGATCTGCTGGTTGTTATTGACATCGCGCCGCCAGTGCTGTGTGGCGATGCCGCTGGGACTGCCGTGGCTCTCCACATTGATCAAGCCGAAGATGTTTTCCTGCCAGAGCGGGGGAACGGTATTCGACGTGGAACTGATGTTGGCCGTGAAGCGCGTGGGGAACAACGCCGGATTGTTGCCGGGTGACACAATCTCATACGCCGTGGTGATCACAGCCATGTGCTGCGCCAGAATGGGACGCAGCGTTCCTTCCAGATGCTCGGCGGTGTCGTCGCCGAACGGCTTGACGCCATCCCAACTGCCGCTGTAACTGGAAGTATCCGCATTCCAGGCGCGGCCTTCAAACGACCACATGCCGCCTGCCAGCAGCGTTTGCCGCTTGGCGCGCGAGCCGTTGGCTTCTGTGCCGGCCACGGCCTGTGCGGCATTGCGCACTTCGGGGCCGGTGTTCAGCGGCAAACGCCCCACCGAAATCTCGGCTGTCCACGTGCCCGCCGGTCCTTCACGCAGGGCACTGCCGTCTACCGGACAATCTACCTGCGTAGACGTGTTCACCGTTTTATATTTCCGCCCTGGCTGGCAATACAGAAACTCGCCGTAGTAGCCGTCGTTATCGGTGTCCCAGTTGCTGTCGAGATCGGCGTAATACCATTCGGTCGGCCACGCGGGATGATAGGTGGGCGTGCCCGGAACCAGATGATCGTCGTCGCCGTTCGAGCCGACATCGCGGATGGGCAGCACATCGGCGCGGCCCACCAGCAGCGCATAGACGTCATCGGGTGAGTACAACTGCCAGCGCTGCTTCAACCAGTTGCGAATCTTCTCCGCCAGATCGCGCCCGCTCACCGTCGTCGAGATCGTCTGCGTGCTGATCGTCTCGATCTGATAACCCTCGATCTCCTTCATATCGATGATGGGCCACAGATCCCATTGACTGATCGCTGGTGGATGCACGATCAGGTAATGGCGGTTGAACACGTCGCCGGTCGACAATCCCAGCGTATCGGTGAACACACCGTAGGGATACGTTTTGGTAATCGGGCTGCCCGGGTACGATAAGAGATTCGGCCCAACAGCCGTGCCTTCATTTCCGGGATACGCCCCCACCGATCGCATTCCGCGCGGATCGATCTCTTGCACCAGAAAATAATCGGGGCTGTAGCCGGTGTAGGTAAATTGATAGAATCCGCCGCTGACCTGCGTCGTGCTGATCAATGAAGTGGCGCCGGCGTTGGACGCCAGCAGCTGCACAGTCGCGCCGGGCAGGCCGACACCGTTCGGGTCGCGCACATAGCCGCGCAGGGTGTAGGTGGGCAGTGTGTTGGCCGTGTTGATGAAGCGCGCATTGGCCCACGTGGACGGCAGATTCCAACCGCCATCCACCGGCCAGTGCGCATCGTCGCCGACGAAGTCCAGCCAGAAGTGCGCCACGTCCAACCCGATCGTCGTGTCCCAACTCGACGGCACATTCAGCAGTGTGCGCGCCAGACGAAACTCGCCGCTCCACGTGAACTCGTTGTTGGTCGTCGCCGCCTGCCACGCGCCCACCGTGGGTGTGAAGATCGCATAACCGCCGAGGCCCGTGCCCGCCTGCGCCTCGGTCGTGCCGGTGAAATTGATCGTGAAACGGTAATCGCCGGGCTGCGCCGGATTCGTCTTGCTGTTGTCCCGATCGACCATCACGCCCATGAAGGTATTCGGCTCCGATCCGCGCGGCGCATCTTCAATGCAGACGTAGACATCGTTGGCGGAATGATGCACATAGACCGTGGTGCGATAGGCGCTGTCCAACACCACCCGCTCTGAACCGCCATACTCCGCGCCGCTGCACGATCCGTTGACCGTGACGGCGGCATTCGATAACGGGATCACCACCTCGCGCGGCGTCACGCCAAACGGCGAGTATTGCGCGCCCCCCTGCGCGGTCCCATTCAACAACCCGATCGGATCGGTGGCATCCCCGTCGAGCCGCCACACGCTGACCAGGCCCGGCTGTGGACTCAGCGTGCGATACAGATTGCTCTGAATCTCGGACTGCGTGCGCACCACATTCCACAGGCGCACCTCATCGAGATAACCTTGAAAGTAGTTCTGGCTGAAGGCGTTGGCATCGCGTCCGATGCCCAGCGGCTGACTGTTGGCAGCCAGCGGCCCGTTCGCAGCGGTGCTCGTCAGATCGAGGCTGCCGTCGATGTAGTAGCGGCGCGTGACGCCGTCGTACGTCACGGCGATGTGCGTCCAGCGGCCAGCCGGCACCGAGGCGTTGCTGTCCACATTCGTGCCGGCGCCGTGCGCGTAGAACCGCAGCTTGTTAGTGCAGAACCCCAACCAGTACGACGTGGCATAACCCTTGCCCACCACCGTCTCGCAGCGATTCGCGTCAAGACGATACACCCACGCCTCGATGGTGATCTCACTCGCCGGATCGAGATCGGGATGATCGGGAACGTTGATGTAGTCATCCACGCCGTCCAGTTGAATCGCGCGAAAAGTTCCGGCGAACAACGCCGGGCTGTCCGGCGCCCGATCGGCGGTACGCGGCCCGGCGGTTCGATCGATGGTCGTGGCGCGGGCCGGTGACACAGGCCAGATCGAGAGCAGGATGGCGCAGGCCATGATGATCTTCAAGACACGCATAGTCTTCTCCTGAGAGGGCTGGTGTGCTGTCTGGCACCACGGCCAGCTGGCTGGGCTGGCCGGATGAGGTGATGAGGTAAGTGTATCTGAAGTCGCGGTTAGAAATCAATGCACAACAGGTACTCACTGTGATAATCTGAACAACTATCAGTTTTGCGAGATTGGCATCCGCAGTACAATTGACCGCATGAAACCACTCTACGTTGTCACACCGCTGTGGAATTCGCAACCGTTGAGCGAGGTCGCAGGCCCAACCGTCTTGCTGAAGATGGAAGCCTTTCAACCGTCGGGATCATTCAAAGCGCGCGGCATGGGGACGGCCTGTCTCGCCGCCAAACAGCGCGGGGCCACGCGCATCGTGTGCGCATCGGGCGGCAATGCGGGCTACGCTGTTGCTTACGCGGGACAACAGCTGCAACTTAACGTGACCATCATCGTGCCGCAGACCACACCCGCCCGCTCGAAAGAGTTGATTCAGAGCACCGGCGCGCACTTGCTGATCCACGGCGCGTCGTGGGATGATGCTTACGCTCACTCACGCGCGCTGGCAGAACAGACCGGCGCGATCAACATTCATCCCTTCGACGATCCACAAGTCTGGCGCGGACATGCGAGCCTCGTGCACGAGATCGCCGATGCGGGGATCAAGCCCGGTGCAATCGTGTTGTCGGTGGGTGGAGGCGGTTTGCTATGTGGTGTGGTTGAAGGCTTACACGCCGTCGGCTGGACTGATGTGCCGATCATCGCCGTGGAGACCGCAGGCGCCTCTTCTTTCGCGCAGTCGGTGCAGGCCGATCGGTTGATCACGCTCGAACGGATCACGTCGATCGCCACGACGCTGGGCGCGCGCACGGTGGCGCAGCAAGCGCTCGACTGGACTCGTCGGCATCCGATCGAGCCATGGGTCATCAGCGATCGCATGGCGGTGGATGCCTGTCTGCGCTTCGCCGATGATCAGCGCGTGCTGGTGGAACCAGCCTGCGGCGCGGCGCTGGCTGCCGCATATTTTCGCGCCCCGGCGTTGATCGATCGCGATCCGGTGGTGATCATCGTGTGCGGCGGCGTGGGTGTGACGCGCGAGTTGTTGCAGCAGTGGGATGAACGAGTGACGTGATCGCAAAGTTTGTCCGTCAAGTCTTAAAACCTCCCGGAGGTTTGCCAACCTCCGGGAGGTTTCTCCTTACCCCTCACGCCACGCGCACCAGGCCCTCTGCTTCTACCATGCGCCCGCTGGTTTTCAGCGCATCGATCGCCCTCGTCACCGCCGCGTCGATCTTCTTGGTCACGCGCGCATGGCCCAGCAGCTTCGCCGTCTGCGCGATGAGATCAGCTTCGTTAATGCTGCGCGCTTCCTGCGCGACGAGGAACGCCGCTTCGGCGATCTCTTCGGGGGCGATGTGTTCGATTGAGCGGGCTTTGTCGTCGGCTTTCGGTGCGCGCACGACGGGCGCCGCCAACCCGATCGGCCACAGAAACTCCGCGCGCGCCTCGATACGCCGATCGTGAATCGCGATGTTGATCGCCGTGTTGATCAACTCCTTCACCTTGGCCGTCAAACGCGAGACGCTCCACGCATCGCCGATGCGTTCATAGACCAGATCGACATGCACCGGCCCTTCCGTGCCAACGATCTTGATCACATCCCCAACCAGATCGTGCGGCACAGCCTTGCTCAACGCGCCGGTGGCTGGCGGCAGCTTGGTGTAAATGTAAGGCCAGACGTAAGTGGGTAAGTCCTTCACTTCTTCGGGCATTTCGGCTTTCGCGAGGAACGCTTCAGCGGTTTGCTCCCGAACCGCGTCCTCGCGGTCGGATGGAGGTGCAGACACGCCCGCGGTGACGCGGGCTTCGAGCACTGGCGCAGGCTCATTCAAGTGCGCCATGACCTTCTCAATCTCGGCGGCCTGGTTGCTGATCCAATCATGCGACCAGATGCGGTGCATCTTCCAGCCCAACTGTTCCAACACCTGCTGCCGCAGTCGATCACGCTCACGGGCCGTGGGGGCCGCAGCATACATCGCGCCGTCGCATTCGATGCCCAGCAGATAACGACCGGGCTGTTGGGGATCGGCCACACCCAGATCGATGCGGTAGTTGGACACACCGACTTGCTTGTGCAGCGTCAGTCCTTGCGCGGTCAACGCCTGATAGACTGCTTCCTCGAAGGGTGTGTCCGTCATTGCGAGCGCAGTTTGCGAAGCAATCCCCTGTGTGTCGCGGGAGACCCATTGCACCCCATCGCGCGCATACAACATATAATCGCGCAGCCGCTGCGCGCCCAGGCTCTGTGTGCGCGTCAGATCGATGTCCTCCGGCATGATGGAACTGACCAATTTCACGTTGCGGCGCGCGCGTGTGATCGCCACGTTCAAACGCCGCTCGCCGCCGTCCTGATTCAGCGGACCAAAGTTCATCAGCACCTTGCCGCTCTCGTCCTTGCCGTAACCCACGCTGAAGAAGATCACGTCGCGCTCGTCGCCCTGCACCATTTCCAGGTTCTTGATGAAGAACGGCTCCGCTGCGTTCTCGTCGAAGAAACTCTCGAACTGCGGATTGTCGCGGCGGCGCTTTTCCCATTCGGCGATGATGGCGTCGCGCTGCGCGTAACTGAAAGTGATCACACCCAGCGTTTGATCGGGCGACTGCTGCGCGTGCTCAAACACCAGATCGATCACGCGCTGCGCCTCGACCTCGTTGCGCCGCAGATTCCGCCCGCGCCGATAGATTCCCTCCGGCACGTGCACGAACTCCACGCCGAGGTCTTTACCGTTCTCTTGAACGTTCGGGAAAGTGAACAGCCGATCGGCATAGAAGTGATGATTGGAGAACGCGATCAACTCCTCGTCGCGGCTGCGGTAATGCCAGCGCAGCAGCTTCTGCGGCACGTTCAAGCCGCTGCTCTCATCGAGGATGCTTTCGAACACCCGCGCATCTTCCTCGGAAGCCGCATCGGCGTCGTCACTGCCGATGACGCTGAAGAAGCGCGTGGGGGGCAGCTGCTTCGTGTCGCCCGCAATGATCACCTGCGCTCCCCGCACAATCGCCCCCGCCGCTTCTTCCGGCGCAATCTGCGACGCCTCATCGAAAATCACCAGATCGAATTTGAACACATGCGGATCGATCAACGTCGCCACGCTCAACGGCGACATCATCAGGCATGGCTTCACGTCCGCGATCAAACGCGGAATCTCTGCCAGCAGTTGGCGCAGCGGCTTCAAGCGCCGCTTCTTCGCGCCCTCGCGCCGCAAGATCGCCGCCTCGGCTGAATCCGCGCTGACCCAGGTGTTGTTCGGACGGCGTTCGCTCAACAGCGCCTGGATGCGCGCGCGATTCAAAATCAACTGCTGCCGGTCGAGTTCGCGGAAGCGCGCAATCAACGCCTCGCGCGAGTGGCTGTCGAAGCGGCGCAGCACGTCGTCCACTTGCGCCGCGGCATCGACAAAGGCCTGCCAGAAATTCAACAAGTACGCGTCTTTCCACTGCGTCGCGGGCAGCGCCGCCGCCAACGCCGCTTTGCCGAAACTGCCCAACTCCTGCGCCGAAGCTTCATCGCTCAACCGCAGCAAGGCCGCGTACGGTTCCAATTGATCGAGGCTGTTGCGCCGCGCGATCAACCAGTTGGGCAGCACGGCAAATTCTGCCTGATCGAACGATCGCTGCTCGGCCAGCGGCCACTCGCCGCCGTAGATTTCCTTGAGCGCCGCCAATGCTTGATCGATGCGATCGCGGATCGTCAGCGTGCCCTGCACAAACGCGCGGACATCCACCAACCGATCAGCTTGAGCCGGCTCGCCGGACAACTGCTGCTTCACTGTCTGCGCCTGCTTCAGAAGTGCCACGGCTTCGTCGTAATCCAGTTTATCGTCGGGGCGATTGATCGCGTCGAGTTCTTTGAGCTCGGCGCGATAGCTGCCTTTGATCGAGCGGAGCACGTTATCATAGTCGTGCTCGAAGCGGTGCTGCAATTCGTCGAGGTTGAGCGTGAACAGGCGCGGATCGTTGTCCTTCAACAGATCGAGTAATGGCTGTGCTTCACTCAGGCTGAGCGGTGCGCGCAAGTTGCACGCTGCCGCCAGCGACTTCATCCGATCGGCGTACTGCGGCAGCAGCTCGATCAGCGTGCTCAGCGTCTGCGTGATCTGCTCCCGCTGAGCGAAGCTGACCGATCGGAGGGTGACACCCCGCCAGGGATGCTGCGGGAAGCGATCGATCACGGCACTCATCGCCTCGAAGCGATCGAGCAATTGCAGGCGCTGCGCCAGCGTGTGAGCGTTAACACTGGTCACGTCGCCCACGTCAAAGACGATGTCGGGCGATTGCTGCCAGCGGCCAATCTCGCCGTAAGCGTCAAACACCGATCGATGCAGCGCAAAGCGCGGCGTGTGCAGCGCCTTGACGTACGCATTCAGTTGACGGCGCGTTTCTTCCAACTCCAGCAGCGGGGTCTGATAGTCGGGCTTCAGCGCCACATCCGGCGCGTCGAGCGAAGCGATCAGTTCCTTGACCACCTCGCGCTTGTCGCGTTTGTGACTGTGCAGCTGCAAACAGAACGCGCCGAGACCGGTCTGATTCAAGCGATGCTGCACCACTTCCAGCGCCGCCATCTTCTGGCTGACAAACAACACCCGCTTGCCCGCGGCCAGCATCTCCGCGATGATGTTGGTGATGGTCTGACTCTTGCCCGTGCCCGGCGGCCCCTGCATCACAAAACTCACACCGGCCTTCGCCGCCTCGATCGCTTCCTGCTGGCTGGCGTCCGCATCGATCACCTGGAACGAATTCGACGGCGGCACACGATCGTCCAACTCGGTCGCCAGGATTGACGGCGGCAGAGGCGGCAGCGGCGCACTGCCCGCCAACGCGGCGATGATGGGATGTGCGGCATACAGCGCTTCATGCTCGGCGATGTCCTGATACAGGTTGATCTTCTGGAACGAGAACACGCCGAGAATCACGTCGCTGCTGAGCGACCAACCCGGCTGCCCGGCGACGAGGGCGCGCACCTGTTCGACATAGGCGGCCACGCCGGTCTCTTCAAAAGTCGGCGGCAAAGCCGGCAGCGTGAAGTCAAAGTCGGTCTTCAACTTGTAGACGAGCGTGGGGTTGAGCACGATGTCGTCTTCCAGCAATTCCAGCGCGTAAGCCTCGCGTCCGCGTTCCTTCTCCAACCGAACGGGCGCCAGCACGACCGGGGATGGCACTTCATCCTTCGTCTCGGGATCGATCCAGTGCAGCAGGCCGAAGGCCACAAACAACACATTGACGCCCTGCTCTTCCGCCGCCGATCGCGCGCGGGCGCGCAGGTTGTACAAGGCGCGGGTGAGTTTGGCTTCACTCAACGACGAGGCCAGCGTGTGATTGCGCGGTTTGGGGGCGCGCTCAGTCGAGTCGGCTTCCAGCCGACTTCCATTATCAGCCAGCGAGTTCACTCGCTGGATCGATTGGTCGGCGGGCGGCGGCGCTTGCACGTCAGACATTTCTATCGCGGCGACAGGAGCAGCCGCAGGATCGGCTTCGCCCGGCGCTGAAGCCGCCGGGCTATTCAGCGGCGCCCCATCACTGGGGCTGGACGATTCAGCGGGCTCTTCCTCAAACAACGCGATCTGATCCGCTGCCGGGAATTTGAGCGTCTTACCCTGTGTGACCAATAACTGAAAAAGATCAGCTGCGGCCGGCGACGTAATCGGCACAGAACTGCTGCGCTCGGCCTTGAAGTACAACAGCCGGTTCGCGTGCGTCAGATCGAGCAGCAGCATCTGCCAGTTGCGCAGTTTGCGGTGCAGGGCAGCATCAAGCATGGAATAACCTCAAGCAGTGCAGCGAATAGTGTGTAAACGAATCAGCGAGTCAGCGAATCAACGCGTCAGCGCCTCGGCGCAGGGGGCCACCGTGTGGGGGCGCCGTGATTGATCACGGCTAATTGCCCAGCGCCACCTTAAACTCAGCCACAGCATCTGCCTGTGACGGATCGACGCCGTACAACAACGCCAGATACACGCTCGTGAAATCACCCAGCAGCACCAGCGACATCAGCTGCGCGAGCGGACTGCCGCCGCGCGCGGTGAGGACATCGGTGTTGCAGCCGGCCATCAGGTACGCCTGCCGGGTCAATTGCACACGCTGGGCATTGCGCGGATGATCGGCCTGGCCGGTCAGGAACAAGGCCATCACTTTGGAAGAGAAGCCATCGGGCCATTCCAGCCCGGCAATGGCGTGGTGATTCGCTTCCGGCAGCAGCTCGTGAGCCGCCCACGAGCCGCTGTTGACGGCCAGCTGCGCGCGCCAGCGCCGCGCCACTTCGGCAAAGATACCGGCCCCCATGACATGCACCATGCGCCCCATCAACTGCCCCGCCTCGCGCTTCGCCAGGTTGCGCGCCACCGGGCTGTCAGCGTTGAGCTCGGCCGTCCACTCGCGCATCACGCGCGCCGCTTCTTCCAGATCGTCTTCAAAGTGATGTGTCCACCCCAGCCGCGAGGCCACATTCAACAAGGAAGCGATCGACCAACCCACCGCCGCGCGCGGCGGCGATTGATAGTCGACGCGCATGACGGGCACGCTCTGTTTCCTGGCGCGTTCCAGTAATTGGCCGTTTGCCGCCAGCACCAGCGACTGGCAGCCGCGCGTTTGGGCCTGTTCAAAAGCGGCCAGTGTTTCTTCCGTGTTGCCAGAATACGAAGTGGTGATCACCAGGGTGCGCGCGCCGTGCGCAAAGGCCGGCAGCTCGTAATCACGCACAACGGTCATGGGCAATTGGCATTCCGAGGCGGCCAGCGCGGCCATCAGTGCGCCGCCACTGGCCAGCCCACCCATCCCGGCCAACACCACCCGATCGATCTCCTGAAACGACGGCGGCAGATCGATCGCCTCGGCCGCGGCCCACCCGTCGATGAGCTGCTGTGGCAGATCAGCCACGTGCCCCAGCATATCATGAACATCAGCCGCGCGAATCGCCTTCCCATCGTTGAGATCGATCATGACCCTTGCTCCTTGTTCATCAACGCATACACCGCGCGCTTAGTCCAACCGGACAGCGCCGCCACCGTCCGCGATGCATCAGACGCCGACGCGCCATGCTCAAGTTCGACGCGCAGCGCCGCCCGCACACGATCCTCATCCCAGCGATCGGCCTCCGGCGCGCCCGCCACCACCAAAACAAATTCACCCAGCGCTGCTGCGCCAAAATGCTGAATGGCTTCAGTGATCGATCCGCGCCAGATTTCCTCGTGAACCTTGCTCAACTCACGGGCCACACAGATCGATCGGTTGCCGAACACCGCCCGCATGTCGGCCAGCGCCTCACCCACGCGATGCGGCGCTTCGTAGAAGATCAGTGTGCGCCGATCGGATTTCACTGATTCCAGCGCGCGCTGGCGATCACCCGCTTTGCGCGGGAGAAAACCGACGAAGACGAAGGAATCAGTCGGGAGGCCGGAAGCCACCAGCGCCGGAATCGCCGCAGTGGCGCCGGGCAGCGGCACGATGGAATGTCCCCGTTCGATCGCAGCCCGGATCAATTCGTAGCCCGGATCAGACAGGCCCGGCGTGCCTGCTTCCGAGATCAGAGCGACATCGCCCTGCTCCAAAGCGCTCAGAATCCGATCGAGTTTGCTGAGTTTGTTGTGCTCAAAGTACGAGGTGACGGGCGTGTGCAGATCGAAGTGCGACAGCAGAATCGCGGCGCGGCGCGTGTCTTCCGCCGCGATGAGACTGGCTGCGCGCAGCACTTTGATCGCGCGCAGCGTCATGTCGTCCAGGTTTCCGATGGGAGTGGGAACGAGGTAGAGTGTGCCCATAATGAAGAAGACCTGGCAGGTTTTGAAAACCTGCCAGGTCTGTTTTACCGGCTGACGCGGTGCGAGATGCCCGTCAAGATGTTTTCGCGTCCTTCAAACGGGCCGGTCACCACCAGGCCGCCTTTGCGGATTTCGTAGCGGCGGATCTCTTTGACGTGATCGCTGCCGCGCATCTTGATTACAGCGACGGCGCGCTGAATGGCGCTTTCCACTTCCACGTAGCGCAGCAGCAGGATCGAGTCCACCACAAACGACAACGAGCCGCGCTCAGGACGCTGTCCCTCCAGGCGGCCCTCCTCGGCCAGCAGCATGGACGTGACGCCCTCGCGCTTGAGGGCGTTGATCAGTTGATTGTAGATGTGCCGCAGTTGCAGTTGATCGTTGGTGAGGCGCGTGAAATGGGTGACACTATCCAGCACCACACGTTTGATCTTTTTTTCGATGAACAGGTCGCTCAGCGGCCCGGCGGGCGCTTCCAGACTCTTGAGCAAAACTTGCGGCGAGGTGAAGTACAGGTGCAGCAAGCCGCGCTCCTGCCAGACACGCACATCCCAGCCCAGACTCTGCGCATCGGCCTGCAGGGATTGCGGGAACTCTTCAAACGAGATCAGCAAGCCCGCCTCGCCGCGTTCCACACCGCGCAGCAGGTATTGCATGGCCAGCACGGTCTTGCCGGTGCCGGGCGCGCCGCGCACCAGATTGGCCGATCCCGGCACGAAGCCGCCCGACAACATCTTGTCCAGTCCAGCGATGCCGGTTTCCACGCGGGGTTTGGCGCTCATAAGATTGGGGTTAGCCCTCCCGCCGCCATTGTAGCCGATTTGGGTTGTTAGTCAATTAGTGCAAGAGGGCGGTAGTTCAATAGTTCCAGCGCGGAATAATGCCTAGCGCCCTAGCCAAGCACTGCACTAATGAACTAAAGCTGCGTGCTTCTGCTCGATGACCTTCAACAGCCCGTCGAACGATTTGCTGAACTTGTCAACACCCTCGATCGACAGCTGCTCGCCGACCTCGTCGAGATCGAACCCGGCCGCCTTGAGATCATCGATCACTTTGCGGGCCGCCGCCACATCCCGATCGACTGTGCGCGCGACCACGGTATGATCGAGAATGGCGGTGTAGGTTTCGGGCGGCACGGTGTTCACCGTCTCCGGACCGATCAGCGTATCGACGTACAGCACGTCGGGATACCTGGGATTCTTGGTGCTGGTGCTGGCCCACAGCACGCGCTGCGGCCGCGCGCCCTTGTCCGCCAGCGCCTTGAAACGCTCGCCGCCGAACAGCTCACCGTACTTCTGATACACCAGCTGCGAGTTCGCCACGGCGGCCTGCCCCTGCAAGTGCGCGGCCCCGGCCTGCTCCAGCTTCGGATCGAGCAGCGTATCGACGCGGCTCACGAAGAACGACGCGACAGAGGCGACGTGATCGATCGGCTGGCCGACGGCCGCGCGGGCTTCCAGCGCGCGTAGATACGTCTCGGCCACCGCCAAATAGTGATTCATCGAGAACATCAGCGTCACGTTGACGTTGATACCGTCGGTCAACGCCTGCTCGATGGCCGGCAGACCTTCCTGGGTTGCCGGAATCTTGATCATGACGTTAGGGCGCTGGAGCGTCTGCCACAGGCGGCGCGCATCGGCCAACGTGCCGGCTGTGTCATGCGCGAGCTTGGGCGACACTTCGATGCTCACATAGCCGTCCTTGCCCTGCGTTCGATCAAACACCGGGCGGAAGATGTCAGCGGCCATGCCCACATCTTCGAGAGTGAGCGCGTCGTAGATCTGCTCTGCCGTCGCGCCTTGCGCAACGAGCGGGCGCATGGCTTCGTCGTAATCGCTGCTGCCGCCGATGGCCTTCTCGAAAATCGTCGGGTTCGACGTCATGCCCAGCAGGCCCTCGTCGATCATCGCCTGCAAACCGCCGCCCGTCAGCATCTTGCGCTGAATGTTGTCGATCCAGATGCTTTGCCCCAGTTCTGCCAGTTTCTGAATGTTGTTCATCGTATCCATTAGCCTCGTTGAGATTCCGTACACGAATGGCACGAATCACACGAATGGCTTATTCGTGGAGATTCGTGCCATTCGTGGATCAGTCTTCTTTCTCAAGCGCCAACACCTTGTTCAAGCGTCGCTGGAAGCGTTCGCTGGTGTCGAAGGTGGCGTTGACAAAGGCCAGCACGATCTCGCGCGCCAGTTCCACACCGATGATGCGCGCCCCAAAACAGAGCACGTTCATGTCGTCGTGCTCCACGCCCTGATGCGCCGAGTACGTGTCGTGGCACACACCCGCCCGGATGCCTTTCATTTTGTTCGCAGCGATGCACGCCCCGACACCGCTGCCGCAGATCACAATGCCTCGCTCGGCCTGTCCGCTCTGCACGGCCTTGCCCACCAACAGCGCATAGTCAGGATAGTCGTCACCGGCAATATACTCATGCGCGCCGAGATCGATCGGCTCGTGGCCGGCCTGCGTGAGCAACGCGACCATGTCCGCTTTGAGGGGGAATCCGCCGTGATCGGCGGCGATGGCGATTTTCATAGATACTTCAACTCCTTCGCCTGCCGTTCCAACTCTTCGCGGAACTCCGGATGCGCGATGTTGATCAACGCCCGCGCGCGTTGGCGGATGGTTTTGCCGTACAACTCGGCCACGCCGTATTCCGTCACCACAAAGCGGATGTGATTGCGCGTCGTCACCACGCCCGCGCCGTGCTTCAACAACGGCACGATCTTGCTGGTGTTCTGCCCCTTGATCAGCGCCGAGGCGGGCAGCGCGATGATGGGAATACCGCCCTCGCTGCGCGATGAACCGTAGATGAAGTCCACCTGCCCGCCCACCCCGCTGTAGAGCCGCGGGCCAATCGAGTCCGCGCAGATCTGCCCGGTCAGATCGACTTCGATGGCCGAGTTGATGGCCACCATCCGATCGTTCTGGGCAATCACAAAGGGATCGTTCACGTATTCCGTGGGGTGCAGCTCGATGATGGGGTTATCGTCGGCAAAGCTGTACAGCCGCTGCGTGCCCAGCATAAACCCGGCCACGATCTTGCCGTGATGGATTGATTTGCGCTCGCCGTTGATCACACCGCGCTCCACCAGATCGATCACGCCGTCGGCGAACAACTCGGTGTGCACGCCCAGATCGCGATGGCCGGTCAGTTCCTTCAACACCGCATCGGGAATCGCACCGATGCCGGTCTGCAGCGTCGCCCCGTCGGGAATCAGCGCCGCGATATGCCGCGCAATCTGCGCCGCAATCTCAGACGTGCTGCCCATCTGTACTTCCGGCAATTTGTAATCGACCGGGATGATGTGCGTGAGCTTGGACACGTGAATGAACGAATCGCCGAGTGTGCGCGGCATCTGCTGATTCACTTCCGCAATGACGATCCTGGCGGCCTGCGCCGCCGCCTTGGTCACGCCCACTTCCACGCCAAACGAGCAGTAACCGTGGTCATCGGGCGGGCTGACTTGAATGAGCGCCACATCCACCGGCAGCACTGTCCGGAACGACTTGGGAATCTCCGACAGGAACATCGGCGTGAAATCGGCGCGGCCTTCGTTGACGGCCGGGCGCACGTTGTCGCTGATGAACAGCGTGTTCACGCGCAGATGCTCTTCCATGCCGGGCTTCACGTAGTCCGCATTGCCGATGGTCAGTACCTGCAAAATCTCGACGTTGTGCACGTTGGGCGCGTAATCCACCAGGGCCTTCATCACCGTCTGCGGCACCGAGCAGTTGCCGGTCAGAAAACAGCGATGACCCGGCTTGATCGATCGCACCGCTTCTTCCGGCGTGGTGGTGCGCTGCTGAAAAATCGAAGTCCACCCGGCCATCACTTCACCTCGATCATGTGCAGCGCGGGATTGACGATCGCGCCGCCGCGCGTATTCACGCCGCGCGCCAGCGCCGGGATGGTTTCCAGGGCGGCATCGATGCCCAGGCGCGTGATCGCTTGAATATAGGGCCAGGCGGCGTTGTTGAAAGCGTGCGTCGCCGTGCGCGCCACCACCGCTGGGAAGTTGGGGACGCCGCAGTGAATGACGCCATACTCCACAAACGTCGGCGCCTTATGCGTCGTGGGGCGGCTCGTCTCGATACAGCCGCCTTGATCGATCGACATATCGATGATCACGCTGCGCGGCTTCATCGACTGCACCATCTCACGCGTCACCACCACGGGCGAACGCTGCCCCGGCACCAGCACCGCCCCGATCAGCACGTCGGCAAATTTGACGACCTTGCGCACGTTGAATTCATGCGAGACCATCGTGGTCGCGCGGCCATCCAGCAGCGTATCGACCGCCTGCAAGCGCCCCAAATCTCGATCGAGCAAATAGACCGACGCGCCGATGCCCGCAAAGGCGCGCGCCGCGCACGCGCCCAACGTGCCCGCACCGATGATGACCACCTCCGCCGGCGGCACACCCGGCACCCCGCTCAGCAAGACGCCTTTGCCGCCTTTGTCATTCTGCGACAACGTCGCGGCCACCTGCACCAGCATGCGGCCTGCCACCTGCGACAGCGGCGAGAGCACCGGCAGCGCACCGTCGTCATTCTGGATCATCTCGTAGCCGATGGCTGTCACGCCCTTCTCCAAGAGCGACTCCACGCGCGAACGGCGCGCCGCCGCCAGGTGCAGCAGGCCCATCAGCGTCTGTCCTTCGCGCAGCCATTCGCATTCTTCGGCGGTCGGGCGCGCGACCTTCAGCACGAGATCGGCGCGGCCAAAGGCCTCTTGCGGTTGATAGACGATGCGCGCCCCGGCCTGCTCGTAATCCCGATTGCTGAAGCCCGCCCCTACGCCGGCGTCGCGTTCCACGTACACCGCGTGGCCTTCGGCCGTCAACAGCTGCACACCGATCGGGGTCAGACCCACCCGATATTCGCTCTCCCGTCGTTCGCGGGGTATTCCGATATCCATTTTTCGTTCCTCTTGTGGTGTGTTCTTGAATCCGATGGAGGGATGGAGGGAAAGAGAGATGGAGAGAACTTTCATTCCCGCCTTCACTCCATCCCGCTATCTCGCCTTCATTACTTCGCTCGCACCAGCAGCACCGGGCACTTGGCCGTGTGCAACACCCGATCGGCTACGCTGCCATACGCCCAGCGCGCCAGACCCGATCGGCCATGCGTTGACATCGCGATCAATTCGATCTTCATGTCTTTCGCAAAGGAGATGATCTCTTCGGCGGGCCGGCCAAAGCGCACTTCGCTGGAGACGGTCACGCCTTCGCGCGCCAGTTGATGCTCGATGCCGCGCAGGTAATCGCGCAAGTCGGTCTCGATGCGGCGGCGCTCGGCGTCTTCGTCCACCGCCCGCCCGGGCAGCATGGACATGGGATACGCCATCGCCGACGCGGCGGAATAATCCACCAACTGCGCGACGCACAGCAGATAAATATGCACGTCCTTCAGGCCTTCGACGACGGCTTTGACGTGCGGCAAAACCTGCTCGGCCAGCAGCGATCCATCCAACGTGACGAGAATGCGGCGGTACATGGGTGTGCCTCCTGAGCGATCTCGCAGGCGCGGGTATCGCTAGCTTAGCACCGGCTGAAAACTTCAGGCAGTGTATAACATCTTGGACTATCAGGCAAAATGTCACAGGAGCCGTAAGGGTCGGCGCCCAACCGATCGGGTGAAGACAGCCCTCAGAGCTGCCGCAGCACCTGCGGTTCGCGGATGCCGGCAACCTTAACCTCGAGCGCGAGGCGGCCCTCGTCAGCCAGGGTCGCAGCCGTCTGCTGGGCGTCCTTGATCGACCAGCGGAAGACGCGCGCCGCCTCAGGCAGTGTCGTGAAGATCACATTGCGCACATACCGATCGAGAATGCGGCGTCTGGCCTCTGCCCGACCGATTTTCCGCGCCCGATCGGGCAGCTCAGGGAACCAGCGCGGCAGCACTTCATAGATGAAGGCGTAACGCCACGCCCCCACCGGCGCAATACCGACCGGCAGCACCTTCAAGCCGGTTTGCAGGTCAGTCAGCGCCTTGTCGAAGCGGCCTTTGTTGGCCTCCGAACTCAGCCGTGCTTCGCGGCGCAGGCGCACGGCATCCAATGCGCCGTTCTTCAGAAGCGCTTCATACACCTGCTTCGCCTCGGCGGTGAGTTGACCCGTTCTATACTCCTCCAGATAATCGTGTTCGTAATCGCCAAAGTTCTCGCTGAGCGCGTAGAAGTTGGGCAGAAAGTCGAGGCTGATCAACGTGGCCCTGTCGCGGATGAGTTTGCCGTAGTACCACCATTTTTTATCGAGCGACTCGTCTTTCCAGCCCCACGTCCGCTCGATCTCGTAGCCTTTGTGGTCTGGGTAAGTTTTTACCACCCGACCGGCGATGGCGTCCCACAACGACGGCATCTCCACCTTGTGGATGGGAAACAGAAAACAGAAACCGACGTCGTTGACGAACTCGACAGCCTGCTGTTGATCTTTCAGGCGCAGGTTCAGCCGGCGGCGATAGCGGACTTCACGAGCGGCGAGCAGGTCGGCTTTGGTCAGGGTCTGCATGGCCCCGATTGTACACGAATCGCACGAATGACACGAATATATGTCTCAGCGACTATGATACAATTCTTGCGCTTCAGCAACCAGATGGCATCTCTCCGCCAGCCCTCACGTCTGGTAGTTACATCTCACGACCATGAACTCACCGCACTTTGATCTAGACTTGCTCGTCATCGGCGGCGCTTCGCTCGATGTGTATCACTTGCCGAACGGTGAAACGGTTCACTCGCCGGGCGGCGCGGGT
>CAYNML010000059.1:0-36418 GCA_964398185.1 uncultured Anaerolineae bacterium | reverse complement strand
CCCAATTCCCGCAGGCGATCGTCGCTAATCCCGAAATGATGGGCCAGTTCATGGACGACAGTGTGCTTCACGCCTTCCCGAATCGCCGCCGGCGTCTGGTACGCCATTTCGATCGGCCCCTGGAAGATCGCAATCCGATCGGGCAGCGTCAGTTGATAGTGCGATCCGCGCTGCGTCAACGGCACACCCTGATACAAACCCAACAGCGTCTGGCCGTAAGGCACGCCTGCCGCGTGCAGATCGTCGCGCGTAGGCCACGCCTCGATGATCACCTCGACGTTGCTCATCTTCGCGTGAAAAAAGGGCGGCAGATCGTCCAGCGCTGCCGCCACCAGTTGTTCAAATTCTGCGCGTGGTAACATCCGTATACTCCCGCCGAAATTATACCATCCGGCCTGGCCGCTGGACGCGCCGACGCATAGAACGTGAGCGGCGCGACGCTGACGTGTGACGTTTGTCAGTTGACACACCGACGCAACAGGCTTACCCTGATGGGCGTTGCACCATAACTCACTCACCAGCGAGAGCGCCATGACCAAGTCCACTGCGACCTACACCACCCTGCCCTTTCCCGCCGCCCGCCGCCTCATCGTCGAGGCGGGACGGATGGGGTCGCGCCGTTCATTGATTCACGGTCTGCTCGAAATCGATGTGACGCGCGCCCGCGCTGCCCTGCGCGGCCACAAGGCGCGCACCGGCGAAATACTCTCGTTCACGGCTTTCGTCGTAACGTGTTTCGCTCAAGCCATCGAGGCCGACAAGCGCCTGCAGGCCAAGCAGGACTGGCGCGGCCGCCTGATCATTTTCGACGAGGTTGATGTCGTCACGTTGATCGAAGCCGAGCGCGGCGGCGTGGCAATTCCGCACATCATCCGCGCGGCAAATCGCAAATCGTTCCTTGAGATCCATCAAGAGATTCGCGCCGTGCAGACGCGGCCCGCGCGCAGCGAGCAGCGCTCATCATCGCTGATGCGGCTGGCGCCGCGCGTGCCGGCGATCTTTCGTAAGCCGTTCTACTGGTGGCTGTTGAAGAACCCCGTGCGCTTGAAGCAGTATTCGGGAACCTGCACGGTAACGTCGGTGGGCATGTTCGGGCGCGGCAGCGGTTGGGGCATTACGTTTCTGCCGATGCACACACTGGGCGTGACGGTGGGCGGCCTCGCCGAAAAGCCGGGCGTGATCGACGGGCGGATCGAAATTCGCGAGTATCTCGATTTAACGATCACGTTCGATCATGATGTCGTGGATGGGGCGCCCGCCGCGCGCTTCGCGCAGCGCTTGAAGGAGTTACTGGAGAGCGGGTACGGAGTGGAACAATTTGCACATTGATCGGCAAGACCAGCGTCATTCCCGCGCGCTGTCGGCCGGAATCCACAACACAAAATCGCTGCCGCCGCCAGGCGCGTCCTGCACCTTGATCTCGCCGCCGTGCGCTTCCACCACCAAACGACAGAAGGCCAGTCCCAGGCCCGTGCCCTTGCGCAGCGAGCGCTTCGCGTCCGGCGCTTGCACGAACTTGGCGAAGATCTTGTCCTTGTAATCGTCGGGCACACCCTCGCCGTTATCGATCACGTGCACGGCCACGCGGCCATTGGCGGCGCAGCCGCTCACCTGAATGCGCCCGGTGCGCTCGTCGGTGTACTTGAAGGCATTGCTGATCAGGTTATCGACCACGCGCCCGATCAGCGCCGGATCGAGCCGCACCAGCAGATCGGGCGGGCAGTTGAACGTCAGGGCCTTCTCCTGCGCCTGAGCCTGCGCCGCAAACCCGCTCACCCGATCGGCCAACAACTCCGCCAGCGCCACCGGCTGAATCTGCGGCTGCAACTCGCCCGCTTCGATCTTGCTGACCGACAGCATGTCGTCGATGAGGCCCGTCATGCGCCGCGCCGCGCCTTTGGCGTTGCTCACAAATTTCGAGCGGAGATCGCCCTGCCCGTCGCTATTGGCCCGCCCGATCAGATCGATGCTGGCAGTGATGGACGTCAGCGGATTGCGCAGATCGTGCACGATCATGTCCGTCAGATCGTTGCGAATGTTTTCCGAGGCGCGCAGATTGGTGTAAGCCGTCTCGAGCTCGATCGTGCGGGTGGTGATAATCCGATCGGCCCGCCGCACCACGAAGAACAACGCCACAAACAGCGCGCCCATCGTCAGCACGGCGATCAGCAGTCCCGTCAACCGCGCATCCAGCAGCACCTGCCCCAGCACGCCCACTTCCTCCACGGCCACCAGCACCCCGATCGGCACGCGGCCCGAACTCGCCCCGCCGTACACTGGCACATACGTCTCCACCAGATACGCATCGTTCGTCGACGCATACCCCGGCGGCGGGTTATCCGGCGCATGCACTTCCGAGATGAGCTGCCCTTGCAGCGCCCGCGCGAAATTCGTTTGATCGGGCGCGCTGGCACGGCCATCTTTATACGCATTGGACGGATAGATCAACGCGCCGTTGGCGTCGTAGAGATAGGCGTCCGGCATGTCCAACATCGCCAGCGAGCGCGCCACCGCCTGCCGCGCTTCGCCCGGCGTCGCCTCAGGCGGCAGCTTGTTCGTCATCTCCTGCGTCATCATGCCCAGCATGATGCGCGTCGACGATTCGATCTGCGCCACAAAGTTGCGATAGGCAAATCCGGCAAACAACGCCGAGGCCAGCAGCGCCAGCAGCGCCGTGGCGATCAACGAGACCGCCACGTAGTAGCGCACCAGGCTGAACTGCCGCGCGCGCTCGTAGGCGCGGACCAACACGTAGATGGTGTAGAGAAACGCCAGCAGCAGAATGAAGTGATACAGCCACCAGCTCAACCTCATAACTTGGAACTGGTGCATGCTGATCGCCGCCCAGCCCAGCCAGACGGCCACGCCCGCCAGCGCAGCATCGACACGGTTCTGCGTCACGCGCCACGTCCGCCACAAACGATAGGCCGCGAACCACCACAGGAACAACGTCAGCGCAAAGATGATGAAGCGATGCCATGGCGCGGCCTGCGCGTTGATGAAGGTCAGCACCTGCGGAAGCAGCGTAGCGGTGATCAGATAGACCGCGACCAGGCCCAGCGCCACGGCGCTGATGCGCTGCACCGACAGCCAGCCCGGCGTCTGTCCCGGCCCGTCCAACGAGGCCAGCGCGAAGATCAACCCGCCCACGAACAGCGTGATCCACGCCGACCATTCCACGATAGGATGCGCATGATCGAGCAGCGCGCCGGGCGTGGCAAAGCCGTGCGTGAAGAACACCGCGCCCATAAACGCAAACGCGCCGGCCGCCAGCCGGTGGCGCGGGCGCGTCTCTGCGCCCAACGCCGTCAACAGCAGGATCGAGATCACGGCTGCGGCGAACGTGGTAAACGTCACCACGTAGAAATGCGGCAGCGGCGCAGGGATGACACGATCGAACTGCGGGAACAGCGCCCAAAACCCCAGCGCCAGTCCGGGCAGAATCAGGACGAGGAAGATCAGCGGACGTTTCATCGGGAATTTTCAATGATCAATATGCTGTAGAGCATTTGCGCCTTCTGCATTGCTCATTGTTCATTGCTACTTGTTCATTGTTCATTGCTCATTGTCCTTTGGCTTCCCACAGCTTGAAGTCCTTCAGACTCGAGCCGCCCACGAATTCCCGCAGAATGCTGTTCTCCGGAATGAACTCAAGCGGCGCGGGCCGGAACCACTCGAGCGCGGCCAGCAGCCGTTCGGCCTCGCTGTACTCCGTCATGCCGGGACGAATCTGGCGCAGCAGCGGCTCGGCCAGCGACTTCAGCGCCGCCTGCTCGTACACCAGCGCCGAGTTGAACATCTCGTCGGCGTTTTCCTGGTAGGGGAAGATGTTGTGGTTTTCGCCGTCGCGCACCTTGTCCCACAGGCGGATGGTGTCGCGCGCCGTGTGGCCGCGATCGCGCGCATCGCGCACGATGCGCCGCAGCAGGCGCGTATCCGACGTGGGCACGCGGTTGTGGTGATCGATGTTCAACTGCGTCAGCGCCGAGACGTACACGCGATGCACGCGTTCGGCGGGTACGTCGGGCAGCAGGCTGGGATTCAGCGCGTGAATGCCTTCCGCAATGACGATGTGATCACGCGAAATCTGCACGGTGGAACCGGCCACGCGTTTGCCTTGTTTGAAATCGAAGCGCGGCATCGCCACGGCGCGGCCTTCCGTCAGTTCCTTGATCTGCAGGCTGAACAAAGCATGATCGAGGGCGTCGAACGACTCGAAATTGTATTCGCCGTCCGGACCGCGCGGCGTCTGATCGCGATCGACGAAGTAGTTATCCATCTCGATGGCGATGGGGCGCAGGCCGTACGCCAGCAGCTGCACGGCCAGCCGCTTGGAGAACGTGGTCTTGCCCGACGACGACGGCCCGGCGATCAAGATCAGCCGCACTTTGCCGCGCTGCAACGCGATGGCCCGCGCCACCTCGGCGATGCGCCGCTCGTGCATGGCCTCGGCCACCAGCATCACTTCGCGGATGCGTTTCGATTCGATGGCCTGGTTCAGCGCGCCCACGTCCTCCACTTCCAGCACGCGCATGTATTCCGCATGGCGCTGGAACACCGCGGCCAGCTTGGAAGGCCGATCGGCTTTCTCCAGCTGATCGGGATGGGCGCGGCGCGGGAATTGCAGCACGAAACCGTTCGTCAGAGGCGCCAGCGCGAACGTCCGCAGATACCCCGTCGACGGCACCATGTAGCCATAGAAGTAATCCGTCACACCGCGCATGGTGTACACCGTCAAGTAATCCTTGGTGCGATAGTTCAACAGCCGCAGCTTGTCATCGTAGCCCTGCTTCTCAAAAATCGCGCGGGCCTCGGCCAGCGGGATGCGGGCCTTCATGATCGGCTCGTTGGCGTTGACGATCTCGCGCATGCGGGCTTGCAGCGCCTGCAGTTCCTCGACGCTCAGCGGCTCGCGCCCGCTGACCTGGCAGAAGTAGCCACCATAGGGCAGCGAATGATCGATCTCGACCGTCGCCGCCGGAAACAATTCGCGCGCGGCCACGATGAGCAGAAACGTCAGCGAGCGGCGATAGATGCGCATCCCGTCGCGCGACGACACATCGATCGGCTCGGCGCTGCAATCCGATCGGATGGGCGTGGTCAATTCGCGCAGTTTGCCATCGATCACCCCGCCGACGATCAACCGCCACCGATCGGGATACGCCGCCCGCACGTACTCTTCCAAAATCGTGCCGATGGGCGCTTCATACGCGCCCTTGTTGTTTGCGAACCGCACCTGCGCCGTTTCGCGCGGCGGCACCGGCCTGGCGATCAAATTCAAAACTTCCATGTGGCTCCATCAGTGCTGGATCATTCCTGCTTCAAGTGTAGCGCATCGGGGGGCTGGGGTCAATCAGCCAGGCAGGGCAGTTGCGGTCCGCTTCCCCATCTCGTACCAACACCGTGCACACCGGAAGAGCTGACCCGCCGGCCACAACAGAGGGCCGCACAACCTCAGCCGCTGCGGTTGACCCTCGCTTCAATCCGGCATACAATCAGGCCATCTCCCCAGCGTGCGGCCTCACTCGCCCAAACCCGGACGCCACACGCCGCTTACATCTCAAGTTCGCGGACCAGACACCATGCACGATCACCGCAACGTCGACTACCTACAGCAAGCGTATCAGGACAACTGGCAGCAATATCTCGTTTCGCTGAAGCACGACACCGAGTTGGGTTGGGACGTGTGCGTGTTGACCGCCAGCGACGAGCGCCAGGCCGCCATGTATCGCGGCCAGTTGGAATGGCGGCACACCGCCGGCCTGCTGCCGCGCCACACGCGCTTTCTGGTCATTCCCGACCCCAACGGCCAGCGCATCGGTTCCGGCGGCGCGACGCTGCGCGTGCTCGATCAACTCGCCGCCGAGGCGGACACGCTGACCAGCGGCCACGTCCTCATCATTCATTCCGGCGGCGATTCGCGCCGCGTGCCGCACTGCTCCGCCACCGGCAAGTTGTTTGCGCGCCTGCCGCGCGTGCTGCCTGACGGCCGCGCCTCCACCGTCTTCGACGAGTTCCTGATCGGTCTCAGCGGCCTCACGCGCGCCGATTTGCCGCCGGGGGTGCTCATCGCTTCCGGCGATGTGCTGTTGGTCTTCGATCATCTGCAACTGTCGTTTCAGCGCGGCGGCGTAATCGGCGTGGCGGCGGCGGCTTCGCTCGAAACCGGCCTGCGCCACGGCGTCTACGTGCATGGGGATACGCCGCGCGTGCGCGCGTACCTGCACAAGCCCACCGCCGACGAACTCAAACACTGGGACGCCATCCATCCCGACGGGACGGTGCAGATCGATACCGGCTTGATCTGGCTGGACGCGCTGACGGCGCTGAAGTTTGCGGCCTTGACGCGCGCCGAACCGATCGCCGCATTGTGCCGCTTGCTGCCGACCAATGGACATGCGCCGGACGGCGCGCTCAACCTCTACGGCGACCTGATTCTGCCGCTGGCGCAGAGCACCACCTATGAAGGTTATCTCGCCGACACCAGCGACGGCCCGGCTACCCCCGACGTGCAGGCCGCGCGGCAAGTGATCTGGAAACGCCTGCAGGGCACGCCGTTTTCATCGGAACGCTTGCAGCCCGCCATGTTCATTCACTTTGGCACGTCGCACGAATACTGGGAAACGGTGGCCGCCGATGAAACACTGCAACACATTTGTGGGTGGACAGACCATGCCGCCGCCTGGTCGATCGCGGGTGAATCAGTGGCCCTGATCAATTCCACCGTCGAGCGGCCCGCACCACACTCCGATCGGCCCGCCCTGATCATCGACAGCCAGCTCAGTGGCGAAATCACGTGGCAGGGTGCGGCGCTGATCGCCAACACCATCAGCAATCAACCGATCGCCCTGGGGCGCGATGTGGCGCTGCATCAACTGCCGATCGAGGGCGGCTTCGTCACGCGCTGCTACGGCCTCGACGACGATGCCAAACGCCCGATCGAGCACGGCACCTTCATGAATCAACCGTGGAGCGCGTGGCTCGCCGCAGCGCAGATTGATCCGCGTGAGCTGTGGCCGGACGCGCCGGTTGCAGCGCGCACGTTGTGGAACGCCAGGCTATTTCCGTTCACGATCGATCGCGACGAGGGCCTGAATCTGACGCTGCCGCTGCAAGACCCGGCGCAGGCGCCTGCCGATTGGCGCGCACAGTGGCTGGCCGCCCCGCGTTACTCGCTGGCCGAAAGTTTCAGCCGCGCCGACACCCAGCGCATTTTGGCTGAGTTGATCGCAATTGAAGATCACGTGGCCGCCCGGCATTTCTTCACGGCGATAATGGCCGAGCAGCCGGCCGGCGAAGCGAAGGCGCTGCTCGGTTCCGGCGCGCGGAATGTGACGCAGCGCTGTGCCGTGGTGGCGCAGTGGCTCGATCGGCATGACGTGGACCCGCTGATCCGTTTGCGCGGCTACAAAGCGCTGGCCGAAGCGACCGAAGATCCCGCCTGGGAAGATCGCGCCTTCGCCACCCTCGCGCAATTGATCGAAGCGTCGGTCACCGATCAGATCGCGGCCAAGACGTCGACGCGCGCCGCGCTGAATTCACGATCGGTGCAGGTCGCAGCCGCGGCCCGCATCGATTTTGGCGGCGGCTGGACGGACACGCCGCCCTACAGTTTGGAACGCGGCGGCACGGTGTTGAATGCGGCGGTTACGCTGCGCGGCAAGTATCCCATCGTGGCCGAGATCACGCCGCTGAACGAATTCAAATTGATACTTGATAGCCACGACATCGGCGCGACGATCGAGCCGAAGACGGTGGGCGACCTGCTGACCTATGCCAATCCCGCCGATCCGTTTGCGCTGCAAAAAGCGGCGCTGGTGCTGAAGGGACTCATTCCGGCGCAAGCCGATCCGGCGCTGCCCGTGGCGCAACTGCTGCGCGAGCTGGGCGGCGGGTTCAAGCTCAGCACGGCCACGTTCATTCCGCGCGGTTCGGGCCTGGGCACCAGCTCGATCATGGCGGGCGCGGTGTTGACGTGTCTCGGCGAAGTGACGGGGACGGCGTCATCGGCAGACGAGCTGTTCGACGAAGTGCTGTGTTTGGAGCAGATGTTGACGACGGGCGGCGGCTGGCAAGATCAGGTGGGCGGCCTGACCGGCGGCATCAAGTTGATCTCCACCGCGCCCGGTCTGCCGCAGCACATTCACGTCGAACCGGTGCCGCTGTCGCCGGAGACCAGCGTAGAATTGGCGAGCCGCTTGATTCTCGTTTATACAGGACGGCAGCGGCTGGCGAAGAATTTGCTGCGCGCCGTGATGGGTCGTTGGCTGGCGCGCGATCCGGAGATGGTGTGGATTCAGCAAGAAATCGCGCGGCTGGCCGGTGAGATGAAAGCCGCTTTGCAAGCGGGCCAGGTCGATCGGTTTGGCGAGCTGCTTGCCGAGCACTGGGTCATCAATCAACGCATGGACCCCGGCTGCACCAATCCCTTCATCGGCAAGTTGTTCGACGTGATGAAGCCGCACATCAACGGCGGCAAACTGGCGGGCGCGGGCGGCGGCGGCTTTGCCATGGTGGTGGCGCGCAGCATTCAAGCGGTGCGCGATCTGTCGGCGGCGCTGGCCACGCGCTATCTGGGCACGCCCGTAGAAATCTGGACGTGCGCCGTGCCCGCCGAGGGGATGGTGGTGAGTAACTCGTAGGGTGAAGGGAGTTCTGCGGGATCAGTCATTCCCGCGCGCTTCGCGCATGCGTGCCGCCAGGCTCCAGTGGAGCCTGGGTACGGCAAGGCGGGAATCCAGCAGTCCGCGCGACGCACTTCGTCAACCAGAGGTCTGGATGCCCGATTACAACACTCGGGCACACTGGCACCCACTGCGTGCAGTGCGGTGTGACGCTGCCCAAGTGCGAGAGCTATACTCTTTGTACCTTAACTTGCGCCAGCACGCGTTGAAACTCTTCTGCCGTAAACACGCCGGCGCCCACCGTCAACGCATTCGCCGTGCCCGCGGCCACGCCATACTTGATCGCTTTTTCAAATGCGAAGCCGTGTGTCAGGCCATAAGTAATGCCCGCCACTGTGCTGTCGCCCGATCCCACTGCGCTTTTGATCGTCAACGGCGGTGGACAGACGTGCCACACTTCGCGTCGATTCGCGGCGATGGCACCGTCGGCCCCCAGCGAGATCACCACCAACGTCTGATAGTGCTCCGCGAACTCAACCGCCGCGCGGGCATACTCCGCCCGATCGGTTAGCTGCCGGCCCGCTAGGTCCCCGAACTCTTTTTCGTTGGGCTTGATCAGCATCGGCTGTGCTTGAATGCCGAGGCGCAGCGCCTCGCCGCTGCTGTCTAAAATCGCGGGGACGTTGGCCGTGCGCGCTATGGCGATCATCTGCTGGTAGAAATCGAGCGGCACACCGGGCGGCAAACTGCCGGAAAACGTCGCCGCCGCATAGCGCTTCACCGACGCGGCAAAGCGCTGCTTGAATTCTTCCACCTTCTCGATCGGAACCGGATCGCCCTTCTCGTACAGTTCAGTCAGGGTGTTATGCTGCGGATCGAGGATCGACAAACACGTGCGCGATTCGAAATCCGTGTGGACAAAATCGGTTTGAATGCCTTCGGCCTGCAAGCCGTCCTCGATGAACTGCCCGGCAGTGCCGCCGATCCAGCCCGTGACCACCGGCGACTCGCCCAGCAGTTTCAAGGCGCGCGCCACGTTGCAGCCCTTGCCGCCGGGAAACGCCAGGACTTGCTCAGGGCGGTGAATCGCATTCAAGCGAAACGCGGGCACGACGACAGTTTTATCGATGGCCGCGTTGGGGTTGACGCACAGAATCATGCCGCTTTCCCGCTCGCGCCGAAGAACTGGATCCGCTCGCGCACCCGCGCGATCATCGCCGCGCGCGCCGGGCCAAGATATTTGCGCGGATCGACTTCCTGCGGATCAGCCGCCAGCGTCTCTCGCACGCTGGACGTGAATGCCTGGCTGAACTGCGTGGCGACGTTCACCTTGCACAGCCCCAGCTTGATCCCCTGCCCGATATGATCGTCGGTGACGCCCGACGATCCGTGCAGGACCAGCGGCACATCCACCGCCGATCGAATGGCCTGCAGCCGATCGAGATCGAGCTGCACTTCCTTGCGTTTGATCGCGTGCACGGAACCGAGCGCAATCGCCAGCGTATCGACGCCGGTGGCTTTGACGAACTCTGCCGCATCAGTCGGATGCGTCAGGATCACTTCGCCGTTCACTTTGCCGCGGCTGTCGGCGCGGGGCACTTCGCCAATCTCGGCTTCGAGGCAGACATCGACCGAATGCGCGACAGTGCGCAGCGCGATCGTCCGCTCGATGTTCTGCGCGAAGGGCAGCTCGCCGCCGTCAAACATCACCGACGTGAAACCGAGCGCGATGGCCTGCATCACTTCTTCTTCGCTGGCATGATCGAGATGCAAGGCGATGGGCACGGCCACGCTCTGCGCGGCGATCTTTCCAAGCGCGGCCATGTAGCGCAGGCCCAGCGTGGTGTTACCGCTGCCCACGTGCTGCAACGCCCGATGGCTGATCTGGATCAACGCGGGCGCATTCTCTGCCTGCGCGGCGATTGCAATCGCCTGCACCTGCTCCAGTGTGTTCGCATTGAACGCACCGATGGCAAAGTGTTCGCGCTGGGCGCGTTTGATCCAGGGTAAGGGATTAACGAGGGTCATTGCATTTTTCCTAATCCATGTGTCGGGGCGAGGCTTGCCCTCGCCCGCTGTGCCAGACCTGGGCGGGGCATGACTAAATCTGGTTGATCACGCGGCAGCGCGGCGAATGCGCCCAGCGGCCCGCCGCTGCGCGGACACGGGCAATTCGCCTGCTGGCAGCGAAAACACGTTAAAACGTGTTTCAACACGTTTCCGTTGTCAGCCATCGAATTCATTCGATGGACGGATCAACCAGGCTTAGTCACACCCCCCTGGGCGAGGGCAAACCTCGCCCCTACGAAATGCGGTTATGCCGGCAACAAGATGATCTTGCGGAACGCAAAGCGCCGCGCCGCGATGTCATCAAACACCTGCGGAGTCTGCGCCAGCGGAAAACGATGCGAGATCATCTTGGCCACGTTGAGTTGTCCGTTCAGCATGGCCTGCGCCGCATCCGTCCACTCGTGGCCGGGGAATGGCGCGGAGTAGGACATGAAGCAGCCGTTCAAGCGCAGCTCGCGGCGCATCAAGTCCTCGATGAACGTCATGGGCAGACTGGCCTCCGGCGGTTGATTGCCGCCGCACACGATGTTGCCGCGCGGGCGCGTGACTTGAATCGTCTGCGCCAGCGCCTGCGGCGAACCCGCCGCCTCGATCGCCAGATCGACGCCGTCGCCCGTCAACTTTTTCACTTCCTCTTTCACATCGACATTCTTGGGATTGAGCGTGACGTGCGCGCCGAGTTCACGCGCGACGTGCAGGTTGTCGTCCACGACATCGGTGCTGATGATCAACTTCGCGCCGAGGAGGCGCAGCCATTGCACGGCCATCAGGCCCACCGAACCCGCGCCCAACACGATGGCGCTCTGCCCTGGCTCAAAGCTGCCCAGATCAAGGATGTGGCGCGCCACCGTCGCCGGTTCGATCAGCGCCGCCGCTTCCAGATCGATCCCGGCGGGCAGCAGAAAAGCGCAGCGCTCCGGCAGTTCCACGTATTCGGCATAGCCGCCGTTCTGCCGCGAGCCGATGAACGAATACTGGTGGCAGGCTGAATAACGACCAGCTTGGCATTGTTCGCACTCAAAACAGGGCGCCAGTGGAATGACCGAGGCCGCCTGGCCGATGAGATCCTTACTCACCCCTGCGCCCACCTCGGCGATGACGCCCGCGCATTCGTGACCCAGGATCAGGTTGTACATGCGATGGCCCTTGGTGTATCGCATGATGTCCGATCCGCAAATGGAGACGGCTTTGACTTTCAACAACACGTGTCCCGGTCGTGGTGACGGCGCAGGCGCTTCCCGATAAGTCATCACACCTTTGTTTTCTAAGACGGCTGCTTTCATTTGGGTTCCCTTTTGGAGTCGAGGCTTCAGCCGGAAGTGTTTGGTCAATTTAACCGGCTAAAGCCTCGCTTTCAGTATTTTGGCTCTTCCGGGTTCAGCGGGATTATTGTCACCAACGTGCGTCATTGCGAGGAGCGCTGTTCGCGACGAAGCAATCTCAGTACCGGTCGAAAGGAGATTGCTTCGCAGGAAGCGCTCGCAATGACGATGCACCGACGGTTTCCCGCCAAAGTCGGAAGACCCAGTATTTTCAAAGTTCGCCTAGCGATAGTATTTCTGCATAATCGCCGCCAGCCGATCGAAATCAGTCAGCAAGCGGCGCGAGACAGCGTAGTAAACGCCGAAGAGTTCTTCGTACAGCGCGTGCCGCTCGGCGGATGGTTCAAACACTTGCCGGTTCGGTAGTAAACGCTCGACGCAGTCGCCCGCCGAGCTGCACAGACCCACCGCTTGCGCAGTGAGCGCATACAAGCCCAGCGAATGTCCGCCTTCGCCGCCATCAGCTCGTCGGGCCACGCTGAACGGTCGGTTGTAGATGTCCGCTTTGATCTGACACCACACGGCGCTGTGCGTCGCCCCGCCCGATCCCAGATACTCCTGCATCACCACGCCGTGCTGCTCGGCCAGTTGAATGTTGTCGTAGACGGCAAAGGCGCAGCCTTCCATGATCGCGCGCAGCAGATCAGCGCGCGAGGTGTTGTAGGACAGGCCGAAGAACACGCCGCGCGCGTGACTGTTCCACAACGGCGTGCGCTCGCCCGCCAGGTACGGCACGAAGATCAAGCCGTGTGCGCCGGGTGCAGTCGTCTCCACCTGTTCACTGAACAACTCAAACACGCGGCGATCGAGCAACTGCGCCGCATTCACTTCAACCTGCCCCAGCACGTCGCGGAACCACCCCAGCGATCCACCGCCAACGGTGCCGCCTTGCAACAAATATTGATGGGGCAGCACGTGATGCGAGAAAATCAACTGCGGCTCCACCACCACCCGATCGACACTCACGGCCATGCCGCCCGCCTGGCCGCCCTGCTCGTTGGTCTGACCCAGCCGCGTGACACCCGCACCCAACGCCCCAACCGCCGCATCGAGACAACCCACGATGACGGGTACGCCTTCAGGCAGGCCCAGATGACTCGCGGCAGGTGCGGTCAACGTCCCGGCGATGTCGGTGCAAGCTTTCAGCGGCGGCAGTTTCTCCAGCGGGAGGCCCAGCAGCTCGGCGGCCCACGGCGACCACCGTTCGCCGCGCATGTCGAAGAAGTGATAGCCATAGGCTTGCGTCAAATCACAGGTGAAGCGTCCCGTCAGTTTGCAGACGATATAGCCGGAGCACGTCAAAAACTTATAGGCCGCGTCAAACACCTGTGGTTGATGGCGCTTGAGCCACAACAGTTTCGGCGTGATGTACGCCGGATCGATCGGGTTGGCGCACAGCTCGATCAGCTGATCGGCTTCCGGCAGGCTCTTCAGCCACGCCGTCTCTTCTGCGGCGCGGCGATCGAGCCAGATCAGCGCGGGAGACAACGCTTCGCCGTTGACATCCACCGGCAGCAACGTCCAACCAATACCATCCACACCGATGCCGACAACTTGCTGTGGATCGATGTTGCTCTTGGCAATGACCTCTCGAACTGTCGTGCAGACCGCTGCCCACCAGACGTGGCCGTCGATTTCGGCCCAGATCGGCTGAGGTCGGTTCAGCGCGTATGCTTGCGAAGCTTCAGCCAGCGGCTGCCCGGCCTCATTCCACAGCGCGGTCTTGGTGCTGGACGTGCCCACATCGATGGTGAGGATGTAACGATCAGCCATAGCAATCACATCGATCCACGAAGTTCACGAAGGAACACAAAGTTTTCGATTTTCTTTCGTGAGCTGCGCGCACTTTGTAAATCGTCTTCCCGCTAGCTGGCGATCACGCCGTCCACGTCCCACAAATCTTCCCAGCCCCTGGCGCTTTCCCACAAGAAAACTTGTCCCTTGATCAACCGGCAGTTCTTGTCGAGGCCGGCGATGGCTTGCATTTCTTCGTCGGTCAGTGGATCAGACACCACACCTTTGAGATTGCTCAGATATTGGTCGCGATAGACTGAGAAGGGGATGGGCACCTGGCCGCGCTGTGCGCCCCACTTGACGCAGACGACGGCGGGATGTACTCCCAACCGATTGGCGATCTTGACGATGACGGGATCTTCAATGTCAACGGTGTCGTCGGGCGTCTTGTCGCGATCGGGCCGGGTGGGTGAACCGATCGGGCTGAATCCAATCGGCACGATGCCGTTCTCGACCACAAACGTGAACAACTCGGGCTGCTGAAAATGCGGATGCAGTTCCATCTCGTTGCAGGCCGGTACGATATTCGCATCACGCAGCAGCAACTTCAATTTGGGAATCGTCATGTTGGACGTGCCGATGTGCCGCACCAACCCTGCATCGACGAGACGCTCCATCTGCCGCCATGTTTTCATATAGCGCTCGTGAAGGTACGGCACGGCGTGCGGATCGCGCGAATCGACGCTGACGCCGGGCGCGTGATAGTTGGGAAACGGCCAATGCACCAGATAAAGATCGAGATAATCCAGCTTCAGGTCTTTCAACGTCCTGGCGCACGCGATCAGCACATCGCCGTCGCCGTGCATGTCGTTCCACACTTTGGACGTGATCCACAGTTCCTCGCGCTTGAGGCCGGCCGCCATGACGTCTTGCAGCACCGGACCAATCAGGTGCTCGTTGCCGTAGACCGAGGCGCAATCGATGTGCCGATAGCCAACAGCAATCGCACCCTTGACGGCTGCCGCAATCGCTTCGCCCGAAAAGCGATCGGACCCGAAGGTCCCCAGGCCAAGCGCCGGGATTTTTGCGCCGGTGTACAGCGTGCGCGTCGGCACACGGCTGGGATCGACTCCGTCACTCGCGATCGTGAACGTGCTCATGGCTACTCTCCTTTATCGCTTGATGAAGCGTGGGAATCAGACGCGCGGCCGGCCGCTGGACTGGCGCACAATGAGCTCGGTCGGCAGGACAATTTCCTGGCAGGGTTCAGTAGCGGTTTTCGACAGGCGGGCCAGCAGCAGCTGCGTCGCGCGCTTACCCATGTCATACGCCGGCTGCGCCGACACCGTGAAAAACGGCATGGTCAGCAGCGTGGGCGGCAAATCGTCGAAGCTGACAATGGCAATGTCGTCGGGCACCCGCAACCCCGCCTGCTGAATGGCTTGCAGCGCGCCAATGCCGATCAAGTTGTTGGCGGCAAAAACCGCCGTCGGACGCCGCGGACGAGCGAGCAGCTGGCGCATCATCTCGGAGCCGCTGGCCTGGGTGAATGAACCGTAGATGATCGCCTGCGCGGCGGCGTCAATCCCCGCTTCGCGCATGGCCCGGCGGTAACCCGCCAGGCGATCCTCCGCGGTCGAGACGCCCAGCGGGCCGCTGAGCAAGGCAATATCCCGATGCCCGAGTTCGATCAGCAGCCGCACCAGCTGATAGGCGCCCAGCTCGTTCTCGCAGCGCACGGTGTCCACCTCTGCGCCGGGCGGCAGACGTCGATCGAGCACGACCACGGGCGTGTTCTGCTTGCGGATCATGTCGATCGAATCGAGTGTGCCGCGCGCCGGCACCAACAGGATACCGTCGACTTGCTGCTGCAATAAGACCTGCAAATATTTCTTCTCTTCGCTTTCCGATTCGTCGGTATTGCAGAAGATGACCGTATAGCCGGCATCGCTGGCCGTATCTTCCACGCCGCGCGCCACCGTCGTGAAAAATGGATTGGTGATGTCGGTAATGACCAACGCCAGAGTATGAGTGCGTTTGGAGCGCAGGCTGCGCGCCAGCCGATTGGGGACATAGCCCAGCTCGGTCACGGCGGCTTCGACTCGTGCGCGTGTTTCCGGGCTGGCATAGCCGGAACGATTGATCACACGCGAGACGGTGATGGGTGAGACACCTGCGCGTTGGGCAACGTCGTGAATGGTGGCCATGGATCAGCAAATCGATCGGCGAAGGTTCGGAAACATGCGGTGCAATGTGGTACGCATACCATGCACGGCTTGAAAGGGGGGCTGCCCCAACAGCGGGCAGCCCGCACTTTCAGTGAGTCGTCGAGATGCGGCTAGTCGTACAGCACGGCCGCAATCGCCGGATCGTCGATGTTGGTCTTGTCGTACCACTTGAAACCGGTGTCGATGTTCTTGGGCAGGCTCTCGCCCTTCATCGCCTTGACGGCCGCTTCCACACACTTGTAGCCGATGCCGATCGGGTCCTGGGTGATGGCGCCCGCCTGGAAACCGGAGCGGATGGCATCCTTCTGCTGCTTGCCCGAGTCGTAGCCGATGATGACCAGCTTGCCGCCCATGTTCAGTTCCTTGGCGGCATTCAGCACGCCGATGATCGAGCCTTCATTCGCGCCAAAGTAACCCTTCAGGTTGGGGTGCGCCTGAATGACCGAGCGCGCAATGTCGGTGGACTTGAGCTGGTCGCCGCCGCCGTACTGCGTGTCGACGATGGTGATATTCGGATACTTGGCCTTAATCTGATCGGTGAAACCCTTCACGCGATCGATGCCCGTGCGGCTGGTCTGGTCGTGGGCGATGATGGCCACTTCGCCGGAACCGCCGACGAGCTCAGCCATTTTATCGGCCGCTGCCGCTGCCGCCGCGATGTTGTCCGTGGCCGCCGTGGCCACCGGGATGTCGCTATCCACGCCGGAGTCGAAGCCGATCACCGGCACGCCCGCCGCCTTGGCCTTTTCGAGCAGCGGGGCAAACGCCTTGGAGTCAACCGCCGCCAGGCAGATGGCCGCCGGCTTCTTGTCGAGCGCGGTCTGGAACATCTCGACCTGCTTGTCCACCATCGCCTCGGTCTCGGGGCCTTCGAAGGTAATATCGACGTTGAAGTCCTTCGCCGCCTTCTCGGAGCCGGCCTTCACCGCTTGCCAGAACTGGTGCTGGAAGCCTTTGGAAATGACGGGGACGTACGGCTTGGCCGCGGCGGGCGCCTGGGTGGCGGGTGCTTGGGTGGCGGGCGCGGCCGTAGGCGCGCAGGCTGCCAGCATGGCCACCACGAGCAACAGGGACACGACAACGAACAGTTTCTTGGACATCTCAGATTCCTCCTTGCAGGGATTTGTTTGACAGCTCCGCGCGGAGCTGTACCACCGTTGAAGTAGCGGACTGCTTCTCGAAACACAGAGCGGTTGCGGCGGTGAGCGCACAGAGTTTGATGGATTGAGTGTCGCGCAGGCTCCTCCTTTCAACGAGATCGCTGCTTGAGAAAACGATCCAGAAATACGGCAAACACCAGCACCGTGCCGGTCACCACGATCTGCCATTCCTGCTGGACGCCCAGGATGCGCAGCCCATTGGCGAGCGTGGCGATGAACAACGCCCCAATAATGGTGCCCAGGATGGAACCTTCGCCGCCACTGAGCGAGGTGCCGCCGATGACGGCCGCCGCAATGGCGTCCAATTCGTAACCGGCGCCCAGCGCCGGCTGCGCCGAATTCAACCGCGCCCCGATGACCACGCCGGCCAACCCGGCGAACAAACCGCATAACATGAACACCGCCGTCTGCCAGCGATCGACGTTGACGCCGGACAGGCGGGTCGCTTCGATATTGCTGCCCAGCGCGAAGGTATAGCGGCCCAGGATCGTCTTGCCGAGAATGAAGGCCGCAATCAATGCCGCTCCCAGGAATACCAGTACGACGTTCTTAACCGGATCAAGGAAAGTGGGGTTCGCGATCGGGTCTAGGACCATGGGGTTTGCTGGATCAAAAATACCGATCGCCGCTCGCGTGACATCCCCCAAGACCGAGCCCATCGCCACCTGGTTGAAGACGGGCGCATCGTTAAAATAGATGGGCTTCAATTGCGCCACGACGAGTGACAGGCCCTTGGTAATGTACAGCATGCCGAGCGTGGCTACGAAGGGCGGGATCTTCATCTTGGTGACCATCAACCCGTTGAACGTGCCGCACAGCGCACCCGTCAGCAGCCCGGCCACAATACCGACCAGTACCGGCTGCTGCCAGACGATCATCACTTGCGCGGTCATGACCGCCGAAAAAGTCATCACCGTGCCCACGGACAGATCGATACCGCCGTTGATAATCACAAACGTGACACCCAGCGCCAGGATGCCGTTGACGGCCGCCGCCAGTAAAATGCCGCCCAGGTTATCGCTGGTCAAGAAAAACGGCGAAGCCAGGCTGAACACAATGAGGAGAATGATCAACCCGCCAAAGGCCAGGAACTTCTGCAGAGTGTCCGAGCGAATCGTGATCGATCGTTTTGGGGTAACAGTCGTCGCTTCCATAATTAGGCATCCCCTCGAGGTGTGGAGGTTGGCGCGGTCGTGTCGGCCAGCAGGGCCTCGCCGCGCTGCGTAGCATACTGCATGATCTTTTCTTGCGTCGCCTCGGCAATCTCGAGCTCGCCCGTGATGCGGCCTTCACACATCACCACCACGCGATGGCTCATGCGCAGAATCTCCGGGAGTTCCGAGGAAATCATGATGATGGCCTTGCCCTGCTGCGCCAGGTCGTTCAGCAGATGATAAATCTCGCTCTTGGCGCCCACGTCGATGCCGCGCGTCGGCTCGTCGAAAATCAGAATGTTGGTGTCGGCGGTCAGCCACTTACCGATGATGACCTTCTGCTGGTTGCCGCCCGACAGGTTGCGCACCTTCTGCTGCAGGCTGGGCGTCTTGATGGACAATGCCTTCACGTACTGCTCAGCGGTCGATCGCGTCTTCGAGCGGTTCACCAGCCCGAGCGCCCCCAGGAACTTCCTGAAAGACGCCAGTACCACGTTCTCTTCCACATCCATCCCCAGCGCCAGGCCATAGCGCTTGCGATCTTCCGAGAGATAGCCAATGCCGTGCTGCACCGCATCGCTGGGGCTGCCGATGTGCACCTTGCGACCCTGCACGTAAATCTCGCCGAAATCGATCGGGTCCGCGCCAAACACCGCGCGCGCCACCTCGGTCCGCCCCGCCCCGACCAGGCCGCTGAACCCCAGAATCTCGCCTTTCTTCAACTGGAAACTGACATCCTTGATCACGTTGCCGCGGTTAAGGTGCTTGACCTCCAGCACCACTTCCGTGCTGGGCTGCTCGGGGATTTCGGGGGTGGCCTCGTAAATGGTGCGGCCCACCATCATACTGATAATTTGATCGATGGCGGCGTCCTGTGTTTTGACAGTGTCGATATACTTCCCGTCGCGCATCACCGTAATCCGATCGGAGATCTGCTTCAACTCTTCCAGCCGGTGCGAGATGTGCACCACGCCCACACCCTTGGCCCGCAAGTCACGAATGATGCGGAAGAGTTCGTCAATCTCCGTCTCAGTCAGCGCGGCTGTCGGCTCGTCCATGATCAGCACTTCGGATTTGAAGGACAGCGCCTTGGCAATCTCCACCATCTGCTGTTTGGCCACGGTCAGGTCGGCCACCTTGATTTTGGGGTCGAGATTCAGGTGCATCAGGGCAAAGACCTGCTCAGCCTGCGCATTGATGGCTTTCTCGTCCAGCATGAACTTCACGCCCTGCCGCGGCTCACGCCCGATGAAGATGTTCTGCGCCACGGTCAGGTGCGGCATCAGGTTGAGTTCCTGATGGATCATGCTGATGCCCAGCTGCTGCGCGGCGCGGGGATTGTGGATTTCGACTTCTTTGCCCTTGCAGAGGATGCGGCCGGCGTCTGGCCGGTAGATGCCAGACAAGACCTTCATCAACGTGGATTTGCCTGCCCCGTTTTCGCCGACCAGGGCATGCACCTCACCGGGGCGCAGTTCGAACTTGGCCTGGCTAAGCGCATGTACGCCGGGGAATGACTTCTCAATCCCTTCCATCACAACCAAGACATCATCCATGTCCAGTCCTTGAGGTGTCAAATACGCCGCCTGATGGGATCCAGGGCATCAACTAGCGCAGGGAAGAAAATGATGGTACGGTTACCATGAAATCGATAACATACTAACACAAAACGCAGATGGCTGTCAATACCCAAATTCTGGAACTCTGGATTACGGCAGCACCACGCCAATAGTTAGCATCAAATTGGCATAAATGCGCTGTTCGCCGGTAGTGATGACCAGCGCCACGTCACGCTCGCGGGCAGCATCGTAAAACTCGAAGCGCCCCAGCGGTTTGAGTTCCAACCCCGGCAGCAAGGCGCGGAATTCTGCAAAGATGGGCGGCTCGCCGGTGGGCGGCTGCATGACCTCGGCCGCCTCGATCGGAATCGCCCCGACCAGGACCTTCAACACGTCAGTCACATTGACCAGGCCGGGCGCAAGATTCAGGTAGACGCGCCTGGCCGCCGGGTTCGCGCCGGTGCCAAAGGGGAAGTTGCCGTCGGCGATGAGCACCTTCGATCCGTGCCCGGCCCCGCCGAGCGCCGCTAGGATTTCAGGATGGAGTAACCTGGTTTTGAGCATGGCGATATTTCCTTAATCTGCGAGATGAGAACTGGGGGCCGCCACCCACCCGATCGGTTTGGCGGCAACCCCAAGCGGCTGTTATCGATCGAACCACTGCACGAATTCGATCACGTTGTTGTCGGGATCGGCCATGTACAACCACGTCACCTTGCCCTCGATCTGCAGCGGCCCTTTGATGAGCTGCAGCCCCTGCGTCTGGATCAGGTGCAGCGTGGCCTCCATGTCGGAAGTTGCCAGCGCCAGATGCGGTGTGTAGGGCGGCTTGATGTCCGGCTTCTCAAACGGATGCGCCAGACTTTTCAGCAATTCCAGGTTGCCGCCTGCCAAAGCCAGGAAAGCAAACTCTTCCTGGTGCACCGTATCGACTTCGCGCGACATGAGCAGTAAGCCAAGCGTTTCAGTATAAAACTTGATCGCGGCGTCCATATCGGAGACGGGCAGCGCCACATGATCGAGCCGCAGCATGATCAGACCTTTCCGCACAACGTCACTTTGACGCCGAGTTCGTTGAGCGCGGCGGCCTTGGCATACAACGCTTTGCGCGCCCCGGCCTTATCAGGCGCATAGACCACTTGAATGTGATTGGCCTTGTGGCGCGCCATGAATTGATCGCGCGTGATGCCCTTCATCACCAGGTGCATCATCGGCCATTCGGACGTGGTCAAGCGCCACCGCTCTTCGGTCTCAGCCTGCGGCAGTTCCACCGCTTCGCCCAGGCCCAGATCGCAGTTGAGTTTGCCGCCTTCCACAAAGACGCGGCTCCACACCACCCACCCGGGCTTGCTGACCCCCTTGATCGATCCACCGCCCTTGGGAAAGTACATCGCGGGCTGACGCTCGCTGCTGGCTCCGGCAAAGCCGCCCACGAGATGCGCGGGCGGCACGCTGCCCGAAATCTCCAGCACCCACACAAAGTCATTGAGGCCATCGCCTTGATACCAGCGCCCCCAGCGCACATCGTGCAAGGTGGTCTCTGGCGCAAAGCCCAGCTTCTTCCACAAGCCGTTGGTGATTAAGGCGTCGACGCCGCAGCATTCATCGACTTCATTAAAGTGCGGCAGGGCTTCACCCGCATACAAGTCGTGGCCGTTGTGCTCGGCTTTCACCGGCGGGCGATCGACGTTGTTAAGCAGACCTTCCACCAGATCGGAAGCGGCGGTCAAGTCCTTGAGACCCTGCTGGTACTGAATGCCGATCGTGGCGCAGCCGAATTCATCGGCGATGCGCAGCGCCGCCACGTACATCTTGCACTGATCGAGTACCTGCGCTTCGGTGAGCTGCGTGGCTTCATCGGTTCCCAGCTGGAACTTCATGCCGCGCGCCAGCAGCCACTCGTAAACCGCGCGCGCTTCGGCGTCGGATACCGTCAGCATCTTGGCATACAGCGCCGACTGGCTCAGGCGTTCCTTGTAGATGCCCAGCGGGAACAGCAGCTCGTCGGGGATGATGGCGTTGTACATGCCCATGCAGCCTTCGTCGAAGATGCCCATGATGGCGCGTTTTTGCCGGAATTCGCGGGCAAATTTGACGCCGAGCCTGGTCGCCGCGGCGGGCGCCGCGGCCGGATCGTAGGCCTGGGTGTGCGACAGATCATGCTTGACTGTGCCCTTCTTTAGCCATGAGCGCAGACCCTTCAGAAAGAACTCGTCGGTGAAGTCTTCGCTCCACAACGTGCTGTACTTGCGGCCGGCTTTGGTCAGGCTGCCGTTCAAGTTCAACATCCCCACCAGGCCCGGCCACGTGCCGCTCCAGTTGGCGACAGTCAACACCGGGCCGCGATGCTCCAGCAGGCCGGGCAGCACGTGATGCGTGTACTGCCACACCGCCTCGGCCACAATCACCGGCGCATCCTTGGGAATCTGGGCGAACACTTCCAGGCCGTACTTCTGGCTGTCGATGAAGCCGTGTTGCTTGACCGGATCATACGGATGCGCGCGCTTGACTGTGCAGCCTTCCCGTTTGATCGCGGCGGTCAACTGCCGCTCCATCTCGGCTTGCGCCGCTTCGCAATTCCGATTGGCCGACAACCGCAAATCACCGCTGGCGACCAGATAAATCGTGTCCATCAGAAGCCTCCTTGTGGTGGTGAGTTTGAAATCAAGTGATCAACCACGCTGCCGTTTGAAGACTGAGCGCTGGGCAATCCCTGCCCGCACGATCGACGAATGATCAGCTGCGGGGGCAGCACCACTTCGCGCGCCCGGCCAGTCCGATGGGTGGTCAGCCGCTCGACGAGCAACCACGCCGCGGCCGCGCCCATCTCGTAAGCCGGCTGAGCTGCAACCGTCAGGAGCGGATCGATCGCGGAGAGATAAGGCAGATCGTCGATGCACACCAGCGCCATATCTTCCGGCACGCGCAGTCCCCGCTCGTGCAGCGCCTGCAGCACGCCCAGCGCGATGAAATTGTTGGCCGCAAAGATCGCCGTGGGGCGCGGTTCGCAGGCCAGCGCCAACTTCGCCAGGCGACAGCCGCTCTCCTGCTTGAAGTCGCCTTGAAAGATCAATCGCTCGTCCACCGGCAGGTCATGTGCCAGCAGAGACGCGCGATAACCATCTGCACGATCTTGCGCCGTGGAGATGGTGCCGGGGCCGTTGATCAGCGCGATGCGCCGGTGGCCCACCTCCAGCAGGTGATCGATTAACAGGCGCGCACCGTGGCGGCTGTCGCCGTAGACCGCATCCACCTTGAGGCCGTCCACCCGGCGATCGATCAGCACGTAAGGCACCTGCTGCTGCTTCAACAACGCCAGGCTTTTCTTGTCGCGCGTGACGGGCGCCACGATGACGCCATCGACGCGCCGCTCGACCAGCAAACTCAGATAGTTGGCTTCTTTAGCGGGATCCTCATCGGTGTTGCACAGCATCGTGCGGTAGTTGTTCTCGGCAGCCGTGTCCTCCACCCCACGCGCCACTGTGGTCCAAAACGGGTTGGTGATGTCGGACATGATCAGGGCGAGAGTGTGCGATTGGCGCGAGCGGAGACTGCGGGCCAGCGTGTTGGGGACGTAGTGCAGCTGATCGATGGCGCGCTGCACGCGTTGGCGTGTCTCGTCCGTCACGCCTTCGCCGCCGTTGATAACGCGGGAGACCGTGATCGGAGCCACACCGGCCAGTTTGGCCACATCGCGAATGTTGGACATGCCAGCCGCCTGCCAGAGAGCGATCTTTGGTACCGATAACATGGTAACGATACCAAAAGCATTATAAGACAGAAGACGCGGCTAAGTCAAGTAGGAATTTTCGAGCCGGTGCGCGGCACAGCGCCCGCCAGGCGATAAAAAACCGACTCCGCGTCAAGCGCGGAATCGGTTGTGAAGCGTTGGCGGAGTACCCTGATTAGACACGTGGGGAGGGGTGGCTAGTTTCCCCCACCCTGCCGGGCCTTTACCTGCGCGGCCACCCACGGATAGGTGTGCCGGATACCGTCTTCCAGGAAAACTTTGGCCTGCCAGCCCAGCGAATAGATGCGCGCGTTGGAGAAGTTGCGCGACTGCACGCCGACCGGTCCCGGCACGTGCTTGATGGTCAGCTGCTTGCCCGATTGCTTGATCACTGCCGTGGCGAGTTCGTCCACGGTGACGTACTGCGGGCAGCCGATGTTGACCGCGCCGTGCAGATCGGAATGCATCAGCAGATAGATGCCGTCCACCATGTCGCCCACGTAGGTGTACGATCGCACCGCGGTGCCATCGCCCCACACTTCGATCGCGTCGCCGTCTTTGGCCTCGGCCACCTTGCGGCACATCGCCGCGGGAGCCTTCTCGCGTCCGCCGGTCCACGTCCCTTCCGGGCCGTAGCAATTCTGGAAGCGCGCGATGCGCACCTGCATGCCGTACCGGCGCTCGTAGGCTTCGGCGACGCGCTCCGAATAGAGCTTCTCCCAGCCATATTCATTATCGGGATGCGCCGGGATCGCCTCGGCTTCCGTCATCTCCGGTTCGCCGGGTTTCATATCGCGATACACGCAGACCGACGATGAGAAGAAATAGCGCGGCACGCCCAGGCGCGCGGCCTGATCGGTCATGTAGATGTTGATCAGCACGCTGTTGTGCATGATCTCGGTTTCGGCGGAATGGATAAAGCCCATACCGCCCATGTCGGCCGCCAGTTGATAGACTTCGTCGAACGTGCCGCCATCCACCGTGAGCGCCGTCTGGCAGTTTTCTTCCAGGCGCAGATCGAGCTGCAAGAATTCATCGGCCGCCTCAGGCGACCATTCGTGCCGCTTGATGTCCACGCCGCGCACCCAATACCCTTCCCGTTGTAACTTCTTCACCAGATGGCCGCCGATAAATCCGCCGGCCCCACACACTAACGCTTTCTGCATCATTTGCCTCCGGGCAATATGGAATGTGCCGATTATACCTAAACTTCCGCCTTAACCCTGCGCGGGCAGCAGCACCACGCACAAGCGCTTCGGCCCGTGCACGCCGCGCGTGATGATCATCTCGATGTCGGCGGTGCGGCTGGGCCCGGTGATGAAGACCAGGTTGCTGGCCCTGGCAGTCAAGGCCGGCGGCCCGTGTGCGGCGAAGAAGGCCGCCATCGTCGGGTACAACCGATCGGTTGGCAGCAGCACGAGATGGGTCTCCGGCAGCAGCGACGCCGCGCGCGAGCGGTGCGGCCCGCTCTGCACCACGATCGAGCCGGTATCGGCGATACCGGCCAGCGCACCCGTGAGACCCACGCGTACCCCGTCGAGGTTCAGCCAAGTCTGACGGCGCAGCGCCCCGTCGCGCGCCAGCTGAGGCACGTGGCGGATCACGTCGGCGCGCAGCAGTAGTTCACGGATACGGGCGACGGGTAAATCTTCATCGGCCCAGGTGATGGCCTGCTGCCCGGCCTGCTTCAACAACGCGATCAGCACTTCCTCCACCCGATCGTTGGTGTCCGGCTGAAAGACCTCGGCCCCGCTGCTCTGCGCCTCGCGCACGAACGACGCGATCAGCGCCGCCCGATCGAGCTCAGGTGCTTCCGTCGGAAGCGGGCCGTTACCCGGTGCGGCAGGCAGCATGCCCGTTTGCAATGCCTGGCGAATGCGGGTGAGGGTTTCTTCACGCGTCGTCATTGCTGTCCCTCCGTCCCGCTATCTCTCCGTCGCTTCTTCAACTGCGTCGAGAACGACTCTTGCGCAAACACCGGAAAATCACGCGACTGCGTCCAGTGCGCTAATGGCCCCGGTAATCGTTTGATCCAGCCGTGTGAAGCGATCAAGCGCGATCCGAAGCTGGCGAACTTCATGCCGAGGTGATACATCTTCGGATGCGTGCCTGCCCAGCGGAATCCGCGCAAGCCAAATTGCAGATACTTCGGCGTCTTGCCTGCTTCATCGGTTTGATGACGCAGTTTGAGCAGCAGTCCCGGCAGATCGATCCGCACGGGGCACACTTCGCGGCACGCCCCGCACAGGCTGCTGGCATGCGGCAGCTCGCTCCACGCTTTCACGCCGTACAACGCCGGGGTCACCACCGATCCGATCGGGCCGGGGTACACGCTGCCATAGGCATGTCCGCCAATCTCACGATAAACGGGACATGCATTCAGGCACGCGCCGCAGCGGATGCAATAGAGAATCTCGGCCACTTCGCTGCCCAGCACCTTGCTGCGCCCGTTGTCGATCAACACGACATGCAGCTCGTCCGGCCCGTCGGGTTCGTGCGCGCGGCGCGGCCCGGTGATCAAATTCGTGTACACCGATAGCTTCTGTCCCGTCGCCGAGCGGCCCAGCACTTGCAGCAGTACGCTGAGATCGGCGAGCGTGGGCACCAGTCGCTCGATGCCCATCACAGCGACGTGAATCCGCGGGCAGGTCGTCGTCATGCGGCCGTTGCCCTCGTTGGTCACGGTCACGATCGTGCCGGTGGCAGCCACCCCAAAGTTCACACCGCTGAGGCCCATGTCGGCGGTGAGGAAAATCTCGCGCATCTTCACACGCACGAAAGCCGTCATCTCGGTCACTTCGTTGGTGGGCGGCATCCCGATCTTGTCGCGCAGGATTTCGGCGACCTGCTCTTTGGTCTTGTGAATCACCGGCGTGATGATGTGCGACGGCGTCTCACCGGCCAGTTGAATGATGTACTCGCCCAGATCGGACTCGATCACTTCGCAGCCGATAGATTCCAGCGCGTGATTGAGGTGAATTTCCTCGCTCACCATCGATTTCGATTTGACCACGCGCTTCACGTGATTCGCCTGCGCGATCTCACACACCACCCGATTGGCCTCGGCAGCGTCAGCAGCCCAGTGCACGTGCCCTCCGGCCGCTTCCACTGCATCGGCAAACTGCGCCAGATACCGATCGAGATGACTCAGCGTCTCGGCGCGAATGGCGCGCGCCCGATCGCGTGTTGTATCGCCATCGGCGGGCAGCGAAGTGAACGCCGCGGCGCGCAGCGTTGTGAAGCGCTTCGTCGCGCGATCGAACGCCCCGCGCGCCTGCATATCCTGCAGGGCGTCCTCGACCCGTTCGTAAAAAGCAATGTTGGATGTTGTATCCATCACGAGAAAATGGGACACGGATTTAACGGATTTCACGGATCAACACAGATTATCTTGACGTTGTATAATTGAAGCACAAGGAGTCAAAGCCATGTTAGCCACCAAACTCAAGGGCAAAGTCACGCCGAATCGCAAACTGATTGTGGACATCCCGGCTGAGGTCGTACCCGGTGCGGTGGAAGTCATCCTTTTGCAGGACAGACCGGCCAAGCCGGTAAAATCTTCTTCGCGTAAAGTCAAACACCCCGCTTTTGGCATCTGGGCTGATCGGGATGACATTACCGACTCAGCTGAATTTGCGGCTGAACTTCGCGCCAAGGTTGAGCAGCGCCGCGACTAATATGGCCGATACCGTCTGGTTGCTGGATACCTCAATCCTGATTGATGTGCTGCGCGGCTCTACAGTCGCCCGCCGCTGGATTGACGCACAGCCTGTCTCAGTCTGTGCCATCTCCGTAATCACTGCGGCAGAACTGCTGGCCGGTTGCCGCAACCACCGCGAGCAGCGCACTGTTGAGCGCGAAATCGCTTCTTATCAGATACTGTGGCTTGACGAGGATATTTCGCGTACCGCCATCGATTTCTATCAGCGCTTTCATTTGAGTCACGGTGTTGGCTTTTTCGATTGCCTCATCGCGGCAACTGCTCTGAACCACGATCTCAAAATTGCGACGCTTAATCTGCGCCACTTTTCTCCGCTCCCCGCAGTACGCGCCGAGCGGCCCTATTAGCCTGTATTGTCCTCGACGCGCAAAGCGCCGTGTGCCTCGCAGCACATGCCTCTAAGCTGTGCGGTGGGGCAGTTCTATAAAATCCGTGTCAGCCGCGTCTATTCGCGTCCAATATCTCCGCAATATACTTCGTCTCGATCTGCGATCCGCGCCGGTGCAGCCCGCCGCCAATGTTGAGCAGGCAGCTCACATCGCAGCCCACCACCGCGTCCGCCCCCGTGCTCTCGATCGCGTCGAGTTTGCGCTGGAGCATCGCGCTGGAGATGTCACCCATCTTGATGGCGAACAATCCGCCGAAGCCGCAGCACTCGGTCGCATTCGGTAGATCGATCACTTCCAGGTCTTGCACGTTCTTCAACAATTCACGCGGCTGCTGATCAATCTGCATCCCGCGCAGCAAATGGCACGACGGGTGATAGGTCACTTTGCCTTTCAAGCGTGCCTGCAAATTCGTCACACCCAGCACATCGACCAGAAATTCGGTGAACTCATAAGTCCGCGCGGCGATGTCCTTGGCCAGCTTGGCGTACTTCGGATCATCAGCGAACAGTTCCACGTAGTGATGTTTGATCATATCCGCGCACGAACCGGAAGGGACAACGATCGGCGCGTCGGATTTGCTCAGCACGTCGAGCGTATGCTTCGCCAGCGGACGCGCATCGTCCCACAGACCGCCGTTAAACGCGGGCTGCCCGCAGCACGTCTGCCCCTCCGGCACGATCACCTCGAGGCCGAGCGCTTCCAGCACGGACACCACGGCCAGGCCCGCTTCCGGCCGCAGCGCCTCGATCAGGCACGTCACAAAAAGTTGGACTTTGTCAGTCATCACAGGTTCCAACAAGTAATGCGTAACAGCCGCGGTTACTCGTTACGCATTACGTATTACCACTTGCTGTACGCATTGCTCATCCCGCGATATTCGATGAATGGCTCGTTGATAATCTTGGCCTTCAAGATGATCTCACACGCCTCTTCCAGCGTCGACGACCAGAAGAACGCTTCATCCAGCGTCTGCCCGATGGCAAAGCTGCCATGGCCGCGCAGAAACACGATCTTGTACTGCTGCAGCGCTGCGGCGAGTTTGTTGGACATCTCCGGCGTGCCCGACGCGAACTCTTCCCAGATGACGGGAATCTTCTTCAGGAGATACGATGCCTCGTTATCGATCGGCACGATCTCATCGCGCGAGAGCGACAGTGCGATAGCGGTGCGCGGATGACAGTGGCAGATCGCCAGCGCCGGCGTCTGCTGATAGATCGTGCGATGCGCCAGCAGCTCGGTCGAGGCCAGCGCCACGCCGCTATCGTTCTTGTCGATGCCGGTCTCGATCAGATCGTGCATCTTCAACCGGCCCAACTGCGCGCCGCGCCGCTTGATGATGATGCGATCGCCCAGGCGGATGCTGAGATTGCCGCCGTGCGAACTGATCATTTGATGCTCGTATAGGTCCCGCCCGATTTCGCTGAATTGTTGAAAGATGCGTTCGTCAATCATGTCACGGCCTTTCCAGATCGATTTTCAATACGGGGATGTCGTCACTGCCCAGCGGCGGCAACGTCACGCTCAGTTTTCCGGCGGTCTGCGTCCATTCGATCGGTTGATCGCGCCCCAGCAGCTGCACAGCGCCGCCGGGTTTGATCGGCACATCGGGCAGCGTTACAACCCGGTCGGTTGGCAGCGCAATCACGCTCGCGTAGAGCACATGGTCGTTGATCGTGTAACGCACTTCCGCGCCGTTCTCGCTCTGATCCTTGAAGCGCACCCACGGGCGCGTGCCGTAGATCGCCTCGCCATTGATGGCCAGCCAGCGCCCAATACCTTCCAATGCCGCGATCTGTTCAACGGGCAGCGAGCCGTCGGCGCGGGGGCCGACGTTGAGCAGCAGGTTGCCGTTCTTGCTGACGATGTCCACCAGCAAACGAATCAGCGGCGGCGCGGTCTGATAATCGGCGGCGGTCTCAAACTGATTGTAGCCGAATGAATTGCCGATGCCGCGACAGGCTTCCCATTTGAATGGCGTGATCTGCGGATGACCAAAGTATTCCGTCGTCAGGTAGTCGCTGTGCGGCACCTTGGGCATATTGGAACTGCCGTGCTGCGCCATCCATTTGGCGGCCTGGTTCAGTGCGAACCGGCCGATCGGGTTGCGGAAGACGATCGGGGTTTGGAACCAGCGATCGTTGATCACGCCCTCCGATCGGCGATTGTAGAAGTACGCGAATAATTCGGCCAGATTGTAACGGGGCGGATAACCGATGTCGCTCCAGAGGAGATCCGTTTCATAGCGATCGATCAATTCCCGCCAATGCTGCTCGACGTAGGCGCGATAAGTCCGATTGGCGGGGCCGCTGGTCAAGAGATCCGCCATGCTCTGAATGGGCTTTGGTGTGAAAGACCAATCGAGCAGGCTGGAATAGTAGCAGCCCATTTTCAACCCGCGCGCCGTCACGCTGCGCTGCAACTCGCCCACGATGTCGCGCGCCGCGTGATAGTCCGGCCGGCGCGGATTGAGACGCTGACTGGGCCACAGCAGAAAGCCATCGTGATGCTTGGTGACCAGCACCACGTAACGCGCCCCGGCGCGCCGAAACACCTCGGCCCACTCGTCAGGCTTCCACTGACGGCTCTGTTCGTTGAACGCTGCTGCGAAATTCTCATATGGAAAATCTGCGCCGTATTTTTCGGCATGATACTGCTGAACGGCGCTGCCCGTGATGCGCAGGCTGTTCTGATACCACTCCGCGTACGGCGAGCCAGCGAAGTCACCAGACACCAGCGATTCCAGGTTCACCGGCTTGCGTGGCGCAAAAGCGGGCACACTGTACAGTCCCCAGTGGATGAAGATGCCGAACTTGGCGTCATCGTACCACGCGGGCAGCGGATGTTGTTTGACGGATGAAAATGTTGGTTCGTACATGCGCTGTGAGATTACGCCGTCACCATCAGATCAGCCAGGTGCAGATCGGCCAGTTTCCTGGGCAGCGGCACGCCCTCTTTATCCCAGCCGCGCGCGCGATAGTATTCGATCAGCATCGGTTCGAGCTTGTTGACCCAGCCTTGGCTCGGCCCGGCAGGCACGGCCTCATTCAACAGGCGCGAGGGCAGTGTGTCGTCGGCGCGCGTGAAGCCTTCGCGGAGATTATAGAGCCGTTCGAGATTATAAGTGCGCTCGCCGACTTTGATCAAATCGCCGGTGGCGTACGGCACGCCTGTCACGGAAGTCAACGCGCGCGCAAAGTATTCTTCGGCCACGCCCATGTTGGTGAACTTGCAGATGACCAGCGAATCGATGGCGGCCGCTGTGTTCTGATGCAGAATCACGTAACCCGACTTGCCCTGCACCTGGAAGCGATCGATCAACTTGGGCAGGCCCAGCACTTCAAGGCCGAGCATGTTGCCGCGCATGTGGCACGCGCCGCGATTTGACGTGGCGTACAACAGACCCTGTCCCTGCATCCCGCGCGGATCGTAAGCCGGCATCTCCATGCCTTTGACACTCATCGAGAGTTCCGGCGCGCCGTATTTGGTCGCTAGGCGTAAACTGCCGTCGGCCAACTCAGCGCCGAGGCCACGCCGATAGCCCATATCTTCCAACGTCGAGGCGAGCAAGTCCGCGCGGCCAAAGCGCAGATCGCTGTCGAGCTGGCCCTTCTCCGTCAGTTCCATCGCGCACGCGATCGTCGATCCCGCCGAGATCGTATCAAAGCCCAGATCGTTGCAGATCGAGTTCGCTTCGATGATGGCCGCCAGATCGTCGATGCCGCACGATGCGCCGAAGGCCCACATCGTCTCGAACTCCGGGCCTTCGCCTTCGACCTTGTCCGTCTTGCTGATGCGCGTACATCCGATCGGGCAGGCCCAACACGAGGCGTTCTTCACCAGATATTTGTCGGTCAGCGCTTCACCCGAGATTTCTTCCGCACCCTCAAAGACCGACTCCTGATAGTTGCGCGTGGGCAGCGCGCCGATGTTGTTGAGGATGTTCATCACCACCGACGTACCGAATTCCGGCAGCGCCTGGCTGGTGAGCGGGCTGGCCTTCAGCAGCTTGCGCGTTTCGTACAACAAAAATTTGAAGCGTTCTTCGTCCAGAATTTCTGGGCGCTGTTTGCCCTCCACCACAATCGCCTTGAGGTTCTTGCTGCCCATCACCGCGCCGGGACCGCCGCGCGCCAGAGCGCGCTCGCCGTCGTTCATAATCGCGGCGATGCGGCTGAGGTTCTCACCCGCCGGGCCGATGCACAACACGTTGCGCTTGTTGTTGTTCTGTCCCAACAACTTCGTTGTTTCGCGCACGCGCTTGCCCCACAGGTGCGCCGCGTCGTTGATCGTGACACTGCCCGGCTTCATTTCGATGTAGACCGGTTTCTCAGCTTTGCCACGAACAATCAGCGCATCGAATCCGGCCTTCTTGAACTGCATGCCCCAGAAGCCACCCGAATTCGCGTCCAACACGGTACCGGTTAACGGGCTTTTTGTCGAAACTGAGAAGCGATTGCTGGTCTGATAGCCCGTCGCCGTCAATGGCCCTGCGGTGAAGATCAGCACGTTCTCCGGCGAGAGCGGATCGACGCCAGGGCCGACCTCATCCCATAGCATCCGCGCGCCCAGGCCGCGCCCGCCTAAGAAGAGGTGCGCCATCTTCTCATCCAACGGATACGTCTTGATCGCGCCGCTGGTTAAATCGATGTCCAAAACTTGTCCTGCCCAACCGTTCATTGCCTGCTCCTTGCATTACTGATTGCGAACTACGGCCGTCATTGCGAGGAGCGCAGTTTGCGACGAAGCAATCTCCCTGTAGATGGGAAACTTTGCCAATTGGCGCTGAGATTGCTTCGCAGAAAGCGCTCGCAATGACAATGGCGGGGTAGTTGCGCTGATTGTTGATTGCTGACTAGTTGCAGCCTGCATCATGCTCGCTTCGCCAACACCTTCTTCTCATACGCGCGCACTTCGTCCATGAAGCGTAGACCCACCGGCACGCCGTGCTTCAAGCAGTGATAGTCCCACACCGCGCCAAACGGCAGGCCCTTGATTTCTTCGAGCAACGCGAGGCGTTGGGTGTAATCACCGGATAGTTCGATCTTCTTCAGCAGATCGATCGGTTCGAGCAGCGCCGTCAGCACGGCGCGGAGGGTGTTCCGCGCCCCGATCGCGTAAGCGGCCACCCGATTGATGCTCGCGTCGAAATAGTCCAGCCCGATATGCACGCGATCCAGAAATCCGCTGCGCACGATCTCCTGCGCGATCGCCAGCAGATCGTCGTTGTAGATCACCACGTGATCGCTGTCCCAGCGTACGCCGCGGCTGACGTGCAGTAGAATCTCCGGCACGTACAGCAGCACCGCCGAGATTTTGTCGGCGATGGTTTCCGTCGGGTGGAAGTGTCCCGCGTCGAGTGTGAGCAGCGTTTGATTGGCGACCGCATAGCCCAGATAGAATTCGTGTGAGCCGACCGTGTAGCTTTCCACGCCGAAGCCGAACAGCTTGCCTTCGATCGAGTCGAGGTTGTATTGTGGATCGATCGGTTCCGCGAGAATCTTGTCCAGCGATTCCTTCAAGCGCTCACGCGGCCCAAAGCGATCGACCGGGGTGTCTTTGTAACCATCGGGAATCCAGATGTTGGTGATGCACGGTGTACCAAGCTCGGTGCCGAAGAACTCGCCGATCTCGCGTGAAGCAATACAGTGCTGAATCCAGAAATCGCGGATGGCCTTGTCGGGATGCGCCAGCGTGAAGCCGCTGTCCGCTTTGGGGTGCGAGAACAACGTCGGGTTGAAGTCGAGGCCGTGTTTGTTGGCCGCGGCCCAGCTGACCCAGTTGGCGAAATGCTCCGGGCGCACTTCATCCCGATCGACTTTGCGGCCATTCGTTTCGGCATACATGGCGTGCAAAGCCAGCCGGTGCGATCCGGGCAGGAGGCTGTACACCTGATCGAGATCGCGGCGCAGCTCATCGGGCGTGCGCGCTTTGCCGGGATAGTTGCCGGTGGCGGCGATGCCACCACTAAGGCTGCTACCCATATTCTCGAAGCCGCCGACATCATCGCCCTGCCAGCAATGCAGACTGAGTGACACCGTGTTGAGTGTCTTCAGCACCTTGTCGGTATCAACGCCCAGCAGGGCGTAGCGCTCTTTCGCCATGCGATAGGCCGATCGGATTTGTGCTTCAGTGGGATGTTTGGTCATGGCTTCACCTCTCCGTCATTGCGAGGAGCGTTGTGTGCGACGAAGCAATCCCTTTGGCCGACGTTGAGATTGCTTCGCCCCTACGGGGGCTCGCAATGACGTGGTTAAAAAATGCTCTGCTCGATATTCCACAACTTCGCAATGGCGCGAATTTCTTCTGCGCTCAGACCTTCGCCCTGCTCGTGATTCACCAGGTTCATGTATTCATAGCGCGCGGCGGTTTCGGCGTACTCGATCCGATCGGCGGCGCGTTTGGCCGAGACGTCCGAGCGAGCCATGACGCCGTGCTTGCCCCAGATCACGATGCGATGCTGCCGCAGCGCTTCCAGCGTGGCGGCCATCAACTCGCTCGAGCCCGGCACCAGGAACGGCACCAGCCCGATGCCTTCCGGTAAATTCACGATGAGTTCCGGCTGCCAGCGCAGCAGGTGCCGGTTCAGATATGGCTCGTGTTGATAGCGCGGGATGTGACTGAGATAGGTCAGGTGGCGCGGCTGCGCGTGCACGACCGCGTGGTAGTTCGTGTGCGACTGCACGACTTGATCGTATTGCACGGCGAGGTGTGAATTGAACTCGCTGGTCAGGCGCGCAAACAACCTGCGCGGCGAGGTGTACAGCCGACCGGTTTTCCCGCCGTCATCGATCACCAGACAACCGAGGTTCGCCGCGGGATCGTCGATGACTTCGCGCAGGCGGCGGCCCGAGCCAGTAACGATGAACGTCTTGCCCGCCAGTTCTGGCACGGCCTGTGGTAGCTCCAGCGCTTCGACATTTGGGAAGCGGCGGCGCACGTCGATGGGCCAGCCGATATACACGGAGATATTGCCGGCCGCGCCTTCGCTCGCTTCGATTTCGGCGAGGTGGCGGCCGGCTTCGCCGATGGTGGTCAACAGTTCGTCCAGTTCAGGATAAGGTGCGTCTAACATGATATGCCTTTCGTAAGGCGTAAAACGTGAAACGTAATGCACTCCTTACGTTTTACGCTTTACACATGCGGTGCAGTGCTCCCGCGTTTTAGATTGCAATGAATTCACACAGCTGGTGATACGCCGCATCCCAGCGATCGGATGGTTGCGGCTCATATGTCTCCGGCTTGAAAGAGTGCCGCACGACAGCGCGAGCTTCACTCAGCGATTTGAGATGCCCCAGCGCGATAGCCTGCATCAATACGTTGCCGATGGCGGTGGCTTCGATGGGGCCAGCGATCACCGATCGGTTGGTGGCATCCGCCGTGAGTTGGTTCAGCAGTCGATTCTGCGTCCCGCCGCCGATGATGTGGATCGGCTCCAGGCGATAGCCCAGCATCTCCTCAAGTCGATCCAACACCCAGCGATATTTCAGCGCCAGGCTCTCCAACGCGCAGCGCACGATCGCGCCTTTGGTTTCGGGAATTGGTTGCTGTGTGCGTTCGCAATAGTGTTGAATGCGAGCGGGCATGTCACCGGGCTGGAAGAAAGCGGCGGCATCGACGTCGATGATCGAGCGGAACGGCTCGGCTTCTGAGGCGAGCTGCGTGATTGCGGCGTAAGACAATTCTTCACCTGCGCGCGCCCACGTGCGGCGACATTCCTGCACCAGCCACAGGCCCATAATGTTTTTCGAGAAGCGCCACGTGCCGTTGACGCCGCCTTCGTTGGTGAAGTTGTATTTCAGGCTGTGCGCGTTCACGATCGGGTCACTGGCTTCCGCGCCCATGATCGACCACGTGCCGGAGCTGATCCACGCGAAGTGCGGCGCTTCAGCGGGAACCGCCGCCACGGCTGAGCCGGTGTCATGACAGGCAGGCGCAATAACGGGCACAGCGCCGCAGCCGGTTTCTTCTGCAATTTCCGGCAGCACCGCGCCTAACACGGTACCGGGTTGCACTACTTCCGGGAAAATGTGAGTCGGGATGCCCAGCGCTTGCAATAGCGGCTGCGACCATGCGCAGCGGCGCGGATCGTAACACTGCGTCGTCGTCGCCATGGTGAACTCGCAGGCTTTGCGGCCGCTGAGCCAATAGTTGAGCAGGTCAGGCGTGGTCAGGAATGTTTCGGCCATTTGCAAGGCGGGCGCTTGCTGCACGACCTGCGCGAACAGTTGATACAACGTGTTCAACTGCATGAACTGAATGCCCGTCAAATCGAAAATGCGCTCGCGCGGCAGACGCTTGAACGCCTCTTCCACCATGCCGTCGGTGCGGCTATCGCGATAATGATAGGGATTGCCGATGAGCGCCCCCTTCCGATCGAGCAGGCCGTAATCCACCCCCCACGTATCGATCCCGATCCCGGCAAGCTGCGCGTGGTGCTTGTGCGTCGCGATGTGCAGCGCCGTCTTGATCTCCGACCACAAGCGCAGAATGTCCCAGTGCAGACCATCGGGCAGACGCACCGGGCCGTTGGGGAAGCGATGAATCTCAGTGAGCGCTAGCTGTTGATCAGCGAGCGTTGCCAGAATGGCGCGTCCGCTTTCCGCGCCGAGATCGATGGCTAAAAAGTTGTGGGGCATGGGCAGCTCCGTAAAACGTGAAGCGTAAAACGTAATATATAGTATTCCTCTTTTACAACTATCACGATCGCGAAGATAATTACGCTGCGGT
>CAYNML010000058.1:2580-37420 GCA_964398185.1 uncultured Anaerolineae bacterium | reverse complement strand
AAGGCTCGCGCTTCGCGATTCGCGAAGGCGGGTTGACGGTCGGCGCGGGCGTCATTACCAAGGTCGCCGCGTAGTGCAGTGAGTCATTGCGAGGAGCGTCCTGAGCGGAGCGGCGGAGTGTGCCGCGCAGTCGAAGGATGCGGCGAAGCAATCTCTGTGACTAACGGTGAGATTGCTTCGCACACAGCGCTCGCAACACATGCGCCCATTGCGTGCATGTGCGGTGTGACGGTGTTTGAGCAGTAACGGTTTCAGTAACTGGGACGCAAGGAAACAAACAGCATGGCCAAACAGAGAATTCGCATTCGCCTCAAGGCTTACGATCATCGCGTGCTCGATCAGTCAGCGCAGCGCATCGTTGAGACCGCCGAGCGCACGGGCGCGACCGTGGTTGGTCCCGTGCCGCTGCCGACGAAGATCGAGAAGTTCGCCGTGCGCCGTGGCGCGTTCATCGACAAGGATAGCCAGGAGCACTTCGAGATTCGCACGCACAAGCGCCTGATCGACGTGGTCGATCCGGATTCGAAGACCATCGATACGCTGATGCGCTTGAATCTGCCGGCGGGCGTTGACATCGAGATCAATCTCTAATTGGCTCGACGGGTCGAGTGGTCCAGCTGCACCCGATCGGGTGTGCCGCCACCGACGGCCCGGGGGATGATGCACGCGGCGCGATACACCATCGCCTGCGCCTGGCAGTCCCTATTCTAGCGGAGGAATCATGAAGGGTTTAATTGGGCGAAAGTTGGGTATGACCCAGGTGTTCACGGACACGGGTGAAGCCGTGCCGGTCACCGTGATCGAAGCCGGGCCGTGCTACGTGACGCAAGTCCGCACGGTCGAGAACGATGGCTATTCCGCCATTCAGATTGGTTTCGATCCGGTGAAGAAGGCGGCGCGCCTGTCCAGGCCGGAGCGCGGTCACCTGGGCATGTTGAAGACCGATGACAAGCACGCCAAGCGCAAGACGCTGGCCGGTGAAGTCCCGGCGGTCAAGACGCTGCGCGAGCTGCGCGTGAAGCCGGACGAGAGTTACACCGAAGGCCAGCAGCTGACGGTGGCGATCTTCCAGATGGGCGAGCGCGTGGATGTGGTCGGCACGTCGAAGGGCCGCGGTTTCACGGGCCATGTGAAGCGCCACGGCTTCAATGGTGGTCCGCGCACGCACGGCCAGTCGGATCGTCTGCGCCGCTCGGGTTCGGTTGGTCCGGGCACCACGCCGGGCAAGGTTCACAAGAACAAGCGCATGGCCGGCCACATGGGTGTCGAGCGCGTGACCACGCAGAATTTGCAGGTGGTGCTGCTGGATGCCGAGCGCAACCTGATCGGCGTGAAGGGACCCGTGCCGGGCGCCACGGGCGGCCTGGTCATGGTGACCGAGACGCGGAAGAAGTAGGAGCGAATGGCGATGAAAGTTCCAGTCATTAACATGTCCGGCGACACCGTCGGCGAAATCGAACTGAATCCGGCCGTGTTTGAAGCGCCCGTGAATGTGCCGTTGATGCACCAGGCGCTGACGCGCCAGCTGGCCAACGCGCGCCAGGGCAATGCCAAGACCAAGAATCGCAGCGAGGTCAACGGCAGCACGCGCAAGATGTGGAAGCAGAAGGGGACCGGTCGCGCGCGCCAGGGCAGCCGCAAGGCTCCGCACTGGAAGGGCGGCGGTAACGTCTTTGGCCCGCAGCCGCGCAAGTACACGCAGAAGATGCCGCTGCAGATGCGCCACGCGGCGCTGCGCTCGGCGTTGAGCGTGAAGGCGGCCGATAACGGCATCGTGGTGCTGGATCAATTGACCATGGAGAAGCCCAGCGCCAAGACGATGGCTTCCGTGCTGGTCAATGCCAAGACGGGCCGCAAGACCCTGGTGTTGCTGCCGGAGCGCAACGAGAACGTCGAACTGTCGATCCGCAATCTCGACAATGCGATGTACCTCCGCGCGCAGTATTTGAACATCCGCGATCTGTTGAGCTACGAGACCGTGCTGCTGCCCCAGAGCGCGCTCGAGACAATTGATATTCTGCTGGGTTAATGAGGTCGATCATGCATACATACGAAGTTCTCAAGCGCCCGTTGCAGACTGAAAAGATGACGTACCTGCGCGATTTCCGGCAGTACGCCTTTGAAGTCGACGACCGCGCCAACAAGACGCAGATCAAGGAAGCGGTCGAGACGATCTTCAAGGTCGATGTGGTCTCGGTGCACATCATGAATCAACCGGCCAAGCGCCGCCGCAATCCGCGCAGCCGCCAGGTGGGCAAGAAGGCGCAGCAGAAGGTCAGGATGTCGGGTTGGAAGAAGGCCATCGTGACCGTGCAGGCCGGCCAGCAGATCGAGATGTTTGAGGGCGTGTAAGCCCCAAGGAGCAGTCATCGTGCCGATTAAAAAGTATAAACCCACTTCGCCCGGCCGTCGCGGCATGACGGGCGATACCTTTGAAGATATTACCAAGACCAAGCCGGAGCGCAGTCTGCTGACCGACAAGCGCAAGAAGGCCGGCCGCAACTCGTACGGCAAGGTCACGGTGCGGCATCGCGGCGGCGGCGTGAAGCAGGCCTATCGCATCATCGATTTCAAGCGTGATAAGCACAGCATTCCCGCCAAAGTCGCGGCGATCGAATACGATCCCAACCGCACGGCCCGCATTGCGCTGCTGTTCTACGCTGACGGCGAGAAGCGTTACATCGTCGCACCGGTAGAACTGAAGGTAGGCGATACCGTGGTGAGCGGCCCGGCTGCCGAAGTGCGTCCGGGGAACTGCCTGCCGCTGGCCAACATGCCGCTCGGCACGCTGGTGCACAACGTCGAACTGCAGCCCGGCAAGGGCGCGCAGCTGGTGCGCTCGGCGGGCACGTCGGCGCAGCTGCTGGCGAAGGAAGGCGAGTATGCCACCCTGCGTCTGCCGTCCGGTGAGATGCGCAAGGTGCGCCAGAACTGCTACGCGGTGGTGGGCACGGTCAGCAATATCGATCATGCGAATGTGAAGCTGGGCAAGGCCGGGCGCAAGCGCTTGAAGGGCATCCGCCCGACGGTGCGCGGTACGGCGATGAGCCCGCGTGATCACCCGCATGGCGGCGGTGAAGGCCGCGCCCCGATCGGCATGCCTGGCCCGAAGAGCCCGTGGGGCAAGCCGACGTTGGGCTATAAGACTCGCCGCAACAAAGTGAGTGATCCATTGATCGTCCGGCGTCGCGGCAAGAAGCGGCGCTAGACGGCGCGCTAAAAGCGGAGGTTGAGATGTCTCGATCGTTGAAGAAAGGGCCGTTCGTCGCGCCCAAGTTGTTGAAGAAAATCGAAACGATGAACCAGCAGGGTGACAAGAAGGTTATCCGCACCTGGTCGCGCGCCTCGACCATCTTCCCGCAGATGGTGGGCCACACGATTGCGGTGCATGACGGCCGCCGCCACGTTCCGATCTATATTACTGAGAACATGGTCGGTCACAAGCTGGGCGAATTTGCGCCGACCCGCACGTATCGCGGCCACTCCACCAAGGAAAAGGCCGAGGCAGCGGGCACGAAGGCCGAAGGGAAGTAGGAGTGAGTCATGGCTGCTAGCAATCAATCACGCGCCGTGCTGCGCTTCGCGCCTGTTTCGCCGCGCAAGACCCGCCTGGTCATCGATCAGGTTCGCGGCTTGCAGGCCGATGAGGCCATCGCCGTGCTGAAGTTTCTGCCCAACAAGCCCGCGGAAGTGGTGCGCAAGACCATCGCTTCGGCCGTGGCGAATGCGGAAGAGAACCTGGGCCTGTCGCGGGACGATCTGTACGTGACCGAGATCAAGGCCGACGAGGGACCGGACCGCCAGTGGCGGCGCTTTGGAGCGCGCGGGCGCTTCAAGCCGATTACGCGCAAGACATCGCACATTACCGTCGTGCTGACGGAAAAGATTTAGGGTTAGGCCGGCAGGCTTAGACAGGGGGCCAACTTGGGTCGCAAGATTAATCCTTATGGTTTTCGCTTAGGCGTCATTTACGATTGGAAGTCGCGCTGGTATGCCAAGAAAGGCAAGCAGTACAGCGAACAGCTGGCCGAAGACTTTGAACTGCGCAAGTTCATCCGCAGCAAGGTCAGCCAGGCGGGCGTGTCGAAGATTGATATCGAGCGCTTCCCCAATCAAGTGATCGTCACGATCTTCACGGCCAAGCCGGGCATCATCATCGGCCGCAAGGGCGCCGCGGTGAAGGAACTGCGCGAGGCGATCGAGCAGCAGACCGGCAAGAAGGTCAAGCTGGAAATCAGCGAGATCGAGAAGCCCGATCTGGAAGCGCAGCTCGTGGCCGAGAACATCACCGGCCAGATCGAGCGCCGTATCAGCCACAGCCGCGCGATGAAGCGCGCCGTGCAGCAGGCCATGCGCATGGGCGCGGAAGGCGTCAAGATTACGGCGTCCGGTCGTCTGGCCGGCTCGGAAATGGCGCGCCGCGAAACGGTCATGGAAGGCCGTGTGCCGCGCAGCACGCTCCGCGCCAACATCGATTTTGCGCGCGCGGAAGCGTTGACCACCTATGGCCGGATCGGCGTGAAAGTGTGGATCTACAAGGGTGAAATTCTGCCCGAGGCGAAGCCGGAAACTGCGGCGCAACCAGCAGCTGCGCCGAATGCGTAACGACGCATCCGTGTCTGCGTGACACCGATGAGTGATTAGTGGGAGTGTGAAGCTATGTTGATGCCAAAGCGCGTGAAGTGGCGCAAACAACAGCGTGGTCGCATGTCGGGCAAGGAATTGCGCGGCGTCGAGGTTTCATTTGGTGATCTGGGCTTGCAGGCGTTGGAGCCGTGCTGGATGACCCAGCGCCAGATCGAAGCGGCGCGCCGCACCATTGTCCGCTTTGTGAAGCGCAAGGGCAAGATGTGGGTGCGCGTCTTCCCCGATAAGCCGGTGACCAAGAAGGCGGCCGAGACCCGCATGGGCAAGGGGAAGGGTGCGGTCGATCACTACGTGGCGGTCATCAAACCGGGCCGCATTATTCTGGAAATCGGCGGGCTGGAGGAAGATCAGGCGCGCGAGGCGCTGCGTCTGGCGGCCTACAAGCTGCCCATCAAGACGCAGATCATCGGTCGGCGTGATCTAACCGCCACGGCCAGCACGGAGGAATAAGCATGAAGATCAAAGAGATCCGTGCCCTCGAAGTGAAGGAACTCGAGCACAAGCTCGATGAGTCGTACAAGGAATTGTTCAACCTGCGGTTCCAGTGGGAAGCCGGGCAGCTGGTCGATAACAATCGGCTGTCGGCGGTCCGGCGTGACATCGCCCGCTTGAAGACCATTTTGCGCGAGCGCGAAATAGCCGCGCTGGCCGGGCAGCAGCAAGGAGCAGTGAAATGAGAGAACAGCGCAAGCGTCTCGTCGGTCGCGTCACCAGCGACAAGATGCAGAAGACCGTCGTCGTGTCGGTCGAGAATCTGAAGCGCCACCCGCTGTACAACAAGGTCATCCGCCAGACGACCAAGTACAAAGCTCACAACCCGAACGACGCGGCGAAGCTGGGCGACCTCGTGCAGATCGTCGAGGCGCAGCCCATGAGCCGCGAAAAGCGCTGGGCGGTCGAGAAGGTGCTGCAGCAGGCGGAGGCGTAACATGATCCAGCACGAGACGCGTCTGACCGTCGCCGACAACACCGGCGCAAAAGAAATCCTGTGCATGCACATCATGGGCGGCTCGACCCGCCGCTACGGCTACGTGGGCGACATCATTGTGGCCACGGTGAAGAAAGCCTCGCCCAACAGCAGCGTCAAGAAGGGTGATGTGGTGAAGGCGGTGATCGTGCGGACCGCCAAGGAATACAAGCGGCCGGACGGTAGCCACATCCGCTTCGACGACAACGCCGCCGTGATTATCGATCCGGAAACGCTGAATCCCAAGGGCACGCGCATCTTCGGCCCCGTGGCGCGCGAGCTGCGCGACAAGGGTTTTATGAAGATTGTCTCGCTGGCTCCCGAGACATTGTAAGGAGTAGAGACCGTGGCGAGCAAGATTCTGAAGGGTGACACTGTCGAAGTGATCACCGGTGAACACAAAGGCGAACGCGGCGAAGTCAAGAGCGTCGACGGCAAGGCCCAGCGCGTGGTGGTGCACAACGTCAACATGGTGAAGAAACACCAGAAACCGCAGCAAGGCCGCGCCGCTCGCACGCAGGTGGGGATCATTGAATTTGAGGCGCCCATCGACCTGTCTAACGTGATGTTGGTCTGCCCCAAGTGCAGCGAAGCAGTACGCGTGGGTTTCCGCGTCGATGGCGCCGAGAAGGTGCGCGTGTGCAAGAACTGCGGCGAAGACATTAAATAGCCGCTCGTCCGCAGATGTGCGTCTCGGCGAGCAGAGACGATGACCTGCGAAGACACTCACGGAGTTGTAGGATGCCTAACATTCAGCAGCGGTACAAAGATGAAGTCGTACCTTCTTTGATGAAGGAATTCAGTTACAGCACGGTGATGCGCGTGCCGCGCGTCCAGAAGATCGTGCTCAACATCGGCGCGGGCAACGCGCTCGACAACCCGAAGGTCCTGGACGGCGCCGTGGCCGATCTGCAGCTCATCACCGGGCAGAAGCCCGTGCTGACGGCGGCGCGCAAGTCGATCGCCAACTTCAAGCTGCGCGAAGGCCGTCAGATCGGCGTGAAGGTGACCCTGCGCGGCGCGCGGATGTGGGCCTTCCTCGATCGGTTGTGCAACGTGGCGCTGCCGCGCATCCGCGACTTTCGCGGGATTCCCAACAAGGGCTTTGACGGCCGCGGCAACTTCACGCTGGGCCTGAAAGAGCAGCTGGTTTTCCCGGAAATTCAGTATGACAAGATTGACATGTTGCGTGGCATGGAGATCACGATTGTGACGACAGCCCAAAATGACGCCGAAGGCCACCGCCTGCTGGAGCTGCTCGGCATGCCGTTCAGGAGAGACTAAGCTATGGCGAAGACGTCCATTATCCATCGTGAATACAACCGGAAGTACGACATTCGCGTGCGCCGTCGCTGCCGCATCTGCGGCCGTCCGCGCGGCTACATGCGCCGTTTTGACATGTGCCGCATTTGCTTCCGTGAAGCCGCGCTGAAGGGCGAACTGCCTGGCGTGGTGAAGTCGAGCTGGTAGCAGCGCGGGGTACCGCCTGCCGTCTTCCGTGCCGTAGTTCTGTAATTGGACGTAGAGGAGTGTGACGAATGAGCGTTTCAGATCCGATCGGCGATATGCTGACCCGTGTGCGTAATGCTTCCATGATCGGCCACAGTGTGGTGATCATGCCCAGCAGCCGCTTGAAAATCGCCATTGCCAATATCCTGAAGGATGAGGGGTACATTCAGGATTTTGAAGTGACCCAGGAAGAAGGTCGCCCGCATGCGACGCTGCGGCTGTGGCTGAAATACGTCGGCGATCGCCGTCATCGCGTGCCGGCCATTACCGGCATCAAGCGTATCAGCAAGCCCGGCTGCCGGGTGTACACGTCCAAAGTGGATGTGCCGCGCGTGTTGTCGGGCATGGGGATCTCGATCTTGTCGACGCCGAAGGGCGTTATCACCGGCCAGCAGGCCAAGCGTCTGGGCGTGGGCGGCGAAGTGCTGTGCCACGTCTGGTAGGCCGCCAGAGTTCCGTGTTTCGGAGGATGTAATGTCGCGTATTGGAAAGAAACCGGTCTCGATTCCGGCCGGTGTACAAGTCAAAATCAACGGTTCTGAAGTGTTCGTGAAGGGCCCCAAGGGCGAATTGAAGCGCACCTTTGTTGAGACCATCAATGTGGCTCAAGAAGGCGCGGAGCTCAAAGTGACCCGACCGGATGATCTGCGCGAAACGCGCGCGCTGCACGGCCTGACCCGGGCCTTGCTCAACAATATGGTCGTCGGCGTGACGCAGGGTTTCAAGAAGACGATGATCGTCGAGGGTGTGGGGTATCGCGCGGAAATGGCGGGCAAGAACCTGATGCTGTATCTGGGTTACTCCCACCCGATCATGATCGTGCCGCCCGACGGCATCGCGATCACCGCTGACCCGAAAGCCAAGACCATCTCCGTGGAAGGCATTGACAAGGAGAAGGTGGGCGAGATCTCGGCTGAGATTCGCGCGCTGCGTCCGCCTGAGCCGTACAAGGGCAAGGGCATCCGGTATGACACTGAAGTTGTTCGCCGCAAGGCGGGCAAGGCCGGCAAGGTCGGTGGGTAGAGGTTAATATGGCACAATCACGCAATCAAGCACGACAACACCGCCACCACCGCGTGCGCGGCAAAGTGAATGGCACACCCGAGCGTCCGCGCCTGAATGTGTTCCGCAGTCTGGAGAACATCTACGCGCAGATCATCGACGACACCAAGGGCCATACCCTGGTCTCGGCCTCGACCATCGATCACGAGATTGCCGGGCAGGCCGCCGGGCAGAAGGGGGTCGCTCGGGCGAAGCTGGTGGGCCAGGTGCTGGCCGAGCGTGCCAAGGCCGCGGGCATCAAGCAGGTGGTCTTCGATCGCGGCGGTTACAAGTATCAAGGTCAGATCAAAGCATTGGCGGATGCCAGCCGCGAAAACGGGCTGGAGTTCTAGGAGAGGCACATGGCAAAGCAGCAGCGATCTCAACCTCAACAGGGTGGTGGTGGCAAGGGCGAGCGCGGTCCCAAGCAGCGTCAAGAGCGGCGCAACGACCTCGAGCCGCGGGAAGAGCTCGACGAGCGCGTGGTGAGCATCGCCCGTGTGGCCAAGGTGATCAAAGGTGGCCGCCGCTTCGCGTTCCGCGTCGTGGTCGTCGCCGGAGATAATCGGGGTAATGTGGGCGTGGGCATCGGCAAGAGCCGCGGTGTGCCCGAGGCGATTCGCAAGGCCACTGAGCGCGCGCGCCGCGCGATGCATCCTGTGATCCTGTCGGGCACGACGATCCCGCACGAAGTCACCATCAAGTATGGCGGCTCGCGCATCCTGTTAAAGCCGGCTTCGCCCGGTACCGGTGTTATCGCCGGCGGCGGCGTGCGCGCCGTGTTGGAAGCCGCCGGTGTGCGCGACATCCTGACCAAGTCGCTGGGCAGCAGCAATCAGCTCAACATGATCCGCGCCACGCTGATCGGTTTGGAAACGATGAAGAATCCGGAAACGCTGGCGAAGATTCGCGGCAAGAGCGTGGAAGAAGTACAACCGGTGTGGAGGCGTCAACGTGTCCAGCAACAAGCCTGAGATCAGTGGGCCGCGCCTGCGCGTGACCCTGGTGAAGAGTCCGACTAAGTACAACGAGCGGCAGAAGCGCACCGTGCGCGCCCTGGGCCTGCGGCGTATGCACCAGACCGTGGAGCACGCCGATGGGCCGGTGGCGCGTGGCATGGTGGCCAAGGTGGCGCATCTGGTGGAAGTTGAGGAAGTGAAATGAAACTGCACGATTTGCAACCCGCTGAAGGTTCGCGCAAGGGCAAGAAGCGCGTGGGCCGCGGTCTCGGTTCCGGGCAGGGCACGTATGCCGGGCGCGGCAAGAAGGGCCAGCACGCGCGCTCGGGCGGGACGAAAGCCCCGTATCATGAAGGCGGCAATCTGCCGACCGTGCGCAAGCTGCCCTTCGCGCGCGGGGTGGGCTTCACCTCGCGCAACAAGGTGTACTATGCGCCAGTGAATGTCGATCATCTGGCCCAGGAGTTTGAAGCGGGGCAGGAAGTCAATCCCATGGCGCTGGTGGAAGCTGGCCTGGTGCACTCGGTGCGGCAGGCGGTGGTGATTCTGGGCCGCGGCGAGATCGACAAGGCGTTGACGGTGAAAGCTCATCGGGTGTCCGACACCGCGCGTGAGAAGATCGAAAAAGCGGGCGGCACGATCGAGCTGCTGCCGCTCGACTAAAAATATAAGGGCGGCTCTGGCAGTCGCCCAGGTTGGCGCGAGACCGGCCCCTATGCAAGATTGGTCCGAAAAATTCGCGCGCAGTCCGGCGCGAAGTGAGGAGACCTGACGGAATGGTACAAGTCTTCAAGAATGCTTTTGCACTGCCCGACCTGCGGAAGAGAATCCTCTTCACGCTGGGTATTCTGGTGCTCTATCAATTGGCGGCGCACGTGCCCGTGCCGGGCGTGAATCAGGCCGCGTTACAGGAATTGCTGCAGGGTCAAGGCGCCACGAGCGCCCTGGCGAACATCCTGAATCTGTTGTCGGGCGGGGCGCTGTCGAACTTCTCGGTGCTGGCGATGGGCGTGTATCCGTACATCACCGCGCAGATTATCATCCAGCTGTTGGCGGGGGTGATCCCGTCGCTGGAGCGCATGCTTCGTGAGGAAGGTACGGCTGGCCGCAAGAAGCTGGAGACCTACACGTTCCTGTTCGCCATTCCGATGGCGCTGTTGTCGGCCATCGGCCAGATCCGTATCTTCAGCAGTGGCGGCGGCGGCGAAATCATCCCGGGCTTTGGCACTGAGTTTTTACCAACGGCCGCGGTGTTGGCGACGATGACGGCGGGCACGTTCTTCGCCATCTGGTTGGGCCAGTTGATCACCGAACAGGGTATTGGGCAAGGCATCTCGATCATCATCTTTGGCGGCATCGTGGCGCGCATCCCGCAGAACATCATGCAATTGCTGGCCGATCCGGTTAAGGCGCCCCTTGCGTTGGGTGCATTCATCCTTGTGATTGTGCTGACCGTGTTTGTGATTGTGTACGTCCAGGAAGGTGAGCGCCGTATACCGGTCCAGTACGGCAAACGCGTGCGCGGCCGGCGTGTGTTCGGCGGCGGTTCCACGTTCATTCCGTTGAAGGTGAACATGTCGGGCATGATCCCGCTGATCTTCGCGCAGTCGCTGCTGGTGCTGCCGGCGATTATCTTCCAGATTCTGGCGGGTTCGCCCAATCCGGAGATCGCCAACTTCTTCAATCAACTGGCACAGGCGTTCAGCGGCGGGCGTCACGCGATGTCGTGGATGTACTGGCTGATGATGTTCTTACTGGTGGTTGGCTTCACGTTCTTCTATACGGACGTGCTGATGCAGCAGCAGAACATGGCTGACACACTGCAGAAGCAGGGCGGTTTTATTCCGGGTATTCGTCCCGGCCAGCGTACGCAGGAATACATCATGGCGGTGTCGCGCCGCATTACGCTGGTGGGCGCGCTGTTCCTGGGCGGCATCGCGGTGCTGCCGTTCTTCCTGACGGTGCTGGACATCATCCCGAACGCGATGAACATGTCGATTCTGAGCACGGGTATGCTGATCGTGGTGGGCGTGGTGCTGGATACGATCCGCCAATTGGAAGCGCAGTTGACGATGCGCCACTACGAAGGGTTCTTGAAGTAAGACCCTCACGGGGAGGCACACATGGCTAAGTATCTTGTGTTGTTTGGCCCGCCGGGAGTTGGCAAAGGCACGCAGGCCGAGCGCTTGAAGGATGAGCTGCAGATCGCGCACGTCGCCACCGGCGATTTGTTCCGCGATAACCTGAAGCGCGAAACGGAACTCGGCCAGCTGGCGAAGAGCTACATGGATCGCGGCGCGCTGGTGCCTGACGAGGTAACGATCGGGATGGTGCGGGAGCGGTTGAAGGAAGCCGATACGCAGCACGGTGTTTTGTTCGATGGCTTCCCGCGCACCGTGGCGCAGGCCGAAGCGCTTGACAAGTTGTTGGGCGAGCGCGGCGGGAAGATCGAGAAGGTGTTGTTCATCCACGCACCGGAGGCGGTGCTGCTCGATCGGTTGGGTAACCGCTGGACATGCAAGAAGTGCGGCGCGGTGTATAACTTGAACAGCAAACCGCCCATGGTGGCGGGTGTATGCGATGTGTGCGGCGGCGAGTTGTATCAACGCCCCGACGACAACTTTGAGACGCAGCAGAAGCGCATCGAAGTGTACGCCGCGCAGACCGCGCCGCTGATTGAGTACTTCGACCAGAAGGGCTTGCTGGCGCGCATTGACGGGCAGCAGCCGATCGAAAAAGTCACTGCTGACGTCAAGGCAGCCATCGGGTAAAATAGGGCGCTCGTGCCGGATGCAAGTCCGGCGCGGTGAACGAGAGTCACAGGAGTTAGCGAGATGAAAGTATCACCATCGGTGCGGCGCATTTGCCCCAAGTGCAAGATCATCCGGCGCAAAGGCAAGGTACGCGTGATCTGCGAAAATCCGAAGCATAAGCAAGTGCAAGGGTAGTGGAGGGATTAAAATATGGCACGTATTGCAGGTGTTGACCTGCCCCGCAACAAGCGGGTGGAAGTCGGTCTGACGTATATTTACGGCATCGGTCTGCCGACCAGCCAGCAGATTCTGGAGCAGGCTCGTGTCAGTCCCGACACACGCATCAAAGATCTGACCGAAGCCGAAGTGAATGTGCTGCGCGAATTGGTCGAGAAGCAGCACGTCGTGGAAGGCGATCTGCGCCGCGAGGTGTCGTTGAACATCAAGCGCCTGACCGAAATCGGCGCGTATCGCGGCCTGCGCCATCGCCGCAGCCTGCCGACGCGCGGCCAGCGCTCGCGCACCAACGCGCGCACCCGCAAAGGTATCAAGAAGACGGTACCCGGACGCGGCCGCCGCCGTGGCGCGAAGAAGAAGTAGAAGTAATCGGGATATGGCATTGCCCGGCGGATGGCAGCACACCCGCTGGGTCTTACTCAGGGAGACGGAGAAGGAAGCACTATGGGTCGCACTCAACGAGTCAAGCGCACCACGGGCCCCAAGAAGACCAAGCGCGTTGCCGCGCACGGCCAGGCCCACATTCATTCGAGCTTCAACAACACGATCGTGACCATCACCGACGCCAACGGCAACACCGTGGCGTGGGGCAGCGCGGGCCAGGCGGGGTTCAAGGGCAGCCGCAAGTCGACGCCGTATGCGGCGCGTCTGGCCGGCCAGAATGCCGCCAAGCTCGCCACGGACATGGGCGTGATGGAGGTTGATGTGTTTGTGAAGGGCCCCGGCCCCGGCCGCGAAGCCGCCATCCGCGCCTTGCAGGCCAGCGGGCTGCGCGTGCGCTCGATTACGGACGTGACGCCGATTCCGCATAACGGCTGCCGGCCGCCGAAGAAGCGTCGTGTATAGTCACGCAGTCTTTGGTCTCACGGTCGCTTAGTCCGGTATCAGCGCCGACAAGGCACTGCGAGACTTTTAGACTACAAGACTATTTGACTAGCAGACTAAATTTTAGAAAGGTGCAGGAAGAAGCATGGCAAGGACAATCGGACCCGTGTGTAAACTGTGCCGCCGCGAGGGCGAAAAGCTGTTCCTGAAAGGCGCGCGGTGCCTGTCACCCAAGTGCGCCATCGAACGGCGCGGTTACGCCCCTGGTCAGCACGGGAAGACCAGTCAGTTCAAGCGCGGGCGGTCCACAGACTATCTGAATCAGTTGCGCGAGAAACAGAAGGCGCGCCGCATCTACGGCGTGCTGGAAGCCCAGTTCCGGCGCTATTACGCGATTGCGTTGAAGAGCAAGGGCGTGACCGGCGCGATGCTGTTGTCGCTGCTGGAGAGCCGGTTGGACAATGTGGTGTTCCGGCTGGGCCTGGCGACCTCGCGCGCGCAGGCGCGGCAGTTGGTGGCGCACGGCCACATCGACGTGAATGGCCGCCGCACCAAGGCCCCGTCGTACCTGTGCAAGGCCGGCGACGTGATCTCGGTTCACCCGGCCAGTTTGAAGTCGCCGTACTTCAAAAACGTGCAGAAGGAAGTGGCGGAGTACGTTCCGCCGAAGTGGTTGAGTTTTGACTCATCGCAGTTGAGCGGCAAGGTGATCACGCGCCCGTCCCGCGAAGAGATCGATCTCACGCTGAACGAGCAGTTGATCGTCGAGTACTACTCGCGCTAACAGACAGAAGACCAGACTTCCGAAGTCTGTTGAGACTTCGGAAGTCTACCTGACGCAATCGAGCGGTAGGCCAAATGGTTCGGTTGCCAGAGGAGGAATCCCTTGTCTAGTTTGAGCATGGTCTTGCCGAAAATCGAGACTGATGCAACATCGAAGAACTACGGCCGGTATATCATCGGCCCGCTGGAGCGCGGTTATGGCGTGACGCTGGGCAATGCGCTGCGGCGCGTGCTGCTGAGCAGCCTGCCGGGCGCGGCCGTCACCTCCATTCGCGTCAGCGACGTGCATCATGAATTTTCGGACATTCCGCATGTCCGTGAAGACATGACGATGGTGATTTTGCAGATCAAGCAGCTGCGCGTGAAGCTGCACGGCGAAGAGCCAGTGCGCCTGCGCCTGGAAGTGCGGGGCGAGGGCACTGTGACCGCGGGCGACCTTCAGTGCCCGCCGGAAGTCGAGATCATCAATCCCGACTTGTATCTCTTCACGGTGGACAGCGACAAGGCGCGGCTGGAGATGGAAATGACGGTCGAGCCGGGGCGCGGCTACAGCCCCGCTGAGGAGCGCGGCCGCCTGCCGATCGGCGAGCTGCCTGTCGACGCGATCTACAGCCCCGTCAAGCGCGTGAACTACGACGTGGAACGTGCGCGCGTGGGCCAGATGACCAACTACGACAAGTTGATCATCGAAGTGTGGACCGACGGCACGATGCGGCCGCAGGAAGCGTTGAGCCAATCGGCGCGCATCCTGGTGCAGCACTTCTCGCTGGTGGCGGGCGTGACCGAAGAGATTCGCATGGAAGAGATCACGCAATCGACGTCGGCGATTCCGCAAGAGATCTACGAAACGCCGATTGAGCAGCTGGACCTCTCGGTGCGCGTCTTCAACTCGCTCAAGCGCACGGGGATCACCAACGTGGGCGAAGTGCTGGAGATGCTGGGCCGCGGCGACGAAGCCATGCTGACCATCCGCAACTTCGGCGCGAAGTCGCTGACCGAATTGCGCGAGAAGCTGATGGCGAAAGGCTTGTTGAAGCCGGGCGATCTGCCCGAATCGAACCTGCCCGATGAAGACGAGGAAGAGGGCGAAGAATAGTCCCGGAACAAGGATGTTTGAGACATGCGTCATCGTTTAGCAAACAAGCAATTGAATCGAAACACCCCCCAGCGCAAGGCGCTGCGGCGCGGGTTGTTGACTGAACTGTTCCGCCACGGCGCGATCCAGACGACCGCAGCGAAGGCTGACTCGATCCGCAACGAAGCTGAGAAGATGATCACCAAGGCGAAGCGCAGCCTCGCGGCAGGCGATCCGATCAAGGTTGTGAATGCGCGCCGCCAGGCGGCGGCGGTGCTGTACGGTAACGACGTGGTCAAGAAGCTGTTCGACGAGATCGCGCCGCAGTATGCCACCCGCAACGGTGGTTACACGCGCACCTACAAGCTGGGCATGCGCCGCGGCGACGCCGCCGAGATGGTGCAGATCGAGCTGGTGGGCGAGGACTAACCCCCGGTGCGCATCAAAGCCGTGATCGCCTACGATGGCACGGAGTATCACGGCTTCCAGCGCCAGTCACCCGCTCGGGAGCCGTCGATCCAGGGCACGCTGGAAGGCGCACTGAGCAAGATCGGCCAGACGGGCGCGGTGTTGGGCGCAGGGCGCACCGACGCGGGAGTGCATGCCAGCGGGCAAGTCATCGCCTTCGACGTGAACTGGCGGCACGGACTTGATGATTTACAGCGGGCGCTGAACGCAACACTGCCCGCGGACATCGCCGTACTTGATCTGGAACAAGCGGCAGACACTTTTCATCCGCGTTTCGACGCGGTGAGCCGGGCGTATCGCTACACCATCAGCAACACGCGCGTGCGGAATCCGTTGACCATGCGCTATGCGCTGCATGTACCGCAGATGCTGGATGTTGCAGCGATGCGACGGGCGGTGGCTTACACGATCGGCGAGCACGATTTTGCGGCCTTCGGCCAGCCGACGGCGGGTGAATCCACCACCCGATTGATGCACCGGGCCGACGTGATCGCAGACGGATCGACGATCGCGATCGAGCTGCAGGCGAACGGCTTTCTATATCGCATGGTGCGGCGCATCGTCGGGACGCTGATCCCGATCGGGCGGGGCGAACAACCGCCAGAGGATTTTGATCGCATCTTGCAGTCGATCGATCCGCAGCAAGCCGGGCCGGCGGTTGCACCGAATGGTTTGTGTCTCATCGCAGTGAATTACGGGCGCTAAGAACAGCGCCTGATGGCAGGAGTTATCAGCGTGAAAACATACAGCTTGAAAGAAAACGACATCACCCGCGAATGGTTCGTGGTGGATGCGGCCGGGCAAACCCTGGGCCGGTTGTCATCGCAGGTGGCGGCCGTGCTGCGCGGCAAGCACAAGCCGACCTTCACTCCGTGGATGGATAACGGTGATTACGTCATCGTCTTGAACGCCGACAAGATCGCCGTGACGGGCAACCGCGAAAGCGCGAAGATGTATTACAACTTCACGGGTTATGCGGGCGGCCTGAAGGAAACGAACCTGCGCGGCTTGATGGCGAAGCATCCCACGCACGCCGTGGAACTGGCGATCAAGGGCATGCTGCCGCACAACCGGCTGGGCCGCCAGATGTTCAAGAAACTGCACGTGTACGCGGGCGGCGAGCATCCGCACGGCGCGCAGAAGCCGAAGAAGTTGGAACTCTAGGAGAATGCAGATGTCAGGTCAATATTACGAAGGCATCGGACGACGCAAGACCTCGACGGCGCGCGTGCGCTTGCACAGCGGCGGCACCGGTTCGATCACGGTGAATGACAAGCCGATCGAGCAGTATTTTGGCCGCCCGACTGATGCGCAAAACGTGGCCGCGCCGCTGAAGCTGGCGGGCGTGGATCAGCGCTTCGACGTGACGGTGAAGGTGAGCGGCGGCGGCGATACCGGCCAGGCCGACGCGGCGGCGATGGGCGTCGCCCGCGCGCTGTTGGAGGTCGACCAGGAATTGAAGCCAATGCTGCGCAAGGCCGGTTACCTGACGCGCGATGCGCGCGCCAAGGAACGCAAGAAGCCCGGTCTCAAGCGCGCCCGCAAGGCTCCGCAGTACACCAAGCGCTAGACGATTTTGGATTTTAGATTGCCGATTTTTGATTGCTGATTTAGGCGTTGCCTAATTCGGTCAATGAAGGGGTAAGGCCGCATGGTCTTACCCCTTTTTGGTTTGTCAGCGCGGGAGGGCGATAGTTGGATGGCGGGGTATAATTCACGGCGAGGAAATAACATGACTATCACGATTATTGGGCTGGGGCCGGGCGATCCGGCGTTGTTGACGCGGCGCGCGTGGGACATCATCAGCGGCGCGTCGGGCATTTACGTGCGCACGGCGCGGCATCCGACGCTGGAGGGCTTGCCCGCATCGGTGACGGTGCATAGTTTCGATCACGTTTACGAGCAGACGCAGCAGTTTGCGGAAGTGTACGCGCAGGTTGCCGAGGAAGTGCTGCGGCTGGGCGGGCAGGGCAACGTGATTTATTGCGTCCCCGGCCATCCGCTGGTGGGCGAAGCGACGGTGACGACGATCTTGCAGCGCGCGCCAGAGTTGGGCATTGCCGTTGAGATCATCGATGGGCTGAGCTTCATCGAGCCGGCGTTGACGGCGCTGCACCTCGATGCGCTGGATGGCTTGCAAATCGTCGATGCGTTGGAGGTGGCAGCAGCACATCATCCGCCCATCGATCCGGATAAGCCTGCCTTGCTGGCGCAGTTGTACAGCCGCGCTGTGGCCGGTGATGTGAAGCTGACACTGTTGAATCAATATCCACCGGAGCATGAAGTAGTGCTGGTGCAGGCGGCCGGCACGACGTATCAGCAGGTGATCCGTTTGCCGCTGGCAGAGATCGATCGGCGCGATGATCTGGCGCATTTGACGACGCTGTACGTTCCGCCGCTGTCGCAACCGAGCAGCTATCTGACCTTCCAGGAAACCATCGCGCATCTGCGCGCGCCGGAAGGCTGTCCGTGGGATCGCGAGCAGACGCATCAAACGTTGCGACGGCACTTGCTGGAAGAGACCTACGAAGTGCTGGAAGCGCTCGACGAAGGCGACCCCGACGCGCTGCGCGAGGAGCTCGGCGATCTGCTCTTGCAGGTAGTGCTGCAAACGCAAATCGCTATTGACGAAGAAGAGTTCCGCATGCCGGATGTGATTGCTGGAATTGATGCGAAGCTTAAGCGGCGGCACCCGCACGTCTTCGGCGATGTGCAGGTCAGCGGGGCAGACGATGTGACGCGCAACTGGGAAGTGATCAAGAAAGCAGAGAAAGCCGCGGCCGGCAAAGCCGAGGAGCGCAAATCGGCGTTGGATGGCATTCCGCGCGGTCTGCCCGCGCTGGCCGAAGCGGAGGCGATTGGCGGGAAGGCGGCGCGGCAGAACTTCGATTGGCGATCGATCGACGGCGCGCTGGCCAAGGTTGTCGAAGAGATCGCGGAATTGCAGCATGTGGCAGACGAGATCGAGCGCGAGAAGGAATTCGGCGATGTGCTGTTCTCGCTGGCGAATGTGGCACGCTGGCTGAAGATCGATCCGGAGGCGGCGCTGCGGGCGGCGAATCACAAATTCCGCGCCCGATTCCGCGCGGTGGAACGGCTGGCGCGCGAGCGGGATCGATCGTTGAGCGAGATGGACGATCGGGAGTTGGATGAGCTGTGGAATGCGGCCAAGCGTGAGATCGAATGAGGCGGCCGCGAATCAACGCGAATCTGCGCTAATCATCGGGCTGATGTGAGGTTGTTAAGATGTCGCGAGAGAATCTTGTGCAGGTGGCATTGGGCACGCACGTTGTAGCAGAGTTGATCGACGATACGGGCGCGCGCGAGTCGCTGGCGTTCGATCTGGTACCCGACGAGCAGGCCGATTTTGCGAACGGGTTCCTCGGCGCGGGCACACCGCTGGCGCAGGCAATCTGGAGCAAGTGCGCGGGTGACGTGGTTGCCTGCCGGTTGGGCGATATCGTGAGCGTGCGCGTGGTGGATGTGACGTATGCTGAGCGCCAACAGGAGGAAGACGTCGCGGCCAGGCGCCAGGCGTTGATCCAGCAGGCCGTGGCCGAGTCGGAGCGGATCAGCGACATGGTGTTTGCTCTGGCGGTCGGTTCCAAATGGGGCGATTATGATCCCGGCGGCGTGAAGGAGTAGCCGCGACCGTGAAAGCCGGGTGAACCAATTGGCTGGCTGATCTACTTTATTCCGCCGCCGCTTCGTCCCCCGATATGGACAATTCGCGAAAAAGTCGTTAAACTTGTGGCGGTTATCTGAGGCACTCAAGGAGTATGCGCGTGGATTTACTTGCACCTCTCGCATTGCTGGCTGCTGTGGCGGCAGCCATCGGCGCAGGGTTCTTGCTGTGGTCCGGGCAGGGCGCCAGCCGATCGGGACGCGGGGCTCTCTTCAACACCGAGCGGCAGGTGGCCTACGAACGGGCGAAACGATCGCGTTACAGCGCCATCGCGCTGGGGGCGTTGTCGATCTTTTTGTTCGTGGTGTACTTCGTCACCAGCGGCTCGTCAGGCATTGTGCTGGAGCCGACACCCACGCCCACGCGCACGCCGCGCCCCACCGCCACGCTGGCGCCCGAAGTGCGTGAGACCATCATTGCGACGATTGTGCCTACGCCTACCGCGCCGCCGCCCAATCCAAAGGCCGTGGTGGTGAATACCGAACTTGGCCTGCGCTTGCGCGAAGCACCCGGCGGCACGGATATTGATTTTCTGCCGGATGGCACGGTGCTGGAGGTTTTACCGGAGCCGCAGGTCAAGACCGACGACGGGATCACGTGGCAGAAGGTGAAAGATCCCCAGGGCCGCGAGGGCTGGGTCTCAACGGAGTTTATCGTGATTCAATGAGGTTGAAGGTATGAGATCAAGCGCATCACGTGCAGTTGGCAGTGATGCGCTTTTTGTTACCCTGTCGGCCGCCGGCGCGAAGGCGACGACTTTTGTGCCGATTTGACACAACCCTGACCGGGCCGCAATGAAACTGCAAGCAAATTGCCAACATCTCACAAACTAGGTTCGGTTACAATGAATACGGTCGGTTCAAATCTTGCAACCCCGTTAGCGCGCTAGTAGTCTGCTCCAACCGGCTGATCAGGTGTGCCATGGCGATCGTGCGGCATCTTCGGAATCGTTACTTCTTTGTCTCAGACGTCGCGCTGCTGGTTGCAGCGGTCGTCGCCAGCTATGTGCTGCGCCTCGAGACTTTTTCCTTCGATCAGTTTGGTTCCGGCTTTTTGTTTTTCACCGGCGTCGTCATCGTTATCATTCCGCTGCTGTTCTACCAGTTTGGGATCTATGCCCGCTATTGGATCTACGCGTCCGTCGAAGAGCTGTTGTTATTAAGTGGCGCGACGACGCTGGGCGCTGCTCTGAGCGGCGCCATCGGCCTGGGAGCGGCCTGGCTCATTCCCGAGATGGTGTTGCCGCGCTCTATCCCGTTTATCTTTTGGCCGCTGGCTTTGCTGGTCAGCAGCGTTCCGCGTTTTGCCGTGCGTTTGGCGGCGCAGTATGCCCGCCGTCGTCCGCAAGCGCGCCGCGTCTTGTCGGATCAACCGCAGCGAATCCTGGTGGTTGGCGCAGGGGATGCCGGCACCATTGTCGTGCGCGAGATGCTCAACAACCCGTCGCTGAATATGGATGTCATCGGGTTCATCGACGACGATATCCGCAAGCGCGCAGCGCGGATTGTGGGCGTGCCGGTGCTGGGGAACCGGCACGCCATTCCGCAGCTGGTGGCCGATTACGAAATTGATCTGGTCGTCATCGCCATCCCAACGGCGCCGGGCCGCGAGGTGCGCGAAATCGTCACGATTTGCGAGAAAGCCGGCGTGGCGACCAAGATCATGCCGGGCTTGTATGAGATGCTGGGCGGCGCCGTCAGCGTCAATCAGCTGCGCAACGTGCAGATTGAAGATTTGCTGCGACGCGAACCGGTGCAGACTGACGTCGAAGCCGTGCGCCAATTGATCGCGGGCAAGCGGGTGCTGGTGACGGGCGGCGGCGGCTCGATCGGAAGTGAACTCTGCCGCCAGATTCTGCGCTTCGAACCGAGTGAGCTGTTGGTGCTGGGCCACGGCGAAAACTCGATCTTTGAAATCTGCGCGCAGCTGAACCAGCAACTGGCGCAGCTGAGCCAGGCGCGGCGCACCGGGACACAGCCGGCGCCCCGGATACACGCGATCATTGCGGATATCCGGTTTCCCGATCGGGTGTGGGCAGTTTTCGGGCAGTACAAGCCGGAGATTGTTTTTCATGCGGCGGCTCACAAGCATGTGCCGCTCATGGAGGACAATCCGACCGAGGCGGTCAGCAACAATGTGCTGGGGACCCGGAACCTGCTTGACGCGGCGGTGATGACGGGCGTCGAGCAATTCGTCATGATTTCCACCGATAAGGCGGTGCGCCCCAAGAGCGTGATGGGCGCCTCCAAGCGTGCGGCTGAATTGTTGGTGCATCAGACGGCGTGGGATGTCGGCCGACCCTATGTGGCCGTGCGCTTTGGCAATGTCCTGGGCTCGCGCGGCAGCGTGCTGCAGACGTTCAAGCAGCAGATCGCCATTGGCGGACCGATTACGATTACGCATCCCGACATGAAGCGCTACTTCATGACGATTCCCGAAGCCGTGCAGCTGGTGTTGCAGGCGGCCGTGTTAGGGAAGGGCGGCGAAGTTTTCATGCTGGATATGGGCGAGCCGGTCAAGATCGTCAACCTGGCCGAGGATTTGATCGAACTCTCCGGGTTGGAAGTCGGGCGCGATGTTGAGATCGTCTTCACGGGCGTGCGTCCCGGCGAGAAGCTGCACGAGGAGCTGTTCATCCCCGGCGAATCGTATCGGCGGACCGAGCACCAGAAGATTTTCGTCATTGAGAGCGCCACGGGTGGCGTGTTGCCTTCGCAGTTGAATCAGGCGGTCGCCAGGCTTGAAGATGCGGCCTACCGCAATAACGTTGGCGAATTGATGGAGGCGCTGCGGCAGCTGCTGCCCGATTTTCACCCTGGCGATGAAATCCCGGCGGTTGAGTTGACGGCGGATGCTGCGCCGCTGGCAGACCTGCCGGAACGCGTGGCACTGCGTTCCGATATTTCTGCACCCTGATGCTGGGGCCGATGAGTATGGACCGTCGCCGCGCGGCATGGAACTGGGCCAGCCTGGGTGTGTTATTGATCGCAACGCCGCTGTTGTTGTTTCCCGGTGGTTGGCGCACGCTGGCGCTGGTGTCACTGCCGCTCATCTGGATCGGCAATCGGATCTTCACCGGCCAATTTGTGCCACGCACGCCGTACGATGGCGTCATCCTGTGCCTGCTGATCATGGTGCTGGTGAGTCTGTATGCCACGTATGACATCAGTGTTAGCTTGCCCAAGGTGGCCGGGGTGTTACTGGGTGTCAGCGCTTTCTATGTGGTAGTTAATCTGGCTGACACGCCGGATCGGTTGCGCCGAGTGCTGATCGGTATTTTCCTGCTGGTGACCGCCCTGAGTGGACTGGTTCTGGTGGGAACAGCCTGGGGCCGCAAGGTTCCACTGCTAGGGGAGATTGGGGCGCAGCTGCCAGCCTTACTGCGCGGCTTGCCGGGCGCCGATGGCGGGTTCCATCCGGCTGAAGTGGGCGGCACACTCACCTGGATTGTGTTCCTGCCGCTGGCGGCTTTCATCGGCTTGTGGCCGCAGCGCCGTTCAGGGCGGAGTATGGCGCTGCTGGTTGGATTGGCGCTACTGAGCGGCATGCTGTGCGGGGCGCTGGTTTTGACACAGTCGCGTAGCGCCTGGTTGGGCTTTGCCGTTGGCGCCGGAGTCATTCTCTGGCTGCTGGGACGTTGGGGGCGCGTCGCGCTCATCGGGGCCATGGCGCTTGGTGTGATCGGTGTGTTGTGGCTAGGCCCCGATCGGTTCCTGCCCGGCAATTCTGTCCCGGCGGAGGGCAATCAACTGGTCGCGACCTTCAGTCCCAGCTTGTCCGATCGGGCCGAAATCTGGTCGCGCGCGATCTACGGCATACAGGATTTCTCGCTGACCGGGATGGGACTGGGAACGTTTCGTTACATCATGCCGGTGCTGTATCCGTTGTTCACGGTCAGTCCCGAGGCGGACCTCGGACACGCGCACAATGAGTGGTTGCAGGCGGGCGTGGATGTGGGCCTGCTCGGGTTGATCGCGTTCGTGGCGCTGCAAGGGCTGGCGTTGGTGCTGGCGTATCGAGCTTTTCGGCAGCCGGCGCCCGCACTGTTGCGCTGGCTGATGGCGGGCGTACTGGCAGGGCTGGTGGCCCACACCGTCTTTGGGCTGACCGATGCGGTAGCCTTGGGCGCGAAGCCGGGCGTTTTCTTCTGGCTGTTACTGGCCTTGACCGCGGCGGTGTGGCAGCTGCTCACTCGGCCGCATCCGCCCCCGGCCGTGCCAACGCACATGACGAGCGGGCCTTCGCCAAAACGCGAAATACAGATATAATGATTCAAAGTCTGACGATGGTTGTCAGGAAAAGGTAAGCGGACCAACCTGTGGAAAATGAACTGAAGAAGTACGGAACCATCTTGTGGCATTGGGCCTGGTTGATCGTGTTGGGTACACTGCTGGGTGCTGTCATTGCATACATCTCCAGCAGTTTGACGACCCCGGTCTATGCAGCTTCTACTACGCTGCTGGTCAACGAAGCACCCAGCAGCGGCAAGACCGCCGATTATACGTCGATCTTGACCAGTGAACGGCTGGCGCGTACCTACTCGGAGATGATGACCAAGCACCCGGTGCTGGAAGAGGCCCTCAAGGATTTGGATATCGATCCGGCGACGGCCCGAAGCTTGCCGGCCCGTATCAGCGTCAACCTGGTGCGCGACACGCAGTTGATGGTCCTGCAAGTTGAAAGCGAAGATCGGGAACTGGCGATGAATCTGGCCAATGCCATCCCGGTTGCGTTCAGCCGCAAGAATGCCGCCGTGCAGACCGAGCGCTATGCCGACTCGAAGGCCAATCTGACCATCGAAATTGATGCGCTCAAGGAGCAGATTGCCGGCAAGCAGGCTGAGATCAATGCGATTGGGACTCCGGCCGATGCCGGCAAAGAAGCGGAGTTGGCCCGCCTTCAGACTGAAATGACGCAGTTACGGCAGAGCCTGGCCTACCTGCTGCAAAGCTTCGAAAACATCCGGCTGGCTGAAGCGCAGTCGACCAGCAACATTGTTACGGTGGAAGAAGCGACTCTGCCCCAATCACCCATCCGGCCGCGGACGGTTCAGAACACGTTGTTAGGTGCGCTGGTCGGGCTGATGTTGTCGATCGGCGTAGTCTTTTTGATTGAGTATCTGGACGATCGCATCCGCTCGCCAGATCAGATCGACAAGGTGCTGAAGCTGCCGGTGGTGGGCTTAATCGCGAAGATGAGCAACGGCTACCACGGCACGGGCCAGCATCGGCTCATTGCCGTGCGCGAACCGCGCTCGCCGGTCGTTGAGGCGTTCCGCTCGCTGCGCACCAACATTCAGTTTGCCGGCGTGGATCAACCCATCCGCACGTTGTTGGTCACCAGCGCCGGGCCGTCGGAAGGAAAAACGACGGTGGCCGCAAATCTGGCCGTCGTCATGGCACAGGCCGGCCTCAAGGTGGTGATGGTCGACGCCGATTTGCGCCGTCCAACGCTGCATAAGCAATTCAATCAGGTCAATCGTTCCGGCCTGACAGACATGATTCTGCGCGATCCCACCCAGTGGAGCGGTCTGGCCAGCGCCAGCGGCGTGCCCAACCTGTCATTGCTGCTCAGCGGCTCGCTGCCGCCTAATCCGTCCGAGCTGCTGGGCTCGAAGCGCATGCATCAACTGATCGATCATTTGCACCAGGCCCATGATGTGGTGATCATCGATGCGCCGCCGTTGCTGCCCGTGACCGATGCGCTGGTGTTATCGGCGCTGAGCGACGGCGTGTTGATGGTCATCGATTACGGCAGCACACGCATCGGCGAAGCGGTGCAGGGCAAAACGCAGCTCGATCAATCCGGCGCGCGCATTCTGGGCGTTGTGATGAATAAGATTCCCACTGGCCGCCGCGGCTACTCGTATTACTATCGCCATTACTACACGTATGAAGGCGACGGCGATACGAAACGCCGCCGCAAAGACGGCGGACGCAGTTCGGCTGGCGCCACTCCGGCGGCGCCTGACACCGCGCTTGAGCCCACGCAGGGTAGCAGCAGCAAGTCATGAGCGAACCGGCGCCGCTGCGTTCAGTCCTGTTTGTGTGCACGGCCAACCAGTGCCGTTCGCCGATGGCCGCCGCCATCATGCAAGCGCTGACGTCTCAACGCGGCGAGGCAGATCGCTGGCAGATTCACTCAGCGGGCACCTGGGCGGAGCCGGGCCGTCCGGCAACGCCATTGTCACAGGCGGTGATGCAGCGGCGCGGCATCGATCTTGCCAGTCATCGGTCGCGGCCCGTTGATGCGGCGCTGTTAGCGGAAGCTGCGGTGGTGTTGGTCATGACGCGCCATCACCAGGAAGCGCTGCAGGCGGAGTTTCCCGCGGTGCAGGATAAAATCCTGCTGTTGAGTCAGTTGATCGATCGCCAGTTTGATATTGAAGATCCGTTCGGCGGCAGCCTGGATGACTATGAACTGTGCGCCGTTGACTTGCAGAACATCTTGAGCGCCGGTTACGATCGGCTGGCCGCCATGCTCGATCGTGCGGCAGTGGCGCGCCGCTAACCCGGTGTGCAGCTGGTTGGAATCACGCTCTGATTTTTTTGGGAATGAATGCTTGACATTCAACTTGTCTTGTTGTACCCTTGACAAGAAATCGTTTTGAAAAAATGTGCATCATAATCACCTTGAGTGAGTAGGAGCTAATATGAACGACGATATGGTGTTGAACGTTGCCCAGTCAGAAGAGCGCAGAGCTTATACAGCTCCTGCTATCGTGCATGAACTCAAGCTGGAAACACGCGCCGGCTCGCCATTACGACCGGAGGTGACTGATCCGCTCGGCATCGATCCGACTCAGCCTCACATCAACTAAGCGGCGCGGTGTCGGGCAATCGAATATCGATTGGCAGTGATATTACGGCGGCGGGTTTCGCTCGTGGGGCGAAGCCCGTTGTTTTTTTATACTGGCCACGGCTTCTTCATCTCGGCTCAATGTGGGCTTAAGGAAAAGCGCGTAAGATGACGACAGTTTGGAATTTATGCAGACAGGGCCTGCCATGATGGATCGACGTTTAGTCCTCTCTCGAATCAGCCTGGTTGCTGTGCTGCTTGTGTTAGCGCTGGGGTTGAGTCTGATCGCGGTGAATCAACCGGCGCCGGCGCGCGCCAGTGAAGCGCCGGACGCAGCCGGCCTGCGCCTGATCGAATCGACCGCCGATCATGTCGTGCTGGAACTCGACGTGCCGGTGTTTGACATGCAGACTGTCGAAGTTGCGCAGCAGCCCTATCAGCGCGTCACTGTTGCCGGGGCCAGCAGCTTGGCAGCGCCGGGCAAGCCGGAACTCCCCAAATTCAGCGCACTCCTGGGAGTTCCGCCGGAAGGGCGCATTACCCTGCGGGTGCTGTCTGATGCGGTCGAAACGCTGCCTGTTTGGCATCCCGTATGGCCCGCTGCGGGACCGGCGCCGTTGAGCGGCGATCTGCAGCCGGGCCTGACACAGCGTGTTCCTGATCGTGCCGCTTACCGCAACGCGGTCGTGTATCCCGCCGAAGTGGCGCGCATCGTTGATACGGCCTGGCTGCGCGATCAGCGTCTGGCGCGCGTCGAGATCTACCCGTTCCAATACCTGGCTGCGGCGGGTTCGCTGCGCTGGCACAAGCAGCTGCGGATCGAGATCGCATTCGAGGGGGCTGGCACATCCGATCGGGTGGCGGCGGCCCCAACGAGTAGTGTTCCGTTCGAACAGGCGCTGCGGGATTCTCTCCTCAATTACGACGCCGCACGCCAGTGGCGATTACCTGCGCCGCGGCTGGCTGCCGGTCCCAGTATCACGACCCCGCAGTACAAAATCGTCGTCGATCGTGACGGGTTGTATCGCGTCACCTATACGGACTTGCTCTCCGCCGGGCTGGTGCTGACCGCTTTCGACCCCCGCCAGCTGCAGCTGACCAATCAGGGTCTGGCCGTCGCGATGGAAGTGGCTGGCGAAGCCGATGGACAATTCGATGTCGGCGATGAGGTGCTGTTTTACGGACAGCGCCTGCGCGGCGAGGTGCTCGCGGCCAGGCACGCGGACGAGGCGAATTCCTGGATCACCTTGAACGGGTGGCAGCCTCACTTCAACGCCAAGATGGTCGAAAAGTATACAAACGAAAATGTGTACTGGCTGCGCGTGGGCGACACGCCCGGCCTGCGGATCGCCGCGCACGACGGCACGCCCGGCAGCGCGCCACTCATCGAGTATTACACCACGACCGTGCGCGCTGAACAATCAGTGCTCTGGAAGACTACCCACTTTAACGACGAAGACACCTGGTTCTGGGATCTCATCACCACGGCCTTCACCGGCCACACCGTCACCCGGACCTACACGACCACGTTAACGGCCATCGCCGCGGCGCCGCTCAGCGCCACGGTGCGCGCGGAAGTGACGACCATCACGCCGAATCCGCCGCCTAATCCCACCTATCGCACGGTCTTTCGCCTGAACGCATTGAGTAACGTGCTGGAAGACACGATCTGGACTGGCCTGGTTCGCCATCGGATGGAAACGACCACGCCATTGACGACGCTGATGGAGGGCACGAATGCCCTGACGCTCACCGTCATTGCGCAATCAGCGACACCGCAGGCCACGCTGTACTTTGACTGGTTTGAAATTGCGTACCCGCGACGGCTGCAGGCTGTGGGTAATCAGCTGACCTTTTCCGATGAGCGCAGCGGAGCGCGCCGGTATACGGCCAGCTCCTTCACGACGGACACCGTGCACGTGCTGGATATCTCTAATCCCTGGCAGCCGCAGCGCGTCGTGTCGAGCAGCATCAGCGCGGCCGCAGGGCAATTTACCGCCACGTTTGAGATCACCGCCGAGGCGCCGGTGACCTACTTCGTCGGCGGCGCCGATCAGATTCTGGCGCCCAAATTGATCAGCCGGTACGCCCCGCCGGATCTGGGCAGCAGCCACGGCGCCGATTATCTGATCATCACCCATCGCGATTTCATCACCTCCATGCAGACGTTGGCCGCTTACCGCGCGGCCGAAGGGCTGCGCGTGTACATCGTCGATGTGGCCGATCTCTACAACCAGTTCACCGACGGGCTGTATCATCCCGTCGCCATCAAGGATTTCCTGAAGTACGTCTATGCCAACTGGCAGCCGCCTGCGCCGACTTACGTGCTGCTGGTGGGCGACGGACACTGGAACTTCAAGAACTTCAATACGGCGCTGTACGGCACACCGCCCAATTACCTGCCGCCCAATCTGGGGTGGGTCGATCCATACCAGGGCGAAGTTGACACCGCCAACGGACTGGTCGAGATCGTCGGCGACGATCCGCTGCCCGACATGCTGGTGGGGCGCCTGCCCGTCAACACGGCCGCCGAAGCCGACATCGTCGTGAGCAAGATCATCAGCTATGAGGCGCAGGCCAACGCGCTGCCCTATCGCCAGCGCATGCTGTTTGTGGCCGATAACATCCCCGATCCCAAAGGCGCGGGCGATTTTGTGCAGCTCTCAAATGATCTGATCAGCACCGTTCTGCCGTCCAGCTACCAGCCCGATCGCGTGTACGCCAACGATTACGGCTGTCTACCGGGAAACAGTCCGTGCCCTGGAGTGAACCGGGCCATTACCTCAACGCTCAATCAAACCGGCGCATTGTTCGTCAGCTACATCGGCCATGCCAGCTTGAATCGCTGGGGCGATGAAAGTTTCTTCGTCAACGCCAACGTGGCCACGCTCGACAACCTGGACCGCCTGCCCATCATCCTCTCGATGACGTGCCTGGACGGCTACTGGCTTTATCCCAGCGTCAGCGGTGCAAACAACGGCCTGATGGAAACCATGCTGCGCGCCGCCAACGGCGGAGCGGTGGCTTCCTTCTCGCCTACGGGGCTGGGGGTTTCCACCGGGCACGATCGACTGGAGCGCGGCTTGTTGAACGCCGTGTTCCAGCAAGGCTACGCGCGATTGGGCTGGGCGGCGCAGGCCGGCAAGCTGGAGTTGTATGCTTCCGGCCTGGATTACGATTTGATCAAGACCTTTACGATCTTCGGCGATCCGGCGCTGCGCCTGCCAACGTACGCCGTGGAGGTGGCGCCCAACACCAGCATCAAATTCGGCTCGCCAAACACGACGGTGCTGCATACCCTCTACCTCACCAATTCCGGTTGGCTGACGAATACGCCCGCGATCAGTCTCAGCGGCAATACCTGGCCGCTGACGGTGTCCGATCCAATCTTGCTGCCGGGCCAGAGCAAACCGTTCATCGTCTCGGTAACGATTCCGCTGACCGCGCCGCTGGGCATGACGGATGTGGCCACGCTGACCTTCCGATCCGCTGACAACAGCTTTCAGACCGTCGTGGCGCTTGCCACCATCAACGGCTTGTATGGCGCTCAGGCGGCGGCCAGTCCCGTCAGCCAGCAGGCCGACCCCGGCGCGACTGTGACTTACACCGTCCAGGTGACCAACGTCGGCGTTTTCACCGACACGTTCGATCTGAGCGTTGAGGGCCATACATGGCCCGCCCAGCTCTCGACGGCCAGCCTGATTGATCTGCCGCCGCACGGCAGCGCCGCCTTTGAGTTGGAGGTTGCGGCTCCCACCGATCGCGTCGCCTACAGCGCCGATGTCGCGCGCGTCGTCGTCGCTTCACAGGGCGGGCTGGGCTTCCTGAACGAAACCGTCGTGCTGACCACCACCCTCAAGCCGGTGTACGGCTTTGCTTTAACGCCGTCCGCGCTGGCTCGCACCGGCTTGTCCGGTCAGACTCTCGTCTATACCCTGGCCCTGACCAATACCGGCAACGCCACCAACACCTTCACGGCGCAGCTGCACGGCGCAGCCTGGCCAACGGTACTCTCGCCGACAACGGGCAGTCTGGCGCCGTGGGCGAGCCGGAACCTGCCGGTGCGCGTGAGCATTCCCTTGTACGCCGGGCGCCAGGCAACCGACACGGCGACGATCGCCGTCACCCTGGCGCTGGGCGCAACCGATTCGCAGACGGCGACTTTGACGACATCTGCCAATCCGTTTCAGTTGATGCTGCCGTTGATACTTAAGAACTAACGCTTTGCCAACCAGGCCGGAGTATAATGGACAGTGAAAGCGCATCCGGGCAGGCCGCCCGCCAACCGGCTGAGGTCTATCAGGCTGCCGCGCGGGAAGCATGGCAGGCGGCCCGGGCGAACGGGATGGTGCGGCTGACCGTCACCAGCGAGAGTATGCGCCCGCTAGTGCGCGGCGGCGATGCGGTGGTGGTCCAACCGATCGAGCCACGCGCCCTGCGGCCCGGCAACGTTATCGTGGTGCAGCGCGGCGGGGAGTGGATCACTCACCGGTTGGTGGCGATTGACGAGCGCGGCTGGCACACTCACGGCGACAACACGCGCACCAGCGATCCACCCGCCGCCGCTGCCGAGATCGTGGGGCGCGTCATCGCCATCGAGCGGGGCGATCACACGATCGATTTGCAGCAGCCGCGTTGGGTAGACACTGAGCGGCGGATCAATCGCGTGCAGCGCTGGCAAGGCCGCCTATTCGCCGTAACGCGGGCGAACCGGCTGACACGCGGACTGGGCGCACTGCTCAACTGGCCGCTGCACGTGGTGGTGCGGTGGCTGGTGAGATCACCGCGAGGAGAGTAGCCCATATGGAAATGACGCTGAATTCATATCCTGCCCCGGCAAAACACGCGCGGGGGCGCCGCCTGGAACATGAAGCGGTGGTGGTACTGCCTGACCAGGGACAGGTGAAAGTGCTGAACGAAGTCGGCGCGCACATCTGGTCGCTGGCCGACGGCACCCGCTCGGTGCGCGAGATTGCCGCGGCGGTGTGCCGCGCTTACGATGTGCCGTCGGCGACAGCCGAGGCGGATACGCTGAAGTTTCTGGCGGAGTTGCAGCAGAAGGGGTTGATTGTTTTACGAGCATGAACAAGCAGCAACGTTATCTCATTTTGATTGGATTCCTCGCCATCAGTGTGCTGGCCGGGTGGCCCCCCGCCGCCAGGGCCAATGTCACGCTGGTCAGCTTCACGGCGATGTCAGTGCCGCCCGCGCCGGAAATCTACGTTCAATGGGAAACGGCCACGCAGCTTGACACGGTCGGCTTCTTTGTTACCCGCAGCGACAGCAAGACCGGCGAGTACACGCGTGTCAGCGACTATATCGAGCGCGAGGGCGATGACTTGACGGGCTGGAAGTATGACCCCTGGATCGACGAGGATGTGGTGCTGGGCCGCACTTACTGGTATAAGCTGGAAGAGCTGACGACCAATCAGAGCTCGCTATTTTATGGCCCGATCTCGGCGGTGGCCGGCGCACTGCCCACGGCTACGGCCACCTTAACGCCCACGCCGACCCGGACACCGACACGCACGCCCACCGCCACACCAACGGCCACGCCGACTGGCGCGCCGTCTGAACCGGCGACGAACCCCACCGCTTCGACCGGCAATCCTGTCGTGGCCACACCCCGCGCTGTTTCGGCGGCGACCGTCACCCCGCGCCCCGACACAACCGGCGGATCAGCTGCTCCGGCGACAATCGCCCCGGTGGCGAATGCGCCGGCCGAGGTACAGACACAATCTCAACCTCAAGCGCAGCCGCCGGCCGAGATGACCAGCGTGCCGTCTGCGCCGGATGCAGCGGTGTCTGGCGGCGCGCCCGCGGCGGCGGAGGCCGCGCCCAGTGCCGCAGTGAGTCAGGCGCCCGATCCCACACTGGCGCCGCCCGATGCAGTGCCGGCCGTGAGCGCACCCGCCGTGGTGGTGACTGAAGCCGCACCGGCGACGAGCACAGCGCCGACTTCGTCCAACACGCCGGTGCTGCTGCTGGTCGGCGCGGCCTTCGTCTTCCTTGGCATCGCCTTCTTCATCCTGCGCCAGGGCCGTTCATGATACGCTCGCGCCGTTTCACGCGCCGCGCCGCCTGGCTGATGGCGGCGGGATGTCTCGCGTTGTCCCTGGCAGCCATTGGCCTGGCCCTCTGGCTGACACGATCACCTTCCGTGACCACGCCCGCATCGGACGCGAGCATCGTCAAGCTATTGATCGGCGAGGAGGGTCTCGTGGCGCTGAACCCGGCCCAACTCGGCTGGAACGGGATCGATCCGGCGGCCGTGCAGGTGAAGCAGGGCGGCCTGGTGTTACCGACCTGGATCGATGGCGAGACGCTGCGCTTCTACGCGCCGATCAGCCCCACGCGGTACATGAGCGAGACGGTTTTCTGGCTGGAACGCGGTGATCAGATTACGGCGCACATTTCCGAAAAACCGATCGACTCACTCGGCCATCTCGCGCGAGTTGATCATTACACGGCCGCGCTGCACCTCGAAGAGAATCTTGTCTATGCGCCGCAAGCCGCAGGCGGCGATCATTGGTTCTGGGCGCAGCTGCCTGCGCCGATCACCAAAACCATTCCACTTACCGTGACGGCCGTGGCCGACGGCCCGGCGCACCTCACGATCGAGGTATGGAGCAACACCGAAGCGCCCACTGAATTCGATCATGCCTACCGGTTGCTGCTGAACGATCAGTTCCTGGGTGAGTTTGCCTGGGACGGGCAGGGGCCGCATACAATTCAGGCCGAGGTGCCCGCCGGTGTCCTGCGCGCGGGCGGCAACACGCTCACCTTGCGCGCGCCGGGCGTCAAAGATGTCGTTGCCGACATTACCTTCTTGAACCGGATCATTGTGCGTTATCCGCGCGCTTTCGCCGCGCAAGCTGATCGCCTGGTGTTCGAAAGTCCCGGCGGCGTGCATTCACTCAGCGGCTTCTCCGGGCCGATCGAGGTCTTCGATGTCACTGACCCCGATCGGATCACGCGCACCCGCTTGCAGGCCAACGCCGATTTTGTCGGAGAGCCGGGGCGGCGGTACTGGGCCGTGGGGCCGCAGGGATATCAATCGGGGCGGGTTGAGGCCGCGCAGCTGACGCCCGATCTGCGCGCCGCAAACAATGCCGCGGCGTATCTCGCCATCGGCCCGATCGATCTGCTGGAGCCGCTGCAACCGCTGTTGGAGTGGCGCGCGGAACAAGGCTTGCCGACGATGGCGGCGCCGGTGCAGGCCATCTACGATCAGTTCGGCGACGGGCGCGTCGATCCGGAAGCGATTCGATCTTTCTTGAAACATGCGGCGCAGCAGTGGGCGGTGAAGCCGCAGTATGTGCTGCTGGTGGGCGACGCGAGTTACGATACGTTGAACTTCACCACGCCGCCGGAGACGAATCGTGTGCCGACGTTTCTGGTGCAGACGGTGTATGGCGGCGAGACGGCCAGCGATGTGGGCTTCGCGCAGTTGGACGAGGACGAGCAGCCGGACATCGCGATCGGGCGGGCGCCGGCACGCACGGCGGAGCAGGTGCGGACGTTTGTGGCCAAGACGCTGGCGTACGAGCAGGACGCGCCGCCGGGCGAGTGGCGATCGCACGTGCTGGCGGTGGCCGACGGGCAGGAGCCGATCTTTCGTGACGACGCGCAGCGCTTCATCGATCAGTTCACCGGCTATCAGACGAGCCTGTTGAATCCGCCGGCGGGCGCGCCGCAGGCCAGTGAAGAGATCGTGCGCGATCTGAACGAGGGCAGCGCCATCGTGGGGTACTTTGGGCACGGCAGTGTGACGCAGTGGGGCAAGGATAATCTGTTTACGGTGAAAGACGGCGCCGCATTGCAGAACGGCGCGCGCCTGCCCGTCATCATCAACATGACGTGCCTCACCGGGTTGTTCACGCATTCCAAAGTGCAGTCGCTGACGGAGACGCTGTTGTGGCAGGCGAACGGCGGCGCGGTGGCGCTGCTGGCGCCGACGAGCCTGACGCTGGGCAGCGATCAGAGTTTCTTGAGCAATGCGTTGGTGCAGGCGCTGCTGCAAGATCGCACGGCGCGGCTGGGCGATGTGTTCGTGCAGGCGCAGCGCGCGGTGCCCGCGCAGAACGACGGCACGCGCGACGTGCTGCGGACGTTTTTGTTGTTCGGCGATCCGGCGTTGAAAATTGTGCAGCCGTAGGGGCGAGAAGACCTGGCAGGTTTTCGCCCGATGAAGGGGAAGGCAGCCCGGCTGGCCTTGCTCACGGCGAGCCAGGGTTGATTGGCTGTGGAAAACCTGCCAGGTCTAGCGCGCAAACAACAACCGGAGGCCGCACTGGCCCCCGGTTGTTTTGTTCACATGCGGTTGATGTTAGGCAGACTGCCTGCGGCTTCTGCGAGTGAATTATGCAGTGCGCCGCAGTCGAATGACGACATCCGTCCGACCAAGCGTCGCCGCAACGCTGGCCGCGTTTTAGACCTTCCTCACAAGTTATTCATAAACTCATCGAGTGTCACTTGAGCTTGCTTCAGAATGCCGCGCAGGGTGCCAGGCGCCAGTTCGCGGTGTAATGGCACGGCGCAACCCACCGCACCTTCGGGTGTCTGTTTCTTGAGCACCACGTGACTGCCCCGTTGCCTGACCTGAACGAAGCCCAACCGCTCCAACGCTCGAACGGCCTCTGGCCCGGAGACGCGCCGCAGTTTAGGCATAGACAGCCACCTCAAAGGTCGTCAGCCAGGGGTGAGTCACTTCAGGTTGGGGGAATTCTTCCAGGTAGAGTTCAGTCGCTTCTGTGAGGTTGGCGACCGCTTCCTCAACCGTGAGGCCCTGACTGACGGTTCCCACTTCAGGGCATTCGGCCACGTACAGGTCGGCTTCTTTGTGTAGAATCGCGGTAAGAACTTGCTTCGGCATTTCAGCACCTCCCTGTCCATTGTAGCCGATAATAAGTTCGTTCGCCAGATCACGAGCAAAGACTCAGGGCTTTTCCACAGTCAGGCGTCCACGCTCGCCGCGCCGTCTTCGGCGCGGTGCAGATGGTGCAACCGCAGGGGCGAGAAGACCTGGCAGGTTTTCGCCAGATGAGGGGGAAGGCAGCCCGGCTGGCCTTGCTCACGGTGAGCCAGGGTTGA
>CAYNML010000058.1:0-2480 GCA_964398185.1 uncultured Anaerolineae bacterium | reverse complement strand
GGGGAAGGCAGCCCGGCCGGCCTTGCTCACGCTGAGCCAGGGTTGACCGGCTGCGGAAAACCTGCCAGGTCTAGCGCGCAAACAAAAACCGGATGCCTTAACGGACATCCGGTTTTGTGTTGAAGCAGGCTGGGGGGTTACGCGGTCTTGCGGCGGCGGGCGAAGAACACGACGCCGAGCGTCACCAGCGCGGTCCCACCCAGCAAGGCCACCGGCACGATGGGGGCGGTGCTGGCTTCCGCTTGCAGCGAGTTGAGCGTCACGGCGGTGGGGCCGAACGGCCATTGATGATCTTCTATTTCTCCATTCATATAGGGCCCCTCATAGAGAAGATCGGGTTCGGGACCACCATTTGTTTGCGATGTACAATTCATATCGAGTAGACGATCTTCCACAAGGCGAAAACGTCCGTTGAGTGTCACATTATTTCCGCCAGGGCCAGGGAAGGTGCCTGCTGGAATATCAAAGCTCAAGTCATTCACACCCCCACTAACATTGCGGAGGTCGAATATTTGATCTCCAGGCTCGGCAAAAGAACCATCTTGCCCAAAATCAATCCAGCCGCTTAAACACGCGGTCGAAGCTCCGCTGACCGTAACACGGACTTGGCCACCTGCTGTTCCGTTGCTCCATGTGCCAAGCCGTGCAACGCCTTCTTCATCATCGATGTCGTTCAGATTATCTCCATTTGCAGAGCTGGTTGGTTGTCCATCGCTTTCACCGTCAACAACGGCGCCGAGAAAGAGTGTGTCAAAATAGTGAACAGGCCCATTGCTTGCCAGCAGGGTGGTGTAGGAATCAGGGAGATCTCCCATGTCTCGATAGGTTTGGCTGTTAGTTGCCCTGAAGAAATCAATACGCACGTCAAGGTCAAAAGCGGGGATGGGAGCATTATTTACAATGGCTTGGACCGCGCCAACGCTGCCGAAATTTGCTGGCGAAGTGCAACCAGCGGCGGTGTCCTGGACAAAGCTGCTATAGGTAAATAAGAGTGCGTATTGGGCTACTGGGCCTGGCACACTGATCGAGCGTATGGAGCAACTGGTAGCACTTGAGTAAACACGGATTGCCATTTGTGCAGGCACATCTTGGGAGATAATGCCCAGAATAAAGGCATTATTGCCTGTAAGCGTAAGATCGATGCCACCCAAGCCCGTGGGATTTACGGTAGCACTGCCATCTATACCATCCCAAGTGATGATCGAGCGCCCACGAAGACTGGAAACCTGCGAGTGGCTATAGTAGCCAGAAGAATCAGATGGATTCACTACGATGGTGTCGAGAGAACCGCCGGCCGTTACGATAACTTGCACATCACGTTCACCACCGAGAATGCTTCCGTGTACGGTTGAACCAAACTGCGGGGAAGTTGACGGAGTGGCAGCGACCAGTAGCGAATCGGTGATCTGATTGAAATCATCAACTTCAATAGGAGCCGCGCTAGCGAGAGGCACGCCAGCGAATAGCATCATAGCAAGCAAGGCGACAATCGTTAACAAGCGAACTAGGCGAACTGATGTGTTGTTCATCTTTCTCCTCCTGAAAAAAGTAAATTCATCCCTATAGTCGATGAGCTGCGAGCGCAAGTTCAATTTCAAGTATTGTCGTTTCATTGCAGTTGCATTGGAGGTTGATTGCGTCAAACAAAACGCGACGAGGAAGTGGCGATCCTCGTCACATGTGTCAGTTCCGTGGCTAAAACAGGATTGGCTCAAACTGCTTTCCAATGAATGGGCCGCGCCGAGAGCGTCATTTCGCGTAAAACGACGGCGCCCGCCAGGCCGATGAGCAGACTGCTGAAGATAATGGCCAGATGCGCGGGTAGCACGGCGGCCCCGTTGGCGGCGATGGTGGCGCTGGCAGTTTCAACATTCGCCACTTCCACACGATACTGATACGCCTGCCCCGGCCACAGCGTGGTATCGACGTAGGTGTAGTCCACGGTTCCCGCTTGCGCCGGCACTTCCTGCACAAACTCGAAGCGATCGCTGCCGGCGGGGGCGCGATAGATGCGGAAGACGGCCGGCGCTTCGCCCGTAACCGACCAACGCAGGCTGATGCCGGGCTGCACGATGTTCCACAGCAACAGCAGGGCCAGCACGGCCAGCACACCACCACTCACCAGCGGCAGCCAGCGCGGCAGTTTCGATCGAGGATGCGCCTGGGCCAGCACGCGCTGCCGCACCGCCGCGGGCGGCACGCGCACGGGCTGACTCAGCGCCGCCGAGCGCACGGCCTGCCACGCCGCCAGACGCTGCGGCTGTCGGCGGGCCTGCTCTTCCGCCGCAGGGCGATCGCTGTCCGGCAGCGAATGCGTGAGATGCCACGGCAACAGATCCGTTTCGTCGGTTGGAGGATGTTGATGGAACATGGATCGATCACTTTCGCTACGTCGTCATGCTCGAGGTAGTTGTCGGGCATCCACTTGCCCTGTCATGCCCGAGGTCGTTGTCGGGCATCCACTGGTTCAGCGCTGGATT
>CAYNML010000057.1:34859-37929 GCA_964398185.1 uncultured Anaerolineae bacterium | reverse complement strand
TATGATTTTTGGAGGCTGATATGAAGACGCTGGCGCTGTTGCAACGCATGATTTTGTTGGTGGTGGTGTTCTTCGTTGTATCCACCGAGCGGGGGTGCAGCCCGATCGTGCGGCTCACCCCCGCGGCTGAGGGAGGTGCGGCAGCCGTACCCACCACGGTGGCGCAAGTAACCGCGGCGCCGGCCCCCGCCGCTACGGTTGAGCCTGTTCCGACGGATCGACCGCAGCTGGTGGCAACCCCGGCCCCGCCGGTTGAGCCGATCGCGCCGCCGACCGCGACGCCGACCGCGACGCCAACCGCCGGGCCGGCACTGCCGATCGGTGAGTGGCAGCCGCTGCTCGATCTGCCGCGCAGCATCAATGTGTTTGTCGTCGATCCATCAAATCCCCAGATCGTATATGCCGGCACGGGCGAGAACGGATCGGGCAGCGGCGTCTACAAAAGCGCCGACGGCGGCGCCACCTGGCAGCTCGCCGCCGAAGGTCTGCCTACTGCCGATGTGAAAGCGCTGGCGATCAATCCGGCTAATCCGAATCAGCTCTACGCCATGGTCGATGTGCGCGGCGAGGTTTACGGCAGCAGCGATGCCGGCGCCACCTGGAAGCGGTTGGCGGAGACACAGTTGTTTGGGGGATTCGAGCGGGCGTTATTTACGTCTGCCGCCGATCAGCGTCTGGTGTTGAGTCTGGCCAGGCCGGGAGGTCTGGCGCGCAGCCGCGATGGCGGGCGCACCTGGACGCCGTTGCGTAAGGGCCTGCCGGGCGATGAGCATGAAGTGTACGTGATGTCGCTGGCAATCGATCCGACCGACGCCAACGTGATGTATGCAGGCACAGGCGGTTTTGTGGGACAGGGGCACGGCGTCTACAAATCCACCGATGGCGGCGACAGCTGGTCGGCCAGCAATCGCGGGATGATCGACTATCGGATCACGGCCATAGCGATCGATCCAACTGCCGCCAACATCGTGTACGCTGGCAGCGACGCGGGCGAGTTGTTCAAGAGCGAAGATGGCGGCCAGACGTGGCGCAACCTCACGGCGCAGCTGCCGCTTGATCCCAACGCCCACATCACGCTTCAACAGATTGTCTTCGATCCTGGCGATCCCGCCAGGCTGTATCTGTTGACGCCTAACGCCGGTTTGTTGATTGGCTCGCAGGGGGGCGCGCAGTGGCAGGTGATGCAGGTGCCCAGTGAATCTGGCTCGGCGGTCATCAAGACGATGATCGTCGTGCCTGGTCCGGCGCTGCATCTGCTGGTGGGGCTTGAGCGTCAAGGCGGCGTACACTATATCGCGGCGTCAAGCGACTAACGCCGTTTTACAGGCCACCGCCAGAGCGCAGACAGATCTGGCGGTGGCGCGGCGTCAATGCCGGGGCGCTCGGCAGTGGCTGGCGTTTAGAACGAAGCGAGTGCGGCGGCTTCGTCGGTGTAGATTTCAAAGAAGACGTTCATGCCGCTCATCTCCAGCGTGCGCGTGACGCGCGGCTGGGGATTGAGCAGCTTGACCAGTTGCTGTGCGCCGGTCGCGTTCACGGCAACCGATTTCAGAGCGCTCCAGCCGGCTGATGGATCCGGCGGCTGCTCGCCCCGCAATAATTGCACGGCGCTGTGCAGCGCCACCAACCCCGCGCTGCTCATGTACGGCACGCCGCCCAGATCGAGGAGCAGCTGCCTGGCCCCGTTTTGCTGCGCTGTTTTGGCGGCAGCGATCAGCTCGAGGTAGTTGGAACCGTCGAGGTCGCCTTGCAGTCGAATGGTGGTTACTGGTACACGGGCGGCTGATTGCTCGGTCGTGATGTTCATGTTGAGTCTCCTGATTGAATCATGACTGCGGTATGATCGGCTTGGCTTGCTTGATCAGCGTGAGTTCGTTGCCGTCAGATAAAGCGCGATACTGCCAGTCATCGACCATCTGCCGGGCAAGGTAAACCCCCAGGCCGCCCGGCTCGCGCGCTTCGAGCGGCAGAGTCAGATCGGGGGGCGGTACCCCGGTGGGATCGAACGGCGGCGCGTGATCACGCAGCACGACCGTCAGGATGTCACCCACCCGATCGATCTCGATCTCGATCGAGCCGGACTGACCGCGGTAGCCATGCTCGATGATGTTCGTGGCGCATTCGTCCACGGCGTGCGCCAGCGCATACGCTGTGTTTTCGTCGGCCGCTAAGCGGCGAGTGTTGTCCTCGATGAAGTGGCGAATTGTGCTCAGGTTGCTAAGCTCGGCAGTGACCTGGAGGATCATGGCTGACTTGGGGCAGCGTTGTCGGCTGACAATGTACACAGCAGATTATACTTGATTTCGTGCCGAACAACACATCCGCCAGAAATATGCCAGGATCTGTCACGAACCAGTGGCAGAATGATGTCAGACTCGTCAAGAGTACATCTTTCAAGGAGCTGACAACATGGAACCGCAAATCGTGAAGAAGCCGGCCATGACGCTGGTGGGCTTGCAGCTGCACGGCAAGCTGGAGGGTATGGACCTCAAGGCGTTGTGGAATGAATTCGGGCCGCGCCTGGCCGAGATCAAAGACGGTGATCCGCGAGTGTGCTACGGCGCGATGGACCACTACAGCGAAGCGACGGGTGAGTTCGATTACCTGGCCGCCTGCGAGGCCAAGGGCGCGGCGGAAGTGCCAGCAGGCATGGTGAGCTGGAACATCCCCGCGCAGACCTACGCTGTGTTCCCGTGTACCCTGCCGCAGGTCGGTGAGGCGTGGATGACGGCCTATCAGCAATGGCTGCCCACTTCGGGGTATCAGCACGCGGACGGACCGGAATTCGAGTTGTACGACGAGAAGTTCAATCCACAAGATCCGGCCGCGGTGCTGTATCTCTATGTACCGATCGTAAGCAAGAACTGAGTAGAAAAAGAAACCGGGTTTCTACCAGCCAATCTTTAAGGGCGGCTTGACTGGAGAAACCCGGTTTCTACAACGCGGCTCGCTTGACATTCAGCCATATTTCCCCGATACTCCTCGACACTTCACTGCTGTGAGAGATCAGCATGCCTAATACCGCCACCCGACTCATCACGTTGATCATGCTGTTGCAGCGCGAGCCGAA
>CAYNML010000057.1:25441-34759 GCA_964398185.1 uncultured Anaerolineae bacterium | reverse complement strand
GCGCTGGCGAAGCTCGACAACGTGCTGCCCAACGAGCAGCGCCACGAGATCGCGTGGGCGCGCCGCACGCTGATCGCCACCGGGATGCATCGCGGCGATCAGGAGGCCGTGACGCCGATCTTGGAGAGGTTGCGCCGGGCGACACGTGAGCGCCGCCGGGTGCAGTTGATCTATCGGGCTTACAACCAGCCGGAAACCACCGAACGCACTTTCGATCCCTATGCGCTGGTACACGGCTGGGGCTGGTGGTACATCATCGGCTACTGCCATTTGCGCGCGGCGTATCGATCGTTCCGCGTCGATCGCATCGTCGATCTCGCCTTGCTCGACGAGACTTTTGACATGCCCGCCGACTTCGACATCCACGCCTATCTGGCGAGCAATCCCACCGAGCAGCGGCTGGTCAAAGTGCGCCTGCGTTTCAAGGCGGAGTTCAAGCAGTTGGCGCAGGATAATCGATCGTGGTGGGAGACGCTTGAAGAACTGCCCGATGGGTCGATCAGCGTGACGATGCTGAACCCCGACGTGCTGTGGGCCTCCTCGATCGTGCTGAGCTTCGGCCCGGCGGTGGAAGTGCTGGAACCGGAGGAAGTGAAGGAGCAAGTGATCGCATGGGCGCAGGCCGTCATCGATCAGGCGCGATCGGCGTGAAAGATCTGATTGCACGCAAGAATTTAGCATGAAACATGGGGATGCTTCCGTTCAAGGGGGACATCTCCTTTTTCTTTTGACGACGATCGTGTTAATCGACGCAAAGCGCAACCCCGGCGCTGGCTGATTCCTGGCAGGCAGATGTCAGGCTTGAACCGCCTACCCTCGCTATACTTGTCTTGGTTTGCTTCAGTTGGCTGAGGCCCGCGAGTTATTGGGCGCAGACAGTGAACCCCTTGAAGACGAAGACAGCGACTTGTAAAAATTGTTAGCCACTTGATAGGCACATTTGCTGCTTTCTGTGTATGCTATTACGGCTGGACAGCATTCAGTCAATCACGCACCACGCACCACGATTGAGGTGTTTCTTTGCTTGCCAACTTCTTCTCGCTGTTGATCATCGCTGCCCGGCGCGTCTGGAATCACCGCCTGTTGATGGTGTGCTTACTGATCGGGTTGGTGGTGGCCGTCGGTATCCTTGCCAGCATTCCGCTCTACGCCGATGCGGTGCAGCATCGCCTGATGCAGGGCGAGTTGACCGAGGCCGGCACATACCGTCCGCCGTTCTCGTTTTTATGGCGCTACATCGGCGCGTGGAACGGCAATATCGATCAAGAGCAGTATGGGCCGCTGGATGAATACCTTTCGCGGCAGTCGGCCAGCACGATCGGCTTACCACTCTCGACGCTGGTGCGTCACGCGCAGACCGATAAGCTCCGCTTGTTTCCCGCCGCCGATGCGCAAAACTTCGTGGGGCGCGAACCGCTGCTGTGGATGACGCTCGGTTTCATCAGCGGACTTGAAGATCACATCCAGCTGCTCGAAGGCGAATTCCCGCACGAAACGGCGCCCGGCAACGATGTCGAAGTGCTGGTCAGCCAGACGCTGGCCGATCAACTCGGCGTGCAGGTGGGCGAGCGCTACGTGCTATTGGGGCAGGGTAGTAAGGGCGCGCGGATTCCGGTGAAGATCGCCGGGGTATGGCGGGCCGCCAATCCGGGCGAACCGTTCTGGTTCTATCAGCCGCAATCGTTCGACGAAGTGCTGCTGTCGTCTGAAGCGGCGTTCACTGCGCAAGTGCTGCCGTCGTTCGAGAAGCCGCTCGCTTCGGCGGTGTGGTATCAGGTCTTCGACGGCGATCGCGTCCGCACGGCGGATGTGCCGCGCCTGCTCGACGGTGTAACGACGGTTGAAGCACGCGTTACCGCGCTGCTCAACAACACCACGCTCGATGCTTCGCCGGTCGCGGCGCTGCGCACTTACAGTGAAGCCGCACGCACGTTGACGCTGGTGCTGACGATCTTCAGTGTGCCGGTGCTGCTGCTGGTGTTGTTCTTCATCGGGCAGATCGCGGCGATGGTGGTGCAGCGCGGGCAGGGCGAGATCGCTTTGCTGCGCAGCCGGGGCACGACGCGCGCGCAGGTGTTGTTCATTCACTTCCTGGAAGGTCTGCTGATTGGCGGGCTGGGATTGATCATCGGGTTGGCAGCGGGCGCAGCGTTGGCGCAGTGGATGGGCCGCATGCGATCGTTTCTCGATCCATCGTTGACCAACGGTCGCGGTCTGTTGATCGTCTTCTCGCCGCAGGCGTTGTGGTACGGATTGATCGGCGTGGGATTAGCAATCGTGGCGATGCTGATCCCGGCGTTGAGCGCGTCACGGCATACGATTGTCACGTTTCGCTGGTCGCAAGCCCGATCGCTGCGTAAGCCATTCTGGCAGCGTTACTACCTTGACGGGCTGCTGCTGATCCCGACGATCTACGGTTGGTACATGCTGCGCCAGCAAGGCAGTGTGACTGGGGCGGGTCAAAGCGGCAATCCGTTTTTCAATCCGCTGCTGTTCCTGGTTCCGGCGTTGTTCTGTTTTTCGTTGGCTTTGTTGTTCATGCGTTTCTTTCCATTGGTGCTGCGCTTTTGCGCGTGGCTGGCCGATCGGCTGCCGGGCATCACGGCGCTGCTCACACTGCGCCAGGTGGCGCGCTCGACCGGACAGTATGCCGGGCCGCTGCTGCTGTTGACGATCACGCTGAGCCTGGCGGCGTTCACCGCCTCGATGGCGGCCACGCTCGATCATCATCTGCACGATCAAGCGTATTATCAGGTGGGCGCGGATGTGAATTTATCGGAATTGGGCGAAGATACGACTGATCAACAACAAACAACCATGCCCGGTCAGCAGCCGGTGCAGCAGCCGCGCAGAGAGGGCGAGCCGCGCTGGTTGTTCGTGCCGGTGAGCGAGCACCTGCAGGTGGAGGGCGTCAACGCGGCAGCGCGCGTGGGCGACTATTCGGTGACGAGCAACATCGGCGGGCGGCAGCAGACCGGGCGGTTGCTGGGGGTCGATCGGGCGGAGTTTCCCGCGGTCGCTTTCTTCCGCAGCGACTTCGCCCAACGTGAAGCGCTCGGCGGCCTGATGAATCGCCTCGCGCTCAATCGCGTCAACCTTTTGGCGAGCCGCGATTTTCTGGCGCAGAATAACCTGAAGATCGGCGATCCGCTGAAGTTGACGATCAATGCGGCGGGCGACTTCAAGACGTTCGATTTTACGGTGGCCGGCGCGCTCGATCTATTCCCGACGGTGTACCCACAAGATGGACCGTTCTTCGTCGCGAACCTGGAATACGTCTTCGAGCAGATGGGCGGACTGTATCCGTATGACGTGTGGCTCAGTACCGATCGATCGGTGAACGGCGAGCAGATCGCGCAGGACGTGCGCGCGTTGGGCATCACGGTGGTGACCGCCGAAGATGCGCGCGCGTTGATCGATGCGGAGCAGAGCCGACCCGAACGGCAGGGTTTGTTTGGCTTGTTGTCGGTAGGATTTCTGGCTGCGGCAGCGTTAACGGTGCTGGGTTTCCTGGTGTATGCCATCGTCTCGTTCCGGCGGCGCTTCATCGAGTTGGGGATGCTGCGCGCGGTGGGCTTGTCGGTGACGCAGATGGCGTTGTTCCTGACGGGCGAACAAGCGATCGTGATCTTGACGGGCGCAGGGCTGGGCACGGTGCTGGGCATCGCGGCCAGCCAGATCTTCATCCCGTTCCTGCAGATCGGTGCGAGCAAGGCAGCGCTGGTGCCGCCGTTCGTCGTGCAGATCGCGTGGAATCAGATGGGAACGATCTACGCCGTCTTCGGCGCGATGTTCCTAATCGCGGTCGGCGTGTTGATTGCGCTGCTGATTCGCATGAAGGTGTTTGAAGCGGTGAAGTTGGGAGAGTCGATTTAACCTCACCCCCGGCCCCTCTCCTGATTTGAAAAGCACAAATCAGGAGAGGGGAGAAGGCTGCTCCCCCTCTCCCGAATTCGCTGTTTGAATTCGGGAGAGGGGGCCGGGGGGTGAGGCTTTACGGAGACATACCATGTCCTTGATTAAACAAATGCTCAAACTCATCACATTGCCGATGTACCTCTTATTGCTGTTCATTCTTGCTGCTTGCAGCAGCGGCGCATCCGAGGCCGAGGCGACGCCCACGCCGCTGCCCACGCCCGTGGTGGCCGAGAAACCGACGTATGTGGTGCAGCGCGGAGCGGTGACAAAGTCGCTGGAGTTCACGGGCCGCGTGGGGCCAGTGAAGCAGCAGGATTTGTTCTTCCGAGCCGATGGCTTCGTGCGCAACGTCAACGTCGAGCGCAATGCGCAAGTGAAGACCGGCGACTTGCTGGCCGATCTGGAAATCGGCGATCTGGAAAATCAACTGGCCGAGGCGCAGCTCAAGCTGAAAGAGGCCGAACGCACCAGCAATACCTCACTGGCCGATGCCGAAGCCGATCTGGAAAAGGCGCGCTTGCAGCTGCAAAAGAAACAAGCTGAGGATGCAACTGCGACAGTCGTCGCCAGGCAGATCGCTTTGCAGAATGCTCAGGACATGCGCAAGTATGCGTATGACGAATACGACAAGGCGAAGAATCGACCGTGGGATCCTGACGAGGTGACGGAGAGCTATCGGAAGAACTTCATCCAGGCGGAACGCAACCTGACCGTGGCGCAGGCCGAATACGAGCAAGCGCTCGCCAGCCAGCGCACCTATGCGTATGACGTGGCGCTGTTGAAGTTGGACGTGGCGCAGGCCGAGCGCAGAATAGCGCAGATCAAGGAAGAAGGCGGCACACCGCTCGCCGTGGAGCAGGCCAAGCTCGACGTGAAGAAGATCGCGGACAAGATCGCGGCGGCTAGCATCACCGCGCCGTTCGATGGGGAAGCGCTGGCGTTGAACATTGTTCCCGGCAATTCGATCGAGGCGTTTAAGACGGCCATCGTCGTCGGCGATCCGGGCGCGCTGGAAATTACGGCTGACCTGGATGCTAGCGACGTGGCGGAACTCAGCGTGGAGATGCCGGCTACCATTCGGCTGCGCAACCGGCCCGAGCAGGACCTGATCGGCTTCGTGCGGCAACTGCCATTTATCGGCGGCAGCGATTCGACCGGCAATGACGACACGGCGGTGCACGTGGCGCTGCAAGACCAGAATATTGCCCTGGAACTCGGCGAACTGGCGACGGTCATCATCACCTTGGAGCAGAAGGACAACGCGCTGTGGCTGCCCCCGGCGGCGATTCGCACTTTTCAGGGCCGCGACTTCGTCGTGATTCAGGATGGCGCGTCGCAGCGCCGCGTCGATGTGAAGTTGGGCATCAAGGGTGAGGATCGCGTGGAAGTGTTGGAAGGTGTGCAGGAAGGGCAGATCGTAGTCGGGCAGTAGGTTGTACACGAATTCCACGAATGACACGAATAGTCAATTCAGGATTTGTCATGAAGCAACTGATCGGTTGGTGCGTCATGCCCGAGTGCTTCAGTCGGGCATCCAGTTCGCTGGATTCCCGCCAACTACACGCGGGAATGACCCATTGTGAATGATCATGACCGAACCACTAATCGTCTGCGAAAACTTAGTGAAGATCTACAAGGTCACCGAGATCGAGGTGGTGGCTTTGCAGGGACTCGATCTGACCGTCGAGCCGGGCGAATTGATGGGCATCGTCGGCGCGTCGGGGTCGGGCAAGTCGTCGCTGCTCAACGTGCTCGGCGGACTCGATCGGCCTTCGGCGGGACGTGTGACGGTAGGCGGACAGGACCTGCTGAAGATGTCGGATCACGAACTCGATCGCTACCGGCGCACCAAGGTCGGTTTTGTGTGGCAGCAGGTGGCGCGCAACCTGGTGCCATATCTGTCCGCGCAAGCCAACGTCGAACTGCCGATGACGGTAGCGAACTTGAGCCGCAAACAGAAACGCGCGCGATCGCGTGAACTGCTGGAAGCCGTGAGCCTGTGGGATCATCGTGATCATCGCCTGGTGCAGTTGTCCGGCGGGCAGCAGCAGCGCGTGGCGATTGCGGTGGCGATGGCGAATCAGCCCGATCTGCTGCTGGCTGACGAACCGACGGGCGAACTCGACTCGACGACGGCCCAGCAAATTCTGGGACTGCTGCAACAGATGAACGAGCGCTACGGCCTGACGACCATCATCGTGACGCACGATCCGCACATCGCGCGCGCGGTCAATCGCGTGGTGACCATCCGCGATGGCCGCATCAGCAGCGAGACGATCCGCCGCGAGGACGATGTGGCCTCGGCGCTGACGGCGGGTATCACGGCCTCACATGCGCAGCACGTCTTCGACGAATATCTCGTCGTCGACGAGGGTGGTCACCTGCAACTACCGCACGATCTGACCGAACGGGCCGGGATCGGCGATCGGGTGACGCTGGAACTGAAAGAGGACGGTCTATTGATCAAGCCGGTGACGGGCCGATCGACGGTTGCTGCGCCGTTGATCGCCGTGCCGGAAGATGAACCACCCGCTAAGCGTAAAGCGTGGTGGAGACGCGGAAAGAAAGAGTCATCGAACTGAGCGTCATTGCGAGCGCTTCCCAGCGAAGCAATCTCGCTGTTATACGAGGGGATTGCTTCGTCGCGCACAACGCTCCTCGCAATGACGTAACCCAAGAGGTGAAAGATGCGTACCAAACCATTGCTGTTGTTAGTCGTGTTATCGATTCTGCTGAGCGCGTGTGGCGGCGCTACGCCCACATCGGAAGCGCCGGCGACGCCGGCACCTGTGGCGCAACCCACGTCTGATCCCAGTCAAGTTACGGTCCTGTTCGCCGTCAACGAATACGAGATGGCCTCGTACAACGATCTGATCAAAGCCTTCGAGAAGGACAATCCGGGCATCAAGATCAAGTCGGTCTCGATCAATGAGATTCTGGGGCTGGGGCCGCTCGATACCCAATGGCCCGATGACGCCAACCAACGACTGGCGGCAGGCGCCGACGTCGTCAGCGCGAGCGGAGGCGATCAGAGCGCGATCGATCAAGGGTTGATCCGCGATCTGAAACCGTTCATCGACGCCGATACGACGTTCAAGGCCGATGACTTCATTCCCGGCGCGCTGGAACAGTTCCAGTTGAGGGGCGGCACATGGGGTGTGCCCACCAGCGCCGAGTTCCAGTTCATCACCTTTGACAAGGCGCTGTTTGACAAAGCGGGCGTGAAATATCCTGAAGCGGGATGGACGTGGGATGACTTCACGGCGAAGGCGAAAGCGTTGACCGTACGCGATGGCGACACGACGACGCAGTGGGGGTTCATCGAGCCGTTTCCCAATCATGCACGCTTCATCATGAGCCGCGTCAAGGCGTTGATCGATCATTCGACCGATCCCGCGACGCCGCTGTTCGATCAGCCCGATGTGCGCGCGGCAGTGCAGTGGTACACCGATCTGTATCTGAAGGACAAGGTGACGCCGTACTTCCCGCCGCCGGAGGGTGAGGTCTCAGCGCTGAATCTGCCCGAGAGTTACAAACTGGTGCAGGCGGGCAAAGCGGCCATGTCCACCGACAGCGGCCTATCGTGGCAGGTGCGCAAGCAGCAAACGAAGACGATGAGCCTCGCGCCGATGCCGATCGACAAGGTCAACGATCGCACCTCGCCCATGTTTGTGTCGGGTGTGGTGATGAGCTCTGGCACCACCAAGCCTGATGCCGCGTGGCGTTGGATGAACTTCTTGAGCCAGCAGGCGCCGGCGAGCATCGCCACGTTCAAGCGGCTGCCTGCGCGCCTTTCGATCTTGGAGAGCAGCGGCCTGCTCGATCAGCTCGATCCCGACTACGCGGCCGCGGTGCGTTACGCCTTCGCGCACGTGATGCCGTCGGAGCAGACCTCGACGGGCGGGGCGTTCGGCGAGGCGATCGAGGCGATCTTGAAAGACGGCAAACCGATCGAGCAGGCGTTGGCCGACGCGCAGGTCAAGGCGGAAGAGTACATCGCCGAGGCCGCGAAGAAGGCGGCGGAAGCGACACCGGTCCCGACCGTCGTGGTGGCGGCCCCTGAAGAAACGCCGGTCAATCAGAACGCGACGACGATCAAGTTCTCGCTGGGTACGGCCACGTTCAATGCGCCCGCCTATCGTGATCTGGCGAAGCGTTTCACTGAGGCCAATCCCGACATCGTGGTGGAGATCAAGCAGCCCGATCTCACCAACACCTCGCTCGATATTCCCGATGTAGCGAAAGATGTGGACTGTTTCATGTGGGCGCCCAGTTTGCAGGATCCCAAGAACCTGGAAGCGATCTTGAACCTGGAGCCGTTCCTCGACGCCGATAAGTCGTTCGACAAAAGTGATTTCTACGCGGCAACGCTCGATCAATTTACGGAGCAGGGCCAGTTGTGGGCGCTGCCTGCTGAAGTGACGCCGTATGTGATCGAGTACAACCGTGATCTGTTCGACGCGGCCAAGGTGGCTTATCCCAAGCCCGGCTGGACGATGGATGATTTCCTGGCAACTGCGAAGTCACTAACCAAAGGCGATGGTGATACAAAGCAATACGGTTATGTGGGCGATTACTTTGAAGCGACCGATCTGGTGCTGATGCTGCAAACGCTGGGCGCGCAGCTGGTCGACACGACACAGGATCCGCCCCAGCTGGTCTTTGACGATGCCACGATGCGATCGGCGATGCAGTGGTATGTCGATCTACACCGCAAGCACGACGTGAAGCCGCTGTTCGTCACCGACTACGTCAAACTGCTGACGGATGCCTCGACCGCGCTGGTTGAGCGTGAGGCGATGATCGACGATGGGCGCGCGGCGATGTGGAGCGCCTATGCCGGCATGCCGAACTTGACCGGCAGCACCAAACGCCCGACGATGAACATCGGGGTCGCTTCCCTCCCGATCGGTACAGCTGGTGCGACAGGCGGCAACTATATTTCGAGCAATGGCTATTACATCTCGGCGGATACGCCGGCGAAGCAAGCTTGCTGGAAGTGGATCACTTACCTGACGAGTGCGGTTGACGTCAAGCAGGGCTTGCCCGCGCGCAAGTCCGTGGCGGCGTCTGAGGCCTATCAGCAGAAGGTGGGCGCCGAACGCGCCGCCGCGTATCAGGCCAGCCTCGGCGAGAGCGGCACGTCGTCGGTGTACGAATTCTTCAGCGGCAAGAATTCGTGGCTGAGCTATTCGATCTTCTGGCTGGCGAAAGCGTATGGTCAGGTGGCCGACGGCACCGCGCCGGCGGACAAGGCGCTGGCCGATGCGCAGAAGCTAGCCGATGACTATCGCGCTTGCGTGGTGCAGAGCGACGCGCAGTCCGATACCAAGCAGCAGCGCAAGTGTCTCAAGCAAGTCGATCCGACGATCCCGGATTTGTTGATCGGGGAGACGGAGT
>CAYNML010000057.1:15984-25341 GCA_964398185.1 uncultured Anaerolineae bacterium | reverse complement strand
TCTATTTCCCGCCCTCGTTGTATAATCAGCCTCGCCGCAGGGTGTTGCCCGACACCCCGGCCCCACCCAGAGGATAAACAATGACAACCCGCCCATTTGTTTCTGGCAACAACGATCTGCCCAAAATCAAGCTGTCCAGTCCCGACGGCGCTTGCGCCGAAGTCTATCTGCACGGGGCGCATGTCACCTCGTGGATTCCGGCCGGCGATCAGGAACGCCTGTATCTCAGCCCCGCCAGCGAATTCCACGACAGCGCGGCGATTCGCGGCGGTGTGCCGGTGGTCTTTCCGCAATTCTCCACCTGGGGGCCGCTGCCCAAGCACGGCTTCGCGCGCAATCACGCCTGGGAGTTGATCAGCGTGAACGCCGGATCGGCGCGCTTTCAACTGCGTGACTCCGCAGCGAGCCGCGCCATCTGGCCACATGCTTTTCTGGCCGAGTTCACCGTCATTGTGCGCGGGCCGCAGTTGATCATGGAGTTGGCGATCACTAATCGGAGTGCGGAGCCGTTCAGCTTCACGGCAGCGCTGCACACGTATCTACGCGTTGACGACATCGCTGCGACGCGGATCGAAAATCTGCGCGGCCTGAAATACTTTGACGCCGTGGTGAAGCAAGAGGCCGGGCAGATAGAAGATGCACTCACGTTTCCCGGCGAGATCGATCGGGTGTATTTTGATCCGGCGGAATTGATCGTGCACGATGGGCAGCGATCACTTGAGGTGCAGAACGCCGGATTCCCTGATGGTGTGATCTGGAATCCGGGCGCGGAACTCGCCGCGAAGTTGAGTGACATCGAACCCGGCGGCTACCGGCGCTTCGTCTGCGTGGAGGCCGCCATCTTCCGCGCGCCGATCGCCCTGGCGCCGTATCAGACGTGGCGCGGCGGGCAGACCCTGACCGCCGAACCGCGCGACGAAATGCCCGGCAGCACTCTGTGGGGCGAAGCACGCGTGGGCGATGTGTTGGCGGCGAAACGGCGGCATCTGCTCGTGGCGGCGGCGCCCACCGATCGGGTGCGCGAGATCATCGAGCGGCTGAAGATCCACGATATTTCGCAGATGCCGGTGCTCAGTGACGGCAAGCTGATCGGCCTGATCAACGAAGCGACTTTGCTCACGCATCTGGCCGCGCCGGGCCACACGGTGGAAGACGCCATTGCGCCCATGATCAATCAGCAGGTGGCCAGCGTCGCGCCGGATCAGTCCGCCGGGGCGCTGCTGAATCTCTTCGGCGGATCGCCGGCCGTCATCGTCGTGGAGGGCGAGCGGGTGCTGGGCATCCTCACCAAGCTGGACTTGATCGAATTTCTGACGGCGCGCTTGAAATGACGTGAACCTTTGGCCCTGCACCTCGTATCAGGGTTAATGGTTGCCGATACCTTCACCATGAGCCTCCGCTCTGCACCGGAGCACCACCGGCCGGCCGCCACCGACGAGCAGCTGGCGCGCCGTGTGCAGCGCGGCCATACCTCTGATCTGGCGCTGCTGGTCGAGCGCCACCACAGCCCGCTGCTGGGGTTCCTCTATCGCCTGACCGGCGGCGATCGCGCGCTGGCGGAAGACCTGACGCAGGAAGCCTTCCTGCGCGCGCTGCGATCGATCAAACAGTATCAGACCTCACGCCCCTTCAAGCCGTGGTTGTATGCCATCGCCGTCAATGTGGCGCGCGATCATTTCAAGCGCGCCGCGACACGCTATGTGGTAATGCTGACCGACGATGAATTGCTGGCGCTGCCCGATCCGATCGATCTGGAAGAAGTGATCGAGGTGGACGGGCCTCGCCTGGTGGCGGCGATCATGTCTTTGCCGCTGCATCAACGTGAAGCCATCATCCTCCGCTACGATCAAGACTTGTCGTTGGCCGAGATCGCGACGGTGCTCTCCATCCCGATCGGAACGGTGAAATCCCGTTTGAGCTTAGGACTGCGCCAGTTGCGACACTCGCTGAAAGACGATGCAACATGACACACGCTGATCGACTCCGCGCGAAATTGATCGAAGATACCGGATCGATTGAAGAAGCTGATCGGCTGCTGCCGATCGTGCAGCAGCTGGCCGATTGGCCCGCGCCGATCCCGACGGTTCAGGAAACCGATCGACTGGTGCAGACCCTGACGGCTGCCCTGCCGGCGCGATCGTCTCGCTGGGCGTTGATGGTGTGGCTGCTGCGCGCGCAGCTGCGCGTGGTGCAGCACGAGATTTGGCTGGCCTCGGCGTTGGTCATGACGCTGGGCGTGTTGGTGACGTTGACGAGCCAACCCGGTACGTCGGTCGAGATGCTGCCGTTGGCGTTGATCGCGCCGTTGGTGGCGGCGCTGGGCATCGCGTTTCTCTACGGCCCGGCGGCCGATCCCTCTGTGGAGATCGAACTCGCCACGCCCGTTTCGCCGCGCCTCATCGTGCTGGTGCGGCTGTTGCTGGTTTTTCTCTTCGATCTGGCGTTGGGCTTGATCGGCAGTGTGGCGCTGGTGATCGCAAATAGTGATTGGTCGTTGTGGCCGCTGGTCGCGTTGTGGCTGGCCCCGATGACGTTTCTGGCCGCGCTGGCCTTTCTGCTATCGATGTTGTTTGTCGATCCGTTGATCAGTGTCTCGATCTGTTTGACGCTGTGGGGTTTGCAGGTACTGCGCGTCTTCCCGCCGTTCGCCACGCTGCCCGACTGGCTGTCCGGCGATGTGCAGCCGTGGCTGTGGCTGACCGCCGGGTTGTGCGCAGGTGTGGCGTTGTGGCTGGCGGGTCGTGAAGAACGGCAACTGCTGAAACGGATCTAAAGATCATGAAGCTGCGTTTGGCCCAGATCGGGGCGATGGCGTATTACGAAACGCGCATGTTGTGGCGGCAGCGCGTCATGCCGGTCTTTGTATTGAGCACGATCACGATCTGCAGCGTGGCCTTGGCGGCGTGGAAGGCGGCGGCTGCCGAACCACTGCCGGATGTTGCTGCCGCCCATCCAGCACTGGAGCAGCTGGCCAACCTGGCCGCTTTTGCAGGAATCTTCTGGCCGCTGATCTATTCACTGCTGCTGCTGTTGGGCGGCCTGGCCGTAGCCGATGTAGTGCCGCGCGATCGGCAGCTGGGTGTGCGGGCGCTGATCGATAGCACGCCTCTCACGCGCGCGACTTATCTGGCGGGCAAGTTGTGCGGCGTCTGGGCTGCTTTCTTCAGCGGACTCAGCGTGACCATGGTGGTGGTGGGCGTTCTGGGCTGGTGGCTGGTCGGCCCTTACAATCTGGGCAGCTATGCGCAGATGTGGCTGGGCGGTATGGCGCCCGTGGTGATTTTGTACAGCGGCTTAGGGATGCTGTTGACGGCGCCGCTGTCATCGCGGCGCATGGCCGTCATGCTAAGCCTGGGCTACGGGCTGGCCTGCCTGTTGCTGATGTCGAATAGCTTGTCGAGCGATCTGACATGGTGGGGGCTGCTCAATCCCGCCCGGCCCTACATCTACAACTATTACTGGCTGGGGTGGCTGGGTGGCGCGTCCATCGTAACAACTGATTACGCTGCCGCTCAATGGTCGATCGCGGCGGGGCTGCTGCAATTGTTGATCGCCGCGATGCTGGTGTGGCTGTGGCTGCGTTGGCGCGAAGGCCGCGAGTGACCGTGGGACTGTGTTAAGTGCAATCGTCATGCCCGAACGCTGTCGTCGGGCATCCAGACTGACGATTGGCGCAGCTTCCTCATGCAAATACTGGATTCCCGCCAGAAGCGCGCGGGAATGACTGATACGGCAAACCGCTAGAGAAGTTGCTCCTACGAGGAGATGGTGACATGATCTCGATTTTGCATTTGACCAAAACCTACAACGGCAAGGTGCAGGCGCTGCGCGGCGTCGATCTCGAAATCGGCAGCGGGATGTTCGGGCTGGTGGGGCCGAACGGCGCGGGCAAGACGACGTTGATGCGCATCCTGGCCGGATTGGTGCGGCCGACGAGCGGCGTAGTGACTGTGCTGGGCAATGATGTGACCTCGCCGCACGGCAAGCTGGCGACGAAGGCGGTGCTGGGTTATTTGCCGCAGGAATTGGGTCTGTATCCCAATCTCACGGCGCGCGAATTTTTGGATTACATCGCCATCCTCAAAGGCGTGACCGATCGCGCTGTGCGGCGGCAGCAAGTGAACGATGTGCTGCACCAGGTGCGCTTGAGCGACGAGGCCGATCGGCAGTTGAAGACCTATTCGGGCGGCATGAAGCGCCGGGTCGGGATCGCGCAGGCGCTGTTGGGCGATCCGCAGTTGCTGATCGTCGACGAACCCACGGCGGGACTCGATCCCGAAGAGCGCGTGCGCTTGCGCAATCTGCTGGCCGATATGGCCGCGCGCCGCATCGTGATCCTGTCCACACACATCGTCGAAGACATCAGCCAGAGCTGCACCGATCTGGCGGTGATCGCGCGCGGAAAAGTCTTGTTTCATGGCGCGCCGCGCGATCTGGTGGCGCGAGCGCGCGGGCACGTGTGGACGATCAACAGCAGCAGCGAGCGGCCCAATGCGGGCTTGACCATCGTCTCGACGCTGCAATTGCAAGACACGGTGCAATATCGCGTGTTGGGCGATCCGGCGGGGCATGTCGCCGCGCCCGCCGAGCCGAGCCTGGAAGATGGCTACCTGTGGTTAATGAGCAATGAGCAACATCTTTAGCCGTCATTGCGAGCGAAGCGAAGCAATCTCCATGCCAATTGGCAGACTCTGTCACGTGTGCGGGAGATTGCTTCGTCGCAAACAGCGCTCCTCGCAATGACACCGTGAAGAGCAATGGAGAAATTGTTGAGCACAGTTATTTTAGGTTTGATCGTGGCGTTGGGCGTGTGGCGAACAGTCACAGCGCAAGCAGACGTGCCGCCGTTTGAGACGGCTGAGTGTCCGTTTCCCAGCCCGATCGGTTATCGCATCGACTGCGGTTTTGTGAGCGTGCCCGAAGATCGCTCGCAAGCAAACAGTCCGTCGATCAAGATCGGCGTGGCGATTGTGCACAGCACTAACGCTCAACCTGCGCCTGATCCGATCTTCTTCCTCAACGGCGGGCCGGGCGGCGCGCTGGTGGCGGCACTGCCGAATATGCTGCCAGGGTTCGATCCGCTATTGTCCACGCGCGACGTGATCTTCTTCGATCAACGTGGGGCCGGGTGGTCGCAGCCGGCGTTGGTTTGTCCTGAGATCGAGGAACTGAAGATCGAGTCGTTGAAGCGTGTGCTGTCTGCGGAGGAAAGTCTCGCCGCGTATCGCGCCTGCCGCGACCGCTTGCAGAGTGCGGGCATCGACATAGCGGCCTACAACACCACCGAGAACGCCGCCGACGTCGACGATCTGCGGCGCGCGCTGGGTTACGAGCAGATCAATCTCTTCGGGGTTTCATACGGCACGATGCTGGCGCAAGTCATCGTGCGCGATCATGCCGATCATATTCGCAGCGCTGTGCTGGACTCGGCGTATCCGATCTGGGAATACGTCATGGCCGACGCGCCCGCCAGCCTGACGCGCTACTTCGACACCGTCTTTACGAATTGCGAAAATGACCTGGTGTGCCGCAGCGCCTATCCTGAAGCGCGATCTGTTTTCGCACAGCTGATCGATCGGGTGCGGCACCAACCGATCGTGTTCACGAATACCGATCCCGTCACGCAGGAAGTCTTCACCACCACGATCGATCACGCCGGCCTCATCGGCTGGCTGCTCTACACCACGCCGCGCGACGTGCCAGGTGTCATCTACGATCTGCGCGATGGTGCGGTCGACCCGATCGTGAAGACGCAGCGGGCGATGTTGAAAGAGGCGCATCGCCCGCAGTGGCCGTTGAGCGAAGGCATGAAGACCAGCGTCTTGTGCCAGCTGCGTCTGGCGCAGGTCGCGCCGCAGCAGATCGCCGAGTCGGAGGCGCGCTATGTGACCGCGGCGTGGGCCAATGCCAGCAATGCGGCGCTGATGGCGTTGTGCGCTGAGTGGCCGACGCGCTCGATCGACGCGCGTGACGCGGCGCCGTTGCAGACCGATGTGCCGCTGCTCGTCATCGGCGGCGAATATGATCCGGGATCGCCGCCGCGTTACGCCGAGACGATGGCCGCGGCTTCGACGCACGGTCATGCCTTCATTGTGCCTGAAGCGGGACACGCCGCTTTGATCAGCGCCGATCCGTGCGCCAATGGTATTGTGTACTCCTTCTTGAATGATCCGTTGCGCGAGCCGAGCAGCGAATGCCTGGCGCAGACACGTCAGCCGGGGTTCAGTTTGCGTACGGCGTTGTCACGACCTGTGATCGTGATTTTGTCGGTGGTTCTGTTGAGCGTGCTGAGCTGGTCGGGTTGGCGAGGGGCGCGGGGCTTTAAGCGCCAACCACGCAGTTGGACGTGGCGCGTCAGCCTGCGCTTATTGGGTTGGTGGCCTGTGGCGGCGAGTGCAGTGCTGGTGACGCTGGCTTTGTTATCAGATGCGCGGGAGAATACACCAATCAGCATTGTGCGCGTCGTCGAGACGATCGTGCCGTTGTTAGCCGCAGTGCAAGCCGCCTTTCTCTTTTCGCCGGAAGATGAACCGGCGCTTGAGGTGACACTGGCCTCCCGTCGTCCGATCGCGTGGACGATGCTGGAACGACTGGGGTGGCTGTTTGCCTTGCAGGGCAGCGTGGCATTGATCGGCAGTGCGGTGGCCGCCGGGCTGACGGGCGAAAGTCTGATTGTGGGGGTGATGCGCTGGCTGGCTCCAATGTTGATCTTCGTCGGCCTCGCGCTGTGCTTGACGCTGCTGACTCGTCAGCCCGCCATCAGCATCGGCTTGCTGATCGTCGTATGGTGCGGCCTGCTGCTGGGGAGCGAGCAGTTGATCAAATTGTGGCCGTTCCTGTGGCCGATCGGCGTGTATCTGCAACCCGATCAGCCGGTCTACGCTCTCAACCGTTTTTTCTTGATCCTGCTCGGCCTGTGGTTGATCCGCTTGGCGCTGACGTATTTCATCCGCGATGAAGAGCGGGTGCTGCTGGGCGGCCGGAGCAAAGCAAAACAGAGGTAAGCAGATGCGCTTCACACAACTGAGCGGCCTCATTCGCTACGAAATGCGCCTGCAGTGGCGGCAGCGCATGTTGACGGGCGTCATCTTGAGCCTGATCGCTTTGCCGCTGATCATGTACGGGTTGTTCGGCCAGAACAATGCGGCCGAAATCCAGCGCACGTGGATTACGGCGGGCGGCATTACGACGGACGCGGCCTTGTCGGTCACCACGCGTTACACCGTCATGTATGGAGCGATGGCGCTGTATGTGGTGATGCTGCTGGTGCTGCCCGTCGTGTCCGCCGATGTCATCGCGAAAGATCGGCATTACGGCGTGCGCGAACTTGTCGATGGATTGCCGTTGACGACGGGTACTTATCTGACCGGTAAACTGTTGGGTTGGTGGGTAGCGGCGGGCAGCGGGCTGGTGCTGGCGGTGATGGTCGTTGGCGCGGGGATGTGGGTCTTGATCGGGCCGTATCATCTCGCTCAATTCGCGGGCACGTGGCTGGCGTTTGGCTGGGGCATCGGCCTGATCAACTCTGGTCTCAGTTTGCTGCTGGCCGCGGGTCAACCCACGCGCCGGCGGGCGATCATCAGCGGCGTGGTGTTTGCCGCGCTGTGTTTGTTGGCCAATATCTCGCTGATTGGCCGATCGGATCCGCTGTGGAATTTGCTCAGCCCGGGAAGGCAGGCGATTTCGATACATTTCATGTTGGAAGCGTGGCGCGATCAGGTGATGACGCAAATCGCGCCAACCGCCGATGTGCTGTGGGCGCTGCTCGGCGGCGTGATTGAGGTGGCGGTAGTGTGGATGGTGGTGTGGGCGTGGTTGAAGAAGCGTGAGGGGGTGACGCGGTGATAAGATGACAAGATGACTCTTGCGAGACGATCATCTTGTCATCCCTTCAGCGTGTCATCTTGTCAGATCAATAATGCCCTCGCACCGCCGAGATGAGGTCGGCCAGCACGCCAAACGCCGTCTGCGCGGGTGTCGGCGCAGTTTCCAACAGCGTGAGTTGATTCAGGGTGTCGGTGCGCAGCTGCACGACGCTGGTGGTGCCCGGCAGGCGGTAAGCCGGATCGTCGGGCGGCACTTCTTCCGGCGCGACTCTGGCCTTGATCGTTCCATCCTCCCACTGTGAGGAACAAATCAAGCGGTACTTGCGCTGGCGGCTGGCCGCATGCTTGATCATCTTCGAGGTAATGCCGCGAATCCCGGTGCGATCGACATCCGTGGGGCGGATGTCCGCGCCCAGCAGCACGTTGCTTAACACGCACACCTTCACTGCCGCATCCCAACCGTCGATGTCGTTGCTGGGATCGGTCTCGGCAATGCCGATGTTCTGCGCGTGCTGCACCGCCTCGTCGAACGATTTACCTTCTTCCATCAGAGTCAAGATCAAGTTGGTTGTGCTGTTCAACACGCCGCGAAAACCGGTCACGCGCGTGGCAGGCAGGCATTCGCGATAGAGGTTGAGCAGCGGAAAGCCGTCCATCACCGTCGCTTCGAACAGGAAAGCCTTGCCCTGCTGTTTGGCCAGTGCGTTTAGATGGCGATAGCCGTGTACGACCGGGCCTTTGTTGGCCGTGATGGCGTGCATGCCCAGCGTCAATGCCAGTTCGAGATAGTCGAGGGCCGGGCGGCCTGTGTCACGATTGATCGGCGACATCTCGACGAGCGCATCCGCGCCGCATTCGTGGATCATCTTGATTCGATTTTCTTCCGTGCTCGGCCAGACCCGATCAGTCCACTGGCCCGACAGCGCGTAAGCGTGATCGATGCCGTTGGGATCGATTAAGATGCCGTGCTTGCCTGTCGCAATGCCGACGATCTTGAAGGAGAGATCGTACTCCGCTTGCACGTCGTCGCGCTTGCGATCGAGCAACTTGATCAGTTCGCGGCCTACGCTGCCCAGGCCCATGAAGCAGAGTTTGAGTTCCACGTACTTCCTTTCATTCATTCATGAAGAATGGTCGTTATTATACTCTTGTACAACGAGGTCCAAATTGACCCGGGGAGTAGGTGTAAGGTAGAGTGGCGCGCGGTAATGATCTATCCAACTATGCAGTTCATTGGTGCGGGAGATTCTTCGGCGCTGTGCTTCTGCGGAAAGCCCGCACCGTGGAATGACACAACTAAGCCCCTCATCCGTTCCACGCGCGCAGCAATTCTGTCTCGCGCTCCGGCTTCATCCCGGCGCGGCTGACAACGGACTTGGACACGGACATCGGACTAGAACGGATTACGTCTCGCGCGCGGCAGGCGTCCGTTCTTATCCGTTCCACGCGCGCAGCAATTCTGTCTCGCGCTCCGGCTTCATCCCGGCGCGGCTGACAACGGACTTGGACACGGACATCGGACTAGAACGGA
>CAYNML010000057.1:0-15884 GCA_964398185.1 uncultured Anaerolineae bacterium | reverse complement strand
TCCTCATCCATGCCGCGCGGATTATCCTCGGCGTAAACGGAAACCGTTGAGATGAAAACATAGTGATCGGTGTGGCCGACCAGCGCCTGCGCGGACAACCGCACCACGCGCGGCAGGTAGCCACAGGTGTCGATCACGGCATCCCACGATCGATCTTGCAGCAGTGATAGATCAGCCGCGCGATCGCCGTGCAGCTGCTCGACCTGCGGAAACAGATCGGGATTGGACTGGCCGCGATTGAAGAGTGTGATGGTGTGGCCGCGCGCCAACGCATACTCGACCAGATGTCGTCCCACGAAGCGCGTGCCGCCGATGATGAGGAGGTTCATGGCCGGCCTAACTGCTGCCCGGTTCTTCCACGGCTTGAATCGTCACGTCGATGATGCGGGTCAGACCCGGGCCCTGCATCACAAGGCCATCTTGATTGGCGGCTTGAATGCACAAGCGGTGCTGTCCCAGCGGCAAATTGAGGCGCGGCTCGGCCAGGACTCCTGTCGGCAGACTGATGTGCTGTCCGTCTTGCGGGGCCGTGCTGCCGGCTGCTGTGCAGGGGGTATCGATCGCGACGTGAATTTGCACGTAGTTAACCGGGATGGGCAGATTGGCTACGCCGACCCGGAGGAAGAAGGGGCTGTCGATGACGGACTCGTCCTGCGGCTCCAGCATGAACAGCCGCGGCTCGTGGGGGCCAACTTCGGGATTGACTTTTTCCGGTGTGGCGGCGGGCGGCGGGAGCGTGGGCGCCGGCGTACTGGACGCCGGGTCCACACCCGGGCCGGTGGGCGGCTGCGGCGCAGGGCTGCCACAGGCGATCACTCCGAGTGCGGCCACAGCCAGCATCAGCACGAGAACAACGAGGCGTCGCAGCAGCATAGTGATTCCTCCTGATTATTCCGCTTCTTTGTCTTCACGCCGCGCCAGCTTGCGGCGCTCTTCGGTGTTGAGGATGCGCTTGCGAATGCGCAGGCTCTGCGGTGTCACTTCCAGCAGTTCGTCCGGGCCCAGATATTCAATGCAATCGTCGAGGCTCATCACGCGCGGGGGTGTCAGGCGCACCGCGATGTCGCCCGTGGACGAGCGCATGTTGGTGAGGTGCTTTTTCTTGCACACGTTCACGGCCAGGTCGGTGTCGCGGATGTGCTGACCCACCACCATGCCTTCGTACACCTCGACGCCGGGGCCGATGAACAGCGAGCCGCGTTCTTCGGCGTTTTTCAGGCCGTACGTCGAAGTCACGCCCGGCTCAAACGCCACCAGCGAGCCGTGCTCGCGCGTGTTGATCTCGCCCGACAGCGGTTCGTAGCCGGCGAACAGGGTGTGCATCACACCGGTGCCGCGCGTGATCGTCAGGAAGTCTGAGCGGAAACCCAGCAGGCCGCGCGTGGGTATCTTGTATTGCAGATGCACCGTGCCGCCGTCGCTGTGGCGCATGTTGACCATCAGGCCGCGCCGCGCGCCGAGCTGCTCGACTGCCGGGCCGAGGTACGACTCGGCGACTTCGATGTACACATCTTCAAAAGGTTCCAGCGTTTCGCCGTCTTTCTCGTGAAAGATCACTTCGGGCCGCGCCACTTCCAGCTCGTAGCCTTCGCGCCGCATCGTTTCGATCAGGATCGCCAGGTGCAGTTCGCCGCGTCCGGACACGATGAACGTGTCGGGCTGATCGGTTTCCTGCACGCGCAGCGACACATTCGATTCCAGTTCCTTGAAGAGGCGCTCGCGCAATTTGCGCGAGGTGCTCCACGTGCCCTCTCTGCCGCTCAGGGGGCTGGTGTTTACGCCGAACGTCATCCGCACGGTGGGTTCTTCGACGCGAATGGGCGGCAGCGCTTTGGGCTCGAGCGGATCGGCGATGGTTTCGCCGATGAAGATTTCCGGCAGACCCGTCACCGCGACGATCTCGCCTGCGTCGGCTTCTTCAACTTCGAGCCGCTCCAGTCCTTGATGAACGAAGACCTGCGCGATCTTCCCCGGCTGCAGTGCGCCGTCGGTGGCGATGCGGACCACTTCCTGCGCGCGGCGAATCTTTCCGGCAAACAACCGCCCGATCGCGATACGGCCTTTGTAGTCATCGTAGCCGAGTGTGCTGATGAGCAGCTGCGTCGGGGCGTCAGGAATAATGGCGGGGGCGGGCAAATAGCCCACGATCTTGTCGAACAATGGCTGTAGATCGATCCCTTCGTCGTCGGGGCTCAGTGTGGCGTGGCCGAGGATGGCGTTGGTATACACGATCGGGAATTCCGCCTGCTCGTCGGTGGCGCCGAGATCGATGAAGAGATCGAACGTGGCGTTGACGACGTGGTTGAGGCGCGCGTTGGGCCGATCGACTTTGTTGACGACCACGATCGCTTTGTGGCCCATTTCCAGGGCTTTGCGCAGGACGAAGCGCGTCTGCGGCATGGGGCCGTCCACGGCATCGACCAGCAGCAGCACGCCGTCGACCATGTTCATGACGCGTTCCACCTCGCCGCCGAAATCGGCGTGGCCCGGGGTGTCGACGATGTTGATCTTGGTGCCCTTGTAGACGACGGCGGTGTTCTTGGCCAGAATGGTGATGCCGCGCTCGCGTTCCAGGGCGTTGCTGTCCATCACGCGCTCGATCACGACCTGGTTCTCGCGGAAGATGTGGCTCTGTTGCAGCATGGCGTCGACCAGCGTGGTCTTGCCGTGATCGACGTGCGCGATGATGGCGATGTTGCGAATATCGTTACGAACAGTGGGCATTGCTACTCTTTATCCTCTTCAAACAATAACACACCTCGGCCAGTCCAGCGGGCCGAGGTGCAGGTGATGCTCGGTCAGTGGCTTGATTATAATCGATTCGATACGGGGCGACAAGAAGGCCCTCACCCCCGCCCTCGCTCCCGAGTACAAAAAACGGTTCACGGCAGAGCGGGTTGGGGGGTGAGGCTCACTTTGCCGGAGTGCTATAATTGTCAGTGGAGGAGGCGCTGTGACATCGCAGCCGATCGCGCTGGGCGAGTTGCTAAGTCAACTCACGGTGGAAGGCGCGTTGTACGAGAAACTGCCGGACAACGCTGTGCGCTGCTACGCCTGCGGCCACCGCTGCCTCATCCGCGACGGGCGCGAGGGCATTTGCAAGGTGCGCTTCAATCGCGGCGGCAAGTTGTACGTGCCGCACGGCTACGTCGCCGCCCTGCAAGTTGATCCCACCGAGAAGAAGCCGTTCTTTCACATTTTGCCCGGCTCGAGCACGTTGACCTTTGGGATGCTGGGTTGCGACCTTCACTGCGGCTTCTGTCAAAACTGGCTGACCTCGCAAACGTTGCGTGATGAGAGAGCCGGCGTCGCGCCGCAAGTGGTGACGCCGGAGCAGATGGTGTCGATCGGGAAGCGGTACGGCGCGCAGTTGTTTGGATCGTCGTACAACGAGCCGCTGATCACCGCCGAGTGGGCCGTGGATGTGTTCAAGGCCGCCACACAGGCGGGCTTCCGCTGTGTGTACATCAGCAACGGCAACGCCACGCCGGAAGTGCTGGATTATCTACAGCCTTACCTGACCGGCTACAAGATCGATCTCAAGTCGATGAACGACCGAAATTACCGGCAGCTGGGCGCCACGTTGAACAATGTGCTCGACGGGATTAAAATGGTGTACGCGCGCGGCGTCTGGACGGAGATCGTGACGTTGGTGATCCCGGGCTTCAACGACAGCAACGACGAATTGTGGGACGCGGCGCGTTTCATCGCATCCATCTCGCCGGATATTCCGTGGCACGTCACGGCCTTTCACAAAGACTACAAGATGCTCGATCCGGACAACACCACGGCTGATGATTTGATCCGCGCGGCGGAGATTGGCCTGGAAGCCGGACTGCACTATGTGTACGCCGGCAACCTGCCGGGCCGCACGCGATCGTACGAAAACACGTACTGTCCCACGTGCGGCGAACTGCTCGTTGAGCGTGTGGGTTACCGGATTCGCCAGAATAAATTGGCGGGGCGCGGCACGTGCCCCAAGTGCAGCACCCCCATCCCCGGAATATGGAAGTGATCGATCATGACTGAAGCGCGTGTCAAAATGCTGATGACGTACGATGTGGTGCCGGAATTGCAGCAGGCCTACTATGAGTTCGTGCTGGGCGAGATGATTCCCACCGCGCAGTCGATGGGCCTGGTGCTGAGCGAGGCGTGGCACACGGCTTACGGCGACTATCCGATCCGTTTGAACGGCTTTGTGGCGCGCAGTCGCCCGGAACTCGATCGGGTGCTGGGGTCCGCGGAGTGGCGGCAGTTGGAAGAGAAGCTCAAACGCTTTGTTACCACTTATCGCCGTAAGATTGTGCCCTATCGCGAAGGGTTCCAGTTCTGAGGAGCTGCCCCGATCCAGCGGGTGAAAGCGCGGCTTGCGATGATCGAACTCGCAGGCCGCGTGGCTTGTCCACGGACTTGGTTCACGTTGAAACTGTGCTATAATCAGCGCCGCGCGATCTTTGTCATCGGCTGCCCCGGTGAGCAAAGATTGTTTTTTGTGAATGGCTGGCAGGGAGCAAGGCACTGTGGCACGCAGTCCATTTTGGAAAGAACGACGGGTATTCGTCACCGGCTGCACCGGCATCGTGGGGTCGTGGCTGACGCTGGCATTGCTGGACGCCGGCGCCGAAGTGGTTGGCCTCATGCGTGATCGGGTGCCGCTGTCCAATCTGCGCCTGAGCGGCGCGGAGCGGCGCATCAGCGCCGTGGACGGCGACATCGCGGACGGCGAACTGTTGGAACGCGTGCTGAACGAATATGAAATTGAGGTGGTGTTCCACCTTGCCGCGCAGCCGCTGGTGCGCCTGGCCAATCGCGCGCCCCTGGGTACGTTCGATACCAATATCCGCGGCACCTGGCTGCTGCTGGATGCGTGCCGCCGATCGCCCACCGTGAAGCGTATCGTGGTCGCGTCGTCGGACAAAGCCTACGGCGATCAAGAGACGCTGCCCTATCTGGAAGATGCGCCGCTGCAAGGCCGCCATCCCTACGACGTTTCCAAGTCGTGCGCAGATCTGATCACGCAAGCCTATTACACGACGTACAAACTCCCGGTGGGCATCACGCGCTGTGGCAACATATACGGTGGCGGCGATCTCAACTGGGATCGCATCGTGCCGGGGACGGTGCGCAGCGTCCTGCGCGGCGAAGCGCCGGTGATTCGCAGCGACGGGACACTGGTGCGCGACTATCTCTACGTAGCCGATATTGTGGAAGCTTATCTGCGGCTGGCCGAGCGCCTGGAAGATCCGGCGCTGCACGGCCAGGCCTTCAACTTTGGCATGGACGATCCCAAAACGGTGCTGGAGATAACCCAGGCCATCATCGACATCTCGGATCATCCTCAGCTCAAGCCGGTGGTCCTGAATCAGGCCAGCCACGAGATTGTCCGGCAGTACCTGGCCAGCGAGAAAGCACACCGCCTGCTGGGTTGGCACGCGCAGTATTCGTTGGAAGAGGGCCTGCGCCAGACGCTGGCCTGGTATCGCGAATTCTTTCAGAAGCATGCCTGATGCGCCGCGTGCTGCCCGGATGCCATTTTGCCCAAGTTATCCATTATTATCTGTGTCTATAACGAGGCGGTTAGCGCGCTGACCGTCATCGAGCAGGTGCGCGGCCTTCAACTCAGCGCAGGCTGGTCGAAGGAAATCATCGTCGTCGACAACTGCTCGACCGATGGCACGCGCGAACAACTCCAGAGTTTGACTTATCCCGATGTGCGCGTGATCTATCACGCGCGCAACCTGGGGAAGGGCGCTTCGGTGCGGACGGGCTTCCGCGAAGCGACCGGCGATTATGGCGTGATTCAAGACGCGGACTTTGAGTACGATCCCAACGAGTTGGCGCTGTTCACGGCCAGGGCCAGTGAGACCGGCGCGGACGCTGTGTTCGGTTCGCGCACGTTGGGCGGACGGCACATCTATAAATACGCCCAGAACTATTGGGGCGTGCGGGTGTTGACGGCAATGACCAACCTGCTGTTTGGCGGCCACCTCAGCGATGTGGCTGTCGCCACGAAGATGGTCAAAGTCGAGGTGTTCCGCGCGTTGAAGCTGCAAGGCTCGGCGTTTGATCTGGACTTTGAGCTGCCGTGCGCGCTGTTGAAGCACAAATACTCGATCGTGGAAGTGCCGATTTCCTACAAGCCGCGCACGATTGAGGAAGGCAAGAAGATTCGTTGGACAGATGGCCTGCACGCCATGTGGGTGATCCTGAAGATGAGGTTGAGAGGATGAACGTCGTTGTCACCGGTTCCATTGCGTTTGACTACATCATGTCATTTCCGGGCCGCTTCCGCGAGCATCTGCTGCCCGATCAGCTGGACAACATCAGCCTGAGTTTCCTGGTCGATTCGATGAAGAAGCAGCGCGGCGGCTGCGCGGCCAACATCGCGTACAACCTGGCGCTGCTGGGCGAACGGCCGCTGCTCATGGCGACCGCCGGGCAGGACTTTGGCGAGTATCGCAAGTGGCTCGAGCAGCATGGGGTGGACACCTCCGCGGTGCGTGAATACGCCGATGAATTCACCAGTTCGTTCTTCGTCAGCACCGATCTCGATCAGAGTCAGATCGCCAGTTTCTACATCGGGGCGATGGGGCGCGCGGGCGAACTGTCCTTCAAGGCGCTGGCAGCCCAACCCGATCTAGTGATCATCTCTCCCAACGATCCCCGGGCGATGACGCAGTACGTGCGCGAGTGCAAGGAACTGGGCATCCGCTACATCTACGATCCCAGCCAACAGATTGTGCGCCTGAACGACGACGATTTGCGCGAAGGCATCGACGGCAGCGCCATCACCATCACCAACGACTACGAATTCGAGATGCTGCGCAATCGCCTGCACATGGACGAAGCGGCTTTTCTGGACTGCGCGCAGGTGTTGATCATCACGCGCGGCGCGGACGGTTCCACGATTCTGACACGCGAACAGCGCTACGATGTGCCAGCCGTGGTTACGGCGCGACCAATTGATCCGACCGGCGTGGGTGATGCGTATCGGGCAGGCTTGATTCGCGGGATGGCTTTGGGTCTGCCCTGGGACACGATTGGACGGGTGGCGGCCCTGGCGGCCACCTACGTCATCGAGAATCACGGGCCGCAGAATCACCAGTACACGCGCGAGGAATTTGTGCAGCGCTATCGGACGCAGTTTGGGAACGGCGGGCTGAGCGGATTGTGATAAAACGTGAAGCGTAAAACGTGATTGATTACGCTTTACGTTTTACGCCTTACGATTGCCGATGCACGTTACCACACTGGTCGACCGCGATCAGATTCGCAGTTTTCTGCTGACCGACCGGTTCTTTGCAGATTACGCGCTGGGCGATCTCGATCCGGCTTATTTTCAATTCACGGACTGGTTCGGCGCGGAAGAGGCTGGCGAACTGCGCGCGGTGGCGATGTTGTACAACGATCTCACTCCGCCCATCTTTTTTGCGACGGGTGAGGCGCGCGGGATCGAAGCAATACTCAATCGGGCGGTGAGCCTGCCGGAAATCGGGATCAGCCTCCGCGCTGAGCATCTGCCAATCGTCGAGAAGTTTTATTGGGCCGAGCCAGTGCCGATGTTGAAGATGGCGCTGTTGCCTGCTGATGCGGCGTCATGGCGAGGAGTCCGCAGGTCGCCGAAGCAATCCCGCAGGGCGGCGGATGAGATGGCTTCGTCGCACACAGCGCGCCTCGCCATGACGCGGTTGAATGTTTCGCACCGGCCGCAACTTGAAGCGTTGTATGCCTTGGGCGGTGGTGACGCTTTCCGGCAGCGATCACTGGAACTCGGCGTATTTTACGGGATGTTCGACAATGAGCACCTCGTTTCCGTGGCGGGAACACATATCGTATCGGATGCTGAACGGGTGGCGGCGCTGGGCAATGTGATGACACACCCGGACTATCGCGGGCGAGGGTTAGCGACCACGGCAACATGCGCCGTCTGCGAGGAGTTGCTCGATCGCGGCATCGAATTGATCGGGTTGAGTGTGAGCCGCTCGAATGAGGCGGCGCTGCGCGTGTACGAAAAAATCGGGTTCAAACGCCGCGTCCCGTTTTACGAGGGCACGGCGATCAGAAAATCGTAGCGCGCGTTATCAACGCGCGCAGGCAAGATAACATCTTGCCCTACCTATCCAAAATCAAAGTCAGGAATGGAGCCAAGATGACCGTTGAACATCACGTCAAGAAGTTGGAGTTAGCGACTGGCGGGCGGTATCGCGTCGAGTGGGCCGAGCAGGAGATGCCGGTGCTGCGCACGATCAAGAAACAGTTCAAGGAGACGCAGCCGTTGAAGGGCTTGCGCATCAGCGCGTGCCTGCACGTCACCACCGAAACTGCAAACCTCATGCACGCCTTGCAGTTGGGCGGCGCCGACGTCGTGTTGTGCGCGTCGAATCCGTTGAGCACGCAGGACGACGTAGCCGCGTCGCTGGTGGCGAACTACGAAATCCCGGTGTACGCCATCAAGGGCGAGGACAACAGCACGTACTACGAGCACATCAAGGCCGCGCTCGATCACCAGCCGCACATGACGATGGACGACGGCGCAGACCTGGTTTCACTGCTGCACAAGGAACGCCGCGAGCTGCTCGACGGTGTGGTGGGCGGCACGGAAGAAACCACGACGGGCGTCATTCGCCTGCGCGCGATGGCGAAGGAAGGCGCGTTGAACTTCCCCATCATCGCCATCAATGATGCGAACACGAAGCACATGTTCGACAATCGCTACGGCACCGGCCAGTCCACGCTGGACGGCGTGATCCGCGCGACGAATGTGCTGCTGGCGGGCAAGACCATCGTGGTGGCCGGCTACGGCTGGTGCTCGCGCGGCATCGCGATGCGGGCGCAGGGCATGGGCGGCAACGTCATCGTGACCGAGGTTGATCCGCTGAAGGCGTTGGAAGCGGTGATGGACGGCTTCCGCGTGATGCCGATGACGGCGGCTGCGCCGCTGGGCGACATCTTCATCACGGCGACGGGTGACATCAACGTGCTGGACGAGCGGCATTTCCCGTTGATGAAGGACGGCGCGCTGGTGGCGAACTCCGGCCACTTCAATGTGGAGATCAACATCCCGCAGTTGGCGGCGCTGTCGCAGGGCGAGCCGCGCCAGGTGCGTGAGTTTGTCACGCAGTATACGTTGAAGAATGGCCATCGCGTCAACCTGTTGGGCGAAGGCCGCCTGATCAACCTCGCGGCGGCGGAGGGCCATCCCGCGTCGGTGATGGATATGTCGTTCGCCAATCAGGCGCTGTCGGCGGCGTATATGGCGCAGAATGCGAAATCGCTGAAGCCCAACGTCTACACCGTGCCCGAAGCGATCGACAAGGAAGTGGCGCGCTTGAAGCTGGCGGCGATGAATATCGACATCGACGTGCTGACACCCGAACAGGAGAAGTACCTGGCTTCGTGGGAAGAGGGCACGTAAAGATACCTGCTTGTCGATGTTAGATTGCGGATTGAAGACACCCGATCGGGCAGCGTGAACCGATCGGGTGTTTGTATGGCCGCGCATTGCGGCAGGGTTGAAATCCGGTATAATTGCCTGAGAAATCCATCACGAGGAGTTGTCGCTTGCGGGCACTCATCACTGGCGTGGCGGGCTTTGTGGGCGGACATCTGGCGGAAACGATTCTGGCCCAGCCCGGTTGGGAAGTCTGGGGGTCTCTTATCGCGGAGACCGATCGGCCCTTGGTGGTTCCGGGCGTGCAAGCCATCACCGCCGATTTGCGCGAGCCTGAACAGGCTCGCGTTCTTGTCGAAGCGGCTCGACCGGATGCGGTCTATCATCTGGCGGCGCAGGCCTATGTGCCGCAGGCGTGGGCCGATCCGTGGGGCACGTATCACACCAACATTCGCGGTCAGTTGAACTTGCTGGAAGCGCTCGATCGGGCCAAGTTGCACGCGCGCGTGATCGTGGTGAGTTCGAACGAGGTGTACGGTCTGGCGCGCCCTGAAGATTTGCCGCTGCATGAGAACTCGCCGCTGCGGCCCAACAATCCGTATTCGGTGAGCAAGCTGGCGCAGGACTTCATGGGCCTGCAATACTTCCTCGATCGGAAGATGCCCGTCATCCGCGTGCGCCCGTTCAATCACATCGGGCCGCGGCAGAACGAGCGGTTTGTGGCGCCGTCGTTCGCGAAGCAGATCGTGGAGATCGAGCGCGGCCGGCGCGAGCCGGTGCTGCGGCTGGGCAACATGTCGGCGCAGCGCGACTTCAGTGATGTGCGCGACATTACGCGGGCGTACGTGCTGGCGATGGAGCAAGGCGAGCCGGGCGAGGTGTACAACATTGGATCAGGGAAGCCGCGATCGGTGCGCGAGATGCTGGACATCATGCTGGCGCAGTCGACGGTGAAGATTGCCGAGGAAATCGATCCGGCCAAACTCCGCCCGAGCGATACCCCGATCACCTACTGCGATCCGACGAAGTTCAAGCGGCAGACCGGCTGGGCGCCGCAGATTTCGTTTGAGCAGACGTGCGTGGATATTCTGAACGATTGGCGACAGAGGGCGCCGTAGTCAGGCGATTCCCGCACACGAATTTCACGCATAACCCGCAGGGGTTCAGGCGGTTGACTTCGTGTGATTCGTGTGCTGCAATTCACACAGGATGGACATCTTGAACAAGAAACGTGCATTGATTACGGGCATTACGGGCCAGGATGGCAGTTATCTGGCCGAGTTTTTGTTGGAGAAGGGCTATGACGTGATCGGCATGGTGCGGCGCACCAGCACCGTCACCTTCGATCGCATTCAGCACATTCAGGACGACATTGAACTAATTCAAGGCGACCTGCTCGATCAGAGTTCGCTGATCGAGATTTTGCGCGACTACCAGGTTGAAGAAGTGTATAACCTGGCTGCGCAGTCGTTTGTGCCTACGTCGTGGAAGCAGCCCGTGCTGACGGGCGAGTTCACCGCGCTGGGGGTGACACGCATGTTGGAAGCCATTCGCACGGTGAACCCGGCGATTCGCTTCTATCAGGCGTCGTCGTCGGAGATGTTCGGCAAGGTGCAGCAAGTGCCGCAGACGGAGAAGACGCCGTTCTGGCCGCGCAGCCCGTATGGCGTGGCGAAGGTGTACGGCCACTGGATCACGGTGAACTACCGCGAGAGCTACGGTCTGTTTGCGTGTTCCGGTATTTTGTTCAACCATGAATCGCCGCGGCGCGGTTTTGAATTTGTCACGCGCAAGATTTCGCACAACGTTGCCAAGATCAAGCTGGGTCTTGCCCGGGAATTGCGGTTAGGCAACCTGGACGCGCAGCGCGATTGGGGCTTTGCGGGCGATTACGTGCGCGCCATGTGGCTGATGCTGCAACAGGATCAGCCGGACGATTACGTGGTGGCGATGGGCGAGACGCACTCGGTGCGCGAATTCTGCGAGATTGCGTTCAGCCACGTGGGCTTGAACTGGCAGGATTCCGTGGTGCAGGATCCGGCTTTCATGCGGCCTGCCGAGGTCGATCAGTTGATCGGCAATCCGGCAAAAGCGGCGGAGAAGTTAGGCTGGAAACCGGAAGTCTCCTTCCGGAGCCTGGTCGAGATGATGGTGGATGCCGACCTCGAAGAACTGAAACGAACGGGAGCGTAAAACATGGCCGAGGCGACGATCAAATTCGGGACAGACGGCTGGCGCGGCGAGATTGCCAACGACTACACTTTCGGCAACGTGCGCCGCTGCGCGCAGGGCTTTGCCTCGTATCTGAAGGCGCAGGGTTTGGCCGATAAGGGCCTGGTTATCGGATTCGATAAACGCTTTCAGTCCGAGAATTTTGCGGCAGCCTGCGCCGAGGTGATGGCGGGCAACGGCATCCAGGTGTGGCTGACCGACGGTGCGACGCCGACGCCGGTGATCTCGTACGCGGCGGTGCATCACAAGTCGGCGGGCGCGATCAACATCACGGCGTCGCACAATCCGCCGACCGACAACGGTTTCAAGGTGCGCGATCCGAACGGCGGCGCGATCGATCCGGAGGGCTTGAAGCAGATCGAGGCGCTGATCCCGGCAGAAGACGAGGTGAAGTCGCTGCCGCTGAAGGAAGCGAAGGCCCAGGGGCTGGTGCAGGTCTTCGATGCATCGCTCCCGTACATCGCCCATCTCAACGATCTGATCGATCTGGAGCCGATCAAGAACGCCGGGTTCAAGATCGTCGTGGAGCCGATGTGGGGCAATGGGGCCGGGTGGTTCACCCGCTTGCTCAGCGGCGGCTCAACGGAAGTGGTCGAAATTCATAGCGAGCGCAATCCGATCTTCCCGGAGATGAGCCGTCCCGAGCCGATTCCGCCCAACGTGAATGTGGGTCTGAGGAAGACGGTGGAGCTGGGGGCCGATGTGTGCCTCATCACCGACGGCGACGCCGACCGGATGGGCATCGGCGACGAGAACGGCCGCTTTGTTAATCAACTGGAAGTGTACGCGCTGCTGGCGCTGTACTTCCTGGAAGTGCGCGGTGAGCGCGGCGCAATCGTGAAGACGCTGAGCACCACGTCCATGTTGGAGAAGCTGGGCCAGCTGTACGACGTGCCGGTCATCTCGACGGGTGTGGGCTTCAAGTATATCGCGCCCAAGTTCATGGAAGTGAATGCGCTGCTGGGCGGCGAAGAGTCCGGCGGGTACGCCTTTCGCGGCAATGTGCCAGAGCGCGACGGGATTCTGGGCAATCTGTACATGCTCGACTTCATGGTGAAGACGGGCAAGAAGCCCAGCGAACTGCTGGCGTATTTGTTCAGCAAGGTGGGGGCGCACTATTACGATCGTATCGACACGCGCTGCACGCCGGCCGAGCGCGATGCGGTAAAAGATCGCGTGCTGAATGCGGAGCCGGAAACAATGGGGGGGCTGAAGGTGACGGGCCTCGATACGACCGATGGGTTCAAGTTCCTGATGGGCGAGGATGGCTGGGTGCTGATTCGCCTGTCGGGCACGGAGCCGATCGTGCGCGTGTATACCGAGACGACGCACCCGGACAAGGTGCCGGCGATCTTGCAGGATGGATTGAAAATTGCGGGCTTAAAGTAGTTTATAGGACGCCGATTCACGCGGATGAACGCAGATAAAACTAATCAGCGTGAATCGGCGCAGATCGGCGTCCCATGAATTTGATTGACACGCACTGCCATCTTGATTGGAAAGATTTCGATCCCGATCGGGCGGCGGTGATCGATCGGGCGGTGGCGGCCGGCGTCACGCGGATGATCACAATCGGCGTGGATGTGGCGAGCAGCCGCCGCGCAATTGAGATCGCGGAGCAGCACGAAGCCGTGTACGCCGCGGTGGGGGTGCATCCAAATGACTGCGCAGATTTCGCTGCGGCAGCGTTGGACGAAATCCGAGCGCTGGCGCAACACCCAAAGGTCGTCGCGATCGGCGAGATTGGTCTGGACTATTACTGGCAGAAAGTCGATCATGACACGCAGGCGCGGGCCTTTCGCGCGCAACTGGAACTGGCGGCCGAGATCAGTAAGCCGGTGATCATTCACAGCCGCGACGCTGCTCTTGATGTTGTCACGGTGTTGGAAGAGTTCACGCGGCAGGCGCGCTTAACGGGCACACTGCATTCGTACTTCGACGATCTGGATATTGCGCGGCGCGTGTTTGCGATCGGATTCTATATCGGCGTGACGGGGCCGATCACGTTCAAGAAATCCGATCGGGAGCGGGAGATTATCCGGCAGGTGCCGCTCGATCGGGTATTGCTCGAAACAGATGCGCCGTTTTTGACGCCGGCGCCGCGGCGCGGTGAGCGCAATGAGCCGGCTTATGTGCGGCACGTGGCGGAGGCGATTGCGCGGGCGCGGGGGCAGGCAGGGGACGAAATCGCACGGCAGTCAACGGCCAACGCCGAAGCGGTGTTTGGCCTGGGATGAGGTTGAGTGGTGTTAGCGACGATAGCCGTTTTCGATCTGGTTAAAGATGATTTGCAGCGCGTCGAAACGCGCCTGCACGATGTGCCGCTGCGCGCCAATGCCGATCTGGGATTGGTGACGGAGGCGATCGGGCATTTGCTGGATGCGGGCGGCAAGCGTATTCGCCCGGCATTGACATTATTGACGGGACGCTTGTCTCCGGCGGACCGCGAGCAGATCATCTCGATGGCGGCGGCAGTGGAGATGCTGCACACTGCGACGCTGGTGCACGACGACGTCGTCGACGGCTCGATGTTGCGGCGGGGCAGCCCCACGTTGAACGCGCACTGGTCGCCCGGCGCGACGATTCTGACCGGCGATTACATGTTTGCCCGCGCGGCCGATCTGGCAGCGCAGACGGACAATGTGCGGGTCATGCAGATCTTTGCGCGCACGCTGATGACGATCGTGTCCGGCGAGCTGCGCCAGTTGTTTGGCGATGCGACCCATCGCCAGACGCGCGAGGATTACTTCAAGCGCATCTATGCCAAGACGGCATCGATGTTCGAGCTGGCGACCGAGGCGGCCGGGGTGTTGATCGGCGCGACCGAAACTGAAATTGCGGCGCTGCGGCAGTACGGGCACGATCTGGGGATTGCGTTCCAGATCATGGACGATGTGCTGGATTTCATCGGCGATGCGACGCAGGTGGGCAAGCCGGTGGCGAATGATCTGCGGCAGGGCATTGTGACGCTGCCGGTGATTGATTACCTTGATGCGCAGCCGCGCGATCGGCGCGTGGACGATCTGCTGCGCAGCGGCCAGCACAGCGACGAGGTGGTGCTGCCGATCGTGGCCGATGTGCGAGCGTCGGGCGCGGTCGATCGCGCGGTGAGCGAGGCGCGCGAGTACGTGCGCGCGGCGCAGGGGCGGCTGGCGATCTTCAAGGAGAGCGCGGCGCTGCAATCGATGCTGGCGGTGGCGGATTACGTGGTAGCGCGCAGTTATTGACAAGGGACTTGGAAGCGGACACGCTGCGCGGGACACGAACGGATTCAAACGGATGAATCGGATAAACGAATGAGAGCACGGCGGCCGCGAGGCCGTCGCGTTGTTGATGGCGGATGATCGATCTGTCGATTGTGGTGCTCAATTGGAACGTGCGCGATCTGCTGGAGCGCTGCCTGGCCTCGCTCCGATCGGCTCGCTATGCCCTCGAGATCATTGTGGTGGACAATGCTTCGCACGATGACAGCGTAGCAATGGTGCGCGCGAAATATCCGCAGGTCACGCTGATCGTCAACACGGAGAATCGCGGCTTCACGGGCGGCAACAACCAGGGGATTGCGGCGTCGCACGGACGTTACGTGATGGTGTTGAATCCCGACACCGAGGTGGTGGGCGAGGCGCTCGATCGGCTGGTGGCCTATCTCGATCAGCAGCCAGCGGTTGGCGCGCTCGGCCCGCAGCTGCTCAACCCCGATCGATCAATCCAGTCTTCGCGGCGACGGTTCCCCACACTGACGACGGCGTTCTTGGAGAGCACCTGGCTGCAGGGGCTGGCGCCGCGCGGTATCCTGACGCATTATTACATGGATGATGTTGCGCCTGATCACGTCCACGAAGTCGACTGGCTCACTGGGGCGTGCACGGTCTTGCGGCGCGAAGTGCTCGAGCGGGTGGGGGGGTATGACGCGCAGAATTTCTTCATGTATTCAGAAGAGCTGGATCTGTGCCGGCGCGTGAAAGCGGCGGGGTGGAAAATCGTCTACTTGCCTGAGGCGCAGGTGGTGCACTACGTCGGCCAGAGCAGCGATCAGGCTGTCGCCGCGCGGCACATCCATTTTCAGACGAGCAAGGTGCACTACTTTCGCAAGTGGCACGGCGCCTTTCAGGCAACTTGCTTGCGGCTGTTTTTGTTGAGCCAGTATGTGTGGCAGATTGGGCTGGAAGGCGTGAAGGGACTGCTCGGCAGCAAGCGTGATCTGCGCCGGCAGCGGGTACGGGTCTATTGGCAAGTCATTCGGACAGGGTTAAAATGATTT
>CAYNML010000056.1:0-38014 GCA_964398185.1 uncultured Anaerolineae bacterium | reverse complement strand
TTCTGCGATCTGGATGGGATGGCACATTCAGACGCAGAACCCGGTTTCTGTTTTCTAAATGAAGACGATCTGCGCGCCGTCGGTCATGTCCATGAAATCGCCCGCGGTGACAATCCCCAACACTCCATCGACGAAGTCTTCCTGCTTGAGATCCATCATGTCGACCGACATCTTGCAGGCGTAAAGCTTGGCTCCCCCATCGACCAGCATCTGCAGGTATTCGCGGACGGGCGGCACTTGCAGTTTAGCCATCTTGTTCTTCATCAACTTGGTGGCAAAGGCCGTCATGCCCGGCAGCGCACCCATCCAGTTGGGAATGCCTAGGTTGCCGGTGTTAATGCCCATCATGCTCATCTTCATGCTGGTATTCGCGACCGGCGGAATTTCCAGGTGATCAATACGCAGCTTGCGGATGATGTCCAAACCCCAGAACGTGAAGAAGATGGTCACGTCGATGCCGTTGCCTAGCGCGGCCCAACCCATGACCAGCGCGGGATAAGCCATGTCTAAATTGCCCTTGGAACAAATGAAGGCGATGTGGCGATTCTTTTCTTCAGCCATGTTTGATCTCCTTGTGATTGAAAACTAGACGCAGCCTTCCGGCTTGCCGAGGCCTGCAATCCGGGCCACTTTCTTGGCCGGGCCTTTAGGAAAGAGCGTGAACATTTCTTTGGTAGTGATGCCCGCGCCGTTGGTGATGGCGCGCAGCGTGGGCGCAGCGCCGGACGCGGCAGCGCTTTGGCGGCAGAAATCGATGACCTTCCAGTGCGCGGGCGTCAATTCCGCGATGCCCTCCTCCCTGGCAATCTCCACGGCGATGTCCTTGCTCCATTCGCTGGGCACTGTCATGAAGCCTTCGTCATTGACCTGTACGGTCTGTCCGGCAATCGTGCGAGTTGGCATAGCTATTCCTCCAGAATAAGTTGATTGATCAGCGTGTCGCTGAAGCGTTGGTTGCAGCTTGCGCGCCGATGACGTGCATCACGCGCATGGTCAGCGCCAGCCCGCGGCGCACTTCGGGATCGCGCATCTGCTTGATCAGGCCGCGATAGGAAATATCGACGGGCTGTTCCACTTCGCGTTCGGCCACCAGCAGTGTGTTGCGGACGAAGTTCATGATCTCCGGCTGGGTCATGTCTTTCACGGTGTTGAGAATGAGCACGATATTGTCGCCCAGCCGGTCGACATCGTCGGCGGTGAAGGAGGTGACGACGTTATCGGCGATGCGCTTGCCGCTGCGCGCAAAGGCGAAATAGCCTTTCTGCTCCAGGTCAGCCAGCGTCGTCACCGCTTTGCCGAAGGCTTCGTCGCTCAATGGCCCGATCGTCTGCGCCAGATCCAGCGCGCTCTCAAACTGATCGAGCAGCCTGTCCAGGTTGCGGCCGTTGCGCATGAGACGCTTCAGCAGGCGCAGCAGATCGCCCAGATCGATGTACTCCTGCACTTCCTCCAACTGCTCGATGGCCAGGTGATAGGCCTGATCGGCGATGGGGGTCAGATCGCGCAGCAGCTCCGATCGTTCTTCGCGCTGCCGGGCGGCCAACTGCGCCTGCTCGCTCAAGTAGGCCACCTGCGCGGTCAGCGCATCGATCTTCTGAGCCAGTTCAGTGAGGGACTGTTCCATGACGATGGTCTGTTCCATCGCGGCCTCCTCAACTGTTCCACTTGCCGGCCATGGTCATGCGCGCCGGCAGCGGCAGTTCCTGCCCCTTGAGCAGCAAGTTCCAATACATCCAGCGGAACATCATTTTGCCCCAGTGATTCATCTCGGTTTCCTGCAGCAGCGCGAACGGGCCGATGCCGGGCAGGGGGAAACGGCCGGGCAGCGGCTCGACATCGTAATTGAAGTCGATCAACAGGCCTTTGCCAAAACCTGATTCGATGAAGCAGTTGGCATGACCGTCGAACGTGGGCAGCATCTCCAGCCCGTCGATGTAGCGCAGAAAATTCTCAGACCAGCAATCCACCGCAAAGTGCGCCACTGATCCCGCTTTGGAGGTAGGCAGCGCCGCCGCGTCGCCCAGCACAAAGATGTTGGCGTGCTTGTCTGACAGGAAGGTGTGCTTGTTCACCGGCACATAATTCAACTCGTTGCCCAGCCCGGACTGTCCGATCACTTCGCTGCCCATGTTGAGCGGCACGCTCACCAGCAGGTCATATTCGATTTCCTGTTCGTCATAGGCGACGATCTTCTTCGCATCCGGATCGACGTGCTCCAGCAGGAATTCCGGCACCACCTTCACGCCCTTGCGATCGAGAATATCGCCGAGGTGCCGCGAAGCGATCGGTTTGGTGAAGGCCCCGGGCAGCGGCGTGGCGTAGATGATGTCCACCTTATCGCGAATGCCCTGCTCGTGGAAGAACCAATCGGCCAGCATCAGGAATTCCAGCGGGGCCACCGGGCACTTGATGGGATTCTCGACGACGTTGACGACCAGGCGTCCGCCGCGCCACGTGCGCAGGTGTTTGGCCAGCGCCACCGCGCCTTCGATGGTGTAGAAATCGTAAATGGTCTTGTACCACTCGTGCTCGTGCAGGCCGGGGGTTTGATCGGGATGCGTCTGCGTGCCGGTGGCGATGACGAGGAAATCGTAATTGAGGAGGCGGTTGTCTTTGACCAGCTTCACGCGGTTGTGCTCCGGCTCGATCAGTTCGATGGGCGACATGATCAACTCCACGCCGGCCGGGATGAAATCGCGCTTGGGCTTAATCACATCGTTCTTGCTGTACATGCCAAACGGGATGAACAGGAAGCCGGGCTGGTAGTAGTGCGTGGCGTGCTGATCGACGATCGTGATGGTCCACTCGTCGTCGTCCAGCAGCCGCCGCATGCGATTGGCGACCATGGTGCCGGCGGTGCCAGCGCCCAAAATCAACAGTTTCTTCATAGTTGGTTTCCTCCGGACTGATTGGCGTCGCTGTCCGGCGTCTCCGTCAAAACGCCCACCAGCTCTGCGCTGCGTGATAGGTTGTCGCGCAGCACCGAGCGCAGCAGGTCCAGCGCTTGAATGGGCCGATCGTCGATGAGGCGATATTGCACCGTCGCCCCGAAGCGGGTGGTGGTGACCATGCCGCGTTCGCGCAGCACCTTGAGGTGGCGCGAAACGGTGGGCTGGCTGACCTTCAGTGTGGCGGCCAGTTCGCCTACGTTCTGCGGGCCTTCGGCCAGCCGGTAAAGCAGCATGATGCGCGTGGGGTCGGCCAGCGCCTGGCAAATCTGGGCGTGAAAGAGTTGAATTTCGGCTTCTTGGGGTTGCTGCATCAGCTCACCTCGCTAAAAAAATTGGGAAAGCGCACATATTTGAATATGTGAACATTCTCGCGAAGAGAATAACATATGAAAGTGTCAGGGTATAGTGCTTCTGGTCACCCAATCGAGGTTACAGGCGTCACTGGGGAGCGCAGTGGACAAGCAAAATTCAGCCATTCTCAATTTGGCATGTGGCGATCTACCGCCGACCGTCCGCCTGGGCGGACAAGACCCCTCCCCTGAAGATGGACGGTCAGCCGACGGTTCGCCAGGCGCGACTTTGAGTCGCCAGACCGGCGTGACGAGTCCAATTGAGAATTGCTGAGCGAAATTGAAATGGTTGAAGACGTTAACGGCGCAGCGCCCGCTTGATGCGCTCCCAGTAGCGGCGCACCATGCTCACGTGTTCCGGCCCGATGTCGTGCTGCGAGTAGCGTGCTTCGATGAATTCCTCGGTGAGGCCGTCCACGTCTTGATCGATCTCGGGAACCTGGCTCTCCAGCGCGCGGGCATATTCATAGGGTGTCTGCGTGGGCTGCCGGGCGTGGCCGTGTTCACCGCCACGGCGCAGCATGGCCAGGTAGTAGAACTGCACCTGCTGGCGCGGTGCTAGTTTGCGCGGATTGATCCACCGGCGGGGCGCGGAGGTCGCTCGGGTGGCCGGCTGCCGCGCGCGGCGGCGCGCTTCGCGCAGATTCTCGATCGTCTGATTCAATCCGCCGAACCAGTCGCGCACTCTGTGCCACGCGCGCACCAGCAGACTCATCCCCGGCAGATGCTTTAGCCAATCTACTACAGCGGGATGCTGCCGCAGATACTGCACCACCACGTACCCCGTCACGATCAGGAAAACCGTCCAGAAAATCAGCGACTGCACGAATTCCGACAGACCAATTGGCGGGGCCGCGGCGTTCGGCGGCAGCTGCGGCACGCTCGGCTGTGACGGCGCCGGCCAGGCCGGCGGCGGCAAGTTGGGCACGAACAGGCTCAGCAGCGCGTAGATCAGCGTGGCAAGCGCGAAGAAGATCAACTGGACCACTGCAATGATGATTTGCAGGATGTATCCCAATGTGTCCAGCAGCCCCAGCGAATATTGTGTGGGCAGCACCAGCGCGACGACCACGGCGCCGGCCAGCAGCAGGACCGTGTAACTGCTCCAGCGCGCGCCCACCCCGGGCCTGATCGGAACTCTTTCCCACACCCAGCCAGAGCGCAGCAGGTTCAAGCGGGTGCGGCTGATCAACACCAGTGACAGGAAGAAATAAACGACGATGTGCCCCAGGCTGGTAAGCGTCGCCGCAGCGACTTGATATTCCGTGCGCAGATAAACGCGCAGCAGCCCGGCCACAAACGCCAGCGCCACGCCGATGGCCATCAGGAACACGATCATCTGACGGCGCATCTCAACCTGGGCGGCGGCCGCCTCGTGGACGATCTCGCGATCGAGCGCGGGGTCGAGCGTCTCCAGGTTCAGCAGATCTGACGCCAGCCGCCAACTGCCCAGCCACGTCAGGCCGGCGATCAGCGTCAGCGCGAACAATTCGCCGTCGATGCCGCTGCCATAGAAGAGGTTGACGGCGGGTTCGGGCTGCGGGCCGCGCTGCACGCCCAGCAGCGAGCGCAGCATCAGGAACAACACCACGACTTCAACGCCGCGCAGCAGATACCACGGCACAGGTAACTTGTGGTGCCGCGTGCAGCGTGTCAGGTAAGCGGCTTCCAGCGCGATGAAGAAACAGACGAACGGCACGTAGGCGCCGTTCCACGTGGGCGACAGTTGTTCTCCCAGCTGCACCAGGCCAAGCGCTGCGCAGACCGCCAACCCGCCGATGATCAAATAATTCGCCAGCGTGGTCAGCAGGCTGTCGCGGTGGAGTTGAGGCCTTATCCCCGCCATACATCCAGGTCCCGTTCGCGCGCAAAATGCTGCACCGGAATGCCAAAGTGTTGCGCGCGCTGCTGCACCTCGGCCAGGTTGGGCACGGCGCCGCACAAAATCAACACCACGTTCAAGCCGGCGCGGCGCGCGCGAAAAATCTCGTCGAACAGCGTGTCGTCCACGGCGCCGGTGATCAAGATGACTGTCGTGCCCCACGGCAGATGCGGCGTCTCGCGCTGTAACAGCTGCACGAAAGGCGTGGTGGGGATCGATCGGATGCGGGCCAGCACATCGAGCAGGCGCGTCAAATGCGCGCGGCCCTTGCGCGGCGGCAGCGGCTGGGGCTTTTCCCCAGACCCGATCGGATCTGCGCCGTTCACGCTCAATCCCGCGGACTGGCGCTGCCCGATGATCCAGTTGGCCAGTGACGCGGCAATCACAATCGCCAGTTCGGTCGCGTCGAGGCGCGTGCGCGGCGCGTATTCGTCGGCGTTGAGGTTGAGAAAGATCGCGGTTTCCAGCGCGATCGACGGTTCGAACTGTTTGACTTGCAAGCGGCCCAGCGTGGCGGTGGCTTTCCAATCGACGCGGCGCAGCGAATCGCCGGCCACGTAATCGCGCTTGCCGCGTACACGGCTGGGATCTTCGAAGATCGGCTGCGTGTGGCGCAGGGTGCCGATCGGGGAACGGGAGGGCAGCCGCACACTCGCCAGCGGAATGATCTTGGGATACACGATCAAGTGATCGGCGGCGCTTTCGGTGTCGAGCTCTTCATTCAGGCCAATCAGATCGCCCGAGCGGAGGTGCAGCGGCCCGATGGCATAGTAGCCGCGCCGATCGGCGTTGAGCGTGTACGTGAAGCGCTGGCGATCATACGGCCCCAGCGACGTGACGCTGCGAAACGTGCTCGGCACGATCAATTCCAGCGGCAGCGTTTCAGTAAGTTGCAGCCACGGCGCCGGCAGCCAGCGGCGATTGACCACTTCCAGCTGCACCGGCACTTTTTCGTAGAGGAAGGCGCGTGGTTGAAAGCTGCGGCTGTACTCCACGGCCTTCAGCGCCCGGCGGCTCCACCAGCGACTTAAGGCATAAACGCCGACGAGGAAGTAGACCAGCGTCAAGATGATGTCTTCACGCAGGAGAATGGCCAGCCCTGTCAACAGGGCGAGGAGCAGAAAGTAGGTATCGCCCATGAAAAGTAACGAGTAACACGTAACGAGTAATGAAGTAATGCGGAGTTCTTTACTCGCTACTCATTACTTGTTATGCGGTTTGTTCACGCTTCCAAACTAAGAGCAGTGCGATCCAGGACATCGTTGACAATCTTCCCCGCCGTCTGTCCACGCAGCTCGGCTTCCGGCTTGACGATGAGCCGATGCGCCAGCGTGTACGGCGCCAGATATTTGACGTCGTCGGGAATGACGTGATCGCGTCCGCGCGCGGCGGCCAGGGCTTGCGCGGTTTTGAAGAGCGCCAGCGAAGCGCGCGGGCTTGCGCCGAGGGCCACATCGCCGTGGGTGCGCGTGGCGGTGACCAGCGCCACGATGTAGTCTTGCAGCGTCTCGTCGACGTGCACTTCCCACACTTGCCGCTGGAATTCCAGCAGCTGCGTTTCGTCGGTGATCTGCTGCAACTTGGTAACGGGATGCTCGCGCTGCAAGTGCGGCAATAACTGCTTCTCCTGCGCGGCCGAGGGGTAGCCCAGCGCGAGGCGCAGCAAAAACCGATCGAGCTGCGCTTCAGGCAGGGGGAACGTGCCCTCGTATTCGATGGGGTTCTGCGTGGCGAGCACCATGAAGGGCCGCGGTAACGATCGGGTGATGCCGTCTACCGTGACCTGCTGCTCCTGCATCGCTTCCAGCAGGGCCGACTGCGTGCGCGGTGTGGCGCGATTGATCTCGTCGGCCAGCAGCACGTTGACGAAGATTGGTCCCGGGCGGAATTCGAACTCGCCGCTCTGTTGATTGAAAATCGAGACGCCGGTCACGTCGTTGGGCAAGAGATCGGGTGTGCACTGCAGGCGCTTGAACTGCCCGCCCAGGCTGATCGCGATCGAACGGGCCAGCATGGTCTTGCCCACACCGGGCACATCTTCGATCAGCACGTGGCCTTCGCACAACAACGCGACCATCAGCAGCTCGATCGCTGCGCGCTTGCCGATGATCACCTGTTCGACGTTGTCGACGATACGGGCGGTGAAGTCTTGAAGGGAGAGCATCTGATCAACCTTGCATCGAGGTTGATCAGAGTATAGCACAATCGCGTGCTGAATAGTTGCATAGCTGACTACTTCGGCATGGTCTGAATGGCGATCTGAAGGGCCTGCCACACTTCCGGCAGAAAGCGCATGATCAAGGCAATAACGACGATCAAGATCACCCAGCGCAGGACGCGAAACCACCTCGTCGGCGCGCTGGCTTGCAGGTGGACGTGATCATTCTGCACGGTCGCCTGGAACCACACATGGCGACGTGTTTTCTTGTGGCGCGTCCTGCGTGCAGGTTTTTTGGGAGTAGTGGAGTCTGTCACGCTTGCCTTTCCAACCAAAACGCAACTCCATTATAGGACAAATGTTCTAGTTGTAAAGTGGCAAAAAGCCCGAAGCTGCTACGCCGTCTTCGGGCTTTCATCTGGTGTTCTAGATTTTTTAGCGGCTTTACATCAGCACACCGCTGACCAGTGCCAGCAGCACGCCCCCGGCCGCCACACTACCAAGCTGCCCCGCCGTGTTCGCGCCCATGGCGTGCATGAGGATGAAGTTGTCGAAGTCCTCTTCCTGCGCCATGCGCGCCGCCAAACGGCCCGCCATTGGAAAAGCGCTGATACCAGCCGCGCCGATGAGGGGATTGATCTTGTAGCCGCTGAGCCAGCACATGATCTTGCCAAAGAACAAACCAGCCACGGTGTCCAGCCCGAAAGCGATCAGACCTAACCCCAATACGGCCAGCGTGCTCACGGACAGAAAGCTGTCGGCCGTCATGGTGGAACCGATGGTGATGCCGAGGAACAGCGTGGCGATGTTGATCAATTCATTCTGCGCGGTCTTGTTCAACCGATCGACCACGCCGCTTTCGCGGAGCAGATTGCCCAGCATCAACATGCTGATCAGCGGCACGGCCGCCGGAATGATGAGGCCCACCACCAGCGTCACGATGATGGGGAAAGCGATCGATGCGCCTCTGGAGATGGGCCGGGGCGCGTATTCCATGCGCACCAGCCGCTCGCGTTTTGTGGTCATCGCTTTCATGATCGGCGGTTGAATGATTGGAATCAGGCTCATGTACGAATAAGCGGCGACCGCGATCGGGGCCAGCAAGTTGGGCGCGAGGATGGACGCCACGAAGATCGAGGTCGGCCCGTCGATGGCGCCGATCACACCAATCGAGGCGGCTTCGTTCAGCGGAAAACCCAGCAGCGTGGCCAGCAGCAGCGTGCCGAAGATGCCGAACTGTCCCGCCGCGCCCAGCAGCACCATCTTGGGCTGCGCGAGCAGCGGGCTGAAATCGATCATGGCGCCGACGCCGATGAAGATGATCAATGGGAACAACTCGGTCTTGATGCCGGCATCGTACAAGACGGTGAACAGCCCTTCAGGCCCGGTCATGCCCGTCATGGGGATGTTCGCGATGACGCAGCCCATGCCGATCGGGAGCAGCAGCACCGGCTCGTATTCTTTGGCAATCGCCAGATAGATCAGCACGCAGCCGGCAATGATCATGATCGCGTGGCCGAGCGAGAAGTTGGCGAAGCCCTTGGAAAGTTCGGTGAAGACTTGATTGAGGTCCATAGTGCGTTATCCGTAAAACGTAATGCGTAATGCGTAAAAACCGATGCGGCGTTTTACGCTTCACGTTTTACGTTTCAGTCAGTGAATTCCAGCAGCACGTCGTGGTGCTTCACGTGCTGATTCAGCGCGACGTGTACCGCCCCGATGGTTCCAGCGCGGCCCGCGCGGATGACGTTCTTCATCTTCATGGCTTCGATGGTGCACAATTCCTGCCCGTGCGCCACCACGTCGCCGGGCTTGACACTGACGGCGACGATGACGCCCGGCAGCGGAGCATGCACTGCTTTGCCCGCTGTGACGGGCGCCGCCGTGCCCGCTGATTTAGGCGCCGCCGGCGGCATGGATTGCGGCCCGGATCGCGGCGCGCTGGCAACGGAGGTGGCGACCGGCGCGGTCAGCGTGGCGGACGGACGCACCAGCTGCACATCTTCCGGCCAGACTTCAAAGGGTTCACCGTCGATGGTGGCGACGATGGGCCGGGCGTGAATGTCGCCGACCTCGACTGCAAACGACTGGTTTTCGACTTTAACGATGAGTTTCATGGGTGTGGGCCTTTGCTTTCTCATGGCTCACTCTCCGCGTCCTCGCAGAGAGTCGACCGCGGCCCTCAAGGGTGCTTCGCAAGGACGCGGTCGAAGAGCGACCAGGGTTATCTGCGCAAACGGCGCTGCAAGGCGCGCTGCGTCAAGTAGCGGCCGCGCTGCACGGCCTGCCACGCGCTGACGATGGAGGTGGGCGGCTCGGGAAATTCGTGCAGCTGCGGCGTCAGTTCGTGAGCCAGCGCCACACTCACGGCGGCGATGGCCGCGCGGCGCTTCAACTCGGATTGATCGGCTAAGCCGGGCGCGGCGGCTTCCGCGATCGGCTCTTCGCGCGGCGTGGTGAGGCGCACCAGCACCAACATCACAATCCACAGCACGATGATGACGCCGAAGACCAGCGACATGCCGATGAGGGTGATTTGCAGGGCGATCAGAAAGTTTTCGCTCATAAGAGTCTCGCAGATGCGTGAAACGTAAAACGTAATGCGTAAAAGTTGCCCTTACGTTTTACGCTTTACGTTTTAGACCGGAATATTCCCGTGCTTGCGCGGCGGCGCAGGCGCATACTTGTCGCGCAGGGCCGCCAGCGCTGCGATGATCTTGGCCCGCGTTTCGCGCGGCTCGATCACATCGTCCACGTAACCGGCGCTGGCCGCGTGATACGGATTGTTGAACTTCTGCCGGTAGTCTTCGGCCAGCTTGGCGCGCATCGCCGCCGGGTCAGGTGCGGCGTCGATCTCTTCTTTGAAAAGAATGTTCACCGCGCCTTCCGCGCCCAGCACGGCGATCTCGGCGCTGGGCCAGGCGTAATTCACATCGGTGCCCAGATACTTGCTGCTCATGACCACATACGCGCCGCCATACGCCTTGCGCGTGATGATGCTGACCTTGGGCACGGTGGCTTCCGAATACGCATACAACACCTTCGCGCCGTGGCGAATAATGCCGCCGTGTTCCTGGTTGATGCCGGGCAGGAACCCGGGCGAGTCGACAAACGTCACCAGCGGGATGTTGAAGCAGTCGCACATGCGGACGTGGCGCGTGATCTTGTCGGCGGCGTCGATGTCGATCACGCCAGCCATGAACATGGGCTCCTGCGCCACGATGCCCACGCTGTGTCCGCCGACGCGCGCCAGCCCCACGATGGCATTGCGCGCGAAGGTGGGCTGCACTTCCAGGAACGAGCCGGTATCGACGATGCGCTCGATCACGTCGTGCATGGCATACGGCAGCGCGGGATCGAACGGCACGATCGAGTTGAGGTCTTCGTCCATGCGGAGCGGATCGTCGGTGGGTTTGTAATAGGGCGGATTTTCCACATTGTTGGAGGGCAAATAGCCCAGATAGCGACGGCACAGGTCCAGCGCTTCCTGTTCCGTCTTGGTGGCCAGATGGGCCGTGCCGCTGACCGACATGTGTACTTCCGCGCCGCCCAGCGATTCGGTATCGATCTGTTCGCCGGTCACGGCCTTGATCACCTGCGGGCCGGTGAGGAACATGTACGAATGCTTTTCAACCATGATGATCAGATCGGTCAGCGCCGGGGAATAGGCGGCGCCGCCCGCGCACGGCCCCAGCATCACACTGATCTGCGGGATGACGCCCGAATACTGCGCGTTGCGGCGGAAAATTTCGGCATAGCCGCCCAGACTGCGCACGCCTTCTTGAATGCGCGCGCCGCCCGAATCGATGAGGCCGATGATGGGCACACCGTTGCGCAGCGCCAGATCCATGACGCGGCAAATTTTGTGGCTCTGCATTTCGCTGAGTGTGCCGCCGTACACGGTGAAGTCCTGCGCGTACACGTAAACGGTGCGGCCATCGATTTGCCCGTAGCCGGTGATCACGCCTTCGCCCAGATACTTCTCCGTGGCCAGGCCCATCTCATCATCCTGGTTGGTGATGAACGGTTCGAGTTCGTTGAACGTGCCGTGATCGAGCAGCCGCTCCAGTCGTTCGCGCGCCGTGAGCTTGCCTTTGGCGTGCTGTTTGGCCACCCGATCGGCGCCGCCGCCGATGCGGGCCAGCTCACGCATGCGGCGCAGTTCCAAAATGCGGGGATCGTCCTGGGTCATAACCTCTCCTCTTTGTTCACCGATCCTCCCGGAGGCTATAAGCCTCCGGGAGGATCTTGGTCAATACACAAACTCGCGCACGTCGTAATTTGAAATCTTCACACCGCTCGGCGATAGGCCGCTGCGAACCATATTGCGCTGTGCGGCGCGTTCTGCTCGATCCAGGGCGCGAATGCCGTGCTGCTCGGCCAACAGCGGATATGGTGTGCCGGGCTCTTCCACCAGATCGCTGAAGTACAACAGGTCGCCGTGGTCCAACGGCATTTGATTCAACACCTCGACCGTGTCCGCGGCGTGACCGGCAGCGAAGCGTTCACCCCCCAATCCGATCAGCACGATGAGGCCGACGTTGATCCCGGCGGCCTTGATCGTTTGCACCGTTTCAAGCGCATCCTGTGCATGGCCGGGCTTGCGCACAAAATCCAATAGCGGATCGTGCCCGGATTCCAGCCCGATGTAGACACGCCGCAAGCCGCGCTCCGCCAACGCCCGATAGTCCTCTTCGCTTTTGCGGGCGCCGGTGAAGGCGTCGAGGAAGGCGTAGACCCCGGCCCCCACCCCGGTGATCTCTTCGCGGAGGACGTCAAAGATCGACAGGAGCCGCGGCAGCGGAATGGCCAGCGCGTTGGCTGCGCCCAGAAAGATCGATCGCTGCCGGAGCAAGATCGAATCGCCGAGATACTCGTGCACGGCGCGGATGTGCTGGCGGAATTCGTCGGGCGGCTTGATGCGAAATGGCTGCCGATAAAGATCGCAAAAAGTGCAGGTGTTAAAGGAACAGCCCTCGGTCGCTTGCAGCACCAGGGCTAAATATTGATCGGGCGGCAGAATACCGATCGGGCTGTAGACTTCCGCAAAACGCGCCGCGTCCGATCGGGCGGCGGCGCTGTCAAAATGTGACGCTCGTTCGATGACCTGCACTAGATCGTCGAGGTCAACGGCTCGATCGGGCGGGGTCACCCACTCCCAATCGGGCGCGCGCAGCGCCGCATGCAGTTGTCGAAATTGTTTCGCCGTGTCGTCGATCAAGCAATCGGCTTCAGCGGGATCCAGCCAGCGCCGCTGCCGCTCAGTCGTCATCCCCACCGGGGGCGTCCACTTTTGCAGGATCGATCCATTCAGGCTGCGGCGGTGATGCACGCCGGAACGAAAGACGCTGTACAGCCGTCCGGCTCGATCGCACACCACGATGTGATCGCCATTGATGGCCACGCTCAACGACGAGTCTTTGAGGCTGAGCGCATACGCGGTGGTGTGCCAGCGGCCTTGCGCGATCATGGGCTAATGCACAATTAATACGGGAATGGTGGCATGATGCAGCACGCGATAACTGACACTGCCCAGCAGCAGCCCCTGCACCATGCCCAGCCCGCGCGAGCCCATGACGATGAGATCGCAGCCTTCCACGTCGGCCACGCGCAAGATGGCTTCGGCGGCGGGGCTTTCGACGATGATGGTGTTGAATTCAACGCCGCTGTCGCGCAGGAGCAGCGCGGCCTCGGCCAACCTGTCGCGGCCTTTGCTCATGGCGCGCTCGATAAAGCGCGCCGTCTCGTCATCGCCCAGGATCAGCGGCACTTTGTCGAAGGCGTGCAAGATCGTCAGCCTGCCGTGGAAGCCCTGCGCAATTTTGACGGCGGTCGCCAGCGCCGTGCGGCTGTGATCGGAACCATCGTACGCGACCAGAATGTTGGTAAAGGTGCTCATGACCGCCTCCCGGTTCCAGAGATTCAGAAACCTGGTCTTGCAGAGCAATCACCAGGTTTCGTGAATCAGCGCGTGAGCGGTTGTTGGTTCGATGTGCGGCGACCCGTCTGTGTGGCAGGGCGACGCGCGCGGCGACCGCAGCGGCGGCGATGCGGCCGCCATGGCGGGCGACAAATCCGTTTGTTCAACGTTCGCTGATTAAGCGCCCCCACGGGACGCGCGGTGATCGGCTGGGCTCACACGCCGCACGACGGGTGTGCCGCGCTGACTTCGTTTGAGTCGGTGACGATTTCCACAGTAAATAGTGCGCTATGCATTCGAAAACGGATCCGCGCCGCCGCCGCCCGCCCAGACGCAGTGGACGTGATCGTCCATGCTGCATTCCAGGCCCAGCGCGCATTCGGTTTTCTTCACGCGGTATTCGTCCATCGACAGGAAATCGCTTTCTGGAAAGACGCGCGTTTCGACCAGCTGTACCTGTTTGCGCACGGCGGCGCAGTATTGTTGTTTGACGACGACTTCTTCTTCCATTGTGGTCCTCCCCAGGACTAGCGAGATAAAATGCTGCACCCATATGCTACCCGGTCGGGGCAGACTTCCCTAGTGGCAAATGTCACGGGGCAAGGCGATACTCATCACAGCGGCAGGACGGTTTCAGTTCTTGACCCCGATTATTTCGACTTTTTTCAGCGCCGAAACCTGGTTGGGCAGGTCGGCGATGGCTTCATTAATTGCCTTGCTCAACTGCTGGGCTAGCAGGGTGCGCAGCGGCTGCGATAGGACGCGGCTGCCCACATCCAGCACCACGTTGCCTGAAGCGATCTTAATGTCGCGCACGGTCACTATCACCCGGCCATTAGCGGCGGAAAAATCGAGGTCGATGACAGCTTCGCCCGTGGAGCGTGTCACGCCAGCGTCGAGTTCAAAGCCGAGGCGGAGTTGCATGTCTCGTTCCTGTTCAACGCGCCAGGATATCGCACGCGACGGGTTCGACAAGATCGACCCAGAGGGCGTACATTTTTCCGGAGGGGTGCAGGCCGTCGGCGGCCAGCAGCGTTGGATCGCTGCTCGCTTCGCGCGAAATGGAGGTCACGTAGATGTAATATGCACCCACCCGTTCCGCCTCAATCTGGTTGATGCCGTTGAGGCGATCGATTTGCTGGGCGATGCGCTCTAAACTGCGCTGTTCGGCGCCCAGCGCCGAGGCAAACGGCGTCACGCTCCAATCGGGAATGGAGAGGACGATGACGCGGGTGGGATCGTTGCCGGCGTACGTGACGGCTCGCTGCAGCAGCGCGCGGAACTGCTGGTGATATTCTTCTTCGCTGCGCCCGCGATACTGGTTGTTGACGCCGATGAGCAGCGTGACCAGATCGAAGGGGGCCAGCGGCCCGGTCTGCACCAGCGCGCGCGAGAGATCGCCGGTGGTCCACCCGGTGGTGGCGATGATCATAGGGTCGTCAAACGCGAAGCCGCGCTCGCGCAGACGGGCCGTCAATTGCGCCGGCCAGCGTTCGGTGGCAGCGACGCTTTCGCCGATAGTGTAGGAATCGCCCAGAGCCAGGAAGCGCATTGCTCGATCCTCCTTGGAAGTGCAGGATAACGGCGTGGATGTTACGGCCAGACTTGCACAGGCGGCCAATAACAAGCACACGACGATCAACACTGCTGCTCTTCGCACAGGGGGAATTATAGCGCAATTACAGCAAAAATCCTCCCGGAAGTTCGCAACTTCCGGGAGGACTCTTCACACCAAAAAACAACTAATCCGCTGGCGGTGATGTTACTGACCCCAGGGGCTTTCTGCACTCAAGGGATGCAGATTTTCTGCCAGCCGCATAGTGGTCATGAATTGCGAATTACAGCATGCATTAACGCAACATCACCTGATCAATCCCAATCAGTAGCCACATAGCCGCTATATTCAATTGTCAATTTTCCAGCTGATGATAGCAGCCAATCTCGTAATTGAATTGCAGTATCCTCGCGCGGCAAGCCTTTGCGGACTACGGCATAAACCTCAGTTGTGAGAGGGTAAGTTCGATTTCGAATAGTTCTTGAAGTCGGTTCAACGCCGTTGACACCAATAAATTCGACGTCGTCATTCGTCACCATGTATTTTGCGTAATAGTAAACGGAATAACCAATGCCGGCAGCATCGCCTTTTCCTTCGGGCGACTCTAAGTAGGGGGGCGCACCGATTGCATTGAATGGTCCGGCCATCGTCCAGGCGATCATCTCGGGCGCATCGATCATGGATGTGGCCGAGATGACGAGTGTATTCATGAGTTCCTGACTACCAGAGTTCTCTTCGCGTTGATACGCATGGATTTCCTGATCTTTTCCACCCACTTGTTTCCAGTTGGTGATCTGTCCTGAATAGATTTGACGCAGCTGTTCCAATGAAAGATTGTCCACGGTGTTTTGCGAATTCACGATAAACACAAAGGCATCAAGTGCGACAGGCTTCACATCGAAATCGACATTTTTGGCCTGAGCGTCATTCAGCTCATCTTGCGATGGAGCACGAGCGACCAGAATAATATCCGCGTCTCCATTAATCAAGGCAATATAAGCCTCGTGTGTCCCCTGCGTCTGCGCATGATCCACAATGAACCTGGTCAACTCATCATGATTTTTGTCAGACCACTCAGGCCATATCTCAATCTCCTGTCTCGGGCAATAGACGTTGAAAACGCGGCAAATCACTCTGACCCAAAGATCACTCGCTGAGGTCGAGCTAGCGACTATCGGAAAGTCATGCGCGATCTGCTCTAACTCAGGGTCAATGTCATAGTGTGAGAAATCAAAAACGAGGGTTTGCGTGGGCTGAGGTGTTGGTGATGGTTCAGGCGTTGCGGTCTTAGTCTGGACCGCTGTTGGTGTTGCAGATGCAGGTGTTGGACTAGCTGTTGGCACTGGCGTATTGTCAGGCAGGACTGTTGCAGCGGGTGATGGACTTGCGCAACCAACCAGGAGAAGGCCAAAGAGGAAAGTGACGATAAGATTTGGGTAATGCATTTTGCGTTCTTCGCAAAACCCTGCCCGAAAGTTCTTTACTTCCGGGCGGGGTCTTTCAATCCGTCTTCATCCGTGTCCCAAAAACTTTAGAACAACCCCACCACCTTGCCCGTCTTCAGATTCAGATCGACATCGTAGAACACGGGGCGAGTGGGCAGGCCGGGCATGGTGCGCATCGAGCCGACGAGCGGATAGAGGAAGCCCGCGCCCACACTCGCGCGGATGTCGCGGATGGGCAGGCGGAAGCCGATCGGCGCGCCTTTGATGTCGGCTTTGTCGGTGAAGGACAGGTGCGTCTTCGCCATGCAGATGGGCAGCTTGTCAAAACCCAGGCGTGTGTACAACTCGATCTTCGCTTCGGCTTCGGGCAAGAAGTCCGCACCGTCCGCGCCGTAGAACCGGGCAATGGCCTCGATCTTTTCTTTGATCGTCCACTCCAACTGGTAGAGGAACCGGAAGCTCTTGGGTTTATTGGCCGCCTGCATTACCACTTTGGCCAACTCGACGGCGCCCTTGCCGCCGTGCATCCAGTGCGTGCACTTGCAGGCATCTTCCGCGCCCGCTTCGATGGCATACTTGCGCACCAACTCGATCTCCGCGTCGGTGTCGTCCTTGAAGGAGTTGACGGCTACCACCACCGGCACCCCATAGCCCAGCGCGTTCTTGATGTGACGGATCATGTTGGGCATGCCCTTCTCCAGCAGTTCCAGATTCTCGCTGGTGTAGGCATGATCCAGCGGCTTACCCGCCACCACCTTGGGGCCGCCGCCGTGCATCTTCAGCGCGCGGATCGTCGCCACCAGCACCACCACATCGGGCACCAGGCCCGAATAGCGGCACTTGATGTCCATGAACTTCTCCATGCCGATGTCTGCGCCGAAGCCGGATTCCGTTACCACGTAGCCGTCCTTGCCGACGAGCTTCAACGCGATCTGATCGGCCACGATCGACGAGTTGCCGTGCGCGATGTTGGCGAACGGCCCGGCATGCACAAACGCCGGCGTGCCTTCCAGCGTCTGCATCAGGTTTGGCATGATGGCGTCTTTCATCAGCACCGTCAGTGCGCCCGCCACGCCCAGGTCTTCAGCCGTGACCGCCTCGCCGCGCGTGTTGGTGCCGAACACCATGCGGCCCAATCGCTCGCGCATGTCTTCCAGGCCGGTGGTCAACGCCAAAATCGCCATGATCTCTGACGCCACGGTGATGTCATAGCCGGTGAAGCGCTCGTTGCCCCGCTCCTCGTCACCCAGGCCAATCTGCACCTTGCGCAGGAGCCGATCATTCACATCGATCACGCGGTTCCACGTCAGCGAATTCGGATCGATGTCCAGGCGGAACAGCGCGCGCTTCTGCTCCGGCGTCAACTGATCGGGATCGTCGGCCCAGAAGCCCAGCTTGGCCATGCGGCGGATGTGACTTTCGGCAAAGTGCCGCTGGCCTTGTTTGTCCTTGGGGCAGAAGGCGTTGAACAGCTTCTCGTCGTCGGGCTGGGCGCGCTCGTGCAGCATGCGCGCATCGATCGCTGCGGCCATCAAGTTGTGCGCCGCCGTAATCGCGTGGATGTCGCCGGTCAGGTGCAGGTTGAAGTCCTCCATCGGGATCACCTGCGAATAACCCCCGCCCGCCGCGCCGCCTTTGATGCCGAACGTCGGCCCTTGCGAGGGCTGGCGAATGCAGGTGAACACTTTCTGCCCCAGGTGTGAGCCGAGTGCCTGTGACAGGCCTACCGTTGTGGTGGTCTTGCCCTCACCCAGCGGTGTGGGCGTGATCGCCGTCACGTCGATGTACTTGCCGTTGGGGCGCTTGGCGAGGCGCTCGCGCACGTCGAGGTGAACTTTGGCCTTGTACTGGCCGAACAGTTCCAACTCGCCGGGCTTCAGGCCCACTTCTTCGGCAATTTGCAAAATCGGCTTGAGTTTGCCGGCCTGCGCAATGTCGATGTCGCTGGGAACGGGCGTGAGGAGTTTCAACTTGGTGGGGACGAACTTCGCAACTGGCTTGGTGACCTTCTTGGCGGCTTTGGCGGCCTTGGCCTTCACCTTGGCCTTGGCCAGTTTCGCGGTCTTGACTGCCATCGTGTCGCTCCTTAGTCGAAATGGGTTTTGGGGTCGGGTACAGAGGTTCCACCTGCTCCTATATCCTACCTGTCAACCTCCACGCGCTAAAAGTGGCGAATGTCACTAGAGCGTAAGATAGGCGTCACAGTATGACACGGCCCCCTGATGTGTCATGGCGTTGCCGGAGCACTAAACAGCGCCCCAATCACATAGCCCGCCAGGGCCGAGATCGTGCCGATGGCGGCCATCTCCAGACCGCTCTTGCCCGGGTGACCGACCATGACCTTGGCTTTATACACCCCCGCGCCGAACAACGTCAGCGCCGTGATGCCGATTGAGATCAGGATGCTGGGGCCGATCGGGAGGAAGAAGAACGGCAGCAGCGGAATCAATGAGCCGATGATGGCCGAGAAACCGACGATGAAAGCGCTGCGCACCGCGCTGCTCGTTTCGATCGGCGACAGCTTCAGCTCATTGTTCATCATCACGTCCACCCAGGCGCGCTCATCCTTCATGATCTGCTCCACCGACCGATCGAGCAGGTCGCCCTCAAAGCCCCAGCGCCGGAAAATCACTTCGATCTCGGCGCGTTCCACTTCCGGCATGTCGCGGATCTCGCGCTTCTCGCGCTCGATCTGGCTCAAGTAGTGATCGCGATCGGCCAGCGTGGACGTGTAAGCCACCGCGCCCATCGAGATCGATTCGGCAAAAGCGGCGGCCAGCCCGGCAGCCAGCACCAACCGTTGATCGCCGGAAGCGGCCGCCACGCCCAGAATGACGCCCAGCACGTTGACCAGGCCATCCTGTCCACCCAGGATGATGTCGGACAGCGACGCCGTGCTGGACTGCGCCCGCTCGAAGTGGCGCAGCGCTTCGCCGAGTTCGGTGGGCAGCGTGTCGATATGCGGGGGAGGGGCACTCATGGCCAATTCCTTGACGAAGCAGCTAGGGTCAGGTAACTTTGATGTACCACAGTCTACCGCGAAAGATTGAAAAATAGAAATTTGACGCGCGGGTGCGCGCTGTCGGCGCTTCAGACGGCACGCTCATCTTTAACGCGCGCGGTGGACGGCTCATCGCGCTCGAGCCGCGCGCCGTCGTCATTCTGGCGGTGGACAACGAGCGGTCATCCCGCGAGTAAGCGGGGTTTGACGATTTTTTCAGAAGCCGCCATAATCAGCCGCCGAACCATCTTGCGTTCCACAAGGAGAAACAGAGAAAATGAAGTCTACGTCCCGCCCCGTCAAAAAGAAGCAAACCGGCCTGTCCTCGATTCCGGCCAGCTACTGGCTCATCGGCATCATCGCCGGCATGATGGCGCTGGCCCTCATCGTGCTGCTGAGCATGAACCGGCCTATCACGGTCGATCCCAACCTGGCGTCCGGCAACGTGCTGGGCAACGCCGACGCGCCCATCACCATTTCCGAATTCGCCGATTTTCAGTGCCCGGCCTGCGGTCAGTTCGCGCGGCAGACGCTGCCGCAGATCGAAGAGAAGTACATCAAGACCGGCAAGGTCAAATGGGTCTTCAATCACTTTGCCTTTCTGGGACAGAACACCACTGACCCGGCCAAGCTGGCGCTCTTCAATGAATTCAGGGATGAATCCATCCGCGCCGCGGAAGCCAGCGAGTGCGCCAACGATCAGGGCAAGTTCTGGGAATATGCCAACACGCTGTTCGCCAATCAGGCTGGCGAGAATCAGGGCGCGTTCCGCGACGAGAAATTGCTGGAATTTGCGCAGCAGCTGGACCTGAATATGGATCAATTCAAGGCGTGCATGGATAATCGCACCCACCTGGCCAAGATTCAGCAGTCCAACAACTATGCGCGATCGATCGACATTCCCGGCACGCCGTCGATCTTCGTCAATGGCACGCTGGTGAGCGGCAGTTCGCTGGCCGCCATCGAGCGCGCCTTGCAGCCGTATCTCAAGTGAGCGCACCATGCTTGGCTTGTTGACTCCCGCGGACTTGATTGAGGGCGTACTCGTGGGCTTGATCTGCGGCGTGGCGCCGCTGTTCTTCAGCGCCGGCCGCAATCGCTTGAAGTTGGGCTTCGGCGGGCTGCTGGCGTGCATGATCGGCGGCTTGCTGTTGGGCTTGCTGCTGGCCGTCCCGGTCGCCCTGCTGTTTCTGTGGCTCATCTTCCGCCGCCGCAGTGAGGTTCCGTTTGATACGCAGGCGCGCAACCGGCGCTTGGTCATCATCGTCTTGACGGTGTTAGGTCTCTTCGTCGCCGGTTACCTGACGTGGTCGCACTTCAGCGGCGAGCCGGTCTATTGCGGCCAATCAGATTCGTGCGAATTGGTCAACAGCAGCCGCTTCGCCTACCTGGGTCCCATCCCGGTGGCGCTGATCGGACTGATCGGCTATCTCATCATCCTGCTGCTCAGCCTGATCCCGCCGAAGGAAGATCGCCAGTGGCCCCTGCTGTTGATCTTTGGCGGATCGCTCATCGGCGTGATCTTGCAATGGTACCTGTTCTACATCGAAGTGGCCGTGCTGCGCGCCATCTGCTACTGGTGCGTCACTTCGCAGGCGATCATCACCGTCATCTTCCTGCTGTCCTTTCCCCGGCGCAATCCGGCTCTTGAAGAGGCGGAGGCCGATCGGGTGGCCGCATAACCGCCGTGAACTGCTCGCCGCCGCGGACTTCTTCAGCGCGAAGGAGTCCGCGTTTGTGTTATGGCCCGATCGGGTTACTGGGGCCCCACGGCTGTCACCTCGAACTGAGATTTTGCACGATACAGACATGACAAACCGCTCTGCCTTTTCCACGCGAAATCCGGCATACTAGATGAGGTGGGCAGCGTCAGGGCTCTTGTGACACTTGACACAATTCGCATTGACGTTTGCCACTCCCGGCTCGCTGACTGTGCGAGTAAGATAAACGGGTTGTAACTTGCGTTCGATCATGAAAACGGTAGGCTTTTATGCAGCTGAAAGACGTCGTCCAACTCATTGAAGGCAAGGTCCTCAGCGGCGGCGCCTGGGAGACCGTGGAGATTCAGGGCGGTTGCGGCGCCGATTTGATGAGCGACGTGCTGGCCGCGGTGCAGCCGCACGCCCTGTTGCTGACAGGCTTGTGCAACCCGCAAGTGGTGCGCACCGCGCAAATGGCCGACGTGGCGGCGATTGTGTTTGTGCGCGGCAAGGTCCCCACGCAGGACGTCATCGATCTGGCCAACGATGAAGGTGTGCCGTTGATCACCACACCCTACGGCACGTTTGAACTGTGCGGGCGGCTGTACACCGCCGGTCTGCCCAGCCTGGAACGCCGCATCACGGGCGGACACGACGAATGAGGAGTGCGCCGCCCCGCACTGCCAGGAAAGAGCGATGAGCGCCGATCAAGAACCGCGCCGCGTGATGACGGATGCCGACGCGCACAACATCAGCCGCGTCGAAGAACTGTCGTATGAACTGAAGATCGCGGACGTGATGACGCGCAACCTGCACACCGTCACGCCCGACATGCAGATCATCGAAGTGGTGGATTTGTTCCGCCGCGCGCGGATTTCCGGCGCGCCGGTGATCAGTGACGGCAAGCTGATCGGCATCATCAGCCTGGAAGATTTGATCCGCGCCATGGAGCGCGGCAACGGTCATGCGCGCGCGCGCAGTTACATGTCGACCGACGTCACGACCGTGCGCTCTTATGATTCGGTGGTGACGGCGCTGGAGGCTTTTGGGCGCCTGCGCCTGGGACGTTTTCCCGTCGTCGATGAGACGGGCCAGCTGGTGGGCATTCTCACCAAAGGGGACATTACCAGCGGCACGCTGAAGGCCCTGCAGCGCGATTATCAGGCCGAAGAAGTCCGCCGCTACCGCGCCAGCCATCTCTTCGAAGACATTGTATCCGATCGGACCAGCTTGATCCTGCGGTATCACATCAAGCAGGGCGACTTCACGCATGGCGGGCAGGCCTCGAGTTTCATCAAACGCGCGCTGCTGCGACTGGGCGCCAACGCGCAATTGGCGCGGCGCTGCGGCATCGCCATTTACGAAGCGGAAATGAACCTGATCATCCACACGACGCACGGCGGGGTGATCTGGGTGGAGATTGAGCCGAGCCAGATTTCCATGTCGACCATCGACGACGGCCCCGGCATTGCCGACGTGAATCTAGCCCGCAAAGCCGGCTGGTCCACCGCCACGGCCGAAGTGCGCGAGATGGGCTTTGGCGCGGGCATGGGTTTGAAGAACATCGAGCGCTGCGTTGACGAAATGACCATCGAATCGAAGATCGGCGAAGGCACGCGGCTGGATATGAAAATTGTTATGCCCCCCGAAGAGAGTTTCCGTGAAACCGGATCGTGACGACCGAGACAAGAGGCCCAACCATGACCCTGCAGGAAATGATCGAGCAATTGAATTTGACGGTGTTGACCCAGCCCGCTGATTTTGCCGGCATCGCGCCGACCAGCGGTTACACCTCCGACTTGCTGAGCTGCGTTATGGCTGGCGCCAAACATGGCGCGGTGTGGGTGACGCTGCAAGCGCACCTGAACATCGTGGCGGTGGCCGCGCTGCTGGAGATGAGCGCCGTCATCATCACCGAAGGCGCGCAGCCCGATGAAGCTACCATCGACAAGGCCAACGCAGAAGGCATCACGCTGTTGGCGACAGACAAGCAGTCGTTTGAAGTGGCGGGGCGCCTGTGGGAGTTGGGGCTGCGCTAGGAAGTGTGCGCCGCCGTTTTGCCTTGGCTCTGTGGCGAATGGAATTCGCGGCAACAACGACTCAAAGTCGGCCTGCGCCGACCAGCCGACACAGGCCGGCTTCGCGTATTCGTTGCTGCGATTTTAATCGCCCGGATGGGTGGCGAACAATTCTGGCGCGCACTCCAGACATCAGGCTGATTTGCCGTGAAAACCTACATTGCCGAGCTGCACTCGCACACGGTCCTGTCGCCGTGCGCCGAAGTGGAAATGATCCCGCCCTTGATTGTGCAGACCGCGATCGAGAAGGGGATCAACCTGCTGGCCGTGACGGATCACAATGCCACGGCGAATGTGATCGCGGTGCAGCAGGCGGCGCGGGGCACGGGCGTGATCGTGCTGCCCGGCATGGAAGTGCAGACGCAGGAAGAAGTGCACGTGGTGTGCCTGTTCGATACGCTGGAGCAGCTGGCCGCGTGGCAGGCCATCGTCGATGAACATTTGCCGCCCCTGCCAAATGATGTCGATCGGTTTGGCGATCAGTTTGTGGTGGACGGCGCAGGCGATTTTGTGCGGCGCGAACCGCGCCTGCTGTTGACCTCGACCGACCTGCCGATCGCTGACGCGATCGCGCGCGTGCACGCGCTGGGGGGGCTGGCGATCCCGGCGCATGTCGATCGCAAAGCCAACGGCCTGTTGGAAATTCTGGGCTTCGTGCCCGAGAACGTGCACGTGGAGGCGCTGGAAATCTCGCGGCACATTGGCGTCGATGTCGCGCCGCTGCGTTATCCGCAAATTCGCGGCTATCCACTGGTGCGCGACGGCGACGCCCATCGCCTGGAAGAATTTCTGGGCGTTAATGAGTTTCAGATTGAAGACCCGACCATCGCTGAACTTAAGATGGCGCTGCGCCGCGAAAACGGGCGGACACACGGCTTCCGATCGGCCTGAATTGACAATCAACGCTGGATCACATGACAAATGGCGTTGGTGGAAGTGTCTGCACGTGATATAATTCACAAGGTGATCTATTTAATTCGCACGGAGCATTAGCATGACCCTGAGCATACTGCAAAACATCCCCGAAAACGATCCGCTGGTCAACCCGGCACAGAAGGCGACCATCGATCAGATCATCGCGGCGAACAAGAGCACGCCCGGCGCGACGATGGTGATCTTGAACGAGCTGCAAAACCAGATCGGCCACATTTCGCCATCGATGCAGGCCTACGTGGCGCAGGAATTGAAAGTACCCTTCGGCGCGGTGCACGGTGTGGTGTCGTTCTATTCATTCTTTACCACGCAGCCGCGCGGCCGCCACACCATCAAGTTCTGCATGGGCACGGCTTGCTACGTGGGCGGCATGCCGCAGTTGATCGAGAAGGCGCAGCAGCAGCTGGGCATCAAGATGGGGCAGACTACCAAGGACGGCGCGATTACGCTGGAAGTGTGCCGCTGCGTGGGGGCGTGCAGCCAGGCGCCGGTGATCGTGGTGGACGAAGACGCCGTGGGACGCGTGAAGCCCAACAAGCTGCCGCAGCTCATTCGGAAGTGTGAGGCGCAGTGAAGGAATGCCGTCACTGCGAGCGCTTCCCAGCGAAGCAGTCTCCAGCGGGCTGACAGGAGATTGCGTCGTCGCACGCCCTGTCCGCGAAGCGGGGGCGCGCTTGGCGACAGCGCTCCTTGCAATGACGGTGCTCAACGACTATGCGCGAACTCTCTTTGCATCTGCTGGATATTGCCGAGAACGGCGTGTCGGCGGGCGCGCAGAACATCACGATCACGATTGTGGAGGATCTGCGGGCCGATCGGCTGCAGCTGGCCGTTGCGGATGACGGGCGCGGCATGGAGGCAGCGATGGTGGAGCAGGTGACGAATCCGTTCATCACCACGCGCACCACGCGCAAAGTTGGCCTGGGTATTCCGCTGCTCAAGCTGGCCGCCGAGATGTGCGATGGCAGCCTGGACGTGGAATCCACGCCCAACGTCGGCACAACGGTCAAGGTGGATTTTCAACGCAGCCACATCGATCGGATGCCGTTGGGCGACGTGGCTGGCACGATGCTGTCGTTGCTGATTGGCTGGCCGCAGGTGCACTGGGTACTGCGCTATCGCGTCGACGAGGAAGAGTTTGTGTTTGACGACGCGCCGATCAAAGCAGAACTGGGCGAGGCGCTGCCTTTGAGCGATCCGGAAGTTATCGGCTTTTTGCGCGGCGCGCTGCGCGAGGGCATCGCCGATGTGACGCGGCGCACGCATGGCGACTACGGGATGATCGCTGAGGGATAGCAAGCCTTCCGTCATTCCCGCGAAGGCGGGAATCCGGGCATCTTGCCAGCAAAAACCTGGACGCCCGATAAAATCACTCGGGCATGACGTGTAAAAAGATTACTCGTTACTCATTACTCGTTACGAAGGAGCAACCACATGCCAACCGTGAAGTCACTCGACGACCTGAAGAAGATCAAGGAACAGGCCACGCAGAAGCGCGACATCAAGACGGCCAGCGGGCAAGCCCAGGTGACCGTGGCGATGGGGACCTGCGGCATTGCCGCCGGCGCGCGCGAGACCATGAAGGCCGTGCTCGACACGATCGAGACCGACAACCTGCAGGGCATCATCGTGACGCAGACCGGCTGCATCGGCCTGTGCGAGTGGGAACCGATCGTGCAGGTGACGATTGGCGATCAGCCCAGGGTGACCTACGGCAAGGTCACGCCCGAGCGCGCCCAGCAGATTCTAAAAGAGCACGTGGTGGGCGGGCAGGTGGTCAAGAGTCTCGTAGTTCCTGCTTAATATTTTCAGGAAACAAGTAAACAAGGAAATAAGTAGACAAGGGTCCTTGTCTACCTGTCTACTTGTTTCCTTGTCTACTCTCATTGAGGTGAAGCGATGAAATATTTTCGTTCGCATGTTTTAGTCTGCATCGATCCGGCCTGCCTGGTCAAAGGCGCGCACGACGTTGAAGATGCGCTGCAAGACGAACTGGTGGCGCAGGGTCTCATCGACGAGATTCAAGTGCTGGAAACGTCGCGCATTGGCGGCTGCAGCCGCGGTCCGGAGTTGATGGTCTATCCCGAAGGCATCCATTACGTGGGCCTCACCGTCGACGACGTGCCCTACCTCGTCGAAGAACACTTCCTCAAGGGCCGCCCCGTGAAGAAGTTCATGGAGCAGGTCACGGTGGTGAGCGACGAAGAGCTCGGTCCGCCGAAGCCCAAGGAAGTGCGCGTGGTGCTGCGCAATTGCGGCCAGATCGACCCCAACAACATCGAAGATTACATCGCCGAAGACGGTTATGGTGCGCTGGCTAAAGTATTGGGTGGCATGACGCCGGAAGCCGTCATCGACGAAGTAATGCGATCGGGTTTGCGCGGGCGCGGCGGCGCGGGCTTTCCTGCTGCACGCAAGTGGCAGCTCTGCCGCAATGTCAACGACGCGCCCAAATATCTGACCTGCAACGCCGACGAAGGCGATCCGGGCGCGTTCATGAATCGCCGCGTGCTGGAAGGCGATCCGCATTCGGTGATCGAGGGCATGATCATCGCGGCGTATGCGATCGGGGCCAGCTATGGCTACGTCTATTGCCGCGCGGAATATCCGCTGGCGGTGAAGACGCTCAACATCGCCATTCAGCAGGCGCGCGAGTTCGGCCTGCTCGGCGACAACATCATGGGCAGCGGCTTCGCGTTCGATCTGGAAGTGCGCGTGGGCGCGGGCGCGTTTGTGTGCGGTGAAGAGACCGCGCTGATCGCGTCGATCGAAGGCCGGCGCGGCGAACCCAAACCCCGACCGCCCTTTCCGGCTGTCAAGGGCGTGTGGGGCAAGCCGACCAACAACAACAACGTGGAAACTTACGCCGTCGTGCCGCAGATCATTTTGAAGGGCGCGGACTGGTATGCGTCGATGGGCACGGAGAAGAGCAAGGGCACCAAGACCTTCGCCATCGGCGGCGACGTGAACAACGCCGGGTTGATCGAAGTGCCGATCGGGATGTCGATCCGCGAAGTGGTGTACGACGTGGCGGGCGGCATCCGCGACGGCAAGGATTTCAAAGCGGTGCAGATCGGCGGCCCGATGGGCGGGTGCCTGACCAAAGATCATCTCGATCTGCCAATCGATTACGAATCGCTGACGGCGGCGGGCGCGATGATGGGCTCCGGCGGTCTGGTGGTGATGGACGACGAGACCTGCATGGTGGACATCGCGCGCTTCTTCATGGAGTTCACGCAGGACGAATCGTGCGGCAAGTGTACGCCGTGCCGCGTGGGCACCAAGCGCATGTTGGAAATTTTGCAGCGCATCTGCAACGGCGAAGGCAAAGACGGCGACATCGAGCGGCTGGAATTCTTGAGTCAGCAGATCATCAAGACCAGTCTGTGCGGCCTGGGGCAGGGCGCGCCGAACCCGGTGATGAGCACGCTGAAGCATTTCCGCCACGAATACGAAGCGCACATTTACGAGAAGCGCTGCCCGGCCAAAGTCTGCCGATCGTTGATTCATTACAAGATTGAAGATAACTGCACGGGCTGCATGGTCTGCGCGCGCAATTGCCCGGTGGAAGCGATCAGCGGTTCGCGCCGCGCCGTGCACGTGATCGATCCGAATGTGTGCATCAAGTGCGGCATCTGCATGCAGGTGTGCAACTTCAATGCGGTGGCGGTGACGTCGTAACCTCACCCACCCTCACCCTGGCCCTCTCCCACAGGGAGAGGGGGAGGGAAGTGCCATGAAGAACGGCAAAGATGTGATGCAGGTAGTTCGATCGGCAGTGGCGCAGCATGGCGCAACGCGCGATGAGCTGATCCCGATCCTGACGGATGTCAATCACGAACTGGGTTACATCCCGCACGAAGCCGTCTCAGAAGTGAGTCGCTTAATCGGGATGCCGCAGACGCAGCTGTTCTCGGTCGCCAGTTTTTACGAGATGTTGTCGCTGCGTCCGCGCGGCCGGCACGTGATCAAGTTTTGCGAGAACGCGCCGTGCCACGTGGTGGGCGGGCGGCAGGTGTGGCAGACGCTGCGCGATGAACTGAAAGTGAAATCCGGCGAGACGACACCGGACGATCGGTTTACGCTGCTGACCACGAGCTGCCTCGGCATCTGCGCCGTGGGGCCGGTAGTCGTGATCGACGACGATGTGTATGGCAACGTCGAGCCGGGGCAAGTGGCGGGGATTCTGGCGAAGTATGAATAGACTTCGGAAGTTTCGCCCACTCCGCTTTGCTGCGGGGTGCTTCGCAAAAACTTCCGAAGTCTGGGAGTAACCGGCCATGAAGACAGTCCGATCGATGGTGTTGGTGTCAAGCGATCCGGTCAGTCTGGAGCGCGGGGCGCAGCAGGTCTACGAGGAGCTGCTGAAAACGATCGAGGCGTATGGCCTGAGCGGCGAGATCAACGTGATGCTCGTCGGCGATCTCGGCCGGCACGACGCGCTGCCGCTGGTCGTGGTCTATCCCGAAGCCGTAATTTACGGACCGGTCAAGCCGGAGAATGTGGCGCACCTGGTTGAAGAGCACCTTTACAAAGGAAGAATTGCGGCGTCATTGTTGGCCGCGCGGCGCGAGTTGAGCGGTCGGATTGCGTGGCTGGGCGCGCGCAAGGGCACGCTGCCCGCCGAGCAGCGCATCGTGTTGGAGCGCGCGGGCTTGATCGATCCGGAGAGCATCGAGGACGCTATCGCTCATGACGGCTATGCGGCGCTCGGCAAGGCGTTGACTGAGCTGCAGCCGCAGGACGTGATTGCCGAGCTGGAACGATCGGGTTTACAGGGACGCGGCGGCGCGGGTTTTCCGGCGGGCTTGAAGTGGAAGTTCGTGCGCAACGCGCCGGGCGACAAGAAGTATGTGGTCTGCAACGCCGACGAAAGCGAGCCGGGCACGTTCAAAGACCGCCTGGTGCTGGAAGGCGATCCGCACGTCATCATCGAAGCGCTGGCGCTGGCAGCCTATGCCGTGGGCGCGGACGAAGGCTACATCTACATTCGCGGCGAATACGAACTGGCGCAAAAGCGCGTGCACAAAGCGATCGAGCAGGCGCGTGAGCTGGGCTTGCTGGGGCAGAATATTTTCGGCACGGCGTTCAATTTCGATCTGCACATTCACACGGGCGCAGGCGCGTACATTTGCGGCGAAGAGACCGCGCTGATCGAATCGATCGAAGGCAAGCGCGGCGAACCTCGCTCGCGTCCGCCGTACCCGACGACGCACGGCCTGTGGGGCAAGCCCACGCTGGTCAACAACGTCGAGACGCTGGCGAACGTGCCCGCGATTCTGCGCCACGGCGCGGAGTGGTATCGATCGTTCGGGACGCCGAAGAGTCCGGGCACCAAGGTCTACACGATTCTGGGCAACGTCAACGTGACGGGCGTGATCGAAGTGCCGATGGGTATCACGCTGCGCGAAGTCGTTGCGATCTACGCCAAGGGCATGCAGCCCGGCTCGACGTTCAAACTGGCGCAGACCGGCGGCTCGAGCGGCTCGGTGATTCCGGCGAGTTTGCAGGATACGCCGATGGATTTCGAGTCGTTTAGCAAAGCGGGCGTGTCGCTGGGATCGGGCGCGCTGCTGATTTGCGATGAAGAAACGTGCGTGGTCGATCTGGCGCGCGTGCTGTTGAACTTCTTCAAGAACGAGAGCTGCGGCAAGTGCACGCCGTGCCGCATCGGGACGCATCGCGCGTATGACTTGCTGACGAAGATCAGCGAGGGGCAGGGCGAGCAGGGCGATGTCGAGCAGCTGCTCTCGCTGGCCGATACGCTGGTGGCGATGTCAAACTGCGGCCTGGGGCAGACAGCGGCCGTGCCAATCAAGGATATTCTCAAGCACTTCCGCGCCGAGGTCGATGCGCACATCGCGCTGAAGGTCTGCCCGGCGGGCGTGTGCTCGATGACGGTGGAAGAGGCGGTTGCGGTGTAAAGATTTTTGGACACGGATTGGATGGATTACACGGATTAACGCGGATTCTTTGATGGTGTCATGCTGAGTCCCGTAGGGACGAAGCATCTCTACCGCGAATGTGCCGCAAATGAACGGGAGCACTGCACCGCATGTGTTGCGGTCTGTTAGGGGAAACGTGCTGAAGCACGTTGCGGCAGCTGGCTTAACTCGTTTCAACGAGTTTGAATTATCAGACATCGAATTCATTCGATGGATCGGCGGGCGTGTGCCCGATGCTGGTGGATGAGGCCGTTACGGCTTAAAGATTTTTGGACACGGATTGCACCGATTACACAGATTTTCACGGATTGTTTGATGGTGTCATGCTGAGGAGCATCCTGAGCGGAACGGAGCCTCGCGGAGTGAAGTCGAAGGAGGCAACGAAGCATCTCGTGAACGATCAGTAACATAACCAATCACATGCTTGCTGTTCTTAAAATGCAGGGCTGAGTTAACTGGTGTTCCAAATGGAGTCAATAAGTGAAACAACAGTCGACGTTTCGGGTTATCTCTGTTTTTGTGGTCTGCTTAATGGCGTTCTTAGCGTTAATAACATCGACGCACGCAATAGGCCAAGCTACAGCTCATCTTTCACCCCTTAGCACACCATCTGCAAGTTTGGTCTTTCAATCACCTGTTCTTCAGCCGACTCTAGGGCCGGAATGGCTTTCGCAAGGTCTTCGTCGTTCAACATATTCTGGAACCTTGTTACAGAATGGTGTAAGCGTAATACCGGCACCAATAGTAAATTTGTCATTATCCGCAACTCTTACATTGAGCACTTATTTACCTGTTGCGCTTAACGATTATCCTCCCTATCTTCTGTATGGAGAAAGAGGACTTGCTGGGCGAGATGTCTATGATTTGCTAGGGCAGGATTATAACGCATATTACGGATGGACTGTAGGCCCTAATATAAACGATGTGCGCTTTGCCCGAATGGTGTGGTGTGTGAATGATTACTACTTATACACACTGGGGTATGCAAATCAGATCACACAAGCGGCCCAGTCTGACGCTGGACATGTATTAGGGCGCGTATGGCTTATCTTCAATGAACCAGAAAATGCTTGGATGTCAACCACCTATACAAACACAGTTAATGGCGAAGGCTGGCAATGTGGAGATTATCCTCTCGAAGGCAATCCTCCGTTCCCCTCCTTTTCTAATAGAAGGGTGGCTGATCACCCCGAAGAAGCTGCGGTACGCTATAGCATGATATATGATTGGATTAAGAATAACGATCCCACGGCCAAGGTGTTTACGGGCGGCTTGTTATGGATTCATAACACGCAAGGCAGAAATTGGTGGATTACATTTATCAACACGTTAGCTTCACGCAACGAACTATATAAACTAGAAGGCGTTCATATACACGGCTATCCTGGTTGGTCAACGGGCGGTGGTTGCGCATCCCCTTATTGCATTCGCGAATTGGCTCAGCAATTTAATACTTGGTATGAGGCCTATCATGTTGGCTTAGGTCTTGGAGACCTGCCAATCTGGATCACAGAAACAGACGCCGCGTCTGCTGGCAACTTGTGTACTCAAGCTGGCTCACCGCCAACTCCTACATGGAATTCTCAGGCATGGATGACGGCTACGAATCAAATTATGAAGCCACTTTCTTGGTGGTTTGCAGGTGATACGCAGTGGCCTTATACCGACGTTCAGACTAACCCTGGCTATGAGTCGGTTTTCTGGTTTATCCCTGGCGGAAGCGATCCTTATATTCAGCAATTTTGGTGTAGCTTCCTCGAAGATGGACATTTACAAGGCATCCCTCCCACACTGACACCACTTGGCGAATACTGGCGCACCTATGATCTACAACCGTTAGGAGAGGAGCAATGAAGACAAGGGTTGCGTTTTTTATGACCGTGGTTGTGGTAGTGATGACCGCTGTGCCAGGTGCCAGGCAATTGGTAAAGGCGGATGTTCCGTCAATTCAATGCGAGAATGCAATTACCGGTGCGCGTGATTACTTTAGTCAAGATTTGGTTCTGGTGGATGCAGCGACAGGGCTATATAGGGCAACGAATGGCGGATGGCAGAAGATTTCTGTACCAACCGGTTCGGCAGTGGAGGTCGGATCGGGTGGCTCACTCTATGTCTATGATAAAAGCTCTTCAGAGATACACCGGTCGCTGGATGGAAGCGCAACATGGTCTTTGACGGGAATCTTCACTTATACTGAAGATTCTGCCTCTGATCATTTATTCGCCTCACCTGTGACAAACACCATTTTCATGGGAGTGCGCTACCCCGTCTTCCCTCCCGGCATATCCGCACAATATACAGGGACATACAAATCGACTGATGGCGGATTGACGTGGCGGGAAGTCATCACCGGAAGTGGTGCAGGTGCAATGGCATTCTCACCTGACTTTGCTCATGATGGCATAGCGTTTGTGGACATTTATTCTGTTTGGAAAACAACAGACTGGGGTGAAACATGGACGCCAACTGGAAGCACGAACCTGTCAGCAAACGCGCCCTTGAAGTCGAATCATCAACCTGATTCGCCCAGTTTTCCGTTTATTCAACCCTTGCTGGTCATTTCGCCGCAATTTAGCCAGGATCAGACGTTATTTCAGATTGGAACTGCAGTCATCAAAAGCATTGATGGTGGTGCGTCGTGGTCTTTTGTTTCGGATTCACCCGGCTATTATCCCGCCAGCGCCGCTATTTCGCCTAACTATATACACGATCAAACAATTCTTTTTGCTGATTCGAGCGGGCCAAACAATTTGTTTATCTCGCATGATGGTGGGCAATCGTGGCATAGCCTTAATTTCCCAAACACACCAAATAACACAGGTGTGCGACTGATCGGTCCCTATCAACCGTGGCCTGCACCGCCTGTAATGGTGCCAACCGGAACATATCAAATCTATCTACCGATGGTGGTGAACCTCGATAGCCATGGCTTGGAGTTGTGGGCAACTGGTTATGACTCAAATCACATCTATCATTTGATGCGCTCTGGCGATGACGGAAACACTTGGGAGGAGGTCTGTGTATTTGAAGCGACGCACTGGTCTTATATGTCTGTGGTGTGTCGCTAAGTAAAACAAACGTTATGAATTCAGATCGCACTTGAGCAGTAGAAAGTGACAAAGCTGTACGCCAAGCGTCCGTGTCCCATCACAAAAATTCATTGACAAAGGTGTGTCGATGGTTAAATTAACAATAGACGGTCAGACCGTCGAAGTGCCGGAAGGCACCACTGTCCTAGAAGCGGCGGAAAAGATCAACATCCGCATTCCCAAGTTGTGCCATCATCCGGCGGTGACGCCGTATGGTAGCTGCCGCCTGTGCGTGGTCGAGGTCGAAGGCTTCCGCACGATCCAGGCGTCGTGCACGCTGCCCGCCGGCAACGGCATGGTGGTGCGCACCAACACGCCCGCGCTGCAGGAATCGCGGCAGTTCGTGCTGTCCATGCTCTTCAGCGAGCGCAATCACTTCTGTCCGTTCTGCCAGGTCAGCGGCGGCGACTGCGAACTGCAGAACTCGGCCTACGATCAAGGCATGACCCACTGGCCCATTCAACCGCAATGGTCGAACTTCCCGGTGGATACCTCGCACCCGTATTACGTGCTCGACAACAATCGCTGCATCCTGTGCCGCCGCTGCGTGCGCGCCTGCGGCGAACTCGTCGGCAACTTCACACTCGCCATCGAAGAGCGCGGCTCGAGCAATCTGCTCATCGCCGACGTAGGCGTGCCGCTGGGCGAGAGCACGTGCATCAAGTGCGGCACCTGCGTGCAGATCTGCCCGACCGGCGCATTGATCGATCGCACCAGCGCGTATCAGGGCCTCGACAAGAATGTGGCTTACACCTCGACGGTGTGCGTGGGCTGCAGCGTCGGCTGCAACATCAACGTCGTCACGCGCGACAATCGCCTCGTGCGCATCGAAGGCGACTGGAACGGAGCCGTCAACGGCGGCGTCATGTGCGAACATGGCCGTTACGTTCCAATGCAGGAATCGCGCGAACGCCTCACGCAGCCCCTGATCAAGAAGAACGGCCAACTCGAAGCCGCGTCGTGGGAAGAAGCGCTCAACGTGATTGCCGATCGTATGAAGGCGCTCAAGGGCGATCACAGCGTCGCGGCGATTGCGTCCACTCGCTTGCCTGCCGAAGCCCTGTCGATCTTCAAGCAGCTGTTTGCCGATGGCTTGGGCAGCACCGTCGTGACGAGTGTAGAAGAAGGCCGCCCCACCGCCCGATCGGCTGAGCTGGCCCAATCGGTTGGATCGTTTGAATCAAAACTGGAAGCACTGAAGACCGCGGATGCCGTCATCACCATCGGCGTCGATCTGGCGCGCAGCCATCAGGTGGCCGGATTCTTCGCCAAGCGCATCCGTCCGCAGGGCGTGCCGCTGATCGTGATCGATCCGGGCGAGAACGGTCTCGATCCGATCGCGGATGTGGCGTTGAAGCCGGAGGCCGGTCAGGACACGGAAACGATCGGGTGGTTGTTGGCCGCCGCGCAAGGCGAAGCCGTCGCCGATGCAAAGATCGCGGAAGCGGCGCAGTTGATCAAGAAGGCGCAGCAGCCCGTCATCGTGTACGGCAAGGGCCTGATCGCGTTCAACGAGCCGATCGTGCTGGAGAAGCTGATCGAGTATGCCAGGGTCATCGGCGCGAGTGTGATCGGCGTGAAGGGCGAAGCGAACAGCCTCGTCGCGGCGCAATATCAACTCGATCGGCCTTTCGCGCTGAACGGACATCAAGCGGCGTACGTGGCGATCGGTGACGATTACGTGACGCAGCGCTTGCTGCAACGACTGGAGCAAGCGCCGTTCCTCGTGGCGCAGGCCAGCTATGTGTCGAAGCTGACGAAGCTGGCCGACGTGGTGCTGCCGGTGACGACGTGGGCCGAGCAGAGCGGCCACTACGTGAATCTGGAAGGTCGCGTGCAGGAAGCGCACGCCGCGTTGACGCCGGTCGAGGGTGTGCGCTCGAATGCGGAGGCGCTGCAGGCCGTGGCGCAGGCGCTGGGCGTGACGACGAAGGATAACTGGAAGGAAGCGTTGTTCCAGCGGAAGCCGGTGGTGGAAATTAGTTAATCCGTCATTGCGAGCGCTTTTTGCGAAGCAATCTCATTCCATCCCGGCGAGATTGCTTCGTCGCAAACGGCGCTCCTCGCAATGACGAAAAAGAACGGGGAACTAACATGACAAAACCCAAGATTGCCTCAGATTGGATGGCGGGCTGCGCGGGCTGCCACATGTCGCTGCTGGACATGGACGAGCGCATCATCAAGATCGCGGAACTGGCCGATCTGCGCGCGACGCCGATCACGGATTTGAAAGAGCCGGATGAAAGCGGCGTGGATGTCGGTGTGCTGGAAGGCGGCATCAACAACACGGCGAATGAAGAAGTGGCGCATCGCATGCGCGAACGCAGCAAGATTTTAGTGGCGCTGGGTGACTGCGCGGTGTTCGGCGGCGTGCCCGCGCTGCGGAATTTCTGCGGCATTCAGGAAGCGCTGCAGCGCGCCTACGTCGAAGCCGAGAGCGTCGACGAGAGCGGCAAGATTCCCAGCGATCCGGAACTGGCGACGATGACGACGGTGCGCGCCATCAGCGAAGTGGTGCCGGTCGATCTATCGGTGCCGGGCTGCCCGCCGGATGCAGATGTGATCTACTACGTGTTGAGCGAACTGGCGCAGGGACGCATGCCGGAATTGAAAGACGAGTTGCTGCACTGGCATTAGGAAAGCGCGTCATTGCGAGCGTTTTCGCCAGGCGCGCCCCCGCGCATAGCGCGGACAGGGCGTGCGAAGCAATCCCGTCGAGGTGAAATGAGATTGCTTCGTCGCAAACGGCGCTCCTCGCAATGACGACAAGAGGAAGAGACATGACCCAAAAAATAACCATCGAACCTGTAACCCGCATCGAAGGCCACGCCAAGGTCACCATCCGTATGAAGGATGACGGCTCGGTCGATCACGCGTACCTGCACATCAACGAATTCCGCGGCTTCGAGAAGTTCTGCGAAGGCCGCCTGTATTTCGAGATGCCGTCGATCACACCGCGCATCTGCGGCATCTGCCCGGTGAGCCATCACCTGGCCGCGGCCAAAGCCGGCGACGATCTGATGGGCTGCCCGCCGCCGCGACCGGCGCATCTGCTGCGCGATCTGATGCACATGGGGCAGATCATCCAGAGTCACGGCATGCACTTCTTCGAACTGTCCGGCCCCGATCTGCTGCTGGGCTTCGACGCCGATCCGGCTTATCGGAATGTGGTGGGCCTCATCGGCGCTGATCCGGCGTTGACGTTGAAGGCCGTGCAGCTGCGCAAATTCGGGCAGGAGATCATCAAGACGCTGGGCGGCCGCCGCTTGCATCCGGTGTTTGCCGTGCCGGGCGGCGTCAACAAATCGTTGAAGGCCGACGAGCGCGAGTATATCCGATCGGGCATGGCCGATGCGATCGCGACGACGCAGGCCGGCATCCAGATCATGAAGGACTGGGCGGCGAAGAATCAAGAGGACATCAATAAGTTCGCGGTGTTGAGCACGGGCTACTTCGGATTGGTCACGCCGAACAACGGACTGGAATTGTATGACGGCGATGTGCGCTTGATCGATCGGGCGGGCCAGCAACTGGAGAAATTCGACGGGCGCAACTACCTCGATTATATCGCGGAGCACGTCGAGGATTGGTCGTACCTGAAATTCCCGTATTACAAGAAACTTGGCTGGCCCAACGGTGTGTATCGCGTCGGCCCGCTGGGGCGCTGCAATGCGTCGGATTTGATCGAGACGCCGCTGGCGAATGCAGAGTTGCAGCAGTTCAAGGCGTTGGGCAACGGCAAGCCGGTCGAGCACACGTTGTATTACCACTACGCGCGCTTGATCGAGGTGCTGTTTGCCATCGAGCGCGTGGGCGTGCTGCTGGACGACCCCGATATTTTGAGCACCGACATCCTCAACACGAAGAAGGAATTCAAGGGTCGCGGGGTGGGCGTGCTCGAAGCGCCGCGCGGCACGTTGTTCCACGATTATCATGCCGACGAAGATGGCAAGCTGACGAAGGTCAATCTGATCGTCTCGACGGGCCACAACAACTGGGCGATGACGGAAGCGGTGGACAGCGTGGCCAAGACGTACATCAAGCCCGGCCAGCCCGTGCAGGAAGGCATGCTCAATCGCGTCGAGGCGGCGGTGCGCGCGCACGATCCGTGCCTGAGCTGCTCGACGCACGCCATCGGCCAGATGCCGATGATTGTGGATGTGGTTGATCCCGCTGGGAATGTGATGCAGACGTTGCGCAGGGATTAACTGTGGGGGCGTCATTGCGAGGAGCGCAAAGCGCGACGAAGCAATCTCATTCCATCCCAAGGGGATTGCTTCGCAAAAAGCGCTCGCAATGACGAAGGAACGATGAAACCCACCCTGATTATCGGCTACGGCAATTTTGATCGACAGGATGACGGCGTGGCATGGCACGTGCTGGCAGAGGTCGCCAGACGGCTGGGCTGCGCCGTCCCGCTTTCTCCCGAAGAAGAATTTCCGCTGAATGAGGGCGCGCCCGATTTCATCTTTGAATTGCAATTGACGCCGGAACTGGCGGACACGATCGCACTGTACGAGCGGGTGTGCTTCGTCGATGCGCATACCGGCGCGGTGCCGCACGACGTGAACGTGAGCACGATCGCCGCGGAGTTTCAGGCTTCGCCGCTGACGCATCACCTCACGCCGCAGTCGCTGCTGACGTTCGTGGAGACGTTGTACAACGCGCGACCGGAGGCGATGCTGGTTTCGGTGCGCGGGTATCAATTCGGGTTTGAGCGGGCGTTGTCGCCGCTGACGGCGCAGTTGGCGCAGGAGGCGGCGGAGAAGATCGTGGAGTGGGTGGGGAAATCGGATGCCCGCTTCTCCATCGATTGAAATCGATGGCTGGAAATGAAAACATGCTAAAGCATGTTCGGGGCAATCCGCTGAACTCGTTTCAACGAGTTTGTGTTAGCAGACATCGAATTCATTCGATGGGCATGCGCGGACGTTGTCGCCGTTGACGGCGCCGTTGGCGCAGGAGGCGGCGGAGAAGATCGTGGAGTGGGTGGGGAAATCGGATGCC
>CAYNML010000055.1:0-38379 GCA_964398185.1 uncultured Anaerolineae bacterium | reverse complement strand
TAATGGCTCTTCCGGGTTCAGCGGGATTATTGTCACCAACGTGCGTCATTGCGAGGAGCGCTGTTCGCGACGAAGCAATCTCAGTACCGGTCGAAAGGAGATTGCTTCGCAGGAAGCGCTCGCAATGACGATGCACCGACGGTTTCCCGCCAAAGTCGGAAGACCCGGTTTAATGAAACAGCCGCTCACCAGGGCGGCTGTTTGCTGTGATATGATTGTTGCTCGGAGGCGGCGAAAGCCATGAGTTCATCGTACACTATTGAAACCTCGCATCTACGCAAACTGTACAACCGCAAAGTGGCCGTGGCCGATCTGGATTTGCAGGTGGGGCAGGGCGAAGTGTTTGGCTTCCTCGGCCCGAACGGCGCGGGCAAGACCACGTCGATCAAGATGCTGTTGGGATTGGCCAAGCCGACGAGCGGTGAGGCGCGGCTGCTCGGCCAACCGATCGGCGATCCCCAATCCCGATCGCGCGTGGGCTTCCTGCCGGAGCATTTCCGTTTTCACGACTGGCTGACCGGCGCGGAGTTTCTGGATCTGCACGCCCAACTCTACGGCCTCAGCGAATCCGATCGGAAGGATCGCATCCCCCAGTTGTTGCAGCGCGTGGGGCTGGAGGAGCATGCGCTGAAGAAACTACGCGGCTACTCGAAGGGTATGTTACAGCGTGTGGGCTTGGCGCAGGCGCTGTTGAATCGACCCGCCGTGGTGTTTCTCGACGAGCCGACGAGCGGCCTCGATCCGATCGGGCGGATTCTGGTGCGCGACATCATCCGCGAACTGCGTGACGACGGCACCACGGTGTTTCTCAATTCGCACTTGTTATCCGAAGTCGAGATTACGTGCGATCGCGTGGTGTTCATCAAGCACGGCACGGTGGTCAAAGCGATTTCGCTGAAGGAGATCGAAGAGGGCGCGATGCAGGTGCAGATCCGCGTGGGGATGCTGAATGCTGATCGGGCGGAGTTGGAACGCGGGCTGACGCAGTTCGGCAGTGAGGTGCGCCTCGACACCGATCATATTCACCTGACGCTGGCCGATCAGCAGCGGCTGCCGGAGTTGGCGCGCTGGCTGATCGGGCAGGGGATCGATCTGTACGAGCTCAAGCCGCAGCGCATCTCGCTGGAAGAGCTGTTCCTGCAAATCGTCGGGACGGATGGCGGACTATGAAGTCAGTCATGATCATCATGCGGTTGACGCTGCGCGAGGCGGCGCGGCGCAAGGTGTTGTGGGGCCTGTTGGTACTGGGCGGCTTGTTCCTGATCTTGTACGCCGTTGGCCTGGCGCTGATTGTCCCGGAGATACCGCAGTCCAGCCCAGGCACGCTGCAGCGAATTGGCGGCGTCAATACCATTTACAATTTTTTCCTGATGGCCGCGCTGTATGCGGCGAATTTTCTGATCATCATGATCGCGGTGTTGATTCCGATCGATACGCTGGCAGGCGAGATCGGCAGCGGTACCATTCAATCGATTGCGGTGAAGCCGCTGAGGCGGCGCGAGATCGTGCTGGGCAAATGGCTGGGCTTTGTGATCTTGCTGGGCCTGTGCACACTGCTGATGATTGGCGGCGTGCTGCTCCTGACGTGGTTGACGGCGGGCTATGTGCCGCCTAATCCGGCGAGCGGACCGCTGTCGATGTTTCTGGAGGCGCTGGTGTTTCTCAGCGTGTCGCTGTTGGGCGGCACACGCCTGTCGACGCTGGCGAATGGCGTGGTTGGCTTTGCGCTGTTCGGCCTGGCCTTCATCGGCGCGTTCGTCGAGCAGATTGGCGGATTCATTCAACAGTTCGGCAACACGGGCGGCGAAACCGCCACCCAGATCGGGCGTGCCGTCTCCATCCTCATGCCCAGCGAAGTGTTATGGCGGCGCGCACTGGCCGACATGTCGGAAGGCATCAATCCGATTCGCGCCATGACAGTGGGAGCCTCGACGCCTGATCAGGGTGTGATGCTCTACGCCCTGATCTATGCGGCGGTGCTGCTGGGCTTGGCGATCCTGTCGTTTCAGAGGAGAGATTTGTGAGGGTTGGCTTAACGGCCGGTGTGAGCCGCGCCCACCCGCCCCCGCTGGCGAAAGCTGCCTGAAGCACTGACATCTTTGGGGCACGACGCGCCAAGAGAAAGCGCAAGGGTGGGCGTCGGCTCCACACTGTGTTCGGCGGCTCTGCTTAAGCCAGAAGCAGACACGCGGCACGAGCTTGGGAAATGCAGTAGCAAGCGGTGGCCACTGCCCACCTACAGATTGTGAAAACGCTCCATCTGTTCGCTCACATACTAGCGGACTGGTTCATATTCTCCTGCTACATCGCCCGCCCTCGGCGCGCATTGGTCTTTGACGGCTACAATCCAGATCTTACCGCTTTCGAACAACCGAATTTCATAGCTGCCGGTCTTTTTTCCACAGGTAGGAACGCCCGAAACTGAGACTTCTGCTATGACCATTTTCGTCCCCTCGAACTGATATGAACTGATGGCATATGGTTGGTCATGGAGTTTGTCCAGCGCATCCGCCTGACGGAAAGTCCCATCTCTATCGAAACGGATGTAGTAACTGCCCGCACGCCACGTGCCAACAATCTCCTCAACGGATGTTGCCAGTGTGAACACTTGGGTGGGTGTGGGAGTTGCTGTCGGTGGCTTCGGCATAAGCGTGGCGGTCGGCGAGACTGGTGTGGGTGTGGGGGGGACTAGTGTGGCCGTGGTTGAGACTGATGTAGGTGTAGCAGCAGGACCACCGCATCCGACTAACAGCAGCGCAATCAACATTGCCCCCTCACTTGCTGAGAAAGCTTTTGTCGGTTCATTTCTTCGCTCCTTTCATCGTCGTGGCGCAGAAGCCGCCCAACCGCTCAGTCCGCCAGCGGCGCGACTGGTTGCCTACCGCATGATCAGCGGCAGATATAACCGGGGGCGGCAGGTGGGCGTTGGAAACATGAGCAGCCAGGGATCGCGCGTCGGTTCGACCACGCTGCTGAAGCGCAGGAAGGCAGGAATGTTGACGGGCACCTCACACCACAGCCCGGCGGGCGAGGCCCAATGCCCGCCGCCTGCGGCGCCGAAATCGACGCCGGTCGATACGCCGACCCACCACTCGTCGTTGGGCGTGAACACGGCCACATCGGTCTTGTCGTCTCCGTTGAAATCGCCCGCCAGCGGAATTTCGCCCCACAGCCCGGCCGGAGAGTTCCACTGTCCGCTGCCCGTTACCGTGAAAGCCGCGCCGCTGGACAAGCCCACCCACCATTGATTGTTGCGGTTGAACATGACGATGTCGGTCTTGTTATCGCCATTGAAATCGCCTGTCAGGGGAATTTCGCCCCACAGCCCCACCGGCGAGGCCCAGTGTCCGCTGCCTGGGGCATTGAATCCCGTGCCGGTGGAGAGGCCGACCCACCATTCGTCGTTCGGCGTGAAGACGGCCACATCGGTCCGGCCATCACCGTTGAAGTCGCCTGTCGATGGAATCTCGCCCCACAGGCCCACTGACGAGGCCCAGTGTCCGCTGCCGGTGGCGGTGAAGGCGGCGCCGCTGGACAAGCCCACCCACCATTCATCGTTCGGTGTGAAGACGGCCACATCGGTCCGGCCATCGCCGTTGAAGTCGCCTGTCAGCGGCAGCTCGCCCCACAGCCCCACCGGTGAAGCCCAACGCCCGCCGCCGGCCGCCGTGAAGGCTGCGCTGCTGGAAATGCCTACCCACCATTCATTATTGGGCGTAAACACCGCAGCGTCTGTTTCGCCGTCGCCGTTGAAGTCGCCGGCCAGGGGAATTTCGCCCCACAACCCGGCGGGTGAAGGCCAGTGCCCGCCGCCCGCTGCGCCAAAGTTGGCGCCAGTGGACAACCCCACCCACCATTCATTGTTAGGCGTAAACACGGCCACATCGGTTCTGCCATCGCCATCAAAATCGACGGGAACATCTGGCTGTCCCGGAGCCGAACTCGATCTAGCTTGCGCCAGCGACACCAACGAAAGCAGGCCAAGCGTGAGGACAAACAACAAACTAATCGAGATGGATTTTTTCATCGCCCTATTCCTTTGTTAAGATGGTCTGGTTGTTTCCTGATCGTTACGCGGTATGAATCGCCGGCTGGCGCTGCCGGGTTGGTGTCCAGTGGATAATTCAAGAGCGCCAGACTTCGATACGAAGTCCGGCGTCGGTTGTGACCTTTCAGAGAAGTCTTAGCGTATCGTTGCTTCTTCGTGATCGTGCCTGACCACCGTGACGAAGCCGCCGCACAGGCGATACTCGTGCCTGTCACCCGAATGGCCTGCGCTATTTCTCACTCGCTGTCGGCTGGACTCCTGCCATTCTGCTTCAGCTTGCCAGCCACCAGCGCCAGATACGCTGCCTCAAACGCGGCCTGATCGCCGGAAAAACAAACCTGAATGGGGCGCGCCGAATCTGCCGCCGCGATCGTTTGTCCGGCGACTGGCTGTGGCTCTAGCACAACGGCGACCCCCATCGTACGCCAATTTCCCAGCGCAGGCTCAACGGCCAGCGCCGCTACCGCCGCATCCCAGACCGGCGTGGCCTTGTAGCGTGGCGTCGCCAGTTGCCAGACATAGACGAGGCGCGCCAGCAGGCGCACCGCTTTGCCGCGCGCCGCCTTTCTCATTGCCTGCACTGCATTCCGGCTGAACACCAATGGCGCAGGCCCGGACACGTGCGTTACATCCAGCGGGACCAACGCAATCCTGGCCCCTGACTGCAGCACGCGTTGCGCGGCCAGTGGATCAGTATAGAAATTCCACTCGGCAACCGCATTGGGATTGGAGGCGATCTCTGCCTGAATTGCTCCAGGAACGTTAAACGCTCCGCCACTCACCACGATCGTATCGATGTGTTGAACCAAATCCGGATCAGCTTCAAGGGCCAGCGCCAGGTTCGTCAGAGGCGCCAGCGCGATAAACGTAACCGGAGCTGGACTGGCCAGAATCTGCTGACGGATGAGCGTGGCTGCCTCCAGATTGCTCTGTGGCGTTTTGCAGCGCGGGAGAAAGATGCGAATAAACTGATCCATGATAAAACGCCAACTGGCCGGAAAGTCATTCTGGCCAGAGAGAGGGTGATCTGGCCCTCGGGCGATGGGAATATCCGAGCGGTTCACCAGTTCCAGCAGCCGCGCGAGGTTATCCAATCCCGGCTGGGCATGAGCGACACCATCGGCCACCGTGATCGCGCGCACCTGCACGGCGGGATGCAGCAACAGATAGATCAGCGCCACGTAATCGTCAAAAGACAGATCGGTGTCAATGAGGACCGAGCGCTGCAAATTAGCCTGCGCCGCGACAGTGGATGACGTGGACAGAGTCGCAGAGGGAGACATGGACACCCCGGTCAAGCGAAATAAGTGCACCGCAAAGAGCCAGACTTCTCACACAGAAGTCTGGCTCTTAATCTAATCTTTAGCAGGCCGTCTAGCGGACAGGAACTTCTTCATTGTCATGTTTGACCACCGTGACAAAGCCGCCGAACAGGCGGTACTCGTCCATGCGGCACGAGTTGATCAGCTCGCCGTTGTAGTAGGTCATGTCCGGGCAGCTGTCGCACATATCGGCGGTGCCGTCGGGCATGATGTCCGGCGCTTGAATGATGCCGATGCTCTGCACGTACACCGGATCGAACACTTGCAGCGGATGGCGCAGCAGATTCTTCCAGTACGCCTTGTGCGCGCTGCGCACGTGCTTGTCCACGAACGACGCCAGGAACACCTTGCGTCCGATCTTCGATTCGCCCAGGTAGGCCAGGTAGCGCCCGGTGAACCAGTGATGCCCCGCCTGCGCGATCTCCATCGTCTTGGGACCAATGGAACCAAACATCTTCTTGCGCGTGCCGATCTGCGCCCCGGCCAGCCACTTGATCGTATCGACCTTCCACGTGCCACCCAGATAACCGGACGCATCGTATTCCGGCACGTTGGCGCGGATCAGATCGTACACTTCATACGAAGTGATATTGCGTTCCGGCGTAGTTTCGCTGGCGTAGCCCAGGTGGCGCGCGTCAACGATTTTCTCGCCGGCCTGGTAGGTGATTTCTTCATCCAGCGGCGCGGTGCGGAAGCAGATGAAGACCAGGCCGTGCACGCGGTCGATATTCTTCTGCGCCCACTTCACCATCTCGGGGATGTGCTCCATCGTGCCGGGGTAGACCGTGCTGTTGAAGACCACGTACAGGCCGCCCACTTTGTGAATCATGTCCGCGAAGTACTGGCGCAGCGCGTTGGTTTCCACTTCAGTCTTGCCGCGCCACTCCGGCCGGCCCTGGTTGCTGTCGATGTGGATGGTGAAGCCTGCCAGCCCCGCCTTCTTCAATTCGACCACGGTGGGCTGATCCAGCTTCAAGCCGTTGGTCAGCATGATGGGCTTGATGCCCTGCTCTTTGGCGAACGACACGACTTCCATGATGTCGGGGTACATCAGCGGCTCGCCGCCTGCGATGGAGAGGTTGTCGACGTTGCGCCACTTCTTCAGGAAGAGAATCTCTTCCTTGACGGCTTCCAGCGTTTTGTGACCCGTCAACTTTTGCCGGTAGCAGCCCAGGCACTTCAGGTTGCAGATGTCGGTCACTTCCAACCACCCGATGGGGTTGTCGTTCTTCGACCACGGCAAGCGGTAGATATTGCGTTTTTCGAGAGGCATGCTGAAACTCCTTAAGATATGATTTCGGAGCCTCTCTCCCTGGCTAAAGGTTGGGCCGAGTATAAACGAAATTACGAAAGCCCGCAATGGCGGACAAAATTTTGTTGACAGGCGCGCCGGCCGCGCCCACCCCCGGTAGGCTCGACCGAACGGTCAGGGCAGTTGCGCGACGCCGGGGATGGTGAAGATGAAGTCCGCGCCGCAAGCTCGGGCGGGCGTCTGAAACCCGATCGGATGACGGCCGCCCAACGTCTGCGCAACGATGGTCAGCGCCGTCAAGACGGTCAGGCTGTAGCCGTCGGGAGTAGTGATGCGCCGGGTGACGGTGTGTCCGCTCTCGTCGCGCACCTCGCCCCACACATAGCTGGTGCGGCGCGCACGCTGGGCGGCCGTTGCGCCGCGCGGCATCTGCTTGACCTGCCACCGCCAGTAGCTCTGCATGGGCGCCGAGCCCAGCAGCCAGCCGAAATAGCGGCTGAGTTGGATGAGGCGCCGCTGCTTGAAGGCCACGTACACTTCGATGTTGGGAATGCCGGTGGTGTAATAGGCCGTGGATACATCGCCCCACGGGATGGTGATCGTTGCGATCGGGCCGCGCCCGTTGCCGAAGTCGATGTGGCGCGTCTTCCACGCGGTGGGCACGGGCGTCAACACGCCGTTGCGCCGCACCATGCCGCCCGCCGCCATTCCCTCCAACCCCGTGAGCGTGGTGCCGCGCGACAGCGTGCCCAGTCCGCGAAACGCCAGCGTCAAATGCGTGGCTGTCGGCAGGTGCGCTTTCAATTGAGCCGCCAGGCAATCGGTGGGCACAACGTCAAAGCCGACGCCGGGCAGCAGCATGATGTTCGCCATTTTTGCCACGGCATCATGCGCCGCGGCCATCTCGAACACGGCGATCTCCCCGGTGATGTCCAGATAGTGCGTGTGCGCGTGCAGGCACGCCTCGATCATCGGTTGGGCGGTGTGGGAGAATGGACCGGCACAATGCAACACGACGGCGCAATCCTTCAAGCTGGCCGCGATCGCTTTTGGATCGTCAAGGCCGAAGATGCGCGCTTCAAAACCCAGCTCGACGGCCAACGCTTCAACCTCAGTGCGGTTGCGCCCCGCCAGGATCGGCTTCAGGCCGCGCTGCGCCGCCTCGCGCGCGATGAGCTCGCCCGTGTAACCGTTTGCGCCGTAGATCAACCAGGCTGGTGAAGTCATTTGGCTCCTTGCAGGATCACATCCCGCCACATCCGATTGAGCCACGCGGCGAAGTCGGTCGCCGTGGGGCGCGGTGGATCGATCGAGAAGAACGCGGCGCCGAGCTTGGTCCCATCGGCATCGACCGCAATCCATGTGCGATCGTACTGCCCGAAAGCGTGAGGAACAGCAGCGATCACTGTGCCGAAGTTGTTCAGCCCGGCGGAGTGGCGCCGGTGCGAAGTCGCATCATTCGCGAAGACGACGAGATCGAGATCAAACCACTCGTCGGCCGAGTGGCTCGATCGGGCGTGGGAACCAACGACGATGACGGCTCGCCGGGCAGGTTGGCGGGCAGTCCATTCGGCCAGGCGCTGTTCGAGTTTGGCGTCGATGTCAAGTGGCATGCTCATGTGGGGCCTCTGAACGGCTGGGCCAGTGCAGCCTGTGACCGGCAGCCGGGAAACGCGGCGCCCTCCCTGCGCGATCGAACAGGAAGGGCGCCTTTGATGTGACCCGCTGGGGGGAAACCTGTGATTACGGCGTGCTGTTGTTGGATATCAGCGGCAAATACGCCCGCACCTGGTAGTTGCCGGCCATATCGACGATGATGGCCTTCCAGTATGCTTCGGGCAATTCGAAGGGAGGTTCGTTGGCGTTGTTGGCGGCCGTAGCCTTGAATTGGTAGATGCCATCGCCCAGACCGGTGCTCACCCAGTTGAAGGAAGCAACCGTTTGTGTGGCCGGGAAGGTTGACCACAACGTCCAGGCGCCGTAGTTGTGCCGGTACAGAACGGTATAACCGGTGAGATATGTTCCTGGCGGCGTCACGCCCAACCATTTCACTTCAAAACTATCGGTGACTGGCGCCGTCGCTTGCAGAATCGGCGGGTTGAAGGGCAGCACTACTGCGATTGGATTGGCGAAAATGGTGGTACTGGCCTGCGGGTTGTCTGGCCATGGCTGGGTATTGCCGGCGTTGTCCACGGCCTGCACGCGGAACCCCCACTTTTGCAGCGTCTGGGCGTTCTGGATGTAGAACGAGGTTTGCGGCGTGTTGCTGATGAGCGTCTGCCACGCGCCACCGTCGATCTGGTACTGCACGTTATAGCGGGCAATCCCCGATCCGGCATCCGTGCCGCTCCATGATGCCCAGAATGAAGTCGAGGTCGTGTACTGTGGCAGCGGATTCATCGTGGCCGACGGCACGGCTGTATCGATGGTGGTGCTGGTAGGCGCACTCCACGGTCCAAAGGACGCTCCACCATTGTTGCTGGCCTGCGCGCGGAACTGGTAGTTGCTGCCGTGGGCGCCACTATACTGGAATGAGGTCTGCGGTGTGTTGCTCAACAGCCTCGTCCAGCCGCTGTTGTTGATGTTTACTTCGAAATTGTAACTGGTAATTGCGGGTCCACCTTGCGCGTTCCCGATCCAGCTGACGCCAATGTTGGCGGACGCCGTCCAGGTCGGCAGTGGATTCATGGCGACGGTGGGATTGACGGCGTTGATGGTGGTCGAGGCCGTGGCGTTGCCGGCCGGCGTCTTGTTGCCGTAGTAATCGATGGCTTGCGACCGGAACCCGACCAGCGCGCCGTTGCCGATGCCCAGGCTGGCGGCATTGAACTGGGCGGAGGTGTACGGGACGCCATCAAGCCATTTGATGAACTCTCCCCCATTGACTTGATACCAGATGATGTATGATGAAATGCCGTTCGCCGCACAGCCAGGCGGCGTGTAAGCCGTGCCGGTCCAGCTGACCGTGAACACATTGGGCGAGTCCGGGGGCAGGGCGTTGACGGACGAGGTGGGATCGACCGTGTAGCTACAGCCGGTGGTGTAATTAATGTCTACATAGGGTCGGTTGCTGCCGGAATTGCTGGAATAGAAATAGCGGCTGCTGTCGGCGGCCGGGTCTTCATTGCCCGTGACAATTAGCCCATAGTTAGGCTCACTGCCACTCACCCAGCTTTGGAACAGGTTGGTGCTGTTGAACGACAACCAGCCCAGGGTGCTGGGAAAATTGCCGACGGGCAGTGGAGCGCCGCCGATGTAATTCGAATTATTCCAGGTGGCGTTGTATTCGTTCCACGGCGAAACCGCATACTGCGCCTGGAAGCCCATGTCGCTGAGGCCGGATGCGGCATACTGGTAAATGTAAATCGTCGCGCTGTTGACGGTGGCATAGGTTGGAATGCTGCTCAGGTTGAATTGCAGCAGCGTGCGCATCGCGCCCGGCCCGCCGCTATTATAGCCAACGGCGAGATGGTTGGCGGACGCGTAGTTGTTGTCCGGGTTATTCGAGGAAATGTAGGTGTCCTGTGAAATCCAGAAATTCGTGTCGGGGGCAGTGGGTTCGTTGTGCGTGGCATAAATTCGTACCGTGACAGTTGTGGTGCCGTCCGGGTTTTCGACTTCGCGCAAGATCACGACGTTGTCACTCTGTTCGCCAGGTTGAATGTCGGGGGCGGCTGTGACCTGGCGCGCCTGCGTTGGCCCTGCCAGCGCAGCCAACGGTAACAGCAGCAGGCCTAACACCATCACGAGTTTCAAAGCGGCCGGCACAATGGGTCGAAGTGATAGCTTGAACACGGTAACAGGTCTCCTTTTATGGAAGTTGACGGGGTTCAACGACGCCTGGCATGACTCTGTCTCTAGATTATATCGTTCTTCGACAGAGCGCCAAATAAAGGGTTGACCAGCGCGGAGGAATGATTGCGACAGTTCGTTGATGGCTAGCAAACAGAGCTCCCCCCGGCGACAGGGGCCGGGGGGAGTCAATGGCTATTCACGCAGATAGTCGCGCAATTTGCGGGCGTGGGTCGGATGCCGCAAGCGCGACAGAGCCTGGGCCTCAATCTGGCGCACACGCTCGCGCGTCACCCCCAGTTTCTTGCCGACCTCTTCCAGCGTGTACGACTGACCGTCGACCAGCCCGTAACGCAGCTGTAGAATTCGCACTTCACGTGGAGGCAAGCTATTAAGGATGTCGGTGATTTGCTCGCGGAGCATGTTGCTCGTCACGGCGTCGATGGGCGCCACCGAGTCCTCATCCATGATGAAGTCGCCCAGCACCGAGTCTTCGTCTTCGTCGGTGGGCGTTTCCAGCGAAATGGGCCGCCGCGCCACCTGAATCATCTGCTCCGCTTTCTTCACGGGGACCTGCATGGCGGTGGCCAGCTCTTCGGGATTGGGTTCACGCCCCAATTCCTGGGTCAACGAGTGGCTGACGCGGATGAGCTTGTTGATCTGATCGCCCATGTGTACCGGCACGCGAATCGTGCGGCCCTGATCGGCAATGGCGCGCGTCACCGCCTGGCGAATCCACCATGTGGCGTAGGTGCTGAACTTGTGGCCGCGATGATAGTCGAACTTGCGCGCGGCGCGGATGAGGCCGATGTTGCCTTCCTGGATCAGATCGAGGAACGGCACACCGCGCCCGATATATTTCTTGGCAACGCTGATCACGAGGCGGCTGTTGGCGGTGATCAAATGCTCGCGCGCTGCTTTGGCATCGATCATGACCACTTCCAGATCCCCGCGCTTCTTGGGCGTCAGGCTATCCTTTTGCAGCCGTTTCATGGCGTGCTTGCCGCGTTCAATGCGCTTGGCTAGCGACACCTCTTCTTCAGCCGTCAACAGGGGAATGCGACCGATCTCCTTGAGGTACAGGCCGACCGTGTCGTCCGTTTCAATCGCGGCGACGGTGCCGTCGTCCAGTTCGTCGGTGATTTCTTCTTCTTCTGGCCCTTCCTCTTCCGGGGCTTCACCAATCTCAATGCCGTGCTCGGTCAGCGTGGCGAAGATTTCATCCAGTTGATCGATGTTGGTTTCGGCCTCAGGGAAAAGTTCCAGGATTTCGTCATACGTGACGTAACCCCGCTCCCGCCCGATGGCGAGCAGCTGCTCTTCGGCGGTGCTCAACACCGTATCTTCCACGATCAGAGTCTCGCGGGCGATCGTGTCTTTTTGTTCCTTGTCCTTTTCTGGCGGCTGTTTAGGCGCTTTGTCCTTCACAGCCGGTTTGGTTGCCTTCTTAGTTAGCGTCGCCAAAATTACTCACCCACTTATTCAACCGGATCCGAGTTGGTCCGTAAGATTACGTGTCAGCTGACAGAAATAAAGAGCACCTATGTGCGCTTCTTGGTTGGCACATCGTGCTCTTGCGTCTCACGCGCAGATCAAGTTCACCATTTTACTGCGCCGAGTACATAGTACAACAATAAATGATCCATTGTCAAGCGTTAATATGAGGAAAGTATGAGAATTGTTCAATTTATCACGTTCCGTGTGCTGGAATTGCACTTATGTTCTATCAAATATTGGCGCTGCGCTTAAGTAAATGGCGCTCTTTTGTGGGAGGTGATGAACCGATCGGGCTGTTGCAGCCCGATCGGTTGGTGAACGGTTCGATCGGTTCGAAGCCACGGCTGTGCGTTGGAGATGATCTTCATGATCGATCTCTTTAGTGGCAATCGGCACAAACGGCGCAAGGAACACATGCAATTTGCCACTAGCCTGCTAGTGAAAAGTGACCCTTGACCGATTGCGCAGCTTGCCTAAAATACACATGATTTCATAGTCGTTGTTGCGCCGCTTGACCTCGTGTGCGCGAGTGTGATAACTTGATCCTCCAACTATCCCCATCAATTACGCGATCCGTATCCTTATCCACTGAGCTGATCGCAAAAATCCATCGTGACAAGGAGGCAGTGTGAGCATCGATATTTTGGGTATGGGCACCCGCTTCGGTCTGAGTCCGTTTGAGCAGATCGCCATTGTTGGTGTGCTCGTGGCTGCGTTTGTCAGCCTGTTGTATGCCTGGTTCCTGCGCCGTGGGGTGTTGAAGAAGGACAAAGGCACCGCCAAGATGCAGGAGGTGTGGAACGCGATCCGCATCGGCGCGGATAGCTATCTGAACCGGCAGCTGCGGACGATTCTACCGCTCATTGCGGTGCTGACGATCGTCATGTTCTTCAGCGTGTTCGTCGTACCGCCCACTGAAGCGGCCATTGAAGAATTTGGCCCCAACGCGCAGCTGCTCATCTCCATCGGCCGCGCGATCGCCTTCATCATGGGCGCGACGTTCTCGCTGCTGGTCGGCCAACTGGGTATGCGGATGGCCATCCAGGCCAACGTGCGTGTGGCTTCGGCCTCACGCCGCGGCTTCAACGAAGCGTTATCGATCGCCTATTACTCCGGCACCTACACCGGTATGCTGACCGACGGTCTGGGCCTGCTGGGCGGCACCACCATTTTCATGATTTACGGTCCCGCTGCCCCGGACGTGCTGCTGGGCTTCGGCTTCGGCGGCACGCTGCTGGCGCTGTTCATGCGCGTGGGCGGCGGCATCTACACCAAGGCGGCTGACGTGGGCGCCGACCTGGTGGGCAAGGTCGAGAAGGACATCCCCGAAGACGATCCGCGCAATGCGGCTGTCATCGCCGACCTGGTGGGCGACAACGTGGGTGACTGCGCGGGCATGGCCGCTGACATTTTCGAGTCGTATGAAGTCACCATTGTGTCTGGCCTGATCCTGGGCCTGGCGCTTTACGCCGCCACCGGCAACCTGATGTGGATTGTCTTCCCGTTGATCATCCGTGCCGTCGGGGTGGTCAGCTCGATCATCGGGACGTTTACCGTGCCAATCTGGGAAAACATTCCGATCAAATTCTTGCGCGCGCATGATGCGGAAGAATCCATGTTCCGCTCGTATGAAGTCTCCAGCGTGTTCACCATTTTCTGGGCGTTCGTGCTGGCGCTGGCCTACGCGCAGGACTGGCGCATGGGTATGTTGACGGCCATTGGTGTGGGCCTGGCCGTTGCGTTTAATCCGTTGACGTCCTACTTCACCTCGACCAAGAAACCGCCGGTCAAGGAAATCGTCGAATCGACCGAGACTGGCCCGGCCACCACCATCCTCTCCGGCTTATCGGTCGGGATGGAGTCCAGCGTGTGGGCGCTGTTGGTCATCGTGGTCAGCTTCGTTCTGGCTATGGTGCTCTATGGCGAGGGTAATCCCTTTGGTCCGGGCGGCGGCGTGTACGTGCTGTATGCCGTGGCGATGATCGGTATCGGGATGCTCAGCCACACCGGCAACAACGTGGCCATGGACTCCTACGGCCCCATCTCGGACAACGCCAACGGCATCGGCGAGATGGCCTGGCACGATATGGAAGACGAAGAGACCAAGAAGGCGCGCCAGATCATGGCCGACCTCGACGCGGTGGGCAATACCACCAAGGCCATTACCAAGGGCGTGGCGATTGCGTCCGCCGTGATTGCGGCCGTCAGCCTCTTCGCTTCGTTCATCACCGATGTCGGTCTGGCGCAGGCGCGTTTGGGTGTACCACTGACCGAACGGCTGTCAAACATCCGTGTGTCTGAGACCGGTGTGTTCATCGGCTTGCTGCTGGGCGGCGCTTTGCCGTGGCTCTTCAGTTCGTTGTCGATTCGCGCCGTCAGCCGGGCGGCCGGCATGATCGTGCAAGAAGTGCGCCGCCAGTTCCGCATTCCGGGTATCATGGAAGGCACGGTCCAGCCCGACTACGCGCGCGTGGTCGGGATCTCCACTGCTTCGGCGCAGAAGGAACTCGTGCCGTTGGCCACCATCTCCGTCGTGGCGCCATTGGTCATCGGGCTGGGGTTGGGCGTGGAAGCGCTGGGTGGTTTCCTGGCAGGCATCATCCTCAGCGGCCAGCTGTTGGCGGTCTTCATGTCCAACGCCGGCGGCGCGTGGGACAACGCCAAGAAGGCGATTGAAGATGAAGAGCGCAGCCTGGAGAAAAACACCGGTAAAGGCTCTGAGCGCCACAAGGCCGGCGTGGTGGGCGACACCGTGGGCGATCCGCTGAAGGACACGGCCGGCCCGGCGTTGAATCCCATGATCAAAGTGGCGAACCTGGTCAGCCTCATCGCTGCGCCCATCATCGTGGCGCAGAAACCTGGCGATCCGCTCGTCGTCGCCGTCATGGTCGTCTTCATCGTCATGATCGGCTGGGCGTTCCGCCGCTCGAAGCGCAAGGTGGCGAGTCTGAAAGAAGCCTAGCGCTGGGCAAGCAGAATCAGGGTCTGACCGATTGCCTCGATCGGTCAGACCTTTTTTCTTTACTTGACTTGGTGATTTCGCGTCAAGTAAAATGATGGCATGGCAACCGGCTATCTGTACGATCCGCTTTACCTGCAGCATTTTCAGCACGGCCATGTGGAAGGCCCGGAGCGCTTGGAGGCGATCAATCGCGCCCTCGCTGAGACGGGTATGCGCGATCGGTTGGTGGCGCTCACTCCGCAGCCGCTTTCGATCGAGCGCCTCGCGCGGGTGCATCACCTGCGCCACATCGAGCGAGTGCGCACGGTGGCTGAGCGCGGCGGCGGCGGCTTGCTGGGCTTTGGTGATGAGACCTACCTCGCACCCCGATCGTATGACGCCGCCCTGTTGGCTGCCGGTGCGGTGGTTGGCGGCGTCGAAGCCGTGCTGCGCGGCGAAGTTGCGAACGCCTTCGCGTTGGTGCGTCCGCCGGGGCACCATGCTTTTGCCGATCATGGCGAAGGCTTTTGCCTGTTCAACAACGTCGCGGTCGCGGCCGCGACCGCCCGCGCCGAGTTCGGGATCGATCGGGTCTTGATTGTGGACTTCGATGTGCATCACGGCAACGGCACCAACTCGATCTTCTATCCCGATCCCAGCGTGCTCTTTTTCTCGACGCATCAATGGGGCATCTATCCGGGCACAGGTTGGTGGGATGAGATCGGCGAGGGGGCCGGCGCGGGTTACAGCGTCAACGTGCCCCTGCTGCCCGGCTGGGGCGACGTTGCGCTGCGCGCGATCTTTGCCGACCTCCTCATTCCCCTCGCGCGGCGCTTTCAACCGCACTTGATTCTGGTTAGCGCCGGTTACGATCCCAGCTGGACCGATCGTCTGGGATCGCTGCTGGTCACGACGCAAGGTTTCTTCGATCTCACGCGCACGCTGGCGCAGCTCGCCGCCGAGCTGTGTGACGGCAAGTTGGTCATGACCTTGGAAGGCGGCTACGGGCTGGACGGGCTGGCGTATGGCGTCGTCGCCTCGTTCGCTGCGCTGTTGGGCGATAAAGCGGTGACCGATCCGATCGGGCCGGGGCGTTATCCCGAAAAGCCGTTTGACGATCAGTATCTGGATCAGCTGCGCGCGTTGCACGGCTTGCCGTCGCGGTGAGCGTGTTACTTAAGCTTCACTTGCACAAAACATTGAACCATAGCATAATGATTTCACCTCATTCGACAGGCGAGGCACTATGGCCGAAGTAGCGTTCCGCGATTATCTTAACGAGATTGACCACTTGATCGAGCACGGTTCGCTCGACCAGGCCACGCAGCACTGCCGTCATCTGCTGGCGCAGTACCCCAAAGCCGTCGAGGTCTACCGCCTCTTGGGCAAGGTCTTGCTCGAACAGGAAGAAGATCGCGCGGCGCAAGATGTCTTTCAGCGTGTGCTCAGCGTGGACCCCGAAGATTTCGTGGCGCGTGTCGGCTTGAGCATCATTCATGATCGCAACAACGAATTGGAGCCCGCCATCTGGCATATGGAACGCGCCTTCGAAATCGCGCCGAGCAATTCGCTGATCCAGGGCGAACTGCGGCGCTTGTATGCGCGCCGCGACGGTGACGCGCCCGATCGCATTCCGTTGACGCGCGGCGCGCTGGCGCGCATGTACGCCGCCGGCGATCTGAATACGGAAGCCATCACTGATCTCAAGCAGCTGCTGGCGGAGCAAGCGGAGCGGCTTGATCTGCAAGTGCAGCTGGCTGAAGTGCTGTGGCGCGACGATCAGCGCGTGGAGGCCGTCGAGCGCACTGTGCAGATCACCGCCACGCTGCCCTACTGCTTGAAGGCCAACTTGATTCTGGGCGCCATCTGGCGCGCCAGCGAAGCCGCCGGCGAAAGTGACGAGCCGTTGCAGCGCGCGCAAGCGGTCGATCCGGAAAACAACCTGGCCGATCGCCTGTTCAGCGGCCAGGGGCCGTTGTACCGCCAGGTCGTCATGGCCGATCATCTGGAACTGCAAACGGTCGATCAGATGCTGGAAGCGCCGCTGCCCATGGCCGAAGCGGAAGAGATTCCCGACTGGCTGCGCGGCCTGTCGGACCTGGAACAGCCCATGCTGGAAGAGCCGGCATCGCTGCAGGCGGCGCGGTTGGGGCCTGGCATCCACATGCCCGATGTTGCCACCGAAGTGCCCGATTGGCTGCAAGGACTAACCGGCGAAACCGGCGCTGCCGCCGAGGCCGAAGTGCCGAACTGGCTGGCGGCACTAACCGGCGCCGCGGTCGCTGGCGCGGCCGCTGACGCACTGGCCGACCGGCAGGCTGAACCAGAAGAAGTAGTCATTACTCCCACTGAAGAGCCAGTTCCCGACTGGATCGCCCAGTTGAGCCAGACCGGCAAATTGAAGGCCGATGAACTCCCGCCGCAAGAAGAAGAACCGGACTGGCTGGCCCACCTGCGCGAGCAACCGCCTGCGCCGTTCTCCGCGCAAGTATCCAGTCAGGTCGATACCGACACGCCCGACTGGCTGGCACAGTTACAGGCGTCTGAACCCAGCCTGGAATCGGAAACGGTTACGGGTGAACAACCTGACTGGCTGAACCAACTACGCGAACAGCCGCCTGCGCCTTTCTCGGCGCAAGTGTCCGATCAAGCCGACACCGAAACGCCCGATTGGTTGGCCCAGCTGCGCGCGTCAAGCGGCGAGGTTAAAACGCGGGATGAAGAAGATCGCGGTCTGGGCGTTGGCGCTGCAGTCGCCGGCCTGGCAGGTTTGACGGCCGCAGGCGTTGCCGCAGTTGCCGGACGGGAGGAGGAAGCCGAACTGGAGACAGCGCCGGAACCGGTGCAACCGATCGATTTCTCTGCGCCCCTTGAGGCCCCTGTCGCGGAGGCAGAACCCGCGCTGTCATTTACCGCGCCTGCCGCTGCGCCTGCGCCTGAAGTGCCCGAAGAAATGCCCAGCGCCGACGATGCGCTCGCGTTCTTGTCGCGCTTGGCCGCCGGCAAAGAAGATCAACTCCGCGCCCAGGCCGAGCAGGAAGCCGACGCGCGCATGGCCGAGATCATGGGCCGCAAGCCCGAAGCAAAACCAGCCGAAGAGCCGCCCGCCGGCGCCGGACTGGTCGCGGGTGTGGCCCTCGGTGCAGCAGCTGTGGCCGGCATCGCGGCCTCCCAAAAAGAAGAGCCAGTCGCGCCCCCGCCGGCCGCCGCGACTCCGGCGGCGGTGCCTGAAGAGATGCCCAGCGCCGACGATGCGCTCGCGTTCTTGTCGCGTTTGGCCGCCGGCAAAGAAGATCAACTCCGCGCCCAGGCTGAGCAGGAAGCCGACGCGCGCATGGCCGAGATCATGGGCCGCAAGCCGGCTGAAGCCGCCCCGGCTGCCGAAGAGACACAAGCCCCGATCAAGATGACTGTTCCAGCGGCAACGGTCGCCGCGGTAGCGGCCGGTCTGGCTGCCAAGTCAACCAAGCCCGAAGAGAAACCGGCTGAACCGGTGGCGCCTGCTGCGCCCGAGGCTGAAGTCCCCGCCGAAATGCCCAGTGCTGATGATGCGCTGGCCTTCCTGTCACGACTGGCCGCGGGCAAAGAAGATCAACTCCGTGCGCAAGCTGAGCAGGAAGCCGAAGAGCGCATGGCCGCCATCATGGGCCGCAAGGTCGAAGAAAAACCGGCGGAAGAGAAGCCGGCAGACGCGGGGCTGGTTGCGGGTGTGGCGTTGGGTGCTGCGGCCGTGGCCGGCGTTGCCGCCGCGACGCAGAGGACAGAAGGGTCGGCTCCAGAAGTTTCGGCGGCGGTTCCCGAAGAACTGCCCAGCGCCGACGATGCGCTCGCGTTCCTGTCACGCTTGGCCGCCGGCAAAGAAGATCAACTCCGCGCGCAGGCTGAACAGGAAGCCGAGGAGCGCATGGCCGCCATCATGGGCCGTGCTCCCGTGGAGCCAGCCAAGCCGATCGAGACGGTGGCAGCCCCGGCGGCCGTGATCGAACCAGAACCCGAAACTGAGATCGCAGAACCTGTGGCTGAAGCGGAACTTCCCGATTGGCTGAAAGCCATGCGGCCGACGGAAGAAGCAGTGGCCGAAACGCCCGAGGCTGAGCTGCCCGAATGGCTGCGCGCGATGCGTCCCACCGAGGATTCAGCCGAGGCGGGCTTGGCGGCGCTGATTGAAGAAGAGCAGCCGATCGAGGCGACGCCGGTTGACGAATTGCCCGAATGGCTGCGTACCGCTCAACCGGTGAGGGCGGCTTTTGAAGAACCGTCTGCCGCAGTTGAAACCCCGCCCCTGCTGGGCGCTGCTGAGGCGGCAGCCGCCCTGGGGCTGCTGGCTACCGCCGCACAGCAACAGCCAGGCGAAGTCGAAGCCGAAGAGCCATCGACTGAGGATTTGTTGGCCGAACTGGCGGCGCTGGAACAAGCAGCCGCGCAGGCCGGGGTGCTGTCGGCCGAGGCGCCTGCCACGGTCCACACGGCGGCATTGCTGCCCATGGACTGGTGGACGCAGTCGGCGGCCGATACGGATGAGCCAGTGCTGGCAGACTTGCCTGAGCCTTATCTCTCGCCGCGCGCCCGGGCCGCCGAAAAAGAAAAGGCCGCCGCTGCCCTGGCCCCCGCGGCCGAGGTGAAACCCGGCGAGCGCAAGCTGCCCCAGACCGGACCGCTGCGCCAGACCGGGCCGCTTAGCCTGCCGCAGACCAACCCACTTTCCACGCCCACCCCGGCCCCCCAGTCGCCCGAAGTTGAAACGCTGCTGTCGCGCGTATATCAGGACGAGGAGGACTTCGCGGCTCGCCTGGATCTGGCGCGCACCTATTGGGCCACGGGCAATCGCGAAGGCGCCTACACCGAATATCTGGCACTGGTGAACGCGGGCGAGTTCACCAAAGAAACGATGGCCGACCTTGAGACGATCGTGGAAGTGCATGATCAAACGGACTGGCATCGCATGTTGGGTGATGTGTACATGAAGGCTGGCCGCCTGTCGAGCGCGTTGGATCAGTATCGCCGCGCCCTCAACGAAGTCTAGACATCTTATACTCTGAGGAGAGTTTGCTGTGGAACGAACGTTGGTTATTCTTAAACCCGATGCGGTGCAGCGCGGCCTCATCGGCCAGATTACGGCGCGGCTGGAGCAGCGCGGCCTCAAACTGGTGGGCATGCGCCTCATTCACATCGATAACGATCTGGCGGCGCGGCATTACGCGGTGCACAAGGGCAAGCCGTTTTACGACGGCCTGATCAAGTACATCACCAGCAGCCCGGTGGTGGTGCAAGTGTGGGAAGGCAAGCGCGTCATCGAGATCGTGCGGCGCACCTGCGGGGCCACCAATCCCATCGATGCCGACCTGGGCACCATTCGCGCCGACTTCGGCGTGGAGATTGGCCGCAACCTGATCCATGCCTCCGACGGGGCCGAGACGGCGGCCTACGAAATTCCGCTGTACTTCAAGGAAGAAGAGCTGGTGGCGTGGCCGCGCGCGAATGATGCGTGGATAAACGAATAGCGTGAGGTAGATCGCAAGACCCGCCGGGTTTCCACTGCCCGGCGGGTTTTTTTGTTGTCGGATCGGGTGTGCCGCTTAGCGGCTGCGGCCAAAGATGCGCAGCAGCAGCAAGAACAGATTGATGAAGTCCAGATACAGCGCCAGCGCGCCCATCACCACGATGCCGCCCCGCTGCCGCCCGGTGGCGAGTCCGCTGGCCGCCATGCGCTTGATCTTCTGCGTATCGTAAGCGATCAGGCCCACGAAGATGGCGATGCCCGCGTAGGTCAGAATCCAGTAGATCGTTTCGCTGCGCAGGAAGATGTTCAGCAGGCTGCCCAGCACGAAGCCGATCAGCAGCATGAACAGCAGGCTGCCCATCTTGGTCAGATCGCGTTTGGTGACGAAGCCGAAGATGCTCATCACGCCAAACGTGCCGGCGGTGATGAAGAACGTCGTCGCGATGGAGGCGTCCGTGTAAACGATGAAGATGGACGACAGTGTGACGCCGAGCAGCGCCGCGTAGACGATAAACAGCGCCACAGCCGTGCCCGTGGACAACCGCGTGATGGCGGCGCTCAGCACAATGACCAACACCAGCTGCGCGCCAAACAGCGCCAGCGGCACCCACCAGTTGGTGAAGATGAGCGTTAGCATGGCTTCGCTGGTGCTGACCCACGCGGCGACGACGGCGGTCACCACCAGGCCCAGCGTCATCAGCAAATAGACCTGCGAGAAGACGAGCTGAATTTCGCCTTCGTAGGCCGTGGTGTCAACAGTTTGATCGGATGGTAGAGATCGCATGAAATGCCTCCTGTTTGGCAGTGATTATTGAATCTTAACGACGATGGGTGCTTCTTTCCAGAGCTGCTCCAATTGATAAAACTTGCGCTGGCTGGCCGAGAAAATGTGCACCACCACCCCGGCATAGTCCATCAACATCCAGCCGGATTCGGCGGCGCCTTCGCGGCGGCGCGGTTTCGCGTCACTCTGTTCCAGCGTGTGCTCCTCCACACCGTCGGCAATCGCTTTCAACTGGCGCTCGCTGGTTCCGGTGCAGACGATGAAATAATCCACGTGCGGCGACAACTGGCGTAAATCGAGCAGGACAATGTCTTCGCCAAGCTTGTCCTCAATGGCGTCAACAATCTGATGAGCGAGTTCTAGTTCGTTCAGAAGAATCCTCCTTGTGATGACTAGGTCAGCCGTGTGCGTTCGTCTGCCGCGGCCGATTGATTGTTTCGTTCGGCTTGCAGCACGGCTGCTCCGGCAATGATCAGGAACAGCGCCGCGGGCACGCCGCCGGTGTTGATGCCGGGGAAGGCTGCTTCCAGCCCCCATGCCGGCGCGCCGACGATCAGCCCTCCGCCGATCAACACCCAGCCCAATCCGCTCAGGCCCGGCGAGGCCAGCGATTGGCCTCGCTTGGTCACCGCCAGATAGCAGGCCAGCAGCATCGTCAGCGCGCTGATCACCATGGCCACCAGCGCCACCGTGCGCCCCATGTCGTTGAGCATCTGATATTGAAACAGCGTCAGGTACACGATGAAGTACAGGACGACACTGATGACACCCAGGATGATGGTTGCGGCTAACGTCACCCGATCGCCGTCTGATCGCGCTTCACTCATCGACCATACCTCCGCAAATTGTTGTGGTAAATCGTAACCTCAGCCGCGCGGAAAGTCAAGACGGTTGCGCTGGCCCGATGGTGCGTCAAACCCCGGTTATCTTTTAGTCTGAGTTCCGTTACAATCCGGCTGCTGGCGGCACTTTTTGTGGCGCGCCAGCGTCACTAGAGGCAGAATATTACCGGGTAGTTCAACGGGAGGCTGTATGTCATTTGATACACCAACTGCTGCCGCGCCACGCTTTTCGCGTCGCGCCAAAGTGATCATCGGCGCAGGTGCCGTCATCGTCACCGTGCTGTACATGTTTGCCTGCGCGTTGCTGATCGATTCGTTCACGCAGCGTGGATCGAGCCCCGTCGCCGGGCCAGTGTCGCCGTCGCCCAGCCCGTCGGATGGAGAAGCAACGCCGGGCGCCGATCAACCGCAGGCGGCGGTGTCGTCCAACTCGATCGCTCCCGGCGCGCCCCTCACGGTCGTCGGATCGAACTGGGCGCCTAATGAAGCAGTGACGATCTTCCTGCGCGATCCGGCCACGCCGAGCGATCCGCTGCTGTTTCTCGGCACAGGACAGGCCGATGCGAACGGGCTTGTTGTGGTCAACGTCGTCTATCCTGACGATTCCCGCTGGACCAAAGTAACCAGGGTTGACGTGATCATTCAAGCGCAGGCCAGCGGCGTGTATGCCTCAACCACGATCGTGATCCAGGCTCCGCCGCCAACGCCGTTTCCTTCGCTGACGCTGGTTCCCACACGCGTGCCGCCCACCGCGCCCAGTGCTACACCCACGCGCATGCCGCCGACCGCTACGCGCCCTGTCGCGACATTCACACCCACGCGACCGGCCTATCCCGATTGGCGCGGCGAATACTTCGCTAACACGATGCTGGTCGGTGCGCCGGTGGTGGTGCGCAACGATCCGGATGTGAATTTCAACTGGGGACGCGGCGCCCCGGCAGCGGGTGTGCCCGCCGATAACTTCTCGGTGCGCTGGACGCGCCAACTGTCTTTTCCGGCGACGCAGCTCTATCGCTTCGTGCTGCGCTCCGACGATGGCGTGCGGCTGTGGATTGACAACGCCTTGATCATTGACGAGTGGCATTCAGCGTCGTCCACGGCTTTCACGCGCGATGTGAATCTGACGGCGGGCTGGCACAGTCTCCGCATCGAATATTACGAAGGCAGCGGCGATGCCCTCGTGCAGTTCAGCATTCAATCCGCGCCGCAGACCTTCCTCAACTGGAAGGGCGAATACTTCGCCAATGTAACACTCGGCGGGATACCGGCACTGACGCGCGACGATGTCGCCATCAGTTTTGACTGGGGGCAGGGCGCTCCGGCCAACGGCCTTCCCGTCGATAACTTCTCCGTGCGCTGGACGCGGACGTTGAACTTCAACGCAGGCGTGTACCGCTTCAGCTTGAAGTCAGATGACGGGGTGCGCTTGTGGATCGACGGCATCCTGCAGATCGACGAGTGGCACAACTCGGGCGGGCAGACTTTTACGCGCGACGTGCAGTTGGGCGCCGGCAATCACTCTCTGCGAGTCGAGTATTTCGAGAATACCGGCGGCGCGTTGATTCACTTCGCCTATCAAACCGTTGTGGACTTCACGCGCTGGAAAGGCGAATACTTTGCCAACGATCGGTGGGCCGGCTTGCCGACGTTAGTACGCAACGACGAGCGGCTGGATTTCGACTGGGGCACCGGCTCGCCCGATCCGCTGATCCCACCCGATCGGTTTTCCGTGCGCTGGACGCGATCAATCGATCTGGAGCCGGGCAGCTACCGCTTCGACTTGGTTGTCGACGACGGCGTCCGCTTCTGGATCGATAATGTGCTGGTGCTCGACAAAGTGCAGCAGGCCAACAATGCGACGTACTCTGTCGTGGCGACGTTGACGCCGGGCGCGCACACGTTCCGTTTGGACTACGTGGAGTACACGGGCAACGCGCGCTTTAGCTGGACGCGCACCTTCCTGGGTGGCCCCACGGCCACACCCACGACGACACGAACGCCCACGCGCACGCCTACCGCGACCAATGTGCCACCGACGTTCACGCCCACCGCGACGGCCACGCCCACCATCACGCCGCCTCCGACGTTCACGTTCACGCCCACGGCGACGCCCACGGAAACACCGCCGCCCACGGCGACTTTCACCGAAACGCCCACGGCTACACTCGCGTCACCGTGACCTGCACCGCTCGAAGGTTCTAACCCTTCGGGCGGTTTCTTTTTCAAATCACGCGATCATGCTATGATGGGTCTGAAAGCCTATGCCTGCCAAGCGTCAGCGTCGTCAAAAGAATGAAGTGGTGAAATTGATCGTCACCACGCGCGAGCGATTTCCGCACACGCCCGGTGTGACGCGCGCGATGCGGCGCGTGATCTGGCGCTATGCCGCCGAGGAAGAGGCCAAAGCGCGATCGGAAGCGGCGCGGCGCAAACGGAGAAGTCGCAACAAGCACGCCGTGTAGGATCTGTCTTGCTCTTCGACCGCGTCCTCGCGGTCGTCGTCATGCTGTGCAACGCCCGCGGCCCTGAAAGGTGCTGCGCGAAGACGCGGGTGGGGAGCAACTTTGCCATGTCCTCTTCGCGCGGCTTTCTGCACAGCCGCCGCTACAGGTGGATCAACCTCTATCCACCGCTGCTGGGCGCGGGCATCCGCGTGCTGCACCAACAGTCGGACGACTACACTATCATCGTGCAGTTGAAGTTGACGCGCTTCAACGCGGGAGCGATGGGTACACACTTTGGCGGCTCGCTTTACGCCATGTGCGATCCATTCTACGCGTTGATTGTGCTGCACCATCTGGGGCGTGAGTACATCGTGTGGGATAAGGCCGCGGCGATTCAATTCCTCAAGCCGGGGCGCGGCACAGTGACCGCCACGTTTCACCTCTCGCCGGAACAGATCGCGGAGTTGCGCGCGCAGGCCGATCGGGACGGGAAGATCGAACCGTTGTTCAACGTCGACGTGCTCGATGAGCGGGGTGAAGTCATCGCCAAAGTTGAGAAGCGCCTGTACATCCGCAGGCGGGCAGATTCTCCACGATCGGGTACAACTAAATAAGCGCAACCGCACCGGGTTTCGATTGGAAATCCGGTGTTTTGACATCGTAACGGGCAGAGGATAGAACATGACTTCCGCTTATGTGATCGACTTGCAACACGACAAGCCGCCGCTGAGCATCGGCAACAAAGCCAGGAACATCCGCTTCTTGATCGACAAGAAATGCGCCGTGCCGCGCACATGGGTGTGCACGTGGGAGGCGTTCGAGCGCTATCGCGATAACGACGAGCGCATCGTCGCTGCGCTGAAGACCGAGCTGGCCGCGCTGATCGATCCGCAGCGGGCGTATACGGTACGCTCATCGGCCAATATCGAAGACGATTTCCAGCATTCGTTCGCGGGGCAGTTCAAGAGCGTGCTCAGCGTGCAGGGCGTCGACGCGGTGCTGCAAGCCATGTGGTCGATCTGGGCGCTGACCGACGCGGCCAACGTCACAGCGTATTTGCAGAAACTGGGGCGCGATCCGCGCGAGTTGAAGATGGCCGTCATCGTGCAGGAGATGGTCGCCCCTGCCATTTCCGGCGTGGCGTTCAGCAAGAATCCGATGACGGGGCTGGACGAGATCGTGGTGGAGGCGGTGCGCGGGCGCGGCGATCAATTGGTGCAGGGCGGCGTGACCCCGGCGCGCTGGGTCTACAAGTGGGGCGAATGGATCGCGCAGCCAACGCAGGCCGCTGTGCCGCTGGAGGTGATCGCGGAGGTGGTGCGCGGGGTCAAGCAGATCGCGCGGGCTTACGGCCGCCCGATCGATCTGGAGTGGGTCTATGACGGCCAACAGGTGCAGTGGGTACAGGTGCGCGAGATTACAACGCTGAAGAATTTGCACCTCTATTCCAATCGCATCTCGCGCGAGGTGATGCCCGGCCTGATTAAGCCGCTGATCTGGTCGGTGAATGTGCCGCTGGTCAATGGGGCGTGGCTGCGCCTGTTCACCGAATTGATCGGCAAGAACAATCTCGATCCACTCTCGTTCAGTAAGTCGTTTTACTATCGTTCGTACTTCAATATGAGCGTCATCGGCGACATCATGGAGACGCTGGGCATGCCGCGCGAAACGCTGGAACTGCTGACGGGCGTGCAGTCGAGCGGCGCGGAGAAGCCGCGCTTCAAGCCCACGGCGCGCACCTATCGCCATCTGCCGCGCATGCTGCGCGCGGCGATTGATAAATGGCGCATCGGCGGCAAGTTCGAGAAGTTCGTCCCGGCGATGTGGGCGCAGTTCCGCACTTTTCGCTACACGGAAGCCGCCAGCCTTTCGGAGGCGCAGCTGTTAGCTGAGATCGATCGCTTGTATCCGCTGGTGCAAGAGACGGCCTACTACAACATCGTCGTGCCGCTGCTGATGCAGTTCTACAATCGTTTGTTGAGCAGCCGCTTGCAACGGCAGGGCGTGGACTTCGCCGCGTTCGATCTGATGCGCGGCGTGGCTGAGGCGCAGGATTACGATCCCAATTATCACCTGGCGCAATTACGCCAGCACTCTGATCAAGCGTCCGCTGATCGAACTGCGCTGCAAGCAGAGGTGTCGGCCTTTCTCGATCGGTTTGGGCACCTTAGCGACAGCGGCAACGATTTTTCGGTGACGCCGTGGCGCGAGCAGCCCGACATCGTCTGGACGATGATCCAGAATCAGCGGGTGAGTGACAGCCCCACGCGCAAAATCGGACCCGACGAGGTGAAGTTGTCGGGGCTGACCAAAGTGTTCTATCGGCGGGCGCGGCAGTTCCGGCTGTACCGCGAGATGATCGGTTCACTGTACACCTACGGCTACGGCTTGTTTCGTCCGTACTTCCGCGAGTTGGGACAACGGCTCGTGAAGCGCGGCTTGATCGATCGGGCGGATGATGTCTTCTTCCTGACCTTCGACGAGATCCGCGGGGCCGTGTCAGCCGATCGGGTGGCGGCTGATCTTCGATCGCAGATCGCGCAGCGGCAGCAGGAGTTGGATCGCGTGCGCGATATGATCCCGCCCAGCATCATCTACGGTGACACGCCGGCGCCGATCGAAACACAGCCGGGCGACAAGTTAAGCGGCACGCCGACCTCGCGCGGCTATTATCAGGGTGCGGCGCGTGTGGTGCGCGGGATCAAGGATTTCGAGAAGGTGCAGGCGGGCGATGTGCTGATCGTGCCGTTCTCCGACGTGGGCTGGACGCCGCTGTTCAGCCGTGCGGGCGCGGTGATCGCCGAATCGGGCGGGATGCTGTCGCACAGTTCCATCGTGGCGCGCGAGTACGACATCCCGGCGGTGGTTTCTGTTTCCGGCGCGTGCCAGATTGCCGACGGGACGCTGGTCACGGTGGACGGTTATCGCGGCGAGGTGATCATCCACGTGGAGCAATTGTCTGCGTTGTGAATGCGATTTGTCGAACATTGATGCACGGTAACGTCTAGGTTGGTCTGAATTGTGTGGTGAATCGCGCTGAGCGGTTGACATGCCGTGGTGGTTCTCGCTATACTCAGTGCCAAGTTGATCGTCATGGAATGAAGATGCGGGGTAGACAACAGACAACCTGGAGGAGACCATGCCCATCGTCGCCGGTAGCGCAGTGCTTGGACTTTCGTTGATTAGCGGGGCGTTTCTGGTGCGTTATCTGACGGTGCACCCGCTGCAGATGAGCAGTAGTTTGCTCGTTACCAGTCTGGCCGCGGCCCTGGCCGTGATCGGCCTGGCGCTCAATTTTCAGGGCGCGGCTCTATTGGGAATGGGCGCGGCGGCGGGGCTGACCTTTGCGGTGAGTTATTGGATCACCACCAGGCGCGTCCTGTCGCGCGACGATGAACGCCCCGTGCCAGCCTTGACGCGGCGCAAAGACGATGCGGGACTGGGACACACGGCCGTGGTGTACTTCACCCACGGCGAGCCGCAGACCTACGACCCGATCGGCTGGCTCAATCAATTCCGCGAATTCGACGAGCAGAAGATTCCGTTCATTCCCGTCATCGCGCGCCCCATCTTCATCTACCTTTTACGGCGCAAGTATTTGCAGGTGGGCATGAGCCAGCACCGCCAGAATCATCAGCGCATGATCACGCGTCTCGAAGAGTCATTCCGCGCCGACGGTGATCTCACCACCAGGTTCTATTTGTCATTCCTCGACGACAATCCGCGCCCGGATGCGGCGCTGATTCAAGCGCTGAACGACGGCGCGAGCCGCGTCGCAGTGGCCGAAGTTTTCGTGTCGATCTCCAATCACACCGCGGAAGGTGAGCACCAGATCGCCAGCGTGAAGGCCGAAGAGTACGGGGTGCCGATCGGGTTGAGCGGGCCGCTGTGGGACTCGGCCACGCTGCACAGCATGTTCGTGGCGCGCGCCAATGCCAATATCGGCGACACCGATAAGTCGAAGGTGGGCATCGTGCTCGTCGGCCACGGGCAGCCCGACGAGTGGGATGTGGAGTTTCCGACCGAGACCGAGCACGAGATCGAATTCCGGCGGCGCATCATGGCCGCGCTGGAAGCCGACGGTTATCGGCGCGAGAACATGGACCTGGCGTGGATGGAGTTCAAGGACCCCAAGCCCGCCGAAAAGATCGAGCACTTGATCAAGAACGGCGTGGATAAGATTCTGTATTTCTCCGCCGCCATCAGCGCCGAATCGATCCACAGCCAGTTCGATATTCCCGATCTGGTGAGCAAGGCCAAAGTGCCCGCCGGTTTTCCGATCATCAACCTGGGCGCGTGGAACGATGACCCGATCGTGATCCAGGCGATCAAGGAGAAGATCATACCGCTGCTGCCAGAACCATACTTCATCCGCACGAGTAATCAGCTGGACTATGCCGAGGTTGAGCGATGAATCCGGCGCTGGCCGTGCTCGCCGTTATCGTCGGCTATCTATTGGGCGCCATCTCGTTTGCGCGCGTGACGCTGCGCGTGTTCGGCCAGCAGCCGGTGCAGGATGTGGAACTGGCCGTGCCCGGCATCGAGGACAAATTTCATTCCACGTCCGTCAGCGCCACGGCGGTGCGCTTGCAGCTCGGCCCCAAGTACGGTTGCCTGGCGGCCATCCTCGACATGGCGAAGGCCGGTGTGCCGGCGCTGATCTGGCGGCTGCTGTTTCCGGCCGAGCCGTACTTTTTGATCTCGGCGGCGGCCGCGGTCTTTGGGCACAACTGGCCCGTCTACTATCGCTTCAAGGGCGGACGCGGGCAGTCGCCGACGATGGGCGGCATGTTGGTGATCGATCCGGTGGGGCTGGTCGTCATCCTCGTGGTGGGCAACGTCGTGGCACGTTACATCCTGCGTAACGCCTTCCTGTTGATGAATTTGTGGACGGCGCTGTTGATTCCGTGGTTTTTGATGCGCACCAGCGATCCGGCGTACTGGTGGTATGCCATCGCCGTCAACGTCGCCTCGTGGGTGGCGTTTATTCCCGAGTATCGCGAATACCGGCGGGTGCGCGCGGAAGGCGGTCTGCAAACGGCAGAGGACGGCATTCGCATGATGTACGTCAATCGCGGGCTGGGCCGCTGGGCGCAGATTATCACGCGCGTCAAGCCTACAGCGGACGCCGGCGATCATAAACAGCCTTAGCGGCAACACTGTTTAGATAAGGCTCCAAGCCCGCGTCCTCGCGGTTGGCGAGCGCTAACTAAACAGGCTCTTCCGGGTTTAGCGGGATTATTGTCACCAACGTGCGTCATTGCGAGGAGCGCTGTTCGCGACGAAGCAATCTCAGTACCGGTCGAAAGGAGATTGCTTCGCAGGAAGCGCTCGCAATGACGATGCACCGACGGTTTCCCGCCAAAGTCGGAAGACCCACTAAACAGTATTGGCTTTAGCGGCCAAACAAAAACCCGATCGGGCCAGCGGCGCCCCATCGGGTTGGAGATTGAACGGGCAGCCACGTCACGCCTTGTCGCTCAGCACCTCGATCTGCTTCGCCTCCGGCCCCAGGTCAGTCTGTTCCATGACAAACTGGACCAGCTGGCCTTCATGCAGCTTCCGCGCCTCGCTGTCGTCCACCTCAAAGTACAGCTCGTCGGCTGAACTCTCGGCGCTTTTTGCCGCTGCCTCGCGGGCGATCATGCCGCGCTTGTTCGTGCGATCAAAGTATTTGATGGTGCCAATGCCGCCAATGTTGGATTGTGATGTCATGATCTGCCTCCTGCTGTCTGCTGCACGTTAATTGTACCCGAAACCGCTACGTTTGATCAATCGTCTTGACCGAGAGGTATGTGCCGTGCGAGATGGCTAGCAGCGCATTGAGCGTGGGTGAGAAACTGGGAAAGGCCAGGCCCGCCACGGTGCGCAGCGTGGTGATGTCGCGCAACATGCTGGCAATGGCGGCGCCATAGGCGGACACGATGACCACCGTAAAGAACAGCATCTGCACTTTGGACATATCGACGAGCCGCCAGTTGCTGATCTCTTCGCCGCGGAACAGATCGGCCCAGCTGGCTTCAGACGGGTCGCTGTTTTTGTGCAGCAAGCCCTGGCTGGCCGTCACGTCGGCCAATTCAGCTTCGGCGGCTTCCAGCGCCTTCTTCCTGGCGGCGCGCTCGTCCGACTTCTTCTGCTTTTCAAGGGTGGCCGCCTCGTAGGCCGTTTGCGCGCGATCGAATTTTTTCTGCGCCAGCGCTTTTTGATCGTCCGTGGTCGCTGCGGCCAATTCGGTCCGGGCCGCATCCAGTTCCTGCTTGCGAGTGGTCTCGGTCTCAACGGCGGTGTTCAAATCACTGTCGGCCAACTTGAACGCCGCGGCGGCGTCATCGCGCCGTTTCTGCGCGGTTTCCGGCGAGAGCCGCGCCTCGATCTTGATCTGCTTGGTCTTCTTGTTGCTCTGAATCAAGCTGGACCCCGCAAACGAGACCGCGCTGATGCCCATGGCCAGCAGCAGCTCTTCCGGGAAAGAGATGTTCAGCGCTTGCTCGGCGGTGAGGGTGGGATTGGCGCCAACCATGGCCGCCACGCGCGGCAGGGCCATGGCCAGGTAGGCCGAGAGGATCATCACCGTCCACAAGGTGATCTGCAAGCGCGACAGGCTGAACTTGTTGCGCGTATCGATCAGAATACCCAGCCAGCGGCCGTTGATTTCACGCCCGGCCAGGCCCAAAATGATGACCATGATCGCCGCGGCCAGGCCCCACAGCGCCACCAGTCCGACCCGATCGATCACCTCCTGCCCCAGGCCAAAAGCGAGGATCGTCCAGATCACAATCAATACGCCGGTAACGATCCAGACAGCCACATACCTTCGATCGCGTGGCGGTGCGCTGCTGGTTGTCGGGTCTGCCATGTGAGCACCTCCCGAAGATGCGCGATGGACTGCGCGGCACTTCCTGTTGTATAAAAAATGTCGTTCGTTGTCAAGCGGGTCAGCGGCGGCCAAAACCCAGATCGCGCGTGATGCGCTTGGTGGTATCCATCACCATGATCGCCAGGTTTTTGATCTGCGATCGATCGAGGCGGGCGGTGGGGCCGGAGATGCTCACCGCCGCAATCGGTTCTCCATCCCGACCGGTGATCGGCGCCCCGATAGCGGCCAGGCCGATCTCCAGCTCTTCCCACGACGAAGCCCAGCCCAGGCGGCGCGCCTCATCGAGTTGATCGCGCAGGATTTGTTTGTCGGTGACGGTGAATGGTGTCAGGGCGGCCAGCTTGTTGGGCAGGGTCGCTTTCAACTCTGCGTCATTCAAACCGGCGAGCAGCAGCTTGCCCGTCGAGGTGGTGTGGGCCGGATAACGCGAGCCGACATTGTCGCCCACGCCCACGCGCAGCATGTGCTCGCCCTGCACTTCCTCGATGATCATCACATCCGATCCGACGAGCAGTTCCAGATCCACGGTCTCGCCGCTTTTCTGCGCGAGCGCGCGCAAGTGGGGCAGGGCGATGGTGCGGAGATTGATCTGGCGCAGCGCCAAGCCCCCCAGTGAGACCAACGTCGGGCCAAGCCGATAGGCGCTGTTGCGTGATTCGCCCTGGTAAGTGTAATCGCGCGCGACGAGTCCTTCGGCTTCCAGCACGCTCAGCAGGCGATGCACGGTGCTGCGGTTTAGCTCAAGTTTGGCGGCGATCTGGGCGGCGGTCAGGCCGCCATTCGCCGACTCAAAAACGCGCAAGACACTGACGGCGCGCGAGACAGCCTGCGTGCCATGGTACGGTTGACGGCGGGCGGGCGGTTTGGAAATGGGCATAGCTCATCGGGGGTTAGTCGGCGCGCAGCATGCGATCGAGAAACTGGCGCGTGCGCGGATCGCTGGGTGTGCTGAAAATCTGAGTGGGTGCGCCCTCTTCGACGATGCGGCCCTCGTCCATATAGACCACGCGATTGGCGACGTCGTTGGCGAACCCCATCTCGTGCGTGACCACCAGCATCGTCGTCCCCTCTCGGGCGAGTTGCTTCATTACTTCCAGCACCTCGCCGATCAATTCGGGGTCAAGCGCCGAAGTCGGTTCGTCGAACAACATGACCTTGGGTTCCATCGTCAGCGCCCGCGCAATCGCCACGCGCTGCTTCTGCCCGCCCGAGAGGCGCGACGGATATTCGTCGCGCTTGTCCATCAAGCCCACTTTGTCCAGGTACTTCTCAGCAATGGCGATGGCCTGTTCGCGCGGCAGGCCCTTGACGGTGACGGGCGCTTCAATCAAGTTGTCGATTACGCTCAAGTGCGGAAAGAGATTGAATTCCTGAAAGACCATGCCGGTGCACAAACGGACCTGGTGGATAACGTTTTTCTGCGCCTTCGTCAAGCGGTGCTGTCTGACCTCAACGATGAGGTTGTCCACCTCGATCGTGCCGTGCGTGGGTTGCTCCAGGAAATTGATGCAGCGCAGCAGCGTCGATTTGCCGGAACCCGATCGCCCGATGACGCACACCACTTCCTGCGGCTCCACGGCGAGCGATACATCCTTCAACACGTGCAGCGCGCCGAAGTGCTTGTTGAGCTGCGAGACGCGAATGATGGCCATGTCAGCGATCTCCCCGCGCCATGCGCTTTTCCACGCGCGATTGCACCCACGTGAAGATGATGGTCATGACCCAGTACCACGCCGCGACGACCAGCAGCGCTTCCAGACTGCGAAACTCGCGGCGGCCCTGATTCTGGCCGTACCACATGAGATCGCGCACGAAGCCCAGCGTGGAAACCAGCGCCGAATCCTTCAGCATGGCAATGAAGTCATTGCCGATGGGCGGAATGACAATGCGCAGTGCCTGGGGTAAAACGATGCGGCGCATCAGTTGGCCTTGCGTCATGCCCAGCGCCAGCGCGGCTTCCCGCTGGCCTTTGCCCACGCCCTGAATGCCGGCGCGGAAAGTTTCGCTCATATACGCGCCGTAGTTCAGCGACAGCGCCAGAATACCGGACAGCGTCGCGTCCAGAATAATGCCCATCTGCGGCAGAGCCAGAAAGAAGAAAACGATCTGCAGGATCAGTGGTGTGCCGCGAATCAGCGAGACGTAGAAGGTGGACAGCGCATACAAGAAAGCGATATGCGACAAGCGCGCCAGCGCCGTCAGCAGCGCCAGAAGGCTGGCGACGATGATGGAGGTGACCGAAATCAGCAGCGTGACGACGACGCCCTGCCGGATGATGGGCGCTACCCGCTGGATGAACTCCCAGTCGATCTGAATGGTCTGAATCGTGATGGGGCCAATCTCGATACGGACACCACTGAAGATGAAAATCAGACCCGCGAAGATGATGCCCCACCACACGATGACGCGCGCGCGAAATGTGCGCTGGGCGCGAGCCTGTTCTCTCAGGATGAGATCGGCCTGCGATAGGCTTTGGACGGCCATGGACTCTCTCCGTAATCGGCACACCGCGTAAGGCGTAGGCGCTGCTGACGCGTTACGCATTACGCGGCGTGATCGATGATCGGGTTTTGGGCGGCGGTGCGCGTTACTTCGTCAGGTCAACGCCAAACCACTTCACCGACGATTGGGAGAGCGTGCCATCGGCGTGCATGTCAGTGACGGCCTTGCTGATCGCGTCGAGCAGGCTCTTGGGATCCTTCGGGGCCTTCTTGTCGAGCGCTACGGCGAGATTCTCGATGTACACCGGCTCGCCGACTTTCTCGATATTTGCACCCTCTGCCATGGCTTTATCGACGACGGTGCTGGCGGTCAGGAAGGCATCGAATTCGGTGCGACCCGCCTGAATGGCTTGCACGCATTCCGAGTCTGTGTTGAGCGGCACCACCTGCACGTTGGCCGGGGCCTGCATCTTAATCTGACTGGCCGGGAAGCCAAGGTCACCGCCACTCAAATACGTCTCGTAAGTCGTGCCAGTGCCCACGCAGACCGGCCTGCCTGAAATATCCGTGACGGAATTGATGCCCGAGCCGGCGCGTGCCGCAAACTGCGCGGCGTAGGAATAATAGGGCGGGCTGAACCACAGGGCCTTCTCGCGGTCCTGCGTGATGGTCATTGAGCCAACACTGGCGTCCCAGCGGCCGCCCCAGCTGCCCGCGGTGATCAAATCCCACGAGGGTGTAACGTAGCACGGCTCGACGCCCAGGCGCTTGGCGATTTCATTCGCGGTGTCGATGTCGAAGCCCTCGACTTCGGAAGCGGTCAATTCGTTAGCGGCGCACTTGGTGTTTGCACTGCGCGTGGCGCCCTGCACACCCGACGACTGCGGCGCGTAGTTGACGTCAGTCGAGATGCGGATGGTGCCGCGCGACTTGATCTCGCCCAGCAAATCATTGGCTGAAGATGATTGACAGGCTGAGATCAAAAGACTCATCGACACAAACAGCGTTACCAGCACAAGCAAGCGTTTCCTGGTGAGTGACATGATGCTCTCTCCTCCAAAGAGATGTAATTTCTTCCAAGGCGCGATTTCCACGCGGTAATGTGTTCACATTGTAAACGAACTCGGGGCGCTGTCAAGGCTGGCTTTTATGCAAAAGCCAGCCAGCTCTCAAGCGACCTGTTTGTAGTATTCGCGGATGATGTGATTGAAGGCGTCGGCCTTGTCGAGGTTGGAGAGATGCCCGGCGTCGGGAATAATCACCAGGCGGCTGTTGGGGATCAGGCTGTGCATGGCCTCGCTCTCTGCGGGTGGAATGAGCATGTCCTGCGTGCCAGACACGATCAGGACGGGAACGGTGGCGAAGCGGAGCAAGGCGGTCCGATCGGGACGGGCCGCCATGCCGCGCAGGGCCGACATGACTCCGGTTGGATGTTGGCGCAGCATCATGCTGCGTATGGCGATCTCGATCTCGGGTTTCGCGGCTGGCCCCAGCATCTTGGGGGCCATACTCTCTACCAGAAACCCGGTACCAGATTCCGCGACTCGCTGCGCGCTGTCCAGCCGTGACTGCTTGCCTTCTTCAGAGTCAGGAGTGGCCCGGGTGTTGGCCAAGATGAGCCCCTTGACCCGATCGGCATACTGCGCATAAAAAGCCAGCGTGATGTAGCCGCCCATCGAAACCCCACCAATGACGGCGTGCTTGACATTCACCGAGTCGAGCAGTGATTTGAGATCAGCTGCGTATTGATCCATGCTCACAGCCTGGCCGTCAGTTTCGCTGGACTGGCCAAAGCCGCGCAGGTCGGGTGCAATGACCCGATAGATTTGTGATAGCCCGGCGATCTGAGTCCGCCACAACGTGCGGTCGAGGGGAAAGCCATGAATCAATAAGAGCGGCACACCATTACCAATGTCGTCATATTCGATCGAAACGCCTTGGCGGGTATATCTCATCATATTGCTCCTAAGCGGCAGCAGTGGCTCCGATTATACCATTGGCTGAAAGTTGCGATTCTGTGCGATTTTTCCTTGTGCGGGCTCGGATATTTATGGTATACTGCCAACGAATCAAGCTGCTGAGAAGGTGTGGCCTTGCCAAAGATCACAGTCCTGATTGTTGACGACCATCAAATATTTCGCCACGGTCTGCGCGACAGCATGTCGCTTGATGATGATATTGAGGTTGTTGGTGAGGCATCTGACGCGGAGACGGCTCTGTTGCAGGCGCGGGAGCTAGCGCCGCGGGTACTCTTGACCGACGTCAACCTGCCAGGCATGAACGGCCTGCAGCTGGTCCAGCGCCTTCGCAAGGAGGCCCCCGGTGTGCGGGCTGTGGTATTGACCGCTTACGATGATGAAGAGCAGTTGTACCATGCGATTCGTTCTGGCGCGCACGCTTATTTCTCCAAGGAAGTCAGCCCCACGCGCATCGTCCAGGTTGTGCGTCAGGTCAGCCAGGGACAGTATGTTGTGGGTGACACGGTCTTGGGCGAGGACGAGATCGCGCCTTGGTTGTTGCGCGCCAGTGAGCGTTTCGCCATCACCACTGGCGACGAATTGCAGGAGGCATTTGTCCCATTGTCCCCGCGCGAAATGGAGATCATCCGCTATATCACGCGCGGCCTCAGCAACAAAATGATCGCCCATCGCCTGGGCATCAGCCATCAGACTGTCAAGAATCACATGACGTCGATCTTGCGCAAATTGGACGTAGAAGACCGCACGCAGGCCGCCATATATGCCATTCGTCACGGCTGGGTGCGCTTGCAAGACATTCAGCCTTCGGCGACGCGTGATAGCGATAAATCTTCCAGTTAGGAGCTCACCCTTGGCTAGCCCGAAGAAACCAATTTCAATTACCCCTGGCGCGGCAGCCACGCCCGCCCAGTTAGGTGAAGAAGCGCGAGCTGAGTTGGAGCAATCGCAAAAGGAATTGAAGGAGATTGATTTACTCCTGCAGCAAACCAGTGCAGAGGTGGATCGCCTAGCGCAACGCAACGCTCAGGCCACGAGTGCGTTAAAGCAGCTGGAGGCTAGTCTGGATACGGTTCCGCGACCTGACTTGCAGGCGGCTTATACGGCGGCGCTGGATGCGCAGAAGCGTTTGTTCATGATGCGCGGACAGCTTGAGAAACTGCAAAGTGATCAGCATAACATTGGCCGCTACGTAGGGTATCTGCGTAAGGTGACAGATTCTCTGCAATCTGTGGCCGGACAGCCCAGTGCACCTGCCGTTGTCAGCGGGTCCGAAGCAGATATGGGCGCACAGTCTTCAATTGTGCGTATCATTGAGGCGCAGGAACAAGAACGGCAGCGCCTCGTGCGCCAACTCCATGATGGTCCAGCCCAGTCACTAACCAATTTGATTCTGCAGGCTGAGATTTGTGAACGGGTCTTTGACTCTGATGTCGAACGCGCGCGGCATGAGTTGAGCGAGCTGAAGACCGCGGTCACAGCTACCTTCCAGAAGGTGCGCGACTATATGTTCGATCTGCGCCCGATGATGTTGGATGATTTGGGATTGATCCCGACCCTGCGGCGATACGTGGATCATTACAACGAAAAGAGCAGTGTTCCGGCCGTCCTGACCGTCACTGGTGCTGAACGGCGGTTTGCCGCCTATAAAGAAGTCGTCATCTTCCGCGTCATTCAGGAGCTTCTGGCTAATGTCCGCGCGCATTCGCACGCGACGCGCGCCCAGATCTTCTTGGACGTCAGCGAGGATATGGTGCAGTCAACCGTGGAGGATAACGGCAGTGGTTTCAACGTTGCCGAGGTGCTGTCGGGGGGACAATCACGCGGGATTGGCTTGAGTACGCTTAAGGAGCGCGTGTCGATGTTAGGCGGGGACATTCGTATTGATAGCGCTGTGGGGCGTGGGACAAAGATCGCCTTGCAGATGCCAATTTGACCTTGAGTTGATTGTTGAAATTTTGACAAATAAGATACAGTGAGCCGCTGTACGATGGGTACTATAGTCCTATTGTTTCAATTTGGTTAGAGTGATATAGTTTTTTCAGTTCAGATAATCGAACTATACTAAATCTATGAGTGAAGGAGGTGATCTGTCATGTTGTATTTGCCTCGTGAGGAAGGTCAGGGTTTGGTGGAGTATGCGTTGATTCTTGTGTTGGTGGCCATCGTTGTGATCGTCATTTTGGCCCTGCTCGGCCCGGCGATTGGGAACATCTTCTCCAACATCTACACGAACGTCTAGTTGTTCCGAAATACCGTTTTGTAGCACCACACACCCCGAAGGTTGAATTCGGGGTGTGTTCGTTTAACGGCTTGGCTGACTTCCGGACACCGCCTGTGCAGCTGATGCTTTGCCGTCAGCTGCATTTGTGTAGGTTCAGTCGAGGGCCAGCGAGTGATTACGAATCCACTTGATATGTGCGGGAAGTCCAAGGGGCCGTCCAGGAGTGTTGCGATAGGTATGGCTTGCGAACATTCAGCCGCTCAGTCCGATCACGAGAATTATTGGCCATTCTGTGTTAATGACTGTCTTAAAAACTTGCTCTCCGACCGCGTCCTCGCGGTCGGGGCAAACCGCGAGGATGCGGTTGGGGAGCTTTTTAAGACGCACTCTTAGCGAAGTTGTAAGGCGTGAGAATTCTGCTGTTGAGTTAATACGCTAT
>CAYNML010000054.1:32475-46496 GCA_964398185.1 uncultured Anaerolineae bacterium | reverse complement strand
CGTTGCTCCGTCGCCGAAGTTCCAGTCGTAGGTCAGCGGGCCGCTGCCGGTGGCGACGCCGGTGAAGGTGATCGGCTCATTGGCTTGCGGCGTGATCGGGTTGGTGGTGAAGCCAGCGTTCGATGGCGGTGTGCAGGTCGGGCAAGTCACCAGATGTTCATTACGCGTACTCATGAAGAAGGTGCCCGTATACTCGCGTCCAGCGACCAGATACACGGTGTGTCCGTCGCCGTCAGCCTCAGCGCCATAGCGGAGGCTGACAGTGGGATTCATCTGGAACCATTGCTGGAGTACGGCATCATAGACCCACACGTAATTGGAGGCAGTCGCCGTCGTTCCACCTCCACCCAGCAACACCAAGTAGCGGTCCTGAAGCACGGCATCAGCCATGGCGGCCCAGGCTTGCGGCATCGCCGATGCATTGGTCCAGGTATTCGTGTTCGGATCATAGACTTCCACGTTGTTCAAGGCGCTGAGATAGGAACCGCCTGCGACGTAAATCTTGCCATTGATGGCAGCTGCTGCCGCGTGATAGCGCGGTGTGCTCATGGCTGCACCCTGCGACCAGGAATCGGTGGCCGGATCGTAGATGAAGAGCGTATTGGTGATGGATGCCGCCGCCCAACCACCCTGTCCGCCGATGATGTAGATCTTGCCGTCGAGTGCAACAGCATCGTAATGGGCCAGCGGGATGGTTATCAGTGACGTTCCTGTGATCCAGGTCCCCGCCGTGGTCGAGTAAATGTGCATCGTGTCCCAGTAGAACGCGCCATCGTACCCGCCAAAGACGTACAAGTTCCCGTCCAAAGCGACGGCATCGATGCCGTAGACGTTAGCGCCCGGACCTGTCATGACGGGGAGGGTGTACCAGGTATCGGCCGCTATGTCATAGCGGTAAGTCGTGGAAACGGCGCTCGAGGCCGAGGTGGTGGTTTGTCCGCCGATCTGGTAAACCGAGCCGTTGTCATGGACGACTGCCGGATAACGCACGGCTAATGGAGAAGCCGCTTCGTCTTCCCAGCCGGCGCCCAACGCAGCCCGCGAGGTGATGATGGATTGATCGGATAGGCCGCTGAACTGGCCAGTGGTTGTCAAGGTGACGACGTCGGTATCTCCGGGCAAGGCTGACCAGGGCACATCGACGGTAACCGTCGTTGCTGCTGAGGTATATGGCCCCAACGCCGTAAACGAGCCGGGACTAACGATCGTGTTCCACACAGAGGCGCTTTGATTGATGGTGAAGTTGTCGGCGTTGGCGGTGCCATTGACCAGTGTCTGGACTGTCGTCGCTGTGTTTCCAGGGCAGATGTTGTTGATGGTATCTGGCTCTAAGCTGACAGCCGGGCAGGGCACTTGGGCTTGCACATCGTCGATGTACCAGGCGTCGGCATCATCGCCTTGATAGCGCCAGGCCACCTGCACCGTCTGATTCGCGTAAGCGTTCAGGTTGATCGTCTGCTGGCGCCAGGCCGCAGTCGGTGCGCTGTATTCGGCTAGCTGAGTGTAGTTGGTGGGTGGCGCACCGCAACTGCCACCGGTGCAGATCCACACCGTGTGTTGGTAGTAGAACGATGGGAAGCGGGTGTATTCCCAGAAACTGAGCAAGGTGCCCGGCGCGACATTCAGCGGCGGCGAGACGAGCCAGCCGTCTTCCATGGTGCCGGCCGATCCGTAGAAGTGATAGGCAGACGCCACGCCGCTATGAACGTAGGAAGCCGTCGTGTTGCGCGCCCACTGCGTCGCTGAGTTGTCGGGATTGTACCGCGTCCAGCCAGCGGGCGGGAACATGTCGCTCTCAAAGCCCTCATTCAGCAGATAGTCAATGAGCGTTACCGGCGGAGCTGAGACGTTGAGGGCTGCCAGTGCGATCGGGTCTGAGATGACGGCCGTGTTGGTCACCACCGTTCCACCGCAGCCGGCGGTCGCCGACAGCACGAAGGTGATCGTCACACGTTCACTCACGGCCACTGAGCCGCTCCACGTCAGACTGCCCGCATCGTTATTGGTGATCGAGCCAGCGCTGGTGGTGACATTGAACGCCGGACCAGTCGTGCCAGCCGGGAAAACATCTGACAGAGTCGTAGCCGTGCCGGGCACTCCGCCGGTGTTGGTGAAGACGATGGTGTAAGAAACCACGTTGGTGCTGTTGGCTACTTGTTTGAAGCCGCCGAAAGCAGGCCGCGCCGTGACGACAGTGGCTGCGGCATTGACTGTGGCAGTGGTGCCGCCCGCTTCGCTGGCCGTCCAGTAGCCGACATTGGTCGTCGTCTGGGTCACAACTACTGAGGTGGTGTAGCTGGTGGTAGCTGCCGGGGCCAGATCGTAGCTGAGACCGGTGAAGAGCGTGCCAAGCACGGTGTCGGTCAGGGTGTGCGTGGTTAATGTGACTAAACTGGTGTTCTGCGCGGCGTAGCAGTAAGTCACTTCCGTTCCAACCGGAACTGTGATGACCGAAGTGGCGGCGCACACGTTCGGATCGGTGCCTACGGTCTTGCTCAACGCCAACACGGGCAGCACATTCACCGTAGCCGAGCTGGAAGCCGCCACTGAGTTGGAGCCATCGTCAGCCGTCCAGTATCCGACATTCGTCGTGGCCTGCGTGATCACTACCGTCTGGGTCACGAACACCGTCGCATCGGGAGCGAGGCTGTAACTGAAGCCGTTCAGAATCGTCCCCAGCACCGTGTCTGTCAGCGTGTGCGTGGTGAGCGTGCCCTGGCCATTGTTGGTTACAGCGTAGCAGTAAGTGACGGCTTGACCCACGGGGACGGTGATCGCCTGGGTCGCCGCGCACACGTTCGGATCAGTGCCCACCGTCTTGGTGAAGACGATGCTGAGCGCCGCCGGGGTGACGGTGATGACACCGGCATTGCTCAGATCAACCGCCAGCGGCGCGAAGCCCAAACCGCCATACACCCACTGGGAATTGGGGTTCGCCGCGCCCCAGTTGGCGTTGAAGCGCACGGCATACGAGTACACTCCTGCCGACGTGGGCGTGAACACGCCGGAGTACTGATCGTTGTTGCCAGATTGTCCGGCGTAAGCCGCGTCATTCCACGTCCACGTTGAGGGATCGGTAGATTGTCCGAAACCAACCTGGGCGCGCAAGCCGGGCAGGGCGCCGCCGGCTGCGGTGAGGTTGTTGATGTACATCTCGCCCAACACGCTGGGTGAAGGAGCCCCCAGATTGATCGTCGCCGCAGCCGGTGAGAGCATGGCATAGTAATCGTACTGCGTGATGCGGCGATAGTCGTTGATCGGACTCGCGCCGGTGATCGTTACCACGCGATTGACGGATGGATTGTTGAGTAGATCGTAGCCGTAACCGTCCAGCGTGTTAACGACATACTTGTATTGCTCAACTCCCGGAGCCAGCGCCAGCGTGGTTGAGAAGGTGGTGTAGCCGCCGTCGGCCGTCAGCGTGACAGGCGTGCTCCAGCCGACAAACGATCCATTGATCCACACGACATCGCCCGGCTTCACGGCATCTTCCAGATCGTTATAGATGAAGATGACGTTGAAAGTGGTGATTTCGTCCGCGCCGATCTCGGGAGCGGTCAGGCTGCGCGTGTCACCGTCGAAGTCGGTGGTGACGGCGGCGAGGGGGGTACCCAGATTGTCGAGCGCCAGGCCGGCCAGGTGCAGATCGCTGGTTGAGGCGAACTGCGGCTCTACGGAAACCGATTGAGCATCCTGGCCCGTAAAGATCCCCTGCCAGACGCCCAGTGTCGTCACATTGCTGTAAGGTACCGAGGTACCGATGCCGCCGACCAGGCTTTGGGTGTAGGTGGTTCCCGGATAAAAGTCGTTGTAATCGGACCCCCCTGCGCCCCAATTGTAGGTGGTGGACGGCGCGACGATGGCGTAGTGATTAAGCGTCCCGGTGTTGGAATTCACGTCGACTTTGACGGCGTTGTTCTTCAACGTCAGGCTGGCCGGGGTGGTGCTGGCAATGCGGATGCCAGCCTCGCTTTGCGTGGCAGTGGTCGAGGCGCCCGGATCGATATCGCCGCTGAGATAGATCGAGTTGAAGACCACCTGATCGTTCACGCCCGCTGAGATGCCGAGGCCCACGCCCTGATCGCCCGCGGTGCCGTTGGCGCGCACGCCCGCGATCATGTTGTTGGCAACCAGGTTGTTGGTGGGTGTCACACCGTCGGCGCCGGCCACGACAATACCGGCCGCGCTGAAGGTCTTTTCGTCGACAATATCGTGGACGCTGTTGCCGGTGACGCTGGCATTGGCGATGTAGGCTGTGGTTGGCGTCCACGCCGCATCGGTCGCCAGCGCAATGCCGACGCGATCAGTACCGCTGGCGCCCTGGCTGGCTAGCACCCCGACGAAACGAATCTCGTTATTTGCGATGGTGGGCGCGGCTTCGTTGTAGATGACCACGCCGCCCTTGCCGATTTGGGTTGAGCCGAAGGCCGCCGGACCGATGAGATTGCGCGTGATCATCGTGCCTGCATTGGGGTTGGCCGCGCTGGCGCCCGCTGAGAAGATACCGTAGCGCACGGTGGTGACGGCATTGTTCTGGTATGTGTTGTAATCATTGTCTGCGCCGGTGCTGCTTGTCCCGATCGTCGTGCCGCCTGCAAAGATGCCAAAGGTGGTGTTGGCGCCGGTCGACTGATCGGCTCCGCCCGCCAGATTGACATGCTTGATGGTGTTGTACGTCGCGCCCAGACCGGCGCCGTTGCTGGACAACCAGATCGCTGCCGTGCCCGCGGCGCTGCTCCCGTTGACGATCGTCAAATCGCGCGATGTGCCGCCCACGGTATTCGAGCCGTCGATGATCACATAGTCGGCATCGAACAGCCGGAAGATGGCTGTGGTGCTGGCGCCGCTGATGATGGGCGTTACCCCACTCGCCGGCTTGAAGGTCACTGTGTTGCTGGCGCTGGCGCCGCCAAAGGCGTTAATGGTCAGCGGGTAGGTCTCGCCTGTGCCGTAACTCGCGTCGGTAAGGCTGAAGATCACCGGCCCACTGACACCCAACGCATTCAACTCGGCAACCGCCACGGTCAGGGTGGCGTAATGGCCGCCGGATCCGATCGTGTAGGTGCCGCTCAACGGCGCTTTCACCTGGAAAGTGCCGACGATCTGATCGTTGCTGGTGTCTTCATCCGTCGCCAGTTCCGCAATGGCATACATCGTGTAAACGCCCGTCGCGTTGAGTGACGTGTTCGGGAACAGCGTCGTGATGACTGCGCCACTGGCGAGCGTGCTGATGCTGGTCGTCTGGCTGTAGACTTCAACGGTTGCCGCGTCTTCAATCCGGAAGCGCACAGGGATGGTGGTCTCGGTTGAAGTGCCGGCGTTGTTAAAGATGGCCGTGGGCGTGAAAGTGCCGTTCTGCAAAATCACGCCACCGGTCGTTGGCGCGACGAAGGCAACGGGGCTGATGTCGTGCGTCAGCAGTGACAGGAAGGTGCCTTCATCCGCGCCGATGTCGGGCGTGGTGGCGCTGCGCGCCTCGCCGTCAATATCGACGGAAACGGTAATGCCGCCCGTGCTGGTCACCACCGCGTTACTTTCCACCGGAGTGCGAAGCGCCGTCGAGATATGCAGATTGGTCGCCGACACATAGCGCGGATCCTGCGGCCAACTGTTGGCATCCTGGCTGACGGCGGTTTGCCAATTCGCCAGCGAAGCTTGATCGGTGGTGTTAGTCAGGCCGACGTAGCCGTTCGTCGGATTTGCCACATGCAGCACATTGTAGTTGGAAACCGAACCCGCTGCACCCACCAAAGTGCTGGAGGTCGTCACCCAGGCGTAGTGCTTGGCGCTGCCGGTCTGCGCGCCCGTGAAGTTGGCAAAGATGTTGTTGCGCACCTTCATTACCGGGCCGCTGGTTGTGCCAATCTGGAAGCAGGTGTTGTTCGTGCTCAGCCCCGTGGGCGCCAGATAGACGCTGTTGAAATCGATATGGTGCGTGGCGCCGCTGCCGCTGCCGGCGTCCTGAGCGGCAATGCCGATAACGCGGCGGCTGGTCGTGACCGTGCTGGCTGAATTCAAACCGTATACGAAATTGTTATAGACGCGCGACACGCTGGCGGCGTTGCCGCTGAGGTTGACGCGTAGACCGTAGACCACCCCCGCGCTGGTGCTGGTGTTATTCAGATCGTGGACTTGATTGTTGTAGATTTCGTTTGTGCCAACGCTTGTCGTGGTGCTGCCGGAGTTGTCCAGCCAGATGCCGCTTACCGCGCCGCTGCTGGTGCCCAACAAGTTGCGCACTTCCACGTTGAATATTCTGACCGAATCTTGCAGCGCCGCGCGCACACCGTAGGTATCGCTAGAGCCGCCGCCGATGTCGCCCGCGCTGGAGCCGCCAACGACACTGGTCCCGCCGCCGATCACGCCGACTTGATTTGAGGTATCGCGCAGGCCCGCTGTGGAGGACCCGGCTAACAGGTAGATGCCGTTGTAGGTGTTGCTGATGTTGAAATTGTAGTAGGCGTTGTAGGAATTCGCGCCAGAGGCGGCGGTGGGGATGAAGCCACCACCCGTTGAGGCCGATGTTTGCAGGATGCCGATTGAACTGGTGTTGGTGCGGCTCAAGACGACGGCCGTGTTCTGGATGGTGTTGTACTGCGCGCCGTTGGTGCTGCTGGCGCTGCGCACCAGATAGCCGTACTCCATACTGGGCGAGCCGGTGGGGTTGTAGGCCTGCATATCAAGGCCGTCGATCGTCACATAGTCAGCGCCGGTCAAAGCCAGCACGGCATCGGTTGACGACGAAAAGCCCGACCAGCGCACGACTGGATTGGCGCCCGCGCCGGACTTCTGGAACACGATCGGCGTAACCGCTGAGCCGGTAGTGGTCGTGATCTCCAACATGCCCTCGCTGAAGATCTGACCAGCCGGGACAGTAAAAGTGACCGGCCCGGTGGCGCCCTGCGCGTTCAGCGCCAGCACCGCATCGCTTAAGCTGTTGAAGGTGCTGGTCCAATCGGTGGGGTTGGCGGGATCGATCGTGTAAGTGCCCGCCAGGCCAGCCGGTGATGAGCTGATCAGCCGAATGTTGTCGAGCGCCGCTGGCGGCTGGGCGCCCGCGCTGCTGTCGTTGCGCCACGAGAACACCAGACGCTGGGTGGTGCCGGCTGCCGAAGCAGGCAGCCAGATGCCGAATTTAGTGTAACCGCTTTGCAGGTTGTAGCCGGCGCTGCGGCCTATTTGCCCGCTGGACAACTCGGTCCCTGAAATGGGCAGAGTCGTCGTTGGAACGAGATAGACCTTGACGTAGTCGAAAGTGCTTTCACCCAGGCCCTTCAAATCGAAGGTGAGCAGCGCCACGCTCTCGCCGGCAGGGAAGTTGATGTCTTGATAAAAGTGCACGACGCTGGTCGCCGTGACCGTGTAGGCATTGGTCGCGCCACCGTCGTTGGAAATGTAAGCAGCGTTGCCGGTGCCGCCTGCGCTGCTGCCCGCCGCAGTGCCGACCACCCATTGATTGGTCTGCGCGCCGTTCGCTACGGTCCACCCGTCGCCGGCAAAGGAGCCGCTGTCAAAATTGGAATTCAACAAAACGGATGAGGCTGTCGGCGCGGCCAGGGACGTCGAATCTGCCGCGGTCCGATCGGGCGCAGCTAATACCGGCAAGTTGACTATCAACAGCGAAACAATCACGAGTGCTGTGATGAATCCGTACCGGGTGCTGTGGGCAGTCATATTTTCCTCCTGGAAAATGCTATGCAGTTGTAGGATAGTGACAGGCAACAACAACGATCGAAACCAGCGGGGTAGGTGAGCGGTCGATCAGCTGAGACGCATCTTGCACTAAATGTGTTGGGTTATGGGGGCATACAGCCGAGTGTAAGGTAATGCAGCAGATCGAAATGATACCGTCATCATACTCGCCTCGCAAAACTTTGTCTAGCCTCTCACAAAAATTTAAGGTTCAGTGAGTCCCATTTTTACGTTGAAAACGGTAATATTTTTCCGTATCTCGTTTAGTCGGCGTGCGTCTTTGCAGCGTTTTGATTGTCAAAGGATAGTGAAATATCATTGGCGGCTTCACACCACAGCCGCCAATGTGTGGTTACGACTCTGCGCGGGGCACTTGATAATTGGGGGCTTCCTTGGTGATGATCACATCGTGCGGATGGCTTTCGATGTAGCCGGCGTTGGTGATGCGCATGAGCCGCGCTTTTGTCCGCAAGTCTTCCAACGAGGCCGCTCCGGCATACCCCATACCCGATCGGATTCCGCCGACGAGCTGGTACACAAAATCGCGCAGCAGGCCGCGATAGGGCACACGTCCTTCAATTCCCTCGGGCACGAGTTTGCCGCTGCCCTGTCCGCTGGCATAGCGATCGCGCCCGTAGCCTTGCATCGCGCCCAGGCTGCCCATGCCGCGATAATCCTTGAATCTGCGGCCTTCCGATAGGACCACATCCCCCGGCGATTCTTCCAACCCGGCCAGCAAGCTGCCCAGCATCACGGTGTCGGCTCCGGCGACGATGGCCTTCACGATGTCGCCGCTGTACTTGATGCCGCCGTCGGCGATGGCCGGAATGCCGCGCTGGCGCGAAATGCGCGTGCATTCGAAGATGGCCGTCATCTGCGGCATGCCCGCGCCGGAAATCACGCGCGTGGTGCAGATCGATCCGGCCCCCACGCCGATCTTGATCGCGTCGGCCCCGGCGTCGATGAGCGCCGCTGTGCCTTCGGCGGTGACGACATTGCCCGCCACGATCGGCAAATCGCGCCAACTCGATCGGATGCGTTGGATCGCGCTGATCACGCCGTGCGAGTGGCCGTGTGCGGTGTCGATCGTGACGACATCGACGCCTTCTTTGACCAGCAGCGAAACACGTTCCTCGAGATCTTTACCCACTCCCACGGCAGCACCGACCAGCAGGCGGCCTTTGGAATCGGTGGCGGCGTTGGGGAAGTCGCGCTTCTTCTGAATGTCCTTGACGGTGATCAAGCCTTTGAGGTGGCCGGCCTCGTCGACCAGCGGGAGTTTCTCGATGCGGTGTTGGTGCAGAATGCGTTTTGCTTCGTCGAAGGTGGTGCCGACCGGCGCGGTGATCAACGGCTCGCTGGTCATGAACTCGCTGACGGGCCTTAGAAAATCTGCGGGTTCGGCGAAGCGTGTGTCGCGATTGCTGAGAATCCCGATCAGGCAGTGGCGCTCATCCACAATCGGCACACCGCTGATGTGAAACTTGCCCATCAGGTCTTCGGCCTCTTGCAGCGTGGCCGTGGGTGGCAGCGTGATCGGATCGACGATCATGCCCGACTCCGAGCGCTTCACCTTCTCGACCTCGGCGGCTTGCACGGCGGGCGGCAGGTTGCGGTGAACGATGCCGATACCGCCTTCGCGCGCAAGGGCGATGGCCAGCCGCGCTTCGGTGACGGTGTCCATCGCCGCCGAGATCAAGGGGATGTTGAGCCAGAGGTCACGCGCCAGCCGCGCGCGCACGTCGGTCTGATCGGGCAGCACCTCGGTGTAACCGGGGACGATCAGGAGATCGTCAAAGGTCAGAGCTTCAAATTTGTCGAAGAGTTCTTCGTTCATGGTTGCTCCTTGCGTAAAACGTGAAACGTAAAGCGTAATAAGGCTCTTACGTTTTACGCCGTACGTTTTAGTGACGGAAGTGTCGCACGCCCGTCGTGACCATGGCAATGTTGTGCGCGTCCGCAATGGCGATCGATTCGGCGTCGCGCACCGAGCCGCCGGGATGCACGATGGCGGTGATACCGGCTTGCGCGGCAACTTCCACTGAATCGGGGAAGGGGAAGAATGCATCAGAGGCCATCACTGCCCCGATCGATTTTTCACCCGCGCGTTCTCTGGCGATGCGCACGCAGTCCACGCGGTTCGGTTGTCCTCCGCCGATGCCGACGGTCGCTTCGCCCTGCGCGTCGCTTTGCGCGAACACGATCGAATTGGACTTAACGTGCTGGCAGGCTTTCCACGCGAATTTCAATGCAGCCCATTCGGCTGCGGTGGGTGGGCGCTTCGAGACCACCTTCCATTCCGCGTTGGCAGGATCACCCATATCAATATCTTGCTTCAGCAGGCCGTGATTGATCGAACGCAGTTCGTAAGCGGGATCGATCTTGAGATCGGGCATCTCGACGAGGCGGCAGTTCTTGCGTTTGGCGAGAATGGCTCTGGCGTCGTCGGCGAAGCCCGGCGCGGCGATGCACTCCACGAAGAGATCGCCCAGGGCTGCGGCGGTATCGCCATCGAAGGGTTGATTAGCGGCGATGACCCCGCCGAAGGCCGAGATTGGATCGCAGGCGAGCGCGGCCTTGAAGGCGTCCACCAACCGATCGGCTGTGGCAATGCCGCAGGGCGAGAGATGCTTCACGATGACGATTGATGGCCGATCGAAACTGACGGCGCCTTTCCACGCCGCATCAAGATCGAGCAAGTTGTTGTATGAGAGTTCTTTGCCCTGCAGTACTTTGCCGCCGAGCGGGCCGCCGTCAGGCTCGTAAGAATAGAAGGTGGCCGCTTGATGCGGATTCTCGCCGTAGCGCAAAGTCTGCACAGGATAGGCGGTGATGTGCAACGCTTTGCTGCCGCTGAGATAGTTGAAGATGGCGGAGTCGTAATGCGCGGTTGTGGCAAAACCCTTGACCGCGAGGCGTTGACGAGTTTCGCCAGTGACACCACCCGCGCGGAGTTCGTCGAGTACGGAGGCATAATCGGCTGGATCACACACCAGGGTGACGCGCTGATGATTCTTGGCCGCGGCGCGGATCAAGGTGACGCCGCCGATGTCGATGTTCTCGATCACTTCGTCGAATGCCACGTCGGGTTTGGCGATGGTCGCTTCAAACGGATAGAGATTCACCGCGACCAGATCGATGTAGTCCCAGCCGAGCTTGAGCAGTTCGTTGTGATCATCCTCAGTTGAGCGGGCCAGCAGGCCGCCGTGCACCGCAGGATGCAGCGTCTTGACGCGGCCGCCCAGAATTTCGGGCGAGCCGGTATAGTCGCCGACTTCGGTGACGGGGATGCTGTTGTCGCGCAGCGCTTTGGCCGTGCCGCCGGAGGCGATGAGCGTCCAGCCCAGATCGTGCAGGCCGCGAGCAAACTCGACGAGGTTGGTTTTGTCGTGAACGGACAGGATGGCGCGTGGCATGTGATCTCCTTTGCGAAATTTTGTGATTGAAGGGTGATGCTGATCAAATGAGTAACGAGTAATGAGTAAAACGTAATGCGTAATGCGTGATGCGTAATCAGATGGGATGAGCGTGCAGCCAGTCCAGCATGGTGTGCAGGCAGGCGTCGGCCATTTCGAGTTGCGGCACATGGCCGGTGCGATCAAAGAGGCGCAGGTTGGCGCGCGGCAGGTTGTGCGCCAACCACTGTGCTTGCACGCGCGGCACGATGGGATCGCGATCGCCGGCGAGGGCCAGCACGGGCATGGGCAGATCTTTGATCAGCGGGCGCAGATCGCACACTTCCAACAGGCGCAGCAAGGCGGCCAGACTCATCAAGCGTTGGCGGCGATACCACGGATGCGATTCGCGGCACAACTGCCACGCGAGGGGATTGCGCCAGTGATCGATCTGGCGGTGCACGTAGAACGACACGCCGTGCACCATGGCCCACGGCGCGATCTGCGTGTAGCGCCACAGCGCCCAGAACACCGGGTAGAGACGGTTGCGCAACAAGAAGTGCGCGAAGCCCAGCAGGCCTGTCAGCGGCCCCCATACCACACCATCAATGCTGATCACACGTTTGACGCGATCGAGCATACGGCTGGCAACGCCCAATGCCGCCAGTCCGCCCGTGGAATGACCGATGAGGGTGATCGAACCCAGCGGGCAAATCTGCTGCACGGCCTGCGTTTCCAGATCGAGCAACAGGTCTTGTGTGAGGGCGGTGTAATTATCAGGGGCTTGCGCGGGATAGTGTCCCGGCAGATCGAGCGTGACACAGCGGCCCAGCGGCGCGAAGTGCGGCAGAATCTGTGACCACGAACGGCGCGAGGCCGAATAGCCGTTGAGGAAGATCAGCGTGTGATCGCCGGGCGAGTGTTCTTCCCACGTGAGAGTATGTCCGGCGTAGTGAATGTTGTTCATGCTGTCGCTCGTGTCAAAGATTTTAGTGTGGCTCATCCTGGTTGACCAGCCCATCGAATGAATTCGATGGCTGACAATGGAAACGTGTTGAAACACGTTTTAACGTGTTTTTTCTATCAGCCGGCGAATTCATTCGCCGCGCCACCACGTCGCCCGTCGAATTTCGCCACACCCTAAAGTTTTCAAGGTGTCAACCAGCAAGCGATGTTCGACTGCGTGAACACGCGCTTCCAGTGTCTCAAGCGTATCGTCGGGCTGGATCGGGACGATCGCTTGCGCGAGCACCGGCCCGTCGTCGACGCCTTCATCGGGCACGAGGTGGACCATCACGCCGGTCCGATCGATCTCACCGGCCCGATAAGCTGCATAGGCCCGATCGATCGCGTGCGTGCCGGGGAAGGTGCCGGGCAGGGCGGGGTGCAGATTCACGACACGCTGCGGAAACCGATCGAGAAAGGCCGACGACAGCACGCGCATCCAGCCGGCCAGCACCACCCAATCAGGTTGATACGAAGCGACAAGATCGGCGAGTTCAGCATCGTAGGCGCGGCGATCTTGTTCCTTGAATTTTGGCTTCACGACCGCGGGGACGTTGGCGCGCTGCGCGCGTTCGAGACCGTAAGCGTCGCGTTTGTTGGAAATGACGGCGGCGACGCGCGCATTGAGTTCGCCGGAGGCGCAGGCGTCGAGGATGGCTTGCAGGTTGGAGCCGTGGCCGGAAACCAAAACAACAATTTTTGATTTTTGATTTTTGATTTCTGATTGATCGCTCAAGACAGGCTGACCTTTTTGTTGCCAGGTACCAGTTGGCCAATGAGGTAGGTTTCTTCGGGAATGGCGGCTTGCACGGATGCGGCATCTTCCGGCGCGACGATGGCGATCAGGCCGAGGCCCATGTTGAAGACGCGATACATCTCCAGCGGATCAACTTCGCCTTGCTGCTGGATGAGATCGAAGATGGGCAGCACGGGCCAACTGCCGAGATCGATCTGCGCGTTGAGATGATCCGGCAGGACGCGCGGAATGTTTTCGATGAAGCCGCCGCCGGTCAAGTGCGCGAGCGCTTTGATGGTTGATGGTAGTCGGTTGTTGGTTGTTAGTAGGAGGGGCAGATAGGAGCGGTGCGGAGCGAGCAGGGCATCGGCGAGCGTGCCGTTGAGTTCTTCAAAGTAAGTATCAAGCGCGATGTCTTGAAAGATTTTGCGGATGAGCGAGTAGCCGTTGGTATGCGGGCCGGAGGAGCGCAGGCCGATGAGGACATCGCCGACTTCCAGTTCGGCGGTGCGCGGCAGGATGTGCGATCGCTCCACGACGCCGACGATGGCGCCGGCCACGTCGAACTCGCCCGGTTGATAGACGCCGGGCATCTCGGCAGTCTCGCCGCCCAACAAGGCGCAACCCGCTTCGCGGCAGGCCGCCGCCATGCCGCTGACGACCGATGCGATCATCTCCGGATCGAGTTTGGAACTGGCAACGTAGTCGAGAAAAAACAACGGGCGCGCGCCCTGCACCAGAATGTCGTCGAGGCAGTGATTGACGATGTCGTGACCGATCGATTCGTAGCGACCAACTTGCGCGGCAAGTTTGACCTTGGTGCCCACGCCATCGGTGGAGGCGACAAGGACGGGATCGCTCATCGATTTCAGCATGGCCGCGTCGAATAGTCCGCCGAAGGAGCCGATCCCGGCGAGCACTTCCGGGCCGTAAGTGGATTGGACGGCGGCGCGCATGAGCTCGACGGCGCGGTTGCCGGCGTCGATGTTGACGCCGGCGGAGGCATAACTGTCAACGGACGCCTGCGGCAAATCGGACACGCTGCGCGGGACAGGAACGGATTGGTCAACAACGGACTTGGACTCGGACAAACGGACAGGAACGGATTGGTCAACAACGGACTTGGACTCGGACAAACGGACAGGAACGGATTGGTCAACAACGGACTTGGACTCGGACAAACGGACAGGAAC
>CAYNML010000054.1:0-32375 GCA_964398185.1 uncultured Anaerolineae bacterium | reverse complement strand
GGACAAACGGACAGGAACGGATTGGTCAACAACGGACTTGGACTCGGACAAACGGGCAGGAACGGATTGGTCAACAACGGACTTGGACTCGGACAAACGGGCAGGAACGGATTGGTCAACAACGGACTTGGACTCGGACAAACGGACAGGAACGGATTCTGCCTCGCGGGGTTGGGGCGGCTGGCTGTAAAGTGCGAAGTGAATTGAATCTGGTGAAACGGATTCAATGGGCGGCAATGGTGCGCTGTCCGGCGGAGTCCAGATGCAGCGATACAGGTATTGCTGCCACTCTTGTATCTTTTTGGGTGGGAAGACTCGCCTGAATTGAAGCGATTTTTGTCCGAAGTTGTACAGCATACCCAGTGGACTGCCCGTAGCGGCGAGATAAGTGATCACCTGCCCGAGTTCTTTGTTGGTCAACAGATGGTTGAGTGCTTTACATTCTACCACCAGAAAATTCTCGACCCATAGATCGAGGTACATGTAGCCGATCAATGAATCAGCGATGTAAACATCGACGCGCTTTTCCATCTCGACGATTAGCCCGGCTTGTCCGATCAATTCGGCCAGACGACGCTGATATTTGTCTTCGCGGTGGCCGGGGCGCAGTTCGTGGTGCACGCGCATTGCTAGGCCATTGACTTGATAGGTGAGATCATCCCATTCCGTTTTGACAAGTCCGGGGCGGTTGCTGTTGGGCATGGCTCTTCATCCGTTTTAATTCGTTTGTCCGTTTCGCCGCAGGCGTCCGTTGTTGGCGTCCGTTCTTTTCCGCTTGTCCGTTTCAAAGTCCGTTGATGGCGCGTCGTCCAATATCTTTCCGGTACTGCATCCCCGCAAACTCGATCTGCCCTACCGCCTGATACGCGTGCTCAATCGCGGTGCGGAAATCCGCGCCGAGACCCGTCACACCCAGCACGCGACCACCTGCTGTCACGACTTTGCCCTCGCTTAATTTCGTGCCAGCGTGAAAAACGACTGCGTTCTCGAACGTTGCATCCAGCCCACGAATCTCGCGCCCGCTGGGATACTTGCCCGGATACCCTTCGGAAGCGATCACCACACACGCCGCCGCGCCCGAGCGCCACCGCACGTCGATCTCGGCCAACCGGCCGGTCACGCACGCCTCGACGACATCGAGCAGATCGCTTTCGAGCAGCGGCAGAATGGCCTGCGTTTCCGGATCGCCGAAGCGGCAGTTGTATTCCAGCACGCGCGGCCCGTCGGCGGTGAGCATCAATCCGGCGTACAACACCCCGACGAACGGCCTGCCTTCTTCGCGCAGCCCGTCGATGGTCGGCTGCAAGATCGATCGGGTGTATTCCTCGACCAACTGTGGTGGCAGAATCGGCGCGGGAGCATAGGCGCCCATCCCGCCGGTGTTGGGACCTTGATCGTTGTCGAAGATGCGCTTGTGATCCTGCGCGGGCGGCATCGGCTTGACGGTGAATCCATCCGAAAAGGCGAGCAGCGAAACCTCCGGCCCGCTCAGCCGTTCCTCAATAATCACCTCATCGCCTGCCGCGCCGAATTCTTTGCTCAGCATGATCGATTGCAGTGCGGCTTCGGCATCGTCGGCGCAATCGGGGAGGATGACGCCTTTGCCCGCGGCCAGACCGGACGCCTTGATCACGATCGGATAATCGACGCTCAACAGATACTTCAACGCTTCACGGAATTCGGTGAACGTTGCGAAACGAGCGGTGGGGAGGTTGTGCCGCGCCATGAAATCTTTGCTAAATGCCTTCGACGCCTCGATCTGCGCGGCGGCCTGCGAAGGGCCAAAGACCGATCGGCCTGCGGCTCTCAACGCATCGGCCAGACCCAGCGCCAGCGGCACTTCCGGCCCGACGATCGTCAGATCAATATCCTGCTCGTTCGCCAACGCAACCAGCGCAGCAATGTCCTCGGCCGCAATCGGCACATTGTTCATTGTTAATTGAACATTGCTCATTGCTAATTGATCATTGTTAATTGCCGTGCCCGCATTGCCCGGCGCCACGAACAACTGCGCCAGCCGTGGCGATTGCGCCACCTTCCAGGCGATGGCGTGTTCTCTTCCACCAGAGCCAACGATCAATACTTTCATCTTGTCATCTCTTCATCTTGTTAGCGTGTCAGGCAATCGCTCTCTCAAATCCCGTCTTCGTCTGCCGCACATCCAACTCGATCGGGTACACGCCCGTAAAGCACGCCTGGCAATAACCGCCGGGCCGATCGATGGCGCGCATCATCCCGTCGAGCGAGAGGAAGTGCAGCGTATCGGCATCGACGTGATCGCGGATCTCGTCCAGCGTCAAGCGGTGCGCGATGAGTTCCTCGTAAGTGCCCATGTCCACGCCCATAAAGCAGGGGTGTTTGATCGGCGGGCAGGTGATGCGCATGTGCACCTCACGCGCGCCGGCTTCGCGCAGCAAGCGCACCAGCGGCCCCGAGGTTGTGCCGCGCACGATCGAGTCGTCCAGCACGACGACGCGTTTGTTGCGCAGATTCTCTTCAATCGCCAGAAACTTCAACGCCACACCTTGCTGCCGCAGCGAATCCGTCGGCTGGATGAACGTCCGCCCGATGTAGCGATTCTTGATGAAGCCGTCGTTATACGGAATGCCCGAGGCGCGCGCGAACCCAATCGCCGCCGGGATCGAACTATCGGGCACAGGAATCACCACGTCTGCGTCGATCGGTGCTTCACGCGCGAGTTCTTCGCCCAGGCGTTGCCGCACTTCATGCACCAGCAAGCCGTCCCAAAAACTATCGGGGCGCGAAAAGTAGATGTGCTCGAAGACGCAGCGCGCCAGCTGCGGCGCGGGTGGCACGGCCTGTCGCACACGCAGCGCCGTGTTGCTCAACGTGATGATCTCGCCGGGCTTCACTTCACGGATCGTATTGCAGCCCAGCGTGCGCAGCGCACCGGTCTCCGAGGCCGCCGCGTGTCCACCGCCCGGCAAACGTCCCACGCTCAGCGGTCGGAAGCCCCACGGATCGCGCACCGCATACACACTGTCGCGCGTGAGGATCACCAGCGAATACGCGCCGCGCCACTTGGGCATGCAGTGGCGAATCCGATCGTCCCACGTGTCCCCTTCGGCCCCGGCCAGCATCATCGTGATCACTTCGCTGTCGGACGATGAATACAAGCCCGCGCCGCGCTTCAACACTTCCTGCCGCAACTCACCGGCGTTGATCAAGTTGCCGTTGTGCGCCACGGCCAGCGGCCCGAACTGCGTCTCGATCAAAAACGGCTGCGCATTGCGCTTGCTCGACGAGCCGGTGGTGGAATAGCGTGTATGCCCGATGGCGAAGTGGCCCGTCAATGGCGCGAGGTTCTCTTCGTCGAAGACCTGTGCCACCAGCCCAATGTCTTTGTGGCTGCGAATTGACATCCCGTCGGCTACGGCGATGCCCGCCGCTTCCTGTCCGCGATGCTGCAGCGCGTACAATCCAAAGAACGCCATGCGCGAAACATCTTCGTTGGGCGCGTAAATGCCGATGATGCCGCATTCTTCGTGGGGAACGTCTTTGTCGTGCATGATTCTTCCTGCTGCACCACTTGCGATTGAGGCTAACGCGTAATGAGTAATGCGTAATTACTCGTTACTCGGTACTTGTTACGCTTGTATCGCCTGATCGTCCTCTAAAATCTTCTTCGCCTGCTTCTGCTGAAACTCGATCACCTTCGCCTTCACATCCGCATCACATTGCCCCAGAATCTTGGCGGCGAGCAGTGCGGCGTTGGCGGGTTCCAGTACCACGGCAGGCGCAATGCCCGACGGCATCCGCAGCGACGAGTACACATCGGCCCCGCCGAAGGCTTCACTCGCAGGCGGACACGCGATGACGGGCGCACTCACCGAGCCATCCGTAAACCCCGACAGCGCATTGCTGCGCCCCGCGACGGTGATATACACCTTGGGGCGCGGATCAGCTTCATATTGCCGCAGAATGCTTAACGCATGTTCCGGCGTCTTGTGCGCCGATCCGATGCGCGTTACCACGTCCAGCCCAAACCCGCGCGCCGCGTCGGCAATCTTCGCGCAGTGTCCCTCGTCGGCTTTGCTGCCCATCAAGATAATGACCAGCGGTTTTGTCATGGTCGCCCTCTGATGATCTACGAAGGGCACGAAGAAACACGAAGGATTTACTTCGTGATACTTCGTGTCCTTCGTGGATCTAAAGTGCATTCAACGGATTTTGCCTGTCGATGTGCTCGGCCACGTACAGATTCTCCAGCAAACGCGGCTCGATCGGATACGTGCCGGGTTCGAACATCAACCCGGTCAGCATCTCGTAGATTTCGATGTAGCGCCTGCTCGCCGCGATCCACAGATCGTCCGGCATCGCCGGGATCGGTCCGTCGCCGCGATAGCCTTGCTCGGCATACGCCAGCCGCACAAATTCCTTGTCGAAATTTTCCGGCTCCGCGCCTTGCTCAAACCGTTCGGCATACGACTCCGCTTTCCAGAAGCGCGATGAGTCCGGCGTGTGCACTTCATCGATCAGTAGCACGCGGCCATCGGGCGCGCGGCCAAATTCGTACTTCGTATCGACCAGGATCAATCCGTTCCTCGCGGCGATTTCCTGCCCGCGCTTGAAGATCGCCAGCGCCGCCGCCTGCACTTGATCCCACGTGCCCCGATCGAGCAGACCGTGCTCGACGACTTCGGCGCACGTCAAGCGTTCATCATGTCCCGTCGGCCCGCCTTTGGTCGTCGGCGTGATGATCGGCTCCGGCAGTTGCTCGTTCTTGCGCAGACCCTCGGGGAAATGATAACCGTAGATGTCGCGTTCGCCGATCGAGTAGCGGTACCACAGCGCGGTGCTCGTCACGCCGGTGATGTATCCGCGCACGATCACTTCCACCGCGAACGGTTGCACGGTTGTCACGATCGTCGCGTTGGGATCGGGCACGCTGATCTTGTGATTGGCGATCACGTCGCTGGTCTGATCGAACCACCACGCCGCCAGTTGATTCAGCACCTGGCCCTTGTAGGGCACGCGCGCCAGAATCCGATCGAACGCCGACAGCCGATCGGTGGTGACCAGCAAGCGCTGGCCGCGCTGCAACTCGTACCAATCGCGCACCTTGCCCGCTTGTTTGCCGGGCAGCGGCAAGTGCGTCTCGCCCAGCGCCGACGGCAACTGCTGACGAATCAACTCCTTCGCGACCATGTCATTCCTCCCGACCGGTAACTGCTCAGTCGTCATGCCCGAATGCTTCTATCGGGCATCCAGATTTGCCGCTGGCAGGAGTTCTGGATTCCCGCCAGAAGCACGCGGGAATGACGACGTTGCGCCACGACTGAGCAGTTACCTTCTCCGTTTATCCGCTTCGCCGCAGGCATCCGCTGAAGACCCTTATCCGTTACCGCGCCGCGCGCTCGATCAGTGTGCGCAATCCTTCCGCGCCGCCTGCGGCGATCAGCGCCTTGATCACATCCACGACGATAAACGGCGCGACGCCCAGCGTCCAGCCCCTGGAAAAATCGCCGCCCAGAAAGCCGATCGTCAACCAGACCGTGCCCATCAAATAAATGATACTCACACCGATCAAACTGGCGGCGAAACTCCACCCCCGCTTGCCCCGCGCGCCTTTCTCGGCCAGCCAACCGGTGACGAACGCCGCCGGAATGAACGCGATCAGATAACCGGCGGTCGCGCTAATCAACACCGCTGCGCCGATCCCTTTGGCGTCCAGCGGCAGCCCGACGAGGATCGCGCCGACGTAGACGATCTGACTCAACGCGCCGTCCTTTGCGCCCAGCGTCAACCCGGCCAGCAGCACCATCATCACCTGCAATGTGATCGGCACCGGCGTGAACGGCAGCGGGATCGTAATTCGCGCGGCCAGAGCCGTCAACGCGGCGAACAACACAATCGCCGCCACGCGCACCAACGCCGGATTTGAACTGCGTGCTTGAATCCGATTCAGTAACATGCTTTGCTCCTTGGCTATCGATTTGTGTGAATTCGGCAAACGGCCCCAATCCGTTTCTCCGTTTCAATCCGTTCTTTTCCGTTTGTCCGTTTACAAGTCCGTTGATTACCTCTCCCGCGCGTACCGCACGCCATTCTCGAACAATCTTAACCCCAATCGCCCGTTTTCGTGGCGCTTGCGTTCCACGCGCGTCCAACGCGGATGCTGATATGCCGCGATGTGATCTTCGGGATGCGGCATCAGCCCCAGCACGTTGCCGCGCGGATTGCACACGCCCGCAATGTCGCCGATCGAGCCGTTGGGGTTGATCGGGTATGCACCGTGCGCCGCCGTCCCATCGGCGCAAGTATACGTCAATGCGATCTGATCCTGCGCGGCCAACGTCGCTAGATCACGTTCATCACTCAACATGAAGCGGCCTTCGCCGTGCGCCACCGGGCATTCGATCAGATCAGACAAATCGTGCGTCCACACGCATACTTGCGACTGCGCTTTCAACGTTACCCAGCGGCACTCAAAGTGTCCCTCGGCGTTGAACGTCAACGTGGCGCGCCCCTCACCGAACGCAGGGAGAATTCCAGATTTCACTAATGCCTGAAATCCATTGCAAATGCCAATGACCGGCTTGCCGCTGTCGACGAAGGCATGTACTTCTTCATTAAAGTACGTGTTGAGATCAAGCGCCCACAACTTGCCGGAGCCAAGTGCGTCGGCATACGTGAAGCCGCCGGGCAGGGCCAGGATGTGATAATCCTCCCAGCGTTTCTCGCGGGCGCGCAGTTGATTGATGTGAACGATGTCGGCTGCTGCCCCGCACGCCGCAAACGCCTGCGCGGCTTCGTGATCGCGATTGGTGCCGTCGGCGTGCAAGATCAAAACTTTGGGTTGGTTCATAATAATTCGTTGCGCAAGTTGTCAACTTGCGCTACCTCGGTTGGCTCATGTCAGCACTTTGCTCATGTAATGCAGATCGATGTAGTTGCCGTCGCTGCACAGCGCGTACGGCGCGGTGCCTTCAATCTGAAAACCCGTCTTCCGGTATAACGCCAGCGCCGGGAAGTTGTGCGCCATCACCGAGAGTTCCAGCCGCTGCAGGCGCTGCGCGCGGGCCCATTCTTCGCACGCCGTCAACAGCCGCGTGCCGATGCCTTGGCGATAATACGGCTGCCGCACGCCAAGGATGATGTGCACGCGGCAGCGGGTGTGGCGATACAACCCGCCCCCGGCCCACAAAAACCCGATCAGCTGATCACCCTCTTCGGCCAGAAAGATCATCTGGTTGTCGCTGGCCAGCATCAACTCGATCCGATTGCGCACGTGCCGCGTCGTCTGCAAATAGTTGTCGGCCTCGAAGCGCAGGAACTCCGTCTCGCGATCGATCTGCTGGCGCAGCTGCCAGTAAGCGGCGGCATCGTCGGGTGTGATCTGGCGTACGTTAATCATGCGCTGGTGCACTTGCAGCTTGGCCGCTCAGTTGTCATGCCCGAGTGCTGTTGTCGGGCATCCAGGGTCTCTGCTGGCAAGTCATTGGATTCCCGCCACGAGCGCGCGGGAATGACGTCACCTCACAAGCTGAGCAAAAACCTTATATCAATTTGCTCATGTAATGCAGATCGACGTACTCGCCATCGACGCGCAGCGCATCCGGCGCAGTGCCTTCGATCTGGAAGCCCATCTTTTTGTACAACGCGATACCCAGCTGATTGTGAGTCATCACCGTCAACTCCAGACGATGCAAGCCGCGTTCGCGCGCCCACGCTTCACACGCCTGGAACAACCGCGTGCCGATGCCCTGATTGGTGTATGCCGCCTTGATGCCGATGACGATGTGCGCACAGTGGTGATTGCGCCGAAAATCGCCGCCGTTGGCCCACAACCAGCCGACCAGCTGTCCGTCATCTTCGGCCAGAAACGTTTGCTTGTTGTCGGCTTTGAGCATGTTCGCAATGCGTTCGCGCTCCTGCTCGACGGTCGTCTGCCGCTCGCCGGGTTCCAGCATCATGAACCTGGTTTCGAGATCGACTTGCGCGCGCATCGCCAGAAAGGCCGCCGCGTCGTCTACCGTGATCTGCCTGATCGTAATCATGGCTTGCTCCGCGCATCCGTTTATCTATTGTCTATTCGTTGCCACGCTCTGACCAGTTCACTCACACTGACAGACACCAGCGCCTGCGTCCGCGACGAGACATTCAACCGCGCGCCGCCTGTCACCATGCCAAGGCGCTTCAACACCGCCGGATCGAAGTGCGTCTCAAAGTCGCGGCAATGTTCCGGCTTTACTTCCACCAGCAAGCGGCCATTCCCCTCGCCGAACAACGCTTCAACGGGATCGTTCGCCTCGATCGTCAGCGACATCCCCAACCGTCCCCCGATGCACATCTCCGCCGCTGCAACTGCCAGTCCGCCTTCACTCACATCATGGCAGGCGCGTACCAGACCGGCCGTCATCGCCTGGTGCAAGGCACGATACATTTCGCGCGCGTGATGCGTGATGCGTGATGCGTGAGATTCCGCATTCAATAGATAGACTACGTTCCCCGCTTCTTTTGCGTCCATCGTCACGGCCTGATTCACATCATCGATCAAGCCAATCGCCGAGATGAGCAGCGTGGGCGGGATCGCGTGGCGCAGCCCATCGGAGCCGAGGTATTCGTTGTTCAGCGAATCCTTGCCGCTGATGAAGGGCGCGCCGTAAGCGATGGCCGCCTCGTAGCAGCCGCGCGCCGCTTCGATCAACGATCCCAGCGTCTCCGGGCGCAGCGGATCGCCCCAGCAGAAATTGTCGAGCAGCGCGATTCGATCGGGATTGGCGCCCACCGCCACGGCATTGCGGATCGCTTCGTCGATCACATTGACGGCCATCGCGTAAGGATCGATCTTGCCCAGTTCGGGATTGATGCCGTTGGACAGCACGATGCCGCGCGTGCCTTTCGTCCCGATCGGTTTGAGTACACACCCGTCGGAAGGCCCATCGTTCTGCGCGCCCGTCAACGGTTTGACCACCGTGCCACCCTGCACTTCGTGATCGTAAATGCGGATGACGCTGGATTTTGAGGCGATATTGGGGTGGGCGAGCAGGGCCAGCAAGGTGGCGTTGTGGTCAGGCGTAGTGCGTAATGCGTAATGCGTAAAACGTAAGGCGCGAGATTCGTCTTGCTTGATTTCTGCAACCAGTGATCGGCGCGGAATGCCGTGGTGCAGAAACTCGTTTGCCAGATCGAGCACGATGTGATCGCCGTAGCGCACGACGAGATGACCGCTGTCGGTGAACGCGCCGATGTCGGTGAGTTCCACGTCGAAGGTGTCACAGATCGCTTGCAGACGCGGCACGTTACTTTCCGGCACGGCCATGACCATGCGCTCCTGCGCTTCGCTCAGCCAGATCTCCCACGGCGCGAGGCCGGGATACTTCAACTTCACACGCTTCAGATCGACGTCGCCGCCGCAGGTACTGCTCATCTCGCCCACGGCACTCGACAATCCGCCCGCGCCGCAATCGGTGATGGCGGTGTACAACTTCAAATCGCGGGCGCGCACGGTGACCTCGATCAAGCCCTTCTCCGTGATCGGATCGCCGATCTGCACCGAAGCGCCGGAGACTTCACCGGTCTGCGCGTCCATCGTCATCGACGAGAAAGTCGCGCCGCGCAGGCCGTCGCGGCCCGTGTGCCCGCCCAGCACGATCACACGATCGCCCGGACGTGGCTCGCGCGGATGCGAGTTCTTTGGCGCAAGGCCCACGCAGCCGCAGAAAACCAGCGGGTTGGCGGTATAGCCTTCATCGTACAGAATCGCGCCGTTGACGGTGGGAATGCCGATCTTGTTGCCGTAGTCCTGCACGCCCGCCACCACGCCCGACTGAATGCGGCGCGGATGCAGCACGCCCTCCGGCAACTTCGCCGGATCGAAATCCTGCGGCCCGAAGCACAACACATCCGTCGCGGCGATCGGTTTGGCCGACACGCCCAGCACATCGCGGATCACGCCGCCCACGCCGGTGTTCGCCCCGCCGAACGGCTCGATGGCCGACGGGTGATTGTGCGTCTCGACTTTGAATGACACTTCGCACTCGTCGTCAAAGTCGATGATGCCCGCATTGTCCACAAACGCCGATCGCACCCACGGCGCATTGATCGCTTCGGTGGCCGCGCGCAAATACGTCTTCAGAATTCCATCGACCGTCGATTCCCGATCCCCGATCCCTGATCCCAGATTAACTGTGATCTTTGCCTTGAACGTTTTATGAACGCAGTGCTCGCTCCACGTCTGCGCGATCATCTCAAATTCCACGTCCGTGGGGTCGCGATCGATCGATCGGAAGTAAACCTGTACCGCCTGCATCTCGGCCAGATCGAGCGCGGCCCGGCGATCGCGCGAGACGGCGAGTAAACCATCGTCGTCAAGATTGCGAACGGGGATGATCTCAACATTGCCGGAGGCCTCGGCCGGGTGGGGGAAGATCGGATCGATCGGGCCGAGGGCGTACCGCTCGATCACATCGTTCGCCAACAAGCGTTTCGCCAGCGTGTGATAATCGGCTTCACTGAGATCGCCATACACCACGAAGCGTTTACCGGTTGCGGCGCGTTCGACTCGATCGATGCCCAGCATGTGCGCGCAGCGCACGATCTGCTCCGCCACCGGATCGGTGACGCCGGGACGCAGCGCGGTTTCGATCACGCGCGAGTGATGATCAGCCCCCAGAAAGCGCATGACCCCATCGGGTCGCGCGCTGCGCCATTCATAGGCTTGCGCGATGGGGTCACTAAGCAACTCGGCGGCCAGCCGATGCTGATCGGTTGGGCCGAGATCGCCTTCGATGAAAAACAGTTCTTGAATCTCAAAGTGGGTCACGCGCGTCAGGCCCAGCGCGTGTGCGTCGGCGAGCAGGCCGTCGGCGCGCGGATCGCGCGGCAATTGCGAACGCACGATGAGGCAGTGTTGCGGCAGTTCAGTCATTTCGGCGCTCCACGAGGATGAACGCCCACGATTATACCAGCGGGGCAAGTGTGGTAAAGTTGGTGCGCGAGATTGTCATGTCAAGTGCTGATGCGATCAAGTGGAATGAGCGTTATCGATCGGAGATATTTCAAGCGCCGCGCGATTTTCTGATCGAGCAGGCGCACTGTCTGCCCGATCGGGGTGTGGCGCTGGACATTGCGACCGGCCTCGGCGGCAACGCGGGCTTTCTGATCGAGCGTGGTCTGCGCGTCATCGGCGTCGATGTCTCCGAAGTCGGCGTGCAGCGCGCCAAAGATCGCTGGCCGTCGCTCATGGCCGCCGTGATCGATCTCACGTCATATCGCTGGCCGCCGTGCTCGTTCGATGTGATCCTCAACTTCTACTACTGCCAGCGCGATCTGTGGCCGACGTTTCGATCGTTGTTGAGGCCGGGCGGCGTGTTGATCTTTGAATCATTGACGATCGAAACGCTGCGCGTGCGGCCAGACTACCAACCCGATTATCTCCTCCAGCCCGACGAACTGCGCCGCGCTTTTGCCGACTGGGACGTGGTGGTCTATCGTGAAGGCTGGATCGAAATGAAGGATCGCTCGCCGCGCGCCGTGGCGAGCCTCGTCGCACGGCGTCCGGCATGACAATCTGCCTATTTTCCGGGTGACGTTGTCCACTACACGGCAGTCTTACGCTCACGGATAATTAACTAGATCAAATTGAGTGATATTTTATGCACGAATTGGCCGTAACTGAAAGCATTTTGAACATCGCCACCAAGCACGCCGCACCAGCCAACGCCGTGCGCGTGACCGATGTGCACTTGGTCATCGGGCAGTTGTCCAGCATCGTCGACGAGTCGGTGCAGTTCTACTGGGACATGATCGCCGAGGGGACGATCTGCGCCGGTGCGCAGCTGCACTTTCAGCGCAAGCCCGCCACGTTGAAGTGCCTCGATTGCGATCAGACATACACCCTGACGGGCGAACTCACCGATTGTCCCAACTGCCACGGCGCGCGCATCAAAGTGGTGGCAGGAGAAGAGTTCTATGTGGACAGCATCGAGATTGAAGCAGCCAGCGATCTGGCAAAGACGACATCGTGATGACGAGCAAGAGTACTAACAGGCGTTAGAATAAGTTGATGTTGGGCCGTCTTACACTTGCAGTTGCTTCAGAAATTCATTGCCGAGGACACTATGGCGCCATTGAAGTACATCAAACCGGAACGAATCTGGCTCAAGGGCAATTCTGAATTCGACGAAAAATGGATTCAGGAGCGCATCGCAGACGATCCCGCATTGCTGGGCCTGGGTGATGTAGCGGTAAGAGACAAAGAGCGAATGCAGCCGACGTCAGGGCGGCTCGATTTGCTGTTACAAGATACTGAATCAGATCATCGCTTCGAAGTTGAAATACAATTAGGAAAAACCGACGAGTCGCATATTGTACGCACTATCGAATATTGGGACATCGAACGTAAACGCTACCCGCAGTATGAACACACTGCCGTAATTGTGGCCGAGGATATTACAAGCCGATTCCTAAACGTCATCGGTTTGTTCAACGGCTTCATACCGCTTATCGCCATTCAAATGCAAGCACTCAAAACTGGCGATCAAGTTTCGTTAGTGTTCACAACCGTTTTAAACGAAATGCGCCTTGGACTAATTGACGAAGACGAGGGTGTACAAGAGCCTGCTGATCGGACTTACTGGGAGGAGCGCAGCAGCAAGACTACACTTGCAATGGCAGATCATCTGCTTGAATTGGTCAAATCATTCGATAACGGTTTTGCGCTGAAATACAATAGAGGCTATATTGGCTTAGCCCGAAATGGGCAACCTAACAATTTTGTCGTTCTTAACCCAAAGAAAAACTGGTTAAGGATCAATGTTCGCCTTGAACACTCCGACGAAATCCAATCAAGATTAGATGAAGCGGGACTGGATGTAATGGGGTACGGCAAGTTTGGGCGCTACAAGATTCGTTTAGCTAAAGACGACATTAAGCGTCATGAAGAATTGCTACTAGAGTTACTCAAGGCGTCATACGAGCAGTTCGGTCAATAATGGCTTTCAGGCGGCGACTCAACATGGCGTCCCAAAAGGATGGGGATTTCACGCAGCCGACCCCACTGACCTCCGCAAAGTTGTAAAGTTAAATTCATTGGTCAGCGGCGACTGACGCCAAGGGCATTAGGCAGCGATTTGACAAAGGCGACATCATGACGAGTGTGACTGTAGTTGAAAAAATTCTCAGCGCCAATGATCGGCTGGCGGAAGAAAACCGCGCTCGCTTGGATCAGCACGGCATCTTCGGCCTCAACATCATGGCCGCGCCGGGGGCCGGCAAGACCAGCACCATCCTGCGCACGATCAAAGCGCTGTCGTCGAGCGCACTGAGTGCGTCGATCACGATTGGGGTGGTGGAGGGCGATACTGCTGCCGTGACGATCGATGCCGACAAGGTGATCGCCGCCGGGATGCCCGCCGTGCAGATCAACACCGGCGGCGAGTGCCACCTCGACGCGGTGATGTTGAGCGGCGCGCTGAATGAACTGCCGCTCGCTCAGATCGATCTGCTCATCGTGGAGAACGTAGGCAATCTCATTTGTCCGGCGGCGTTCACGTTGGGCACGCACGCCAACGTGTTGATCTCCAGCGTGGCCGAGGGCGACGACAAGCCGTACAAGTATCCCAACATCTATCGCGGCCTCGACGCGCTGATCATCAACAAGATCGACCTCATCCCTTACGTGGAATACAATCTCGACTACTTCAAGCGCGGCGTCGAACTGCTCAATCCCGGCGTGGTGACGTTTCCGATTTCGTGCCGGACGGGGGAGGGTATCGACGCGTGGACGAAGTGGTTGATGAGCCAAGTGAAACGTAAAGCGTAAAACGTAATTTTACGTTTCACGTTTTACGCATTACGCAGTACGCATTACGTCTTTCAACGATTCATGACTACCGATCTCGCTGCTAGACACATTCACATCACCGGCGTCGTGCAGGGCGTGGGCTTTCGCCCGTTCGTCTATGGGCTGGCGACGCGCTACGGCTTGCGCGGCTGGGTGTGCAACACCTCGGCGGGGGTGGATATCGAAGTGGACGGGGAAGGTGACACGCTCGATCGGTTCGTGGCAGCCCTGACGGCCGAAGCGCCGCCGCTGGCTCGTATCGATGCCGTAGAGGTCAACGAGATCACCAGTAACGGTTTCACCTCGTTCGAGATTCGCCATTCTGAATCCAACCCCAACGACTTTCTGCCCATCTCGCCGGACATCACCTTGTGCGAAGATTGCAGACGTGAATTGCTCGATCCGAATGATCGGCGTTATCTCTATCCGTTCATCAACTGCACCAACTGCGGGCCGCGCTTCACCATCATCAAAGACATTCCCTACGATCGACCTTTCACGACGATGGCGGACTTCGCCATGTGTGAAGATTGCGCCCATGAATACGCCGATCCATTGAATCGCCGCTTTCACGCGCAGCCGGTGGCGTGTCCCAAATGCGGGCCGAAGGTATGGATAGTAGAAAAGGAAACAAGGAAACAAGTCAAAGATGCGGCGATTGATGTAGCGCGGCAGTTGCTGGCTGATGGCAAGATCGTCGCTATCAAGGGTCTGGGCGGCTTCCATCTCGCCTGCGATGCGACGAACGATGATGCTGTGGCGGAACTGCGCCGACGCAAAGGCCGCATCGATAAGCCGTTCGCGCTGATGGCGCCCAGCGTCGCGGTGATTGAACAATTCTGCGAGGTCTCGCCGGAAGAACGCGCGCTGCTGGAATCCATAGAGCATCCGATTGTGTTGCTGCGGAAGAGGTCACGGCCCACGTCATTGCGAGGAGCGTTTTTTGCGACGAAGCAATCTCGTGCGGGGCAGGCGGAGATTGCTTCGCGCGCAGCGCTCGCAATGACGGAGATTTCGGATCACGTCGCCCCCGGCCAGGCCACCATCGGCTTCATGCTGCCGTACACACCGCTGCATGAGTTGCTTTTTACCAGCAACCAACAACTAACAACCAACAACCAACCGCTGGTCATGACCAGCGGCAACTTCAGCGAAGAGCCCATCGCCACGGACAACGATGATGCGCTCGATCACCTTGCGCCTCTGGCTGACGCTTTCCTGCTGCACAACCGCGACATCCACATCCGCTGTGATGATTCGGTGGTGCGTGTCTTCGAGGGCCAGGAACTGCCCATTCGTCGCTCGCGCGGCTATGCGCCGTATCCGGTGAAACTGCCAACGCTCCAAGTCCGCGTCCCCGCGGACGGTCACCGCGCGGACGCGGTGATGAGTAAGCGGCCAACGATCCTCGCCGCAGGCGCGGAGTTGAAGAACACGTTCTGCGTCACACGCGACGGTTATGCTTTCCTCAGCCACCACATCGGCGATCTGGAAAACTTTGAGACGCTGAAGTCCTTTGAGGACGGCATCGCTCATTTCGAGCGGTTGTTCCGCATCAAGCCGGAATTCATCGCCTACGATCTGCATCCGAATTACCTGGCAACGCGCTATGCGTTGGAACGTGCCGAGCGTGACGGGTTGAAAGCAATCGGTGTGCAGCACCATCATGCGCACATCGCCGCATGTCTGGCAGAGAACAACTGGCATGGTGATCGGCCCGTTATCGGCGTTGCCTTTGACGGCACGGGCTACGGCAGCGATGGCGCGATCTGGGGCGGCGAATTTCTCATCGCGGACTATAGCGGCTTCGAGCGTGCGGCGCATCTCGACTACCTGCCGCTGCCCGGCGGCGATGCGGCCACCCGGCATCCCTATCGCAGCGCGTTGAGTTATCTGCATCAGGCGGGCATTCCGTGGGATGGTGATCTCGCTCCGGTGAAAGCGGCTAGCTCGATCGAGCAAGCGGCCATCCGCCAGCAGATCGAAGCGGGCCTCAATGCGTTCCCCACATCGAGCACGGGGCGCTTGTTTGACGCTGTTGCCTCGATCTGCGCTGTGCGGCAGGACGTGAACTACGAAGGCCAGGCGGCGATCGAGTTTGAGGCGCTGGCGGATGCGACCGAAGAAGGCGAGTATCCGTTTGAAGTTATTCAGGACAGCGTGGTGCGTGGTGCGTCCCACGGGGAGGCTTCGCACTGGTGCGTGAAGCTGGATGGCGTCATCCGCGCGGTGGTGGCCGATGTCCGATCGGGTGTGCCGACACCGCTGATCGCGGCGCGCTTCCACAACGGATTGGCGCAGTTGGTGTTAGACTTGTGTGAGCGAATTCGATACGATCGCGGCCTAAATGAAGTGGCGCTGAGCGGTGGCGTATGGCAGAATGTGACCCTGCTGCATAAGACGCTCGCTCGGTTGCGGGCGGCAGAGTTCACCGTTTACGTGCATCACCTTGTCCCGCCCAACGACGGTGGCTTGGCGTTGGGGCAGGCTATTGTTGTCGCGCGTCATGCCCGAAGCCTGTAATCGGGCATCCAGCGTGCGTCATGGATTCCCGCCAACTACGCGCGGGAATGACTGCGCGCCGTGTTTTGTTACTTGTTAATTGTTACTTGGAGGTTCCTATGTGTTTAGGCGTTCCCGGAAAAATTACCGACATTTATGAAGCCAACGGCCTGCAGATGGGCAAGGTGGACTTTGGCGGCGTGACCAAAGAGATCTGTCTGGCGTATGTGCCCGAAGCGCAGGTGGGACAGTACACCATCGTGCACGTGGGCTTTGCGCTGAACATTCTGGACGAGGCCGAAGCGCTGGAGACGCTGCAACTGCTGCGTGAGATCGGCGCGATTGAAGAGGAACTGGGCCCGCTCGAAACGTGAACACGTTTTAACGTGTTTGTCTTCTCAGCCGCGAATTCATTCGCGGGCTTTGCTTTGTGGTAAATTTCGCGCAAAAGGAGAGAGAGACATGAGCAGCACCCTTCATTACAAACTCAACCACAGTGAGGAGCCGATTCGCCTGTTCAAGTCGGACTTTCTGGAATTCTTCACACACATCACGCCGACGGCGGTGACGATTATCTGGACGCCGATCATTTTGATCGCGCTGTACCTGGCGTTCACCACTGTGCCGGCTGGTATGTCCGGCCTGTACATTCCGTTCGCCTTTATTCTGGGTGCGTTCTTGTGGACGGTGCTGGAATACACCCTGCATCGCTTTTTGTTCCACATGCCGCCGCGCACGCCCACCATGGAGAAGATTTCTTATCTGTTCCACGGCATCCATCACGTACAGCCGGCGTGCAAAACGCGCCTCGTCATGCCGCCCGTGGTGAGCCTGCCACTGGCCGTGATCTTCGGGTTGATCTACTGGGTGGTGCTGAGCGCGCTGGGGCTGTCGTATTGGTTCTGGCCGGTCTTTGCCGGAACCTCGACGGGTTATCTGATCTATGACCTGACGCACTATGCCACGCATCACTGGCCGCTGCGCTGGGGTTACCTGAAATACCTCAAGCGCTATCACATGAAGCACCACTACAAGATGGACGATGCGTATTACGGCGTGACTTCGCCAGTATGGGATTACGTGTTCCACACGATCCCGGCGGAAGATCGCCGCGACTTCTCGACGAAAGAGTACAAGTAAAGGGCCGTCATTGCGAGGAGGCTGTAGGCCGACGAGGCAATCTTCTGCTGATTGCAAATGAGATTGCTTCGCTGAGAAGCGCTCGCAATGACGAATGCAGGAGAAGGTATGAAGTATCTCGACGAATACCGCGACGCGGAACTGGTGCATAAGGGTTTGGATGAAATCCGGCGCACAGTCACACGCCCGTGGTCGCTGATGGAAATCTGCGGCGGGCAGACGCACTCGATTATGCGGCACGGCCTCGACGAGCTGCTGCCCGAGGGGATCGAGTTGATCCACGGGCCGGGCTGCCCGGTCTGCGTCACGCCGCTCGAACTGATCGACAAAGCGATTGCGATTGCCTCGCGCCCCGACGTGATCTTCACCTCCTTCGGCGATATGCTGCGCGTGCCCGGCTCTGACGAAGACCTGTTCCGCACGCGGGCCGACGGCGGCGATGTGCGCGTGGTGTACTCGCCGCTGGATGCGGTGAAGATCGCGCAGCAGAATCCCGATAAACAGGTCGTGTTCTTCGGCATCGGCTTCGAGACGACGGCTCCCGCCAATGCGATGAGTGTGTGGCAGGCGAAGCAGCTCGGCGTGAAGAACTACTCAATGCTGGTGTCGCACGTGCGCGTGCCGCCCGCCATGCGCGCCATCTTGTCCTCGCCATACAATCAGGTGCAGGCGTTTCTGGCAGCGGGTCACGTCTGCGCCGTGATGGGCTACTGGGAATATCCGCCCATCGCTGCAGAATTCAAAGTGCCGATCGTGGTCACGGGCTTCGAGCCGGTCGATCTGGTGGAAGGTATTTTGAAAGCCGTTAAGCAGCTGGAAGCCAATCGGCATGAAGTAGAAAACGCCTATGGCCGCGCCGTCACTTTCGAGGGCAATCAGCCAGCGCAGGATTTGATCAACAAAGTCTTCGTCGAATGCGATCGCAAGTGGCGCGGCATCGGCACGATTCCGCTGAGCGGTTGGCGCTTGTGCGACGAATATGCTGAATTCGACGCGGAGCAGCGCTTCGCGGTGGATAACATCAACACCAAAGAGTCGCCATTGTGCATCAGTGGACTGGTGCTGCAGGGACGCAAGAAACCCAACGAATGCCCAGCGTTCGGCAAAGAATGCACGCCCGAACATCCCCTCGGCGCGACGATGGTCAGCAGCGAAGGGGCGTGTGCGGCGTATTACCGGTATCGTAATGCGTAAAACGTAATGCGTAAAACGTAATGCGTAAAACGTAATGCGTAACGAGCTCTTTACGCTTTACGTTTCACGTTTTACTTGTGGAACGAACTATGACCGATGAATCCACTACTCTGCAAGGTCCTGTCTGTCCCACGCCCGTGCAACAGCGTGATCGCATCGTGTTGGGGCATGGCAGCGGCGGCAAGCTGATGCACGATCTGATCGCGAAGACGTTCTTGCCTGCGTTCGACAATCCGTTGTTGCGCGCGGGCGATGATGCCGCCGTGTTTCGCCTCAGCGCGTGCAGCCGTCTGGCTTTCAGCACCGACTCGCACGTCGTGTATCCACTCTTCTTCCCCGGCGGCGACATCGGACGGCTGGCGGTATGTGGCACGGTCAACGATGTGGCGATGCTGGGCGCGCAGCCATTGTATTTGACGGCAGGCTTCATCCTTGAGGAAGGACTCGAGCTTGACGTGTTGCAGCGGGTGTTGGCTTCGATGCGTGACGCGGCGGCTGAGGCCGGCGTGCAAATTGTTGCGGGTGACACGAAGGTCGTGCAGAAGGGCAAGGCCGACGGGATGTACATCACGACGGCGGGCTTGGGCGCCGTGCTGGCAGGCGTTGAGGTTGGTGGGGCGCAGGCCAAACCGGGCGATGTGGTGATCCTCTCCGGCCCGATCGGCGATCATGGTATCGCTGTGCTGGGCGCGCGCGGCGAGTTGGGCTTTGACGCCGACGTGCAGAGTGATGTCGCGCCGCTGAATCATTTGATCATGGCGCTGTTCGACGCCAGCGAAGAAATCCACGTGTTACGCGATCCGACGCGCGGCGGTGTGGCCACAACCCTGAACGAGATCGCCAAACAATCGGGTGTGGGCATTACGCTGCTCGAGAAGAGCATCCCCGTGCGGCCGGCGGTGCGCGCCGCCTGCGAGATGCTGGGTTTCGATCCGCTGTATGTGGCGAATGAAGGCAAACTCATCGTGATCGTCGGGCGCGAGGAAGCCGATCGGGTGTTGGAGGTGATGCGCCAGCAGCGTTACGGCGCAGACGCCGTGATCGTCGGCGAAGTCCAATCAGAATCGCCGGGGCGTGTCCTCCTCAAGACCGCCATCGGCAGCCACCGCATCGTTGACGTGCTGTTGGGCGAAATGCTGCCGCGCATTTGTTGACGCACAGGATCGATCCATGTCGCGCAGTTCATAGTACAATGCCGGTATGCGGCATTGTACTTTTTCTTTGCGCCGGTAGGAACCTGAGGAGTTGGCACATGCCCGGGCCGATTCAAGTGTATCTGATCATTTTCGCGGTGGGGGTGGGTGTTGGCCTGATCGCCGCGTGGCTGTGGCGGCGGCGGGTGTCACGTGATCTGTCGCCGCTGGTACATTCGGCCATCATCGATGATCTGCGCGATGCGATCCTGGTGATCAACGACCAGCGGCGGATTCTCGATATGAACCGGTCGGCTTTGCGCCTGGCGGGCTTAGCGCGAGCTCCGATCGGCCAACCCGTCGATCGCGCTTTGCCCCACTGGAGTCAACAATTTGCGCACCTGCGCGATGTTTATGAAACTGAAACTGAGATCAGTGTGCCGCAACCCGCCGGTGAGCCGCGCGTGCTGGAATTGCAAATCACACCGCTGCGCGATCGCCGCGGGTTGATCCGGGGAAAAATCGTGACGGCGCGCGATATCACCGATCGCCGCCGGGCCGAGGCGCAGCTCCGCCAGTTGCAGCGCGCGGTGGAGCAAAGCCCCGCTTCGGTGGTCATCACCGATACCACCGGCCGCATCGAGTATGTCAATCCGCACTTTACTCAGCTGACTGGCTACGCCTTGGACGAAGCCATTGGTCAGAACCCCAACATCCTGAAGACCGGCCACACGCCGCGCGAAGTGTACGTCGACCTGTGGCAAACGCTGGCGGCGGGCCGCGAATGGCACGGCGAATTTCTCAATCGCAAGAAGAACGGCGAGCTCTACTGGGAAGATGCGCACATCGGGCCGGTCACCGATGTCGATGGCCGTGTGACGCACTACGTGGCCGTCAAGGAAGACATCACCGCGCGCAAGCAGACAGAGGCCGAGCTGCAGCGGAGCCGCGCCCGCTTGAAGGCCATTTTTGACAACGCTTCGGTGGGCATCACGCTGGCCGATCGGTCGGGGCGCTACATCCAGGTGAATCAGCGCTGGTCCGAGATGAGCGGTTATCCGATCGAGCAGCTGTATCAACTCAGCCCGATCGATCTTACGCACCCCGCCGATCGCGCTGCGAATGAAGCGCAAATGCGCCTGCTCATTGACGGAGCCATCGACGACTTTGCAATCGAGAAACGCTACGTGCGGCAGGACGGCAGTGTCTTCTGGGGTGTTCTGTCGGTTACGGCCATCCGCACGGCCGACGGCGAATTTGAAGCGTCGCTCGGTATCATTACCGACGTGACTGAACGGCGGTTGATTGAAGACGCGCTGCGCGCGTCTGAAGAAAAATTCAACAAGGCCTTCCGCTCCAGTCCGGTGGCCCTGGTCATTAGCGACAGCACCACGCGCCATTATCTGGAGGTCAATGAGGCGTTTGTGCGACTCTCGGGCTACACGCGCGAGGAATTGATCGGCCATACGGCGCGCGATCTGAACCTGTGGGTCGATCTACAGGAGCGCGCGGAAGTGCTGCGCGCCATGGAGCAGCAGGGCTTTGTGCGCGGGCGGGAAGTCCGCTTTCGCAGCCGGACCGGGGAGATTCATGTCGTGTTGATCTCGCTGGAGACTGTGGAACTGCGCGGCGTGCCGTGCCAGCTGACCACCTTGCAGGACATTACCGCGCGCAAAGCAGCCGAGGACACTCTGCAAGAGCGCGCCGCCGAACTGCGCGGCGTGATCGACGCCAGCCGCGACGGTATCCTGATGATCACCGTGACGGGGCGCCTGTCGGTCATCAACTCGGTAGCGCTGCGGCTGCTCAATCTGGTTGGCCGCCCCAGCGACTGGCGCGGTCAGTCGGCGGCGGCCTTGCTGCGCACCTTGCGGCATACCGCGCCTGAGGCAGCGCGTGTCGGCGTCGCCGAGTTTCGACAGCTGCGGCGCGCGGGCGATCTGCAGCCACGCCAGCGTGAAGTGATCGTGGCGCGGCGCACCCTCTTAGCGCAGTTGTTGCCGGTACAGGTTGGCGATCAGGTGCTGGGCTGGCTGGTGGCCCTGCGCGATCTCACCGAGGAGCGCGCCATCGAGCAGATGCGCGAAGACATGCGGCACACCATGGTGCATGATCTGCGCAATCCGCTGGCCGGCATTGCCACGTCGCTGGATGTGCTGGTGGATGAGCCGGAGCTGCTGCAGCCCCATCAACTGAAACTGCTGCAAATCGCCCGGCGCAACTCGCAGCGCATGATCAACCTGGTCAATGATATTCTGGATGTGAGCCGCCTGGAGAGCGGGCAAATGCCGCTGACGCTTCGGGACTGGCCGCTGCCGGATCTGGTTGAAGAAGCGTTGCAGGTACAGCAGGTGCTGGCGCAGGACAAGCAGCTCGCGCTGGAGAATCACGTTCCATCCGATCTGCCGCTGGTGCGCGCCGATGATGGCCTGATTCGCCGGGTGTTGCAGAACCTGGTGGGCAACGCGGTGAAGTTCACGCCGCCCGGCGGGCGGGTGACCTTGACGGCCGAGCTTACCACGATGGTTTTAGCTCAGCCGATTGTCTTGATCTCCGTGCATGACACGGGGCCGGGCATTCCGCCCGACATTCAAGCGCAGCTGTTCCAGAAGTTCGTCACCGGCTCACAAAAGGGGCGCGGCAGCGGGCTGGGCCTGGCCTTCTGCAAGCTGGCGGTGGAAGCACACGGCCAGCAGATCTGGGTTGATTCGCTGCCAGGCCACGGCAGCGTGTTTGCGTTTACGCTGGCCGCCGTGATCTGAAAACGGCGTGGTTGGACGCTGGCGCTGCGCGCCGGACTGCCGCGGCCCAGGTGTAGTAAAATTAACTCCAATACATCGCCGGCTGGACCCGCATGACCTGGAACTTTCAACCGTATCTCCTCATTCTAATCATCGGCGCCATCCTGGCGTTGGTTGTCGCAGCTGTGGCCTGGCGGCGGCGCGAAACGCCGGGCGCTCTGCCGTTGGCGCTCATGATGCTGGCCGCGGCGTGGTGGGCTGGCCTGGATGTGTGCGAGTATGCCGTGGTTGGTGCGGACTACAAGCTCACCTTCGCCAAGCTGCAATACCTGGGCATTGCCAGCCTTCCGGTGTTGTGGCTGATCTTCGCGTTGGCATACTGCGGTTATCAACGCGTCCTCACGCGGCGCAACGTGATCCTGCTGTGGATCATTCCTGTTGCTACCATGCTCGTCGCCCTGTCCAACGATCTCCATTCCTGGCTGTGGAACATCAGCCTCAATGCGAACGGCACACTCAATTACAGTGCTCAGGGGTGGTGGTGGTGGGTCGCTTTTGCGTACAACTATGCGGCTCTGATCGCCGGGACCATTATCCTGGTGCGCACTGCGCTGCTCTCGCGGCGCGATCTGCGCCGGCAAGCGGCGCTGTTGCTTGTGGTTGTCGCAATTCCGTGGCTCGCAAATATCGCGCATGTCACCGGGCATGATCCGTCTGGCATTGAGCTGACCTCGTTCGCCTTTGCCGTGTCCGGGGCGATCCTGGCCTTTGGCCTATTCCGTTTTCAACTATTCGATTTATCCCCGGTGGCGCGCGACTTGCTGGTGGAAAGCATGGACGACGGGGTCATCGTGCTCGATCGGGACAACCGCATCATCGATATCAATCCCGCCGCCCAGCGCTTCATCGGCGTCGCACAATCCCCGATTGGACAATCGGCCGATACGGTATTTGCGGCATGGCCCGATCTGGTGGCGCGTTATCGCTCGGCAGAACAGGCGCCGACCGAGATTCGGTTGGGGTCTTCCCTTTCGTCCGAGCCAATCTATGTGGAACTCACCAGCGCGCCGCTGCGCAATCGGCGCGCTCGCCTCATCGGACGGCTGGTGACGCTGCACGATGTGACCAGGCGCCGCCAGACTGAACTGCGGCTGCGTCAATTGTCGCGCGCTGTCGAGCAAAGCCCCGCGTCGATCATGATCACCGACCTGGACGGGCGCATTCAGTACGTCAACCCCAAATTTACGGAACTCACCGGCTACGAACCGCACGAAGTGATTGGCCGCTATTCTAACGTGCTCAAGTCTGGCGAGACTCCGCCGGCAGAGTATGCGCGCCTCTGGCAGACCATTCAAGCCGGCCATGAATGGCGCGGCGAGTTTCACAACAAGAAAAAGAACGGCGCATTGTATTGGGAATCGGCCGTCATCTCAGCCATTAGTGATGCCCACGGCCGCCTGACGTTCTATCTGGCCGTCAAGGAGGACATCACTGAACGCAAACAGGCCGAAGCGGCCGAGCGGCTGCGCGCGCAGCGTCAGGCGCTGGTCAGCGATATCTCGATGGCGATCAACCTGTCACAAGACGTGCAGTCCGTCATGCAGGCTGCGGTGGACGGCCTGACACACGTGCTGACAGTCGATCAGGTCGGCCTGGCGTTGTTTGACGAAGCGCACCGGCAGGTGTACGTGCGCGCCGATCATCCGGCGCCGGGCAATCAATCGGCCGTGGGGCTGGAAGTGCCGCTGGAGGGGAATCGGTCCATGCAGCGCGTATTGGAAACGCGCCAGCCGCTGATGGTGCTGGATGCGCAGCACGATCCGCTGCTGAGTAACGTGCAGCACATGATGAAGCGGCAGCAGGTTCAATCGATTCTGCTCGTGCCGCTCATTGTACGCGACGAAGTGATCGGGACAATCGGGGTTGACGTGCTGCACGCGCCGCGCGCTTTTTCGGAAGAAGAGATCGATCTAGCCCAGACGGTAGCCAACCTGGTGGCGGTGCGCATCGAGCAGGCGCGGCTGTTTGAGGCGGAGCGGCTGGCGCGGCAGCAGGCGCAGCGTCACACGCAAGATCTGACCGGCCTATACGCGATCACGCGCGCCACCAGCCGTTCGTTGGTGCTGGAGGATGTGCTGGGGCAGGCGCTGTCCACGGTCCTGACCGCGCTGCAAATTGAAGGCGGTTTCATCGCCCTGGCTGGCGCAGACGGCCGGTCGTCCAGTTTGCGCCTTGCCGCCGAGCGCGGTCTGTCCGCTGACACCGTCGGCCGCGTGCTGGGCGGGCAGCCGGGTGTGTCCGTGCTGGCGCACACTCACCGCCAGCGCGAGGTCGCCCTGATCGATCTTTCACTGACGGACGCGCCCGCGCCCGTGGGATCGGCGGCGGTCGAATTGAATGCGCTGGGCTGGCAGACGCTGATCGGTATCCCGCTCCTGCATCGCGATCAGTCTTTGGGTGTGATGGTGCTCTTGACGCGTCAGGCGCGCAGCGCCTCGTCGTTTGACATGGCGCTGTATGCCAGCATGGGACATCAAATCGCCGCGGCCGTCTCCAATGCGCAGCTGTTCCAGACGACGCTGGACGAACGCAGTCGTTTGAAAGCGTTAATCGAAGCCAGCCGCGACGGGATCATTCTGAACGGCGTTGACGGCACGATTCTGGTGATGAATGCGCCGGCGCAGGCCATGTTGCAGCTGCCCGGCACACCGCTCGACTGGGTCAACCGCCCGATCAGGCAAGCCCTTGCCGAAATGCGGCGCGCTGCACCGCAGGCGGCACACGCCACCCTGCGCGAGTTGCGCCGGTTGAAGACTGGCGGGGAACCAACCGCCGAGGGCGATTATGAGATTGATGGGCGGCCCATTCACTGGCAAAGCTTACCGGTGCGCGTGGGGCTGCGCCCGATGGGGCGCCTGATCGTTATGCGCGATATGACCGAGGAACGCGCACTGGCACAGATGCGGGAAGACATGACACACACCATGGTGCACGATCTGCGTAACCCGCTCACCGGAATCTCGGCGGCGCTCAACATGGTGCTGGACGGCTACATGGGTGAATTGTCGCCGCCGCATCGCGAGGTGTTATCCATTGCGCACCACAGCAGTGAGCGCATGATGAAACTGGTGAATGCGATCCTGGATGTCAACCGCCTGGAAAGCGGCCGCATGCCGGTGCAGCTGATTGCCGTCAGCCCGGCCGAGCTGGTGCGCGAGGCGATGCAGAGTCAGGCCACGCTGGCCCACAGCAAGCGATTGCGGCTGGAAAGCGATCTGCCGGCCGATCTGCCATCGGTCTTTGCCGATCTCAACCTCATCCAGCGGGTGCTGCAAAATCTCATTGGCAATGCGGTCAAGTTTACGCCAGAGGAAGGCGGCGTGCGGATCACGGCGCACCAGGTGCAGGAACCGCCGGCGCCGGCGCTGGTGCTGATCGCCATCAGCGACACCGGGCCGGGTATTCCGCTGGAGATCCAGGGCCAGTTGTTCCAGAAATTTGTCACTGGCGGGCAGCAGGAGCACGGCAGTGGATTGGGGCTGGCCTTTTGCAAACTGGCAGTGGAGGCACACCGGCAGCGGATTTGGGTCGAAAGCAGCAGCGGCAAAGGGACCACCTTCACTTTCAGTTTGGCCGCGGCGTAGTGCCTGCCGGATAAAGCTGCCAGACGACTTGGATGGGCTCAGCCTGCTTCACACGCCGTGAAGTGGGCTGTTTTGTCACAGGCGCAGACACGATGTGGGAGATGAGCATGGGTGACGGAGCACCAATCGCACTGGAAGATTCAAGCGGTTACCACACCTTCAAAGAGGGAGACCTCGCTTTTCTCAGTAGCGTGATCCAGGGTTTCACATCGACGCTGGAACTGGCGGAGGTCTTATCGATGGTGCTGGAAGAGCTGCGGCGGCTGTTGCAGGTGACGGCTTCGTCCATCTGGCTGATCGATCCGGCTACGGGAGATGTCATCTGCCGACACGCCACCGGACCACAGCAAAACACCGTGCGCGGCTGGCGCGTGCCGCCCGGCACTGGTCTGGTGGGCTGGGTCATTCAGCATGAGCAGAGTTTGGTGGTAGCTGATGCCCAGCAGGATACGCGGCATTATCGCGATTTGGATCGCCGCACCGGATTGACGGTGCGTTCGATCATCAGCGTGCCGCTGCGTTCCCGGCGCGGTATCATCGGCGTGATCCAGGCATTGGACGAACGCGCGCACCGTTTTCAGCCCGAGGTGCTGCACCTGGTGGAACTGCTGGCGACAGCGGCCGCCATTGCCATTGAGAGTGCGCGCCTATTTCAGGAAACACGGCAACGGGCCGATCGGCTGGCGGTGCTCACGCAGATCTCGGCGGCCATCAATCAGCCGCTGGAATTGAGCGCCGTGGTCCAGGCCGCCGTCAGTGAGCTGACGCGGGCCTTGCGCATTTCGCAGACCGGGCTGGCCTTGTTTGATGCCGCGCGCGAGCACCTCATCATTGTGGCCGATGTGCCTGCCTCAGGCAGCCCGTCGGTTAGTGGCGTCGAGATTCCGCTGGATGGCAATGCTTCCATGCAGCAGATACTGGCTACCCACGCCCCGCTGGCGATTGAGGATGCCGAGCACGACCCACTGTTGGAGAGCATCCGCGCCCTTATGCGGCAGCGGCAGGTGAAGTCGATCTTGTTGGTTCCCCTGATCGTGCGAGACGAGGTCATCGGCACGTTTGGCTGTGATTCAATCGGCGAACCGCATCACTTCACGCAGGAAGATATTGATCTCACGGTGACGGTGGCCAACCTGATCGCGGTGCGAATCGAGCAGGCGCGGCTGTTCGAGGCCGAGCGCGATCAGCGCCAACTGGCCGAAGCGCTGCGGGACAGCGCCGCCGCGCTGAATCAGACGCTGCATTTTGATGAAGTGCTCGATCGGGTGTTGAGCAACCTGGGGCGCGTGGTGGCACACGACGCGGCCCTGATCATGCTGCTGGACGAGCAGGGCCAGGTGCGGGTGGCGCGCGATCGCGGCTTTACCGAGCTGGGCTTCACCGAGCAGGCGTATGCCATGCGCCTTAATTTGGCCGATGTCCCGGTGCTGCGCCTGATGTTCGATACCGGCCAGCCGCTGGTCATTCCGCAGGTGGCCGGCGATCGGCGCTGGCCGGTGGCGCATCCCCTGCTGGGCACGGGTGCTTTTGCCGGCGCCCCCATCCGCGTGAAGGGCCGCGTGATCGGGTTCCTGCAAATCTTCAACAGCTTGCCCGGTTCGTTCACGCCGCAGCAGGGTGGGCAGCTGCAAGCGTTTGCCGATCAGGCGGCCAGCGCCATTGAGAACGCGCGCCTGTACGATCAGGTGCAGGGCTATGCCGACGAGCTGGAGCAGCGCGTAGCCGAGCGGACGCACGAGCTCAGCGCGGCCTACGAGCAGCTGAAAGCGCTGGATCATGTGAAGGATCAATTTGTGTCCAGCGTCAGCCACGAGCTGCGCACGCCCATCGCCAATATTCAACTTTATCTCAGCCTGCTCGAGCGGGGCAAGCCTGAGAAGCATGCGGCGTACAGGCAAACTCTGCGTCAGGAAGCGGCGCGCCTGAACAAGATGATCGAAGACCTGCTGGACATCTCGCACCTGGATATGGGCAAGACCGAATTCCACTTCGCCGCCACCGATGTCAGCCGGCTGGTCGCGACGTTGGTCACCGAGCGCAAGCCCGAGGCGCTGGAGCGCGGCCTGACGCTGCAGCAACAGCTGCCTACCCAGTTACCGGCCGTCTACGCCGATCTGGCGCTGATGATGCAGGCTCTTTCCAATCTCTTGTCGAATGCCTTAGGCTTCACCCCGCCGGGTGGTGTGATAACGTGCAGCACGGAAGCGCGCCGCTATGCCGAGCGGAACTGGGTAACGATTACGGTGAAAGATACCGGCCCCGGGATCGCCCCTGACGAGCTGGCGCATCTGGGCGAGCGATTTTATCGCGGGCGGGCGGCGCGGAACTATCGGGTGCCGGGCACCGGCCTGGGGTTGGCGATCGCCAAAGAGATCATCGACCGGCACGGCGGACGTTTGACGATCGAGAGTGAAGTGGGGCAGGGATCAACGTTCACGATCTGGCTCAAGCCGGTTTGAGCCAGACGGTAAAGGCGGCGCCTTGTCCCGGCTCGCTGTCCAGCGTCAGGCGACCTTCCAGTTTTTCTGCAAGGCGCTTGCAGATGGCCAGACCAAGGCCGGTGCCGGGCGCGCCGGACTTGCGGCCGGCTTCTCCGCGGAAGAAGCGCTCGAAGATGTGGGCGCGATCGGCTGCCGAAATGCCCGGGCCGGTGTCCTGCACAGTAACCGTGATCCACTCTGCCTGATCATCCTGGCGCAGCCCGGTGATGATGGTGATGATCCCGTGGGGCGGCGTATAGTTGATCGCGTTACTCATCAGGTTCGTGATGAGTTGGGTGAACATGCTCGCCTCGGCCAGGGCCAGCGGCAGATTGTTTTTCGGCAGATAGTCCAGTGCAAGGCCGTGGCGGGCTGCCAGATCCGATCGGTCGGCAATCATCTCGGCGATGAGCGGGTGTACATCGATGGGCGTCATGGCCTGCCGCTCCGCCCGCTGATCAAGCCGCGAGATGTACAGCAGATCCTCGACCAAATTCTCCAGCCGGTTCGTTTCACGCTGCAGGGTCTGCATGTACTGCGCGCGTTTCTCCGGCCGCCCGCTGTCCAGCAAGCGGAGGTACAGTTTGATGTTGGCCAGCGGGGCGCGAAACTCATGGCTGACGCTGGACGCAAACTCGTCCTTCAGGCGATCGAGTTCCTTCTGTTGCGACACGTCGCGCTGGATGCCGACGTAGCCGATGATGGTCTGATTGGCGTCGCGCAGCGGGGCCACGGTGAGAGCGGTATCGTACAGGCGGCCCAGGCGGTGCCGATTGATCATCTCGCCCTTCCAGACTGTGCCCTGCCGAATCGTGCGCCACAGATCATCGTAGACGGAAGGCGGCGTCAGGCCGCTGCTCCACAGGCTAGGAGTCCGGCCCACCATTTCCGCGGCACGATAACCGGTCAGGTCTTCCATTTGCGGGTTTACGTATTCGATCACGCCATAGGTGTCGGTAAAAACAATGCCTTCGCCGGCGGCGTCCAGAATGGCCTGCGTGCGGTGGCGCTCCTGTTCCAGCTGGGCAGTGCGTTCCTGCACGCGACCTTGCAGCTGGGCGGCGTATTCGCGGATGGCGGCTGAGAGCTGGGCATTTTCAATGGCAATGGCCGCCTGATGCGCGAAGGCCAGCACCGGTTCGCTGCCGGCCCGATCGTAAGCGTTGACGGTGCGGCTGTACACCGCGAGCATGCCGAAGGCCCGCTGCTTTGCACGCAGCCACACCAGAATGGCCGAGCGGATGAAGCTGAAATCGGGAAGATTCAGCCAGCGCTTGTCCTGGCTGGTGTCGGGCAGCACGATGACGCTGTGCGCGCCCCATCGTTCGTGCATGCGCGGTCCGGTCAGGTCGTGCGTGGTGCGGCGCGCGAGATCCGGATCGGGGAAACCGCGCTGCGCCGCCAGATACACCTGCTGCTGATCATCGAAGAGTTCGACGGCGACACAGTCATAATGAATCACCTCAGCCAGCAGATCGAAGATGCGTTCAAAGACATCATTCAAGCTCATCTCTGAGGTCAGAAACGCGCCTACCGCTTGCAGAGTGCGCGCCAGCGATAGCTGCTGACGGGCGGTCTCAAACAGGCGCGCGTTATCAAAGGCAATGGCCGTTTGCTGCGCGATGCCCAGGCCCAGCTGAATTTCTTCCACGGTGAACTCGCGCCGCCGCCGCGTTTCCCACAACGCGGCATAGCCAAACGTTTGCGCCTTGGCCGTAAGCGGAATCGACAGGAGGGACTTCACGCCGAAGTGCAGCATATGCTCGCGGGTTGCCGGCGGCGTGGCCTGATCATCGACGTGTCGTATAAGGGGTTGGCCGGTCAGCAGCCAGGCCGTCTCGTCGGTGGTGTCCGGCTTGCCGGCCTGCGGATCGGGGGCGCATTCCAGCTCGGTCGCGTTGGGGCTGTAATATTCGGCGACGACGATCGTGGCGTTCGTGTCGCGGTTCCAATAGCAGATATAGGCGCTGGTCGCATCAATGGCGCGGCAGAGCTGTTCGGCGCAGCGCTGCAGCACGGTGGGGAGATCGAGCGATGACGAGATGGCGCTGCTGGCGTTGAGCAGCGCGCTCTGCGCTGCCAGCCGCTGCTGTGTTTCCTTGAAAAGCCGCGCATTTTGCACGGCGATAGCCGCCTGATGGGCAAATGACTGAAGCACCTCGGCGTGACGCGCCGTGTAGAAATTAGGCCGGGTGCTGGTGAGATTCAAAAACCCCAGCGTCTGATCTTTGTGACGCAGCGGGGCGCCGGCATACGAGCGTTCCCAGGCCACTTCTGGAATCTTGAGCCAGTCGGGGTCGGCCTGAGTGTCAGGCAGGCAGGTCGGCTGGCCTGTTGCAGCCATGTACCTGAGGTTAGGCGCCGCGCTGACGGGCAGGCGCAGCGCATCGATCCAGTCTGTCAGGCCGCGTTCAGCAAAGCCAACATGCCGGACCACGCGCGCCACTTCGCCTTCCAGTAGCATGATGTCCACGGCATCGTAGGGGACAATCGAGCCGATGGTGTTCAGGATCAGATCCAGTACCTCGTCCAGATCGAGTGTGCTGTTCAGTGCGGCGGCGATATCGCGCAGCACAGCGGCCAGCGCGGCAGGTTGATCGGAAGGGGCGGTGGTCGGTTGCGGGAAGATTGCCATGAGCGATTCTCTTCGGCAGAGAATATTGGGTGATACCGTTGGCAGCCAGCCGATCTATAATGGTTACAGTCTAGCATAAAATTCGGTGATGAGCCATGACCATTTCATTGTCCGGCGGTTACCAGGAACAGCCGCATACGGCCGATTGGGCGTTGACGATCTGGGCGCCTACGCTGATCGATTTGCTGCAGCAGGCGGCGCGCGGCATGTATGCGTTGATGCACGCGCGGCTGCAAGGCGAGCCGCGCGAAACATATCGCTTTGAGATTGCCGCGCCCGATCGCGAGACGCTGCTGGTCATGTTTCTGGCGGAACTGCTGTATTTCACCCAGCGGGATGAGGTGGGGCTCGATCGGTTTGAGCTGACCCTGAAGGACGATCAACTTACCGCCGAAGTGGAAGGCGCGCCGCTCGAGTCGATCGCCAGGGAAATCAAGGCCGTGACGTATCACAACCTGGCCGTGCGTGAAACTGAGCGCGGCCTGGAAGCGACGATTGTGTTCGATGTCTAGCGCAAGTTGGTAGCTTGCGCCGCGAGTTGGCAACTCGCGCTACAGGAGCGGTGCAGCATGGTGAGCCTCAATGTCCTCAGGCAGATCAGCGACTATGAATGGGAGATTCCGCAGAAGACGCGCGGCGATATGCGCGTGCCAGTGCGCTTGTTCGCCACGCGCGAACTGTTGGAAGCGGCGTTCGACGATAAATCGATCGAACAGGCGATCAATGCGGCGACGCTGCCGGGGCTGGTGGGCAAAGTCATCGTGATGCCGGATGTCCATCAAGGTTACGGCTTCCCGATCGGCGGGGTGGCGGCTACGCGGTATCCCGACGGCGTGATCTCCCCCGGCGCGATCGGCTACGACATCAACTGCGGCGTGCGCCTGCTGGGATCGGCGATCGCGTATGAGCTGGTTCGCAAGCAGCTGGATGATCTTGCGACGGCGTTGAATCAGTATTGCCCCAGCGGCGTCGGATCGGAAGGGGCGGTGCGCCTGAGTAGCGCAGAACTCGATCAGGTGTGCGAGAACGGATCGAGGTGGGCGCAGCAGCAGGGCTTTGCCACCGAGCAGGACCTGCGCCGCACCGAGGAAGGCGG
>CAYNML010000053.1:28841-46985 GCA_964398185.1 uncultured Anaerolineae bacterium | reverse complement strand
ACCTTGAGGGAAAGCAAAGTAACCTTGAGGAACTTTAGCGTAACGCTAAGGGAAAGCAAAGTAACCTTGAGGAACTTTAGCGTAACGCCGAGAAATAATATAGCGAGATAGAGGAATAATAGCGTAACCACGAGGAAGAAATAATCGGCTCTTCCGGGTTCAGCGGGATTATTGTCACCAACGTGCGTCATTGCGACCCCGCCAACGGCGCGGGGCAGGTGAGCGCTGTTCGCGACGAAGCAATCTCAGTACCGGTCGAAAGGAGATTGCTTCGCACGCCCTGTCCGCGCTATGCGCGGGGGCGCGCCTGGCGAAAGCGCTCGCAATGACGATGCACCGACGGTTTCCCGCCAAAGTCGGAAGACCCAAATAATCAAGACTGAGGCATAAACAAGCAACAGCGGGGGCAGATAGGTAACTGCATTGCTCAGGGTGGTGACGCGACTGCCCGGAGCAGTGACATTATCTCCAAGGAGAACTGCACCATGCCGACGAAACCTCATGCCACGACCGCCCAGCAGTTAAACGCCGCGCAGTTAGCCATTGTCAACTCTCTCGCCGATGCCGAAATCAAGGCCGCCGTCGCCCAGTACGGCTATACCACCGCCAAGTTGAACGCCGGCAAGACGCTGTATGAAACCGCCCTCGCCGCCGTCAACTTGCAGAAGACCGGCAAAGGCGATCAGAAAGTCGCCACGGCTGCCTTGAAAGCCGCCGAAAAGGAGGCGCGTGACGCCTATCAGGCGGCGGCCAAAGTGGCGCGGGCGGCGCTGCCTGCCGAAGAACTCGCCACGTTGGGGCTGGCGGGCAAAGAGCCGCGTGACATCGCGGGCTTCCTGCAAGCGGCCTATACGCTGTTCGACAACGCCGCCGACAGCGGCCTGCTGGTGGACTTCGGCTACGACGACGAGCGCATCGCGGCGGAGCGGGACAAGATCGAAGCCCTCGATGCGGCCAATCAAGCGCAGGAGCTGGCCAAAGGTGCGGCGCAGCAGGCCACGCAGGATCAAGACGCGGCGCTGGCGAAGATGAACGAGTGGGTAGCGCAGTATCTCAAGATCGCCAAAGTGGCGCTGCGCGGCAAGAAGCAGCTGTTGGAAAAGATCGGCGTGACGGCGCGCACCACCAAGACGGCGGCGCAGCGGGCCGCGCCCAAGAAGGCCGCAGCGACCAGAGCGGCGAAGAAGGCCTAAATGCAATACAGTTTAGATAAGGCTCCAAGCCCGCGTCCTCGCGGGCGGCCCAACCGCGCGGACGCGGTTGGCGAGCGCTAACTAAACAGTATTGGGCCTAAATGGAACTCACAGCCCTGCCGGATCTGAAGGGATTCGGCAGGGTTTTTATTGAGGAAAACGCTTCGTGTAATGCCGTATGCGCTGCGCACGACGGCTATAGCGATGCCACCCGAACATACGCCGGCTCACATGGTTCTGCGGCAAATTGCCGAACTATTTTAACCGCGTTGAATATTCCACTCGATGATTTCTTTGAAACAGCGCAAGGGGGGTTGGGGTGCTTTGCCCTCCAAACGACGAGCGGCAACTGCTATGGATACTGGGATACACAACCGACCACAGCTGCTGCCACATACGTGACGCCGGGTCGGCGGCGGATCTGCGCCTGTCAACATTAGCGGGTGGATTTTCCCTGGCCAGCAAGATCGTGTTGGAAGGTGGATTTGCTGCTGACTAAAAGAGCGGCAATCCCCGCCACCGCTCAATCTGCTCCCGATAAACTCGCGTCATCTCATCACGCGGCTCAATCATTTCCTCGCTCCATCTCACGCAGCGCTCGCACGCCTGCGCCACATCCTCAAACACACCGACGCCCACGCCTGCCAGTAACGCCGCGCCAAACGCTGCCGCTTCCGGCGTTGATGTTGTCCGCACCGGCACACCGAACACATCCGCTTGCAGTTGCAGCCACAGGGGATGCCGCGTCCCGCCGCCGGACGCAATCACCTGATCGAACTTCGCGCCGAGATCGCGCATCAACTGCAATCCATCGCACAGTGAGAAGACTACGCCCTCCATCACGGCCCGCGCCATGTGCCGCCACGTATGCCGCAGCGACAGGTCCGTGAACGATCCGCGCAAATTCGGATTCATGTGCGGGGTGCGCTCGCCCGCCAGGTATGGATGAAACACCAACCCCTCCGCGCCCGGCTCGATCGACTGGGCCGCGTCCGCTAATTCCTGAAACGAGTATCGTCCGCCCAGCACCTCATCGCGCAGCCAGCGCAGCGACGCGCCCGCCGTCAACGTCGCCGCCTGCCAGTGCCACGGGCACCTGTCATTGCGAGCGCTTCGCGCGCAGCAATCTCCTGCGGTAGGCAGCGCAGTCGCATGACAAAACGTGTGAAGGCGCAACTGTGGATCAGATCGATAGTGATCGATCGGCGTGAAGAGCTGCCCGCCCGTGCCGATGGTGCTGGACAACAAACCCGATCGGAGGATGCCGTTCCCGATCGCCTGTGCTTGCTGATCGCCCGCGCCGCAGATGACGGGCAGACCCGGCGGTAGATTCATTGCCTCGGCCATGTGAGGCGACAAGCAGCCGACAACCTCAGACGAAGATCGCAGGGGCGGCAACCAACCGATCGGGACGTCTGACGCCCGCAAAAGAGCAGCGCACCACGCGCGCTGCTGTACATCCAACATCGCCGTCGCCGAAGCATCGCTGAAATCGGTCGCCACTTCACCCGTCAAGCGCAGGCGCACATAGTCTTTCGCCAACAAAACGTGCGCCAGGCGATTCCACGTTGCCGGTTCTTCTTCCTTCACCCACAACAGCGACGACAGCGTGAAACCCGGCAGCACCGGATTGCCGATCCACTCGGCGAGTTGCGATCGACCGATCGTATGATTGAGGTGCTCCACTTGCCGCGCGCTGCGCGCATCCAGCCACAAGATCGCCGGACGGATCACGCGCTGTTCCCGATCGAGCCACACCGCGCTGTGCATCTGCCCGGAGAAGCTCAAGCCGGCGATCGAGCTGCGATCCACGCCGCTGATCTCCACCGCTTCACGCACCGCCGCGATCGCGGCGTTGAGCCACACGTCAGGGTTTTGCTCCGCCCAGCCGGGTCGCGGCAGATCTGGCGTGTATTCACGGAAAGCACTGGCGCGCAGGTGACCGCTATCATCGATCAACGCGCACTTCAACCCCGACGTGCCGATGTCGATCCCGATGAGATAGCGCGGCTTCATGCTTGCTCCGCCAAATAAGGCTCTTCGCGCAGCAGATGGCTCACCAACAACTTGAGGAACAATAACGGAATGAACCACTCCAGTCCCGGCGTCGGCGCGAACACGATCAAGCCCATGACGATGGCGACGCCTGTCAGGCCCAGCGCCAGCGCGCGCTGCACATACAACGGTGTGCGCACGATCGCAGCCGCCGCAATCAGCAGATAGATCGAAAACACGATCGCGTACCACCAGTCCCCCGATCGAAACAGCCACGCGACGATGACGAGATGGATCACGTGCAGCGCCACGAATTGCAGCTGCTGCCGCGCGCCCTGCCCGGCGCGATGATACCAGCGCTTCGCTGAGGAAGTCGCATTCGTCACCACACCGCCCGCGATGTCGAAGGCCAGCAGCACCGCCGCGCCGATCTGAACAATCGACCACTGCGGGAACGACCTGAGCGCATAGATCAACATCGCCACGCCGCCGAGCAGCGCGAAGCCGAACTCCAGCGTCAACTCGGCGCGCGTCGCGCCCGGCCCCATAAAGCGATCGAATTCGCCGCGCCAACCCGATCGGGGTTCAGGATATTCGCAGGCCATGCTGTGCCTCCCTCAACAGTGCACCAGCCGCACACACAACGTGTTTCAACACGTTTCCCTTGTCAGCCATCGAATTCATTCGATGGGCAAAGCAACCGTTTCATTCGGGCCGTGGCTCGATCGGGTTGTTGAACGCCGCCTGCGCGTCGAGCGTTTCCGTCTCAGCGCGGATCACCTTGTTGCCCAACGTCGCCAGCCCGGTCACGATCAACAACGCGCCCGCCCCCACAAACAGCGCCGTCAGACCCACGTCGAGCATGACGCCCGCCAGCCCTTGCGAGAACGGATCGAACACGACCACGCTGAACATCAACACGCTCATCAGGCGGCCCTGCATCTGCGCCGCCGCGCGGCTCTGCAGCCACGCCGTAGCGATCACGCTGGTAAAGCCGATGCCCGCGCCCATCACGGCCATGATGATCGACACCCCGGGCAGCTCCTGCGCGAAGCCCAACAGCACCGCGCACACGCCCAATAACAAAGCCAGCCCGGATAAGACTCGGCCGGGATGTCGAATGCCGCGGTATGCGCCCGCACCCAACGTGCCCAGCAATGATCCCCCGCCCATCGCGGCCATCAACAACCCGTAAGCGCCCGCGCCGCCGAAATAGGTCTCTGTCATGGCCGCCGTGCCCACCGTCAACGGTCCCACCAGCGCAAAGTTCAACATACCGATGATGATCAGACTCACGCGAATCGCCGGATCGCGCCACGCATAACGCAGCCCCTCCAGGATCGATCCCAGCATGTTGCCAGAGTGCGCCGTCGTCGTTGTCGAAAGCGATCGAGCGCGCAGCAGCCACAGCAGGCTCGCGCCGATCGCAAACAGGACAGTGTTGAGGGCAAAGGCCAGCGGCAAACCCGCCAACCCGATCAGCACACCCGCCAACGCCGGCCCGGCGATCTGCGTGATCTGATCGCCGGTTTGAATCAACGCATTCGCGGCAGGCAGCTGCGCCTTGTCGATCATCTTGGGCACGCTGGACGTGGCCGCCGGATAGAAAAACGCATCGCTCACGCCGATCAACGCGGCGATGACGTACAGCCGCCCGAGGCTCAACGCCTCGCGCCACAACAACAGCGTCAACAGGCCGATGATGAGGGTGACCGCGAGCGAGAAGAGCCGCAGCACCGGCCGCGGTGAAACCCGATCGACCACGGCGCCCCCGACGAGCATGAAGATCAGGCGCGGGATCGCGGCCACCATCAACACCGAGCCGAGCAGCGCGCCGCTGTCGGTCAGGTCCAGCAGCAGCCACGTCAACGCCACAAAATAGAATTGATTGCCCAGCATGAAGGCGCTGTAGCCCAGCCACAACGCGCGAAAGTCGCGCAGTTTCAACGGCGCCCACAACGACACAGCCGCGCTCATACTCCCTTTCCCAACCCGGCAAACAACAAATCCAGCGCGCCCAATAACGCGGCTTCGGCAGCCACGCTCTTCGGATCGACCAGCGCCATTTCCAGCATGCCCTCGTAGAGCGCGGCAAACGTCGTCGCCGCCAGATTCGCATCCACGTTCCGAATCTCGCCGCGCGCCATGCCCTGCTGCACAAACTCGGCCAACACATCCCGATAAGTGGTGAAGAACGATCGGATGTGCCTGCGGATTTTCGTATCACGCAGGGAGAGGCCATACAATTCATAGGCCAGCGGCGTTGACGCGATCGCTTCGGCCAGCGTCTCACGCACGAACTGCGCTAAGCGCTCATGCACCGTACCGGGCGCCTCCAGCAGTTCGCGCAGCGCCTTCACATCCGCATCGATGATGGCCTGCATGATGCCGACGATGACGTCGTCCTTGCCCTTGAAGTACCAGTACACGCCGCCGATGCTGAGACCCGCCTCCTGCGCGATGTCTTCCATGCGCGCGGCGTCGAAGCCTTTCTGCGTAAACACCTTCATGGCAGCGCCCACGATTTGCAGTTTGCGTTCAGCACTGACATCCGGTCGGGGCATCGCGCCTCCTTAACTCACCTGCTTGATCATCGTCGTCGAAGCGCTGAAACCCATCACGCGCTGCGCCTGCGGATGTCGGTGCGTCTCGGTCGCCACAAAGCCGACGCGCTCGTACAACTGCCGCGCGCGCGGATTGGTATCCACCACGTCGAGGCGCACCGTCTGATAACCGTGCTCACGCGCAAACTCGATCACGCCGTGCAGCAGTTTCGTGCCCACGCCCCGCCCGCGCACAGCCTCATCCACGGCGATGCCGTCCATCACCAACTCGCCGGGGCGCGCCCTGCGGTGCAGCATGATGCCCAGTGCGTAACGCCACAGCGCCGTGAACCAGCCGAACACGCGCACATAGGTCTTGAAGCGCACATCCAGAAATGGCCGCCCATGCTGAATCCCGGCCAGGCCCACCAGCCGATCATCCTGCACAGCGATCACAGCTTGCTCTGTGGCAAAATCGCTTTGCAAGATGGCGATGGTGTGCTCCCGTGAGCCGAATAAGAAATTCGTCTTCAGCCGGAAAGCCTCGTAATACAACCGGGCCGCGTCGCTCCGCCACTGATCGGGCAGCCCCACCTGCACGCTCACCTCGCTCATCACGCCGCCTCCATTACCGAATACTCGTTCGGTTATCAGGCCAAAGTGAAAGGGCGTCGTCACTCGCCCTTCCTGATTACCGAATCACCGTTCGGTTATATTGTATTCCGATCGCCGTGGTTGTCAAGCCAGGGTGGGCAGGCGCACCTGCTGCTCGCTCAATGCCCACAGACGCTGCTGCGCCGCCTCGTCATACGACGCGCCGGACGAGCGCTTCGCCTTGCAGTTGTCGAAGTACTTGCCCGTCACGCTCTCCACCTCGGGCGACGAGGCCAGATAAACGCTGGTCGCCGCGCCCTGCTCCGGCCGCTTGGCGATGATTTTCTGCAGCACCGCGATACCCGAGCGCATCACGCCGCCGTTGTTGTGACCGAAGCCTGTGTCCACAAAACCGGGATGCAGCACGTTCGCTGTCACGGATGTGCCCGACAAGCGCCGCGCCAGTTCATAGGTGAACATGATGTTCGCCAGTTTCGATTGGCTGTAGACCGTCCAGCCGCTGTACCCCGTCTGGTACTCTACGTCCGCAAAGTTGATCCCGCGCGTCATCGCGTGCGCGCCCGACGACACGTTGACGATGCGCGCCGGGGCGCTGGCCTTCAGGACATCCAGCAATTGATCAGTCAGCAGAAAGTAGTTGAGATGATTCAACGCCCACGTCATCTCGATGCCGTCCGCCGATACTTCGCGCCTGGCGAAGTAACCACCGGCATTGTTGAGCAGCACATCCAGCCGATCGTATTTCCGCTTGAACTCTTCGGCTGCCTGCCGCACCTGAGCTTGTATCGACAAATCCGCCACGAGAAATTCCACGTTAGCGTTGCCGGTTGAGCGCGTGATCGCCGCTGCGCTGTCCGCGCACTTCTGCGGATTGCGCCCCACCCCGACGACCGTCGCCCCCATGGCGGCCAGCGCCTTTGCCGACTCGAAGCCGATGCCGTTGGTTGCACCGGTCACCATCACGACTTTATTTTGCCTCTCGTTCGCCATTCTAACCTCGCCTGTCCAAGAATAAACTTCCCAATAGTTGTACCATGCCCGGTCAACTGCCGCCACGGTCTGGCCGCGCAGCGCGCATTTCAACGTGGGGACAGGGTTTCACAGTGCTCTGTGACCGCGTCCGCGCGGTCGATGTGCTCTGTGACCGCGTCCGCGCGGTCGGCTCTGGCGCACCCAACCTACTTGTCACGACCCTCACTTAAGAGTAGAATGACAGTGGGTGATGTATCATGCAAACCATTAAAGACCCGGCGGCCTTTGCCCACAAAGCAGAGGCCATCTATGCCCGCAAATACCGCGCCGACTACGAGCTGCGCTACCACGGCCAGATCGTCGCCATTGATGTGCCCAGTGAAGAGGCTTTCGTCGGCAAGACGGAACTGGCCGCACTCAACAAAGCGCGGCGCAAACATCCCGATCACGTCTTCTACTTCCTGCGTGTTGGCTATAAAGCTGCGCTGCGCGTCGCCTCGCCGCAATATCGCGGCATTCACTCCTGATGAGCGTCTTCCTGCGCGGTGTCATCACCGCCGATCGGCTGCCCCTGGTCAACGACTTCCACGTCGTCGGCGACGAGCGCGACACGCCTGTTCAAGCCATCCTCGATACCGGCTTTTCCGGCATGGTGGTGCTGCCGCGCGCCATGCAAGCAGCAGGCCGCTTTACGCCATCCGGTGTTGCCTCCTTTGAACTGGCCGACGGAACCATTGTGCAAGAAGAACTGTTCAGCGGCATCGTGCGTATCGGGCGCAAGCGATTGGAAGTCGTCGTCAGTTTCACCGATTCGCGCATTGGCCTGATCGGCCTGGCCCTGATCGAAGGGAAGCGCGCCAGCTTCAACCTCAAGATCCGAACCTTCAAAGTGTACGACTAAGCTCAGCCCTTGGCCGCAGCGGCGTTGCCTCGGTACCACGCCACCGTCGTCTTGATCGCCTCGCGCAGCGGAGTGCCCTGCACCCCGAACGTCTGCGTGAATTTTCTGCTGTCCACCACGAACGGCTTTTCAAATTCGTACATCATCTCCACCATTTCGCGCGCTTCGGGAATGAACAACCCGCCGATGCTCATCATCATTTTACCCATGCCGCTCATCCTGGGCGGCAGCCCCAGCTCTTCGTAGATCATCGTCACAAACTGACGCGTGGTCACTGTTGCGGCATTCGGCACGTGCCACACCTGCCCCAACGCCTCGTCGCGCTCGCCCAGCACCACCAGCGCTTTTGCAAAATCGTCGACGTAGGTGTAGGTGTGCGGCAGGTCGAGATTGCCCGGCACGCTGGCCGCCTTGCCCTGCACGGCGAAGCCAAACATCCGATCACCCGCCGCCGAATTCGTCGCGCGCGGCCCGTAATAATCGGAAGCCCGCGCCACCGCCACGCGCACCTTCCCTGTCTGGTGCGCCGCCATGACAGCCTCCGCCATCGCCACGCGCACTTTCCCCTTCTTGGTACGCGCGTTGTAAGGCAAGTCTTCCGTGATCGGTTGGCCGTTCGTATCGCCATACATGTATAGATTGTCCGTGACGATGTACTTCGCTCCGGCGCTGGCCGCCGCTTCCAGCGTGTTCGCCTGCAAACGGGGGAACTGTTCCGGCCACTTGTTGTACGGCGGGTTAGTGCATTGATACACGTGCGATGCGCCGTGCGCCAACTGCTTCGCCACGTTGACATCAGACACATCGCCTGCGGCCATCGTCGCAGCATCCGGCGCGCCTTCGGGCTTCTGGCCGCTGCGATTGATCAGCTTCACCGTCTTGCCGCGCTTCACCAATTCGCGCGCCACGGCCTGCCCCACCGGCCCAGCGCCAAAGATAACGTGTAATTCTTGATTTGCCATGATCTCATCTCCTGATTGATTTCTAGCGCAGTTATACACTCTCACGCAGCGAGAGAGTCAAGAACCAATTTTTCGGCTTGCTCAAGCCGATCGATCCGCGCGGCAATCTCGGCCAGAACCGTGACCGGGGCGCCTTCACACTGCCGCAGTTGCAGCATCCCGCGCAGTTGTCCGATCGTCACGCCGTGTTCCAACACTCCGACGATCTGCTGCGGCGTAAAACCCAGTGCAGCCAGAATGGCCTGCTGTTCTGCACGGACAATTTCAACGGACATCGCGTCACCTCGAACGTGTTGTTGCGAATGAGGATACACTCTCACCTAGCGTGAGAGTCAAGCGACAAAAGAAAAGCCCGCCAGAATCCGGGGGATTCGACGGGCTGCGGCGGCGGAGGCGTCTTACTGCGGCATAATCGGGATTTGCACTTCAATCACGATGTTCTTGAAATCGTCAACGTCGATTTCGAGCTCACGCCAGAACAGGTGCAGTTCACGGTACGGCCCGGCCGGCGCATAGCCGTGTGAACCGATCCAGCTGTACAGCGCCGCCATCGCCTGCCCGATGTCCCACATATCACCTTTGTGGATCACGCTCGCCAGCGTGTCCACGGCGGGCAGTTCACGGATTGTGATGATGTCCGGTGGTGGAGTGCTCTTCAAGGTCCGTGGATCGACCGGGGTGGCAAGTTCCATGTCGATATCGGTCTCGACGTACTCGGCGTTGGTGTAGATCGCCAGTTCGTGTTCCTGCGGCGTGATGTCGTTGTCCGCCAGCCAGCGATACAGCGTGCGATACATCGCGCAGCGATAGTCCACCATCGCCGCGAGATCGGGCACCCGCTTGCGGCACGAGGCAATGGTCTGCGCCTCCACGGACTTGATCACGATCTCATACGGCGACGGTTGACCTTCGCGCTCAATCTGCTTGAGCCGCGCTTCCACGCGCCGCAGCTGCTGCTGCATGGCCTGCATCTCCTGCGCGATCTCGGCCTGCTTCAGCATCAACATGCCGCGCAGTTGATCGGGCGGCAGATCGCGTTTGAGCAGATCGCCGATCTGATCCAGTGAGAGGCCGAGGTCTTTCAGCGCCAGGATGCGATTCAAACGGGGCAGCTGCTCGATCGTGTAGTAGCGATAGCTGGTGAACTTATCAATCTGCGCCGGCTTGAGCAGGCCCAATTCATCGTACAGCCGCAGCGTGCGGATCGAGACCTGGCCGAGTTGAGAGAAATCGCCGATTCTGAACATACACCGACCTACCGATTTCGAAAGCGCCCCGCCAGTGACTGCTTGGGCGGGGCGCTTGAGCTTGCGCTCAAGGCGGACAAAAGTCCGCCACTGGACTTTCGTCCAGCGGTGAGCAATTGATATTACGCGACTGTCACACTGGCATCCAGATACACATCTTGAATCGTGTTGAGCAGCGCCACGCCGTCCTTCATCGGCTTCTGGAACGCCTTGCGGCCCGAGATGAGGCCCATGCCGCCCGCGCGCTTGTTGATCACCGCCGTCGCCGCCGCTTCACCCAGGTCGTTCTTGCCCGACGCGCCGCCGCTGTTGATGAGGCCGATGCGGCCCATGTAGTTATTGGCGATCTGGTAGCGCGTGAGATCGATCGGGTGGTCGCTGTTCAACTCGGTGTACATCCGCTCGTCCAACTTACCGTAGGACGATCCACCCATGTTCAGCGCCTTGAAGCCGCCGTTGTTCTCCGGCAGTTTCTGTTTGATGATGTCGGCCTGGATCGTCGCGCCGAGGTGATTACCCTGACCGGTCAGGTCGGATGAAACGTGATAGTCCGTCGACGTGCCGTCGGCATTCTTTACCTTGAAGGCATTGTTGCGCAGATAGCACCACAGCACGGTAGCCATGCCGAACTCATGCGCCAGCGCAAACGCTTGCGAGACCTCGACAATTTGCCGGCTGCTTTCCGGCGAGCCGAAGTAGATCGTCGCACCGACCGCAGCCGCGCCCATGTCAGCCGCTTGCTTGATCGTGCCGTACATGATCTGATCGGCCTTGTTGGGATAGGTCAACAGCTCGTTGTGGTTGATTTTGACCATGAACGGAATCTTGTGCGCGTACTTGCGCGCCACGATGCCCAGCACGCCGAAGGTCGACGCCACGGCGTTGCAGCCGCCTTCAATGGCCAGTTTCACGATATTCTCAGGATCGAAGTAATCGGGGTTCTTGGCGAACGACGCGCCGCCGCTGTGCTCGATGCCCTGATCGACCGGCAGGATCGACAGATAGCCGGTGCCTGCCAGACGGCCCGAGCCATACATCCACGCCAGATTGTTGAGGACCCGGTTATTCCGATCGGAATTGATGAAGATCCGATCGACCCAGTCCGGCCCCGGCAGGTGCAGCCGCTCTTTCGAGATCTTTGGGGTATTGAAACCCAACAGATATTCAGCCTTATCGCCCAACAGTTCTGCTATGTTGCTCATGGTAACTCCTCTGCTTGAGTATAGGATTGATGTCAAACGGAGCAGGCAGCCGCCCGTCCGAAATGTCTGATTGACCGGGGCAAGTTTACCACCAAATGGCCGGAAGGGAACCGCACCGCCCCACCGATTTTACCCAAAAAGCCGGGGGCAGCGACTTACCTTTGTCCTCGATCGGTGCGCGGATCGTCACAACACGTAGATGGGATTGCTGAAGATCCAGCCTTTGCCCTGGCGGTAAGCCTCCACCCGATAGGCCCCCGCTTCGACCGAGGTGAACTTCATCTTCACGCCCTTCGCCTTGGCCACCACACCCTTGCCCGCCCGCACGATCTGGATGGTGGCCGGCTGCGGCACTTCCACGTCGAAGTTCACCGCCCCGGCACGGCGCAGTTCTTCACCCAGCGAAGCGTGCTCGGACGCGCTGCGCGCCTTGAACGAGAAGCCCCTGGTCGAACCCAGCAGATCGTAACCCACCCAACCGCGCCCTTTTTCCAGAGCGGAATAGACGAGGTACTTGTCGTACTCCACATCGCTCGTGAGCGGCTCATCGATCAGCAGGTGTGTGTTCACGCAGCGGAAGGTGTATTCGTAGGGGAACACGACACGCTTGATTGGGCCCATCGATAGATTGAAAGCGTGCGCGTCGGCGTTGCCAAAGCCCACGACCTTCGCCCCATTTGCCAGCAGATCATCCCACAGCTGCAGCGTTTCGTTGAACGGCCCACGAATGGCGCGGTGCGGATACAGGGTGTAATAGATCGCGCCGAGGCGGTGCGGGATGCGCGCCTTGTATTCCGACATGTAGTTCCAGATTTCCAGGCCCGCGTAGCCCTGTACATTCCAATCGACCCACGGGATGCCCGGCTCGCGCATGAACTTCAAGGGATAGTCGAAGGGATGCGCGATGAAGGTCAATCCGCCGCGCGTCCGCGCCGCATCGATGAGCTGCTGCGGATTTGCAGCGCACTGGCTAAGCTCTGCTTCTGCGCCATAGACGAGAAGATGATTGACCTGTGGATGGCGTCGCGTGTGATGAACTTCCTGGCCCACCAGCACCAGCACGTTGTGATGATAGCCCTGCGGCCCCTGCACCCACAAGTTGTGATCGGTCACCACGATGAAATCCAGCCCGGCCTGCGACGCGGCCCGCGCGATCTCGGCGTGATACCACGACCCGTCGGAATAGGGCGTGTGCATGTGCAGGTTGCCGACGACTTCGTGTGTCATGGCTTAATCGAATAGATTGGGCTGCGCCGGCGCAAACTCACCGCCCGGCCCGACCCAGCGGAAACGATTGAGATCGATCTTGCTGCGCGCATCGAAGGCGATGCCTTCGGCTTCCAGGCGCATCCGCTGTTTCTGCGCGGCCTCACCCGGCAAGGAGATCTTGCCTTGCGAGTTGATCACGCGCTGCCACGGCACATCGTCGGGGCAGTTCGCCATGGCGTAACCGACAAGGCGCGCATCGCACCCCTGCCCGACGAGTTGCGCCACATCGCCGTAGGTGGTGACTTTGCCGCGTGGGACTTGCCGCACGATGTCGTAAATGCGAGGAAACAAAGCGCGAGCCTGTGGATCAATCTGCATGACAACATTATACTCGCCCCGAAAAAGCGCGGCAAACGCAGGGTGGGTGATGCTATAATCGTCACACAAACCTGGCAGGTTTCTTGCCCGACCAGCCGGGTTGCCCAGAGTGCCAGCCTTGCTTGATAACAACACGCGCCAACAGCTGCTGAAACCTGCCAGGTTTTCCGAGGAGGCCGTTCCATGAACAACCAGGAAGTTGCCCGCACCTTTGAGCTGCTCGCCGACATGCTCGACATCGAGGGCAAAGAGAACAAGTTTGCGATCCTGGCCTATCGCCGCGCCGCCGAGCAGATCGCCAATCTCGATCGCGACATCAACCCGATCGCGCAGGCGGGCGAACTGCGCTCGATCCCCGGCATCGGGCAGGCCATCGCTGACAAGATCACCTCACTGCTCAACACCGGCTCGTTCGATCTGCTCGATCGGATGAAGCAGACCATCCCGGCGGGCCTCGTCGAGATGCTGGCCATTCCCGACATGGGCCCGAAGCGCGTCAAGCTGCTGTGGGAACAGGTGGGCATCACCAACGTCACCGAACTGGAGCAAGCCGCGCGTGAAGGCAAACTCGCCGGACTGCCTGGCATCGGTCCCAAGATGGAAGCGAAGATCATCGCCAACATTGAAGTGACGAAGAAGCGCGGCGCAGCCGATCGAACACCGCTGGGTCTCGCATATCCTGCTGCCTATGCGATGTTGAAGCGGTTGATGTACGTCGATGGCGTGCTGCGCGCGTCGGTCGCCGGATCGCTGCGGCGCATGAAGGAGACCATCGGCGATATCGATCTGCTCGTCGCGGCGGAAGAAGCCGATCCGGTGATGGATGTGTTCAACTCGCTCGAGCAAGTGGCGGAGGTGATCGCGCGCGGGCCGACTAAATCGAGCGTGCGGTTGCACACCGGCCAGCAAGTCGATCTGCGCGTGATTCAACCCAAGCACTGGGGCGCGGCGCTGCAATACTTCACCGGCTCAAAAGATCACAACGTGCGCCTGCGCGAGATCGCGCTGAAGAAAGGCTACTCGCTCAACGAGTATTCGCTGACGCGCGTGAAGGACGGCAAGGATTTCTTCTGCCGTGAAGAACGCGAGGTGTACGAGAAACTGGGCTTACCCTTCATCCCGCCAGAACTGCGGGAAGATCGCGGCGAGTTGGAGCGCGAGATTCCGCGCCTCATCGAACTCTCTGACATTCGCGGCGATTTGCAGATGCACACCAGGTGGAGCGACGGCGAGAAATCCATTGAGGAGATGGCGCGTGCCGCGAAAGCGCGAGGTTACGAATACATCCTCATTACCGATCACTCGCAATCGCTGGGCGTGACCAACGGCCTGACACCCGAACGATTGAAGCAGCAGCGGAAAGAGATCGATGCGGTGAACGCGCTGGGCTTGGGCATTCATGTGCTGCAAGGTTCTGAGGTCGAGATCAAAGCCGACGGTTCGCTGGACTATCCCGATGAAGTGCTCGCTTCGCTGGACATCGTGCTGGCGTCGCTGCACACCTCGCTGCGGCAGGAACACGACAAAGTCACGCAGCGCGCCCTTAACGCGATCCGCAACCCGCATGTCGATATCTTCGCCCATCCCACCGGGCGTCTCAACTTCGAAGGGGGCGATCCTAAGAAAGCGCGCGAGGGCGCTGACCTCGACATGGAAGCCATCATCGCTGCCTGCAAGGAAACGGGCACGATCCTAGAAATCAATGCCAGCCCGGAGCGACTCGATCTCAACGATCTAAATGCACGCCGCGCGCTGGACATAGGCTGCCTGCTGGTCATTTCGACCGACGCGCACAACCCGGCCATGTTCAGCAACATGCACTACGGCGTGGCCATGGCTCGTCGGGCGTGGGCCACAGCCGATCGGGTGGTGAACACCTGGCCGCTAGAAAATTTGCTGCACTACATCAAACAGGCCCTGTAATGCAGAGTGCTTTTAGTTTCCGACGAAAGCGAATACTTGATGATGACTGATGATTCCTACTCGTTTGGCTACCCTCGGCAGTGCAACCGTTGCGCTGCATTCTCGACCTGCACGGTAAGCCTGCAAGTGGCGCCTTACTATCGCAGCGGTGATGGACTCCGGCTTATGCTGATCGGGCAAGATCCAACAATTCGCCGCAAGGCCGAACGAGTCAAACACGTACTGATGCTCGATCAGACCAACGGTCAACTATCACGTTGGCTCAAGACGTTGTTCGGCGCGAAACGCTTTGAAGCACTGACTCTGTATGCTACCAATCTGGTCAAATGCACACTCGGTGTGGTGCCCTCAAATGCTACATCGGGCGGCCTCAAATTCCTTAAGCCCTATTTTGAGAATTGCCGTACGTATCTCGTGCAAGAGATCAAACAATTTAAGCCTGATGTGGTGTTGACCCTTGGTGAGCCGGCACATATTCTACTTGCGGAACAGATCGACAACGGCAAGAACATTCCTCAGAGCATGAAACAATCTTTTACCGGACAGTTCTTCCGCGTCAAACTCGACGACGTGGAATTCGACTATTCACCTTGTCTGCACATTCAGACGTTTCGTGTGGCGGAGACTTACGGCGATCGTGTGAAACTCTTCAAGACGGGATTGCTTAATCGTGTGCAATCACGCTGACGTCATAGCCGATCTTGTTGCGCTACACTAACTCCGTTTACAATCGCCTCCGCAAACACTTCTGCCGCAAACGCGCCGATCAAGTTCACGTCAGCCTTCACGTCGCCCGTGGACAAGGCGAAGATCGTGTCGCCGTCGTACATCGTATGTGCGGGACGAATAGCGCGGGCCAACCCATCCTGCGCCATCTGCGCGACCTTGTTCGCTTCCTCTTTACTCAACTTCGCATTCGTCGCGACGACACCGATGACGGTGTTGCTCGCTGAAGCCGACGACAACGCCTGGAAATTCCGCATCATCTGCAACGTGTCGGCGAATCCCTCTTCCGACCGTGCTCCGGCGATGATTGCTCCAGTCTGCAGATCGTTCACATCGCCCAGCGCATTCACCACCGCAATCGCGCCGACGAACAAGCCATCAACGATCTCAACACACGCACTGCCCACACCCGCCTTCATGGCATTCTGCATCCCCAGAATCTTGCCAACCGTCGCGCCCGTCCCTGCACCCACGCCACCCTCGATCACGGGATCAGCCGTCGCGTTCAGGCACGCTTGATAAGCCATCGCGGCATCGGGCCGCACGTCGGCGCGCCCGATCGCCAGATCGAAGATCACCGCTGCGGGCACGATCGGCACGCGGGCCACACCCACATCAAAGCCGACGCCGCGCTCTTCGAGATAGCGCATCACCCCGCCGGTTGCCTCCAGCCCAAACGCCGATCCGCCGGTGAGCAGCACGCCGTGTATCTGTTCCACGCGATGCATCGGTCGCAGCAGATCCGTCTCGCGGGTGCCGGGCGCGCCGCCGCGTTGATCGACCCCGCCCACCGCGCCCGCCTCGCACAAAATCACTGTGCAGCCGGTGAGCGCTTCATCGTTTTGCGCGTGTCCAACTCGGATGCCGGGGACGGCGGTGATGGTGTTGTTCATGATTGTTCCTCTCCAATAATCTGCGCGATGACGTGTCGTGTTACACGCCCCGCCTGATCGAAACCGCGCACGTGCAGTTTGTCGATCGAGTCGGCGGGCGTGTGCACCGATCGGCTGGCGCGTCCCACCGCGATTAACGAGATCGCGTCGAAGCCGTGCTGCGCGAACGGGATATGATCGAACAGCGCGCCGACGAAACTGAAGCGCTTGAGTGGTAGATCGAGTTCGGCGCAGGCGCTGTGCAGGCGCGCCAGCAGACTTATCCTAGCACTGTTGCTTGATCGATGCGAACGCCCCACGTAGTAGAGATCGCCGTCGACGCCAATACCGTCAAAGTTCAATACGTACAGGCCGCCATTTTGATCTTGTTCCCGCAACATTTTTTCCTGCGCCGTCACGTAAGCGACCGAACCCATCAGCGTCATTTCTTCAGCGCTGGGGATCAGAATCGTCAAGTGAAGTTTATCCTGCCAGTCGTTTCGCTGCGCCAGCACTTCGGCCAGGTGCAGCACCAGTCCCACACTCGACGCGTTGTCGATCGCGCCCGGCGAGCTGTTGCCGACATCGAGGAACAGCAGTGGCACAGCAGCCGTCAACGCCAGTAAACCGATCGGGAAGTAGAACGCCGTAGAGACATCGAGCAGCGTCAACACGACGAGGATCAATCCGGCGCTGATCGCCAGCATGAACAACGTGATCCGCAGCACCAACGGCATGCGCTGGCTTTTGGAATCGTAATGCGCGACGAGATAGAGGTGAGGCAAAGCATCCTGAGCGGAGCGCAGGGAAGTCGCAGGCGGCGTGGCGATAAGGTTCACCGCCTTATAACGCCGCCCCCACTTCAACCCGCGCCCGTTTCGCTCCAGCGCCGCCGCCTGCACCCGGCGATTCAACGGCAGGAACAGCGCAATGAGGACCACCAACAACACCGCCAGAACGCGCTCATGCCAGATGAGCAGCGCCGTCACCAGCAACAGGCTGGCCAGCAGGAACATCTTCAACAATACTTCGGAGGCCGTGGAAAACGTAAAGGGCTGCCGCTCGACTGCGTAGCCCCAGCCGCGCAGCCGATCTTCAATTTCCCACGCGACTCGCTCATCCTCGCCCGAGCCAACTTTGCGCGGACGAGAAATTGATGCGGCGTAGTGCACGGCCAGGCGCGGATCGAAATCCATGTTCAACTCAGTCCTTGCGGTAGTTTGGGCAGCGGCGCAGCAGCGCATCGAGTGAACTCGATGGCTGATAAGAGAAACGTGTTGAAACACGTTTTAACGTGTTTTCCTTATCAGCAAGCGAATTCATTCGCTTGCAACTCTTGCAACTCTTGCAACTCTTGCAACTCTTGCAACTCTTGCAACTCTTGCAACTTGCAACTCTTGCAACTC
>CAYNML010000053.1:0-28741 GCA_964398185.1 uncultured Anaerolineae bacterium | reverse complement strand
CTTGCAACTCTTGCAACTCGTGCAACTCTTGCAACTCGCTGGCAACTTGCTCGCTTGCAACTCATGTGCCTGTAACTCACTCGCCCGACCATTCCAGTTCCGCTTCTCCCGTCATGCCGGACTTCAACCGCCCGTCCGCATTATCCAGCCGCACCTTCACGGCAAACACGATGTTGGCGCGATCTTCCTTGTTCTGCGTGTCGCGCGAAGAGAACTGCGCCGCTTGCGCGATGTGCACCACTTCACCGGCAAAAACTTCAGCGGGATAGGCATCCGCATAGATTTTCACCGGTGCGCCAATCTGCACGCGCGGCAATTGGTCTTGCGGCACATAGATGATCATCTCCAGCGTGTCGAGGTTAACGATCGAGAGCAGCGCTGCCCCGGGCTGCACCGTCTCGCCCACGTGTCCCGATCGCTGCGCGACGATGCCCGTCAACGGCGCGGCGATCTGCGCCCGCGCCTGATAAGCCTGCGCTAGTTTTAGCGACGCCTGCGCCTGCCGCACCTTCGCTTCGGCCAGTGCGATCTCCTCGGGCGTCGGCCCGGCTTTCAACTCCACCACATTCGCTGCGGCCACGGCTTCACCGGCGATGGTCAGACTGTAGGCGCTGCGCGCTTGATTAACCTGCGCTTGAATCGTCACCGGATTCGATCGCATAGCTTGCAGCGCGTTGAGCTGCGCCCGCGCGCCCGTCAACTGTGCCTGCGCCGCTTCGAGATTTTTCTGCGCGATGGCGATTTCTTTGTCGAGCGTTTCGTGTCTGTTTTTGTCGGCGTCATAGAAATCGCGGCGATAGCGCGCCTCAGCCAATCGCGTCTGCATGACAGTAACGTTCTGCTCGGCCAGCGCCACGCCCGATCGCGCTACGTCCACCTGCGCGGTGATCTGCTGCGGGTTGTCACGGATTTGCAAGGTGTTGCTCACCGTCAAAGCTGCACCAGCGCGCTCGGCCTGCGCCTGTTGCAGCGCCGCTTCCGCTGCCTCGATCGCCTCGCGGCGCGCGCCGGCTTTCACTTGCGCCAGGTTGGCTTCGGCGGCGCTTAGCGCCGCTTGCGCCTGCTTGACCTGCGCTTGCAGCGCGGCGTCGTCCAGCGTCACGATCGATTGACCAAGCGTCACCGCATCGCCTTCATCCACGGCGATATTTGTGATACGCCCGCCGACCTCGGCCACAACATTGACCTTACGGCCTTCCAATACCCCGCTGAAACGCGTGTTGGCCTTTGAGCCATTATTCGCCTGACAGGCCGTAACGAGTAACAGAGTAACAAGTAACAAGTAATGCACACGGCGTAATGCGCGCTGGTTCTTACGTTTTACGCAGTACGTTTTACGCCGCAGCGCATGCCAGCTGTTCATCATCTCACTCCACCTCAGCTTCTGCTTGCAGTCCCGGCTTCAACACGTGATCGGGATTAGCAATCTTGATCTTCACGGCATACACCAACTTCATGCGCTCGTTCGGCGTGCGGACGTTGCGCGGCGTGTATTCCGCCGTGTCGCCGATCAAAACGATCGAGCCGGGGAACGTCCGATCGGGAAACGCATCCACCCGCACGTTGATCGGCTGACCGATCGAAAATTGGCCGAGTTCGCCGCCCGGGACGTAGATCGTTAAATGCACCTGATCGAGATCCGCAATTTTCAATGCAGTGAGCGCGGGCGCGGCCAGCTCGCCGGTGTGCACGCTCATCGCCGCGATGAGTCCGCTGACGGGCGCGGTGATGATCGCCTTGTCAAGCTGAAGCTGCGCCGCTTCCAGGGCGGCCTGCGCCACCTCAACCTGCGCCTGCGCCGCGGCGATCTGCTCCGTCGTTGCGCCCGCTTGCAGACCATTCAACGCCGCTTCAGCCTGCGCCACGGCGGCTTCAGCGGATTGATATTGGGCATACGCGGCATCGACCTGCGTCTGCGCTTCCTGCGGATTCGCGCGTTGCGTTTGCAAGTTCTTCAAGGCCGTTTGCGCGGCGGCGACGTTGGCCTGCGCCACGTTCACTGCCGCGAGGGCCTGTTCCCACTGGTACGGAATCGAATAGTACTCGATGGGCAATGATGGCCGATAGACGGGCGGCACATCGGCCAGTTTGTCGGACGTTTCACCGTAATCCTGCCACGCTTTCTCGGCGATGTCACGCTGCAACAACGCGGCGTCGAGCTGTTTCTGCGCCGCCTGGACTTGCGCGCGGGCCGCGGCGATTTGCACGTCGAGCGTTTGCGGATTGTCGCGGATCGCTTGCGCGTCAAGCCACGCCTGCTGCGCAGCATCCCGCGCAGCTTGCGCCAGTTTCAATTGCGCTTCGGCTTTCGCGATGGACTCTGATCGCGCACCGGCCTGCGCTTGCGCCAACGCCGCCTGCGCTTCAGCCAGCTGGCCGCGCGCCAGCTCGACTTGCGCCGACAAGATATCGTCTTGCAGTTTCAACAGCACGTCGCCCTGCTCCACCTCATCGCTTTCAGAGACGGGACGCGCCACAACCCGCCCGGCGATCTCCGGCGCGATCGAGACGATGTCGGCCTCGATGAAGCCCGAAGCATTCCACTCGCCGCCCGGACCGTTCTGGCCCGATCGAGCAATGGCGATTGCGCCGATAACACCAATAACAAACAAGATCGCCACTATCCAGATTTTTGATTTCATAAAATCATCCTCGTTACAGAAACCGGGTTTCTACAATCCGTCATACCTTGCAGCAAAACCCCACGCACGCATGGGGGCTAATTCCAGCCTGAAGGAAGAAACCCGGTTTCTTCTGCATCAACGTATCGCGGACGTTGCTGCTGTAGAGCAAACGACCGCGAGACACGGTCTCAGAGCAGGCGCGCAATTAACGGATCGCCGCCAGAAACACGTCTTCCAACGACGGCGGGATCACTTCCGGCGGATCGAACGGCACGCCGCCCGCGTTCAACACGTGCGCGATCTCGCGCTGCGTCTGCGCCGCATCCTGCGCCGCGAGGTGAATCTGCGCGCCATACAATGCCACATCAGCGGCGGTCAACTGTCCCGCCGCGCGGGCTTCTTTCAACAAACGCATCGCTTCCGGCGGATCGTCCGGCGTCAACTCGATCACACTGCCCCGCATCAGCGTCGCTTTCAGATCGGCGGGCGAACCCTGCGCCACGATCTGCCCGCCGTGAATGAAGGCCAACTCCTGGCACTGCTCGGCCTCGTCCATGTAATGCGTCGTCACGAAGATCGTCACGCCTTCGTCGTTCACCAGTTGATAGAGCAGTTCCCAGAACGATCGGCGGCTCACCGGATCGACGCCCGCCGTCGGCTCGTCGAGGAAAATCAATTCGGGATCGTGCAGGATCGCCGCGCCGAGCGCCATACGCTGGCGAAAGCCGCCCGCCAGTTCACGCCCGGGGGTTTTCTCCCGCCCGATCAGATCCGCCATCCTCAACGCGTATTGAATGCGCTCACGCAAGCGATCGCCGCGCAGGCCGTAGGTGCGTCCAAAGAAGCGCAGATTCTCTTCCACGGTCAGATCGTCGTACAGGCTGAAACGCTGGCTCATGTAGCCGATGCGCTGCTTCACCGCGCGCGGCTGATGCGCCACATCGTAGCCCAAGATTTTGGCGCTGCCGCCCGATGGCTTGAGCAACCCCAACAGCATGCGCATCGTCGTCGTCTTGCCCGCGCCGTTGGGGCCGAGAAAACCAAAGATGCTCCCGCGCCGCACGTTGAAAGTCACGCTGTTCACGGCGACAAAGTGCCCGAAGCGTTTGCTGAGATTTTCAGTTTCGATGGCAAACAAAGTGTTGTCAGTCATCTGGCATGTATCAACGAAATAAACGCCTCTTCCATGCGCGGATGGATCAGGCGCACGGCAGCGATCTTGATGTCGGCGTCATGCAGTGCAGCTTGCAGGCGCGGCCACACTTGATGCGCATCTTCGACGAAGACGTGCAACAGGGTGCCATAAACTTGCACTTCGAGCACGCCTGGTTGAGTGGAGAGCAGCGCGCGGGCTGCCTCCAGCCGATCGGGGTGGAATTCGACCACTTGCCCCTTCACCATCGCCTTGATCTCACGCGGTGTGCCACACTCGATCAACTCGCCCTTGAACAACAGGCCGATGCGATTGCAGCGCTCGGCTTCATCCATGTAGGGCGTACTCACGACGATGGTCGTGCCCTGAATGTGCAGCTCGGTCAGCAAGTCCCAGAACTCGCGGCGGCTCACCGGATCGACCCCCGTTGTTGGCTCGTCGAGCAGCAGCACGTCGGGGCGGTGAATCAACGTGCAGGCCAGGCCCAGTTTCTTCTGCATGCCGCCCGACAGCTGCTTCGCGCGTCGATCGGTGATGGTGGTCATGTGCGCGAAGTTCAACACTTGCTCGAAGCGCCGTTGCCGCTCAGCGCCGTGTACGCCGAAGATGTCCGCGTAGAATTCCAGGTTTTCGCGCACGCTCAAATCGCCGTACAGGCTGAACTTCTGCGGCATGTAACCCACGTGCCCGCGGATTTTTTCCGCGTTCTGCACGGTGTCGTGTCCAGCCACCGTGACTCGACCCGAGGTGGGTATCATCACCGCCGCCAGCAGGCGCAGCAGCGTGGTCTTGCCCGCGCCGTCCGGCCCCACCAGCCCGAAGATCTCGCCGCGCTGCACGTTGAGATCGATGTCGCGCAGCGCGGCGATCTTCTTGAACGAGCGGGTCAACCGATCGGTGGTGATGATCGCTGCTTGATCAAGCGTTGCCATGACTCACCGCACGGGGGTCAGTTTCGCATTGCGGAAGAAGCGCTGGATCAATGTGCGATCGTGCTGCCGCAAGGCGCGATAGGGATCAGATTGGCGCAACAGGTAATACTTGATCGGGCGGCGCAGCACGCTGCTGATCCAGCGGCGCACCAGCGGTACGTGCTGCGCGTACCAGTTCAAATAGTCGTCGAATGAATCACGCTGGAAATGCAGGATGCGCTCCAACTCGTCGGAGTCCAGAAAGTAACCGCAGTGAAAGTTGCGCTCGGCAAAAGCGTCCGGCGGAAAATCCATGTCGCGCAAGCCCGCCGCTTTAAAACACCCCTGCAACAGGTCACAATAGGTGGCGCGGCATTTTTCGCCGCCCGCCAGGTTGAAGGTGCGACCCTGCAATTCGTCAACGTGCTCCAGCGCTTCGATCAGCGCATAACCGGTGTCGCGCGTTGTTGCCATTTCGATGCACGTCTCCAACGGCATATGGAACATCAGCGGATCGATCTTCTGGCGCGGGTTGAAGATCGCCGTAAAGCGGAAGATGCTCCAGCGCAGGCCTGACTGCTTGACGAGCTCCTCCGCCTTGATCTTCGTCACCGCGTAGTAGTCGCCTTCGCTGGGGCGCAATGGATCCGTCACCCTGATCCAGGGATTCTCCACCCGATCGCCATACACCGAGACCGACGAACTGTAGAGGAAGAATGCTTTCGGGGCATGTTGTTGCAAGGCTTCGATCAGATGCTGTGTGCCTTGCACGTTGACGCGCTCGGCCAGCGCCGGGCGCCGATCGGCCAGCGGCGGGATGATGGCCGCGAGGTGGATCACGGCGTCGATGTCGCGCACGCACGCGTCCACGGCCACCCGATCGGTTAGATCGACCCAATGGAGGTCCACATCGTTGCGGAACGGTCGCAGGGTCTTTTCCGTGCGCGGATTGCGCACTTCCACCACGCGCATACGGTAGCCAGCCTGGCGGCGCACCAATTCCCGCAAGGCTTCCTGCCCGACCGCGCCCGCAGCCCCGGTGAGTAAGATGTTTTTCATTAGTCCAACCTCCGGCGCAGCGCGAACAGCGCCACGCTCATGCTGCCAATGGCAAGCACCACCAGCGCCAGCGCTTGCGGCCACAGCGTCGAAAGATCGGCGCCGCGCAGCATCACGCCGCGCAGAATTTGCAGGTAATGCTGAAACGGGAAAAGCTGCGCGATCCACTGCATGACCTGCGGCAGCCGTTCGACGGGTACGGTGTAGCCCGAGAAAGCCACATCCGTCATCGCCAGCACAAACACGAACAACACGGCCTGCTGCTGGGTATGCGAGAACGCCGAGATCATCAAGCCCCAACCCACCTCGGCGATGATGAACAACACGGACAGACCCAACAACAGCGAAAACGATCCGCGCATGGGCAGCTCAAAGCCCTGATTCACGATCAGAAACACGATGAAGAAGTTGACGCTGGCGACGACGACCGCCGGGATCGCTTTGCCGGCGATCAACTCCACGCGCCGCAGCGGCGTGACCAGCAGCTGTTCCAGCGTGCCCAGTTCACGCTCGCGCGTAATGCCCAGCGCCGACACGATCAACGCCACCTGATAGATGATAAAGCCCAACTGCGCGCTGATCACGAAGTAGGACACGTTTAACGCCGGATTAAAGCGGACTTGCGTGCGCACCGTGAGCAGCGGCTGCGCGCCCGGCAGCGTCTGCCTGTAACGCGCCGCGATCGAATTGATCGTGCCCGTCGCCGCGGCGATGGCATAGCTGGCGCTGGCGCTTTTTGAGCCGTCGACCAGCAGCTGGATCGATGGTGTGCCGCGCGCGAGATCGGCTTCCAGCCCCGGCGGGATGGTGACAGCCATCACGGCGCGATTCTGATCCAGCCAGGCATCGATCTCGCCCGGCGCGGCCAGGAACGCCACCACCTGCAATTCTTCCGTGTTATCGAAGGCTTCCGCAATCCGGCGGCTCAACGCGCTGTGATCCTGATCGACCACCACAATGGGTTGGTGGTGAAAGCCTTGCGTCGTAGCGCGCGCAATCAGTGTCAACTGCAAAACCGGCCCCACCAGGATCATGATGAGGATCATCACGTCGCGCGTGAGTTGCAGGATTTCTTTGTGGGCGAGGTTACCAATGCGAAAAAGCATCATGCGTGCTAAATGATAAGTGAAATGCCAGCAGCGCTAATAATGTTTCAGTTGTCAGCTGATGCGTTTCTTAAAGATCACCAGGCTGGCCGTCAAAGTCGTAAAGCCGATGACGAGCAGAATTGCGATCGGGCTGGCGAATTCCGCCAGCGGCAGACCCTTCAAAAATACGCCGCGCGCCAGCACCACATAGTGCGATGCCGGCAAAATCCCGCTGATAACGGCCATCACCGGCGAGCGGGTGTCCACCGGCACAATCAGGCCCGTCAGAAAAAAACTGGGAATGAAGAACACCAGAATCATGATCAGCATGGCGGCCTGCTGGCTCTTGACGAAGTTGGCGGCCAGCAAGGCCAGGCCAAACGTCGCCAGGAGGTAGATCAGCGTCACCAGAGCCAGTTCGATCAGCGGGCCGCGCAGCGGCACGTGGAACCAACCCAGCGCCGCGATCAGGATTGGAATCATGCTCAGCAGGGCAAAACCCAGATAGGTGAGCATTTTGCCGAAGATGTATTCGTACCCGCGAATCGGCGTGGCGGCCAGGCCTTCAAACGAACCGAGTTCCCTTTCGCGTGCAAAGGCCAGCGCCAGCGCCAGCGTGGGCATAATCAAGACCACGCCGATGAGGCCGGGCACCATGCTGTACAGCGATTTGATCGCCGGGTTGTACCAGGCCAGCGTGCGGATGTCGATGGAGCCGATCGGGTGTGAGCTGGCCGCCGGCAGCAGCTGCAGCGAAAAGAGACGGCTGCGCAACTCCAGCTGCGCGGCGGCGGCCTGCCCGGTGATCGAATCCACGCCATCGATCACCGCCTGCACTTCGGCGGCGCGTCCCGCCTGCAATTTGTCCGTGGCGCCGTGCGGAATCACCAGCGCCACTTTGGCCCGCCCGGCCTGCATCAACCGTTCGATCTCGTCGTAACTTTCCAGATAGGTCACAATTTCAAACGTGCCGTCGCCGGTCAGATCGGACACGTACTGGCGCGACACAGCCGTGCGATCTTGATCCAGCACCACCAGGGGGAATTTGTCGACATCGAAGGCGAAGACGTAGGCCAGCATCAACAACATGAAAGCCGGGGCGATAAGCACCAGCAACAGCGTGCGCGGATCGCGCGTGATGTGATGAAACTCTTTGCGCGAGATGGCGAACAGGCGCTTGAGCGACATTACTTCTTCTCCAGGCCCTGCATCAACAGCGGCATGGCGCGCGAAGCAATATCGCCCCAGTCCCCGCCGTAAGGATCCAGCAGGCTCAACATCACCAGACCAAAACCCAATGACACCAGCACCTGCGCCGCCAGTTCACGATCGACTTTGCGCAGCGTGCCTTCCTTGATGCCGGCGCTGATCACCTGCGCGAACCACTCGCGATAACGATGCATGGGGGCCAACAGCGCGGGCAGAATCGTCGGGTCCTGCCGCGCCGCGCTGAGGAGTTCCAGAAAGATCTGCTGCCGCTGATCTTCGCCGGTTTCCGCAAACATCTCGCGGGCCAGATCGCCCACGTGTTGCAGTAGTTGAGGCAGCGTTTCGTCGGGATCGCGGGCCAGCGTCAATTGCGCTTCCAACGGAAGCAGCCAGCGATCGCGCAGTTCCAGAAAGACCGACTGCTTGGAGGCGAAGTGATGATAGAACGCGCCCTTCGTCACACCCGCGTGCGCGCAGATGTCGGCCACGCTGGTAGCGTCGTAACCCCGCGCGGCGAACAATTCGCCGGCGGCGTCCAGAATGTGCGATCGGGTTTCTTCAGCGCGTTGTTGGGTCATGACAAAAACATACCAATCGGTATGTTTTCATTTTACGCCACTTTCCGCCTCGTGTCAAGATTCACGAACCGGGGATAGCCTCACCCCCACCCCTCTCCCGGTTGGGACAACGCCCAGCGGGAGAGGGAAGCGGCAGCAAAAAAAGAGCAGGCCGCCTGGTCTGCTCTTTCTCACTGGTGTAATGAGGGGCGCTTATTCTTCAGTGATCTCGATCGTAATGATCTTGGTGCCGGGGGTCGTGGCGCGCCCCGGATCGCGCTCAGGGATGGCGTTGACCACATCCATACCGGAGATCACCTTGCCAAACACGGCGTGCTTGCCGTCGAGGTGCGGCGTGGGGCCGTAGGTGATGAAGAACTGGCTGCCGTTGGTGTTGGGACCGGCATTCGCCATCGACAGAATGCCCGCGCTGTCGTGACGCAAGGAACGATCGAATTCATCGGCAAACTTATAGCCGGGGCCGCCGCGGCCGGTGCCGGTGGGATCGCCGCCCTGGGCCATAAAGCCTTTGATCACGCGATGGAACGTCGTGTTGTCGTAGAACCCGTCGCGCGCCAGAAAGACAAAGTTGTTCACAGTCTTCGGCGCTTTGTCGGCGTACAGTTCGATTACAAAGTCGCCCTTCTCGGTTTTGAAGGTCGCCTTGTATTTCTTCTTGGGATCGATCACCAGCGCCGGGGGAGTCGCGTATTGCTTGGACACATCTGCCTCCTAAAAATGATCTGCAAGTATTGTACTTCATCCACGCCCGATCGGCCATGCCGCGCGATCTAGCGCAGATATTCGTCAAAGAATCCCAGAATGGTTTTGGAGATCGTCGCGTACGGGGGATCGATCGGGCCGCCGACTGCGCCAAAGCCGTGCCCGGCATTGTGCACCACCACGTACACCGACGACACGCCGCCCGCCACCAACCGATCGTGAAAAATCTGGGACTGCGTTACCGGTATCGTTTCATCCAGATCGCCGTGCAACAACAGAATCGGCGGATCATCGGGTGTGACGTAGTTGACGGGGCTGGCCTGCGCCAGCTTGGGATCCGTCGGGCTTTGCGCGCCGAACACCATCCGATCGAGACCGCGCAGATTTCCGACCACGTATTCCGTGGTGAAATCGTGCACGCCGTACATATCGACGACCACCTTGACGCGGCTTGATTGATCGAGGTACTGCCCCACGTCCCAGCCGGCGCTTTCATCGGCTGTGCCCAGCAGCGCCACCAGGTGCCCGCCGGCGCTAGCCCCCCACGCCCCGATGCGCTGCGGATCGATGTTGTACGCTTTGGCATTGGCGCGGATGTGGCGCACGGCGCATTTCACGTCGATGATGTGCGCGGGGAAGGTAACCGTGGGAGACAGCCGGTAATCGATCGAGAACGTGGTATAGCCGCGCCGGGCCAGTTCCAGGAAGTAACTCAGGCCCGGGGTGCCGGTCTTGGTGCCCGCCACCCAGCCGCCGCCGTGTACGAATACGATCACGGGCGACGGGCCGGCAGGCTTCCACGGAAAATACGCATCCATCAACAAATCGACGCCGTCGTTGGTGCAATAGGTGACGTCCTTCAGCATCTGCGAGAACGTCAACTCGCCGCTGGCCGCCACCGGCGCGGGCTTGGCCGTGAAGCTGGGCAGCGAGGTCGGCGAAGGCACCGGCGTGGGCAGCGCAGGTAATTCCGCCACGGTGTTGTAGTGCGCCTGCATGAACTCGCGGAAGGCTTGGCCGTTGGGGCGCAGCGAGCCGTCCTCGTTCTGCAGCGCCACCGCCGGGTCGCGATCGAGACTGAACCAGACGGCGTAAGCCAATTTGAGTTCCGCGGCGGCCGACAATATTTTCTGCACGGCCTCCGGCGACTGATCGAATTGGCCGAGTTCGTTGCTCATCAACGGCAGATCGCTGGTGCGGCGGAGATAGTTCACCGCTTCCGACAACGCGCTCTTGTCCGGCACGTACCAGTGAAAGTTGAGATAGTCCTGGCCGGAAGATTTGTACATCGCCAGCAGCTTGCGGCCGGTATTCAACGCAGCCTGGTCTTCGTCCGCTAAATGATCGACGGCGCTGAAGCGGCACAAATCGGGCGCCAGCACCGCGCTGGAACGCTGCACAAAGTTGCACGCTTCGGTGATCTGTTGGTGCTCGATGTAATCCGCCCAGACCAGCAAAGCGAGCGTCTTGTTGGACAGTCCACCGTTGGCGCACGGAATCTTCTGCTCGTGCGCCACCTGGCAGGCGGCTGTCAACAGCGCGCCATATTGCTCCGGCGTCCCATTCCAGAACTGCGCGGAGTCTTCTTCGTTCTCCACGACCAGCACCTCCGGCTGATAACGCTCGAGGACTTCGCTGAGTGTGCGCCGATAGACCGCGCCGTCCCTGGGCGGCGTGGTGGCATAGGGCGGTGCTTCATTCACATTGCTGCGCGCCGTGAGGATCAACTTAAGGCCGGCGTTCGGGCCTAAATCGCACGCCAGGTCGTAGCAGGCGCCGTTCCACGCAGCGAGGTTGACGTACCACGGCCGGAAATACGACACACCCAGCGATCGCGCCAGTTCCACGCGATACAGATCATCGATACCGTCCGCGCCCAGCAGCAGCCCAAAGGGATTCGCGCCCGAAGCCGGCGGAGCAGGCACGACCGTGGAGGCGCCCGCCGCCGCGGCGGGCAGATGGAGCGTAGGCGTGGCCTGCGCCACAGCCGCTTGATGGATCACCGCTTGATCGGACATCCGATTAACCGGCGTCGCTTCGATGATCACGGCTCGATTCTGATTGCAGCCGCCGAGCAGTACCGTGATCAATAGCAGCAGCACAAGCGGCATGCCGATGACTGAGGCAAATGCAGATGGCTTGGACATAGTGCGGTGTATTTTACCCCAAACTCAACTTGCTTAGGGTTTGTCAAAGAATAAGTTGTTCATTTGCAGAGAAAAAGCCGTTACAGCGCACGCCATGCCATGTCATTCCCGCGCGTTTTCGCCTAGCGCGCTCCCGCCGCATAGCGGCGGACAGAGCGTGGCGGGAATCCACGGGACATCAGCGTGATTTGCCTAGCGCCAAGCTGGATGCCCGATCAAAGCATTCGGGCATGACGTGCGAATCGACCAAGTTATTTCTTGACAAATCCTTAGCTGCCATCCCGGAGAGCGGGAAAAGGAAAAGCCGGGCGCAACCACGCCGCCCGGCTTCAGTCAAACAAATGGCTTGCGCTAACGGCTCAGCGCCACGACGAGAATGTCCACATCCGTCAGGGGCGCGCCACGCGTCAACACCGGATTGAAGGTATCGCTGATGAACAGCAACTCGCCGCCCTCGGTGATGCGCGCGCTGACCGAATAGGTATTCCTGGGATCGATCTGCGCCGGATCGTAAGCCAGCTCATACGCGAACGGCGGCTGCTGGCCGCCCGCTTCGATTGTCTGCGTGCTGATCACTTTGGCGGGCGCATCGGCCAGTGAGACGTCCTGCAGCGTCACTTCGATCACGGCGGTGGGCGGCAGCGCGCTGCGGTTGCGATACGTCACGGTGCCCGTGATGACACTTGGCGAACTCGTCCCGCTCGACGCCACCGGCTCGACGATGATCTCGACGTCGCGGGTGGGCGCGCCTTGGGTGATCACCGGATAGACCCGGGTGCTGGTGAACAACAGTTGATCGCCATCCTTGATTGTGGCGCGCACGGCGTAGGTGTTCCGCTCGTCGATCTGCGCCGGATCGTATTTCAGTTCATACGGGAACGGTACTTGCTTGCCGTTGGCCTGAATCGTCTGCGAACTGATCGTCACGGCGGGCGCATCCATCCTTGACACATCTTGCAGCACCACTTCAATCACCGCCGTTGGCGGCAGCGCCCTGCGCACCAGGTACGTCACCGTGCCGGTCACGAACGACGCAGCGAGACTCGGTCCGGCGGGCTTGGTCGCAGCGGGGCCGATCGAACCGCAGGCCGCCAGCAGGACAGCACTCAATACAACCAGCAACAACACGTGTAATTTGTTCATATGCCTCCTTATGTGTCACGCAAAATTCTACCACATACCGATACGAGTTTGCGCCGGGCCGTTACGCCCTGTGCGCACTTGAAAAGTGACGTCCGATCGGGCGTAATTGTTCCCGCCGGCGCGTGGCTGGTTGACCCGGCGTCTTGATCGATTTATACTGGCAGCATGCCCCACCCGATCGAGCCAGCTGCGCCGATCGGGTTGGGAACAGGCCGGAGACGTCATGTCGTCAACCGAGGATTATCTGACCATCGATCAACTCAGCGCAGAACTGAACGCGCTGCGCCAGGAACGCCAGGCTCACCTGGACGAAATCCGGCAGCTGCGCGCTTCGGAAGAACGCTTCCAACAGATCGTCGAGCACTCGCCTGACGCCATCATCGTCCACAATGGGCGCGAGGTGCTCTTCGCGAATCTGGCGGCCGCGCAGTTGATCGGTGCGGCAACTCCGCAGGACCTCATCGGTTATCCTGCCATCAAACTGGTCGCCGCAGCCGATCAGCCCGCGGTCGCAGAACGAATTCGGCAGGCCTTGAGCGGCGCGCCTGTGCCCGTTCGGGAAGAGCGCATCGTGCGGCTGAACGGCGAGGTGTTCGACGCCGAGGTAGCCTCGTATCCGCTGATCTTTCAGGGCCAGCGCGCGGCCCAGGTAATTGCGCGCGACATCACCGCGCGCAAACGGGCCGAGCACGCGCTGCGCCAGCACAATGAATATCTGGCCGCGCTGCAAGAAACTACGTTGGGCCTGCTGGCCCGCCACGAAGTGGACAGCGTGCTGGAGAACATCGCCAAACATGCCGGGCAGATGCTGGATACGGAGCACGTCTTCATCGCGCTGGTCGCACCCGATCAAACCCATCTTGAATCCAAGATCAGCTTGGGCGCGCTGCAAACGGCGACGGAGGTGCAGCTGAAACCCGGCGAGGGTGTGGCCGGCATGGTCTGGCAGACTGGCCAGCCGCTGCTGGTGGAAGACTACGATGCGTGGACGCCGCGCTCGGGCACGTTCGCGCATAACATTATTCGCACCGTCATCGGAGTACCACTGATGTCCGGCGGTCGCGTGATGGGCGTGCTGGGCGGCGGACAAGATCGATCATCGCCGCGTGTGTTCACCCCAGAGGATCTGGATCAGCTCAGCGAGTTTGCGCGGCTGGCTTCACTGGCGCTGGACAACGCGCAGCTGCTGGCCACCGAACGCGCCGCGCGCCAACAGGCCGAGACTCTGCAAGCCGCCGCCCGCGCGCTGGGCGCCACGCTGGACTTGCCGCAAGTGCTGCAAATCATTTTAAGCGAACAGCAAAAAGTTGTGCCCTATCAGAGTTCGTCGGTGTTTGAGCGGCAGGGCGACTGGCTGGCGTGGGTGGGGGGGCACGGTTTTCCGCATCCCGAAGAGTTGATCGGGTTGAAGTTCCACGTCGAAGATCGGAGCAGCCCCAGTTATGAAGTGATGCTCACCCGTGCGCCTGTGATCTACGCCGATGTGGCCGAACACTACGCGAGCTTCAAAGCCGAGCCGCACGCCCACTACCACATCCATTCCTGGCTGGGCGTGCCCATGTTCTTCGGCGATGAAGTCATCGGTATGTTAACACTGGAGAGGCAGCAGACAAACTTCTATACGCCGCAGCACGGCCAGTTGGCGCTGGCCTTTGCCACGCAGGCGGCTACCGCCATCCAGAATGCGCGGCTGTACGAACAAGTGCGCCAGCACGCCAGCGAACTGGAACAGCGCGTGGCCGAGCGCACCCGCGCGCTGACGGCGGCCTACGAGCAGCTGCAACTGCTCGATCAGATGAAGGACGAATTTGTCACGCGCATCAGCCACGAATTGCGCACGCCGTTGGCCAATGTGCGCCTGTACACCAATCTCCTGGAAAAAGGCCGGCCCGAGAAACATGCTGAGTACCTGGCGACGCTGAAGCAGGAAGGCAACCGCCTGAATAAGTTGATCGAGGACCTGCTGGATATTTCGGAGTTGGACATGGGCCGCATCCCGATCGAAGCCAGCCCGACCGATCTGGGCCGCCTGCTCGGCGATGTGCTGCTGGATCACCAGTCACAGGCCGAGGCGCGCGGCTTGATCCTGCAGTATCTGCCGGCCGCCGTGCTGCCGCGCGTCTGGGCCGATCCGGCGCTGCTCATTCGCGTCATCGCCAACTTGCTGTCGAATGCGCTCAATTACACGCCGGCCGGCGGATCGATCACCTGCACGACAGCGCTGCAATCACGCAATGACAAGCTGTGGGTCACGCTCGCCGTGAAAGACACCGGCCCGGGCATTTCGTCGCAGGAAATGCCGCGCCTGTTCGAGCGTTTCTATCGCGGGCAGGCGGCGCGCAATTACCAGATTCCGGGTACGGGTCTGGGGTTGGCGATCTCCAGAGAGATCATGCACAAGTTGGGCGGCTTCATCACCGTGGAGAGTCAGCCGCAGCATGGCGCGGCGTTCACCGTCTGGCTGCAAACGGCGTAATCAAACCTCCCGGAGGCTGTTGGCCTCCGGGAGGTTCTCTTTCATGTGATCACGATCTGCCCGCAGTAGTCACATTTATCGACACCCAACGGCAGGGTGCCCGCGCAGTTGGGACACTTCATGGTCTCCGCTTGAATCTTCACGCCCGCTTTCAGCAGCGCCGCTTCATTGTCGGCCAGTTCGCCGCGCAGTTCCTTCAGGCGCGCAAGGTACGCTTCGGGCGGCATCTCACCCGCTTGTTTCATCCGCTCCACGTCGGCGATGTTTTCGTGCAGCATACGGCGCTGCGCCAACAATCCTTCTGCGCTCTGATCTTCAATGGCGATCTTCTGCGCGGGCTTGTCCGGGATCGATGCGATGAACCATGCGGCCACCAGCACTGCCGCCGAGAGAACGACGCCCACCAGCAGCGGGCTGTAGAAGAACGGCGCAGTCTCTTTCTCGATCGAGTACACGGTGACTTCCGCATCGTCGGCTACCACCACTTTGCGGCCATCGCCCAGCCTGGCCGCATCGATGCGCATGATGGCCCCCGCATGACCGTCCAGCCCGAAGCGCTCGCCCGTCTTCCCGGCGAACAACACCACGCCGCCGCTCTCGTCGCCGATGATGGTCTCTTCCGCGCCATCCTGATCAATATCCAGTCCGGCGATCTCGGTGACTTTGTCAGAGACGTTGCTATTCCACAATTCAGTGCCATCGGCAGAGAAGGCCCACACGCCGCCCTCTTTACCGCCCACCACAAATTCGCGCGCTGACGGATCGCCGTTCGCTTCCACTTCGCGAATTTCGGTCAGGGCCTGGCCCAGGCTGCGCGTGAAGAGTTCAGTGCCGGTCGCCGCATCCAGCACCATCAATTTGCCGTATTCCGTGCCAAGCAGAATCTCGCCGTTGCCGTCGCCGTTGAGGTCGTAAGCGCGCAGTCGGCGCAAGATGTCCGTCGAGTAAGTCCACAGCGCGTTGCCAGCCACATCATACAGCGCCACGTGTCCATCATGATTGGCGGCCGCCAGATAAATCTTGCCATCGATCCGCACATCATCCAGACCGCGAATCGCATCGCCGCTCGACAGATACGTGCGCCACAGTTCCTGCCCGTCCTCATCCAGCGCGATCAACTGCCCCTTGTCATCTCCGGCGATGATCAACGTCTGCCCGGAAAAGCGGATGACGGCGGCGCGCGCCGGGCTGCTCACCTGAGCGATCGGGCTGCGCCACAGCCGCTCGTTCTGGCTGAAGACGCTCACCGCCGGCCCGCCGCTGCCCTGCCCAAAGGCGACCACCTCCTCCACGCCATCGCCATTGACATCGCCCAGTGTCGTCGCCAGCGGTGTGTTGAACTCTTCCGCCTGCAATTCCTTGCCGCCGGCATCGACGATCTTGAAAGTGGATTCGTTCTGCAGGAACAGATCGTTCTGCCCGTCGCCGGTCAGATCGATGATCTTCATGCTCTGCATGTTGGGCAGCGGCTGCGACCACACTTCGTGCGCCGTAAACTTCGCCGCTGTCCCGCCGGTGAACGTCATCAACAGCGCCACGCCCATGATCAGCGCCACCAGCATACCGGCGACTACCCACGTCGATTTCGCTCGAGAGTTCATGCCGTCTTCCTTTGTAATTGATCGTAGACCAGGCGCAGCACCCGCAGGATGTCGCCCGCTTCAATCGTCTGCACGCGCGCGTGCGCCACCACGCTCAAGATGCCGCCGTCGTTCTGCCACTGATCGATCGTGTAGCGGCCCACCTGAAGATTGTGCTTCAGCGTCTGTGGCACAATCACGTACACCTGCGGGTTGACCGACAGACGCACGTTCAACACCTGCACATCGTCTTTGACCAGGGCGGGTTTCGATTTCATTTTGCCGCTCATGCTGCGCTTCCAGTAACTGTCACGAATCTTCATCCGCCGCTGCGCCGAGACGCGTAGCATGTTGCCGTCGTACAACTTGGTCTTCAGGCTCAACCATTCGTCGCGATAATACGACACCTGCCGCCCCAGGGCGTTGGTGGCCGTGCGCGCCACTTTGGAACTCTGCTGCGTCCCGGTGAGATCGACGTGGCCGAAGAAGAATTTCCTGGGGGCCACATCGTCGCGCAGGGTATGGAATACCTCGCGTGCCGTATCAAAATGCGGCGAGAGCGGCTGGCTGGCGCGGCGGCGGCGCAGCGCGATCCATACCACCAGCGCCACGATCAGCAGACCAACGCCCAGCAAGATGAAGAAACTGCCGCTGTAGCCGAGCATGAAATCAAGCCCGCAAAAGAACACGCCCACCAGCGCCAGCACACCCGGCAGCCACGCACGCTGCTGATAGGCGCTCTGCGTTTGGGCGCGCCGCACTGTAAGCTCATCGAGCGCCGTAACAATGTCGCGCGGATTGTCATTGATGGATAGATAGATGGGATCGTAATTTGTCATTGTGCTCACTCTCAACTACAATCACCGCACCATGCCGCACGTCCTCTACACCGCCTTCGATCTGGTGCCCAGCCCCAAAGGCGCGGGCACTCACATTATGCACTTCCTGCGCGGCTTAGTCAAAGCCGGTTACGACGTGCAATTGATCACGCCCGGCGATGGGCAGCTGCCCGCCATCGATACCTACGAAGGCGCGGAGGTGATCCGCGTCCCGCCGCCAGCCGATCGGAATTTCCTGGCCCACGCGATCCACTTCGGCGACGCCGTCATCGATCACGTGGTCACCGCGCCGCGCTACGACGTCGCCCACTACCGATCAATCTGGAGCGGACTGGCGCTGGCGCAAAACAAAGCGCGCTTCGGCTACAAGACTTTGTTCGAGGTCAACGGCCTGCCCAGCATCGAGTTGAAGTATCACTATCCGGCCTTGCGCGGCAGCGATCTGCTGGCGAAGGTGCGCGAACAAGAACTGGCGACACTGGCGCTAAGCGATGCCGTCATCTGTCCGTCCGGTGTGACGCGCGCGTTCTTGATCAGTCTCGGCGTGCCGCGCGATCGGATCACGGTGATCCCCAACGGCGTCAGCCCGCACGACTTTGCGGCCACCCCCCTGCCCGATCGTTCCAGCGGCGTCCCGACGATCCTCTACCTCGGCACACTGGCCGACTGGCAAGGACTCGATCTACTCATCGAGGCGATGACGACCATCACGGCGCAGCAACCCGCGCAACTGCGCATTGTGGGACGCGGGCGGCACTGGCAGCGCAAGCAATTGCAGAAACGCATTCGCAAGTTGGGGCTGGAAGAGTCCATCATCCTCGATGCCACCGTGCCCCATCACGCAGTACCGAGCGTGATCGCGCAGGCCGATGTGTGCGTTGCGCCGCTCGCCTTGAACGATCGCAATGTGACGCAGGGCTGCTGCCCCATCAAAGTCATCGAGTACATGGCGTGCGCGCGGCCCATCGTCGCCGCGAATCTGCCCGTCGTGCGCGAACTGGTGCGCGAGGACGTGGACGCGCTGCTCTTCGCCCCCGACGCCGCCGACGATCTGGCGCGGCAGATTCTGCGCGTGCTCAACGATCGAGAGTTGGCGGAGAAGTTGGCGACCAACGCCGCCGCGCGGGCGCGCTCGAAGTTGACGTGGCACGCGGCGCAGAAGAAGTTATTGAAGGTGTATGAACGGCTGTTGACGCGCTCTGGCGATTAAAAATCGCAGCAACGACTACCCGAAGTCGGCCTACGCCGACTAGCCGATACAGGTCGGCTTTGTGTGCCTGTTGGTGCACGCGAAGCGTTAACTGCCGGATGAAGTCAAGCGAAACCCAATCGCATGAGGAACGAACCGTCATGTCATCCCATTCAATCCAACGCCTGATCTTCGCTATCACAATCGTCATGGTGCTGCTGGTGGCCGTCAATCGACTGCTGGCTCAGCCTCGCACGCCAGCCATCCCTATCAACTGCGCCGGATCGATTCAAGCCTGCATCGACACCGCGAATGACGGCGACACGATCCTCATCGCCGCCGGACGCTACACCGAAAGCCTGACGCTGAGCAAGCCCGTCAGCCTCACCGGCGAAAATCGCGACACGACCATCATCCACGCCGTCGAAGGTCAGCGCGTGTTGACCGTGACCGGCGCGACGATCAGCAATTCGGTGGTGATCTCGGGGTTGACGTTTACGGGAGGGAACGCTAACTCTGGCGGCGGAATCCTGGCTGATCACGATCTCCAACTGACCAATGTGCGAATAAGCAACAACACCGCCCAGTCCGGAGGCGGCGGACTGCTAGCTGGCGGTGTGGTGAACTTGGTCAATACAGACTTCATCAGCAACAACGCAGCGCAACAAGGCAGCGGCATCCTGGCCTTGACCGTCACTATCAAGGGCGGTCGTTTTGAGCGCAACACGGGCAGCAGCGCCCTGTTTATAGAAAACACTCTGGAATTAACCAGCACACAATTCATCAGTAACGAAGGCAAGGAAGGTGGAGGCGCTGCCTTTGTCGGCCAAACAGCTTGGATAACCGATGCATACTTTCAAGGCAATGAGTGTTTCATTCCTTTCGGGATATGCTATGGCGGCGCTCTGTATTTAGGCGGGTCGATTTCGACACCCAACGAGTTTGTCGTGGCTCATTCGACATTTGTCGACAATTATGCAGACTTTGGCGGCGGTTTAGCCACGCTGGGAGATACCACGTTGATTGACTGTCGGTTTGAAGATAATCAGAGTTACCGTGACGGCGGCGGGATATTTGCAGATGAGTATGGACCGCTCGTCATCAGTAGTTCGGTTTTCATCAGCAACAGTTCCCGCCTCGCAGGTGGTGCAATACGTGCTTGGGGGCCACTCACTGTAACTCACAGTCAAGTGATTCATAATCACAGCACACAGAATGCCGCCGGCGGCCTTTCGGCAATCGGTGTAACACTAATCGAAGATACAGAGTTCTTAAGTAATACGGCTTTCGGACCAGGCGGCGGAACTATGGTGTGGATGACAACAACCGTTCAGAGAAGCCATTGGGAGGGCAATCGCTGTACGAGTTGGGGATGTTTTGGCGGAGCGTTGGTGGCGATCAATGACTTATACATCGTTGACTCGAAATTTGTCAGCAACGCCGCTACTTATTGGGGCGGCGGTTTATACCACGAACAGATGGGAGGTGGCCGCATTGAAAACACGCTGTTTGTCAAGAACTACAGCACTTATGGCGGCGCGGCTATCTACCTGAAGAGCGATGGCGCCACAACTATTCTTCACACTACCATTGCCGATATTATCTCCAACACCACATCGGCAATAGCCATTGTCGCTGGCAGTGTGGAAGTTACGAACACGATCATCACTAACCACGCGGTCGCTATCCAAAATGCAGGTGGCAGCGCTACAGAAGATTTCAATCTGTTCTTCGACAACACGAATGACACATCAGGTGTCATCAGCGGAAGCAATAGCCTAACCGGCAATCCTCGATTTTTAGATCCAACCCATAGCAACTATCACCTTGGCCCCAACTCAGCCGCGATCGATCATGGCATCGACGCGGGAATCTACATCGATCTTGACGGCAAGCCGCGTCCTGTCGGGGCGGGGTTCGACATCGGGGCGTATGAGTTTCAGTTGATCAAGGTGCTGTATCTGCCGGTGATCAGGAAGTAGGGGCGAGGCCGTGATACAGTGCCAGGTTCTTTTCCAATTCTTGTTCCGGCGTAAAATCGCGCAGCACCGTTTCACGCGCGCGTTGGCCGAGGCAGCGGCGCAGTTCAGCATCGGTCAGCAAATCATCCATCGCGTGCGCCAGCGCATCGATGTTGCCCGGCGGCACAAGGCGACCATTCTCGCCGTCACTGATCGCATCAGGGATGCCGCCCACCGCCGTGCCGACGACGGCCCGCTCGCAGGCCATGCCTTCCAGCAGCGCATTCGGCAGACCGTCACGCAGCGACGGCAGGGCCAGCACATCGATCAGGTTGTAGTAGGCGGGCAGCATGTCACTTGTTGTGTAGGGCACGACGACAACGGGCAGATCGGGCTGTTGCTTCTGAAACACCTTGAGCAGTTCCTTGTCATCGCGCCGCACACCGCCGACAAGCAGCAGCGCCGCCGCTCGGTGTTGCGCGACCGATCGATACGCGATGAGCAGCGAAGCCAGTCCCTTCTTCGATCGCGCTTCGCCGACAAAACCGATCACCGCGCGATCAGCGAGACCCAATGACTGCGCCAACGCTTCATCGCGCGGCAGCGCTCGATAGTGAGCAGCATCGACGCCGTTGGGGATCAAGATCGCCGTTTGGGTTGGGGCCAGCGCCTGCGCCTTGCGGATCAGATCGCGCGAGTTGGCCGTAATCGCGTTGGTGTGTTGCAGCGCATACAGAATCTGCGCGCTCTTCGCCGCATCGAACACGGCGCGATCGAGATCGTTGCCGCGCGCGCTGACAATGGTGGGCACATCCAGCGTGCGCCCCGCATACACACCGACAAAAGCGAGCTGTGTGACGAAGTAAGCGTGGATCACATCGAACGGCTGCGCGGTATGTTGAGCGGCGAGGACGCTGAACCATTCGGCGAGGGTGTCATCGCTGCGGCGCAGCAACGGCAGTCGCAGCACCTCAACATCGTCGTTAATCACGCGGCGCAATTCTGGTGTATCATTCGGGGCGAAGACGCACACCGTGTGCCCGGCAGCGATCAAACCATGCGCCAGGCGCTGCACAGACACAGCCAGCCCGCCGGGATCAGGCGGGTACTTTTCGGAGAGCAGAGCAATTCGCATGTGTTTACCTGTTTTGATAATACTCACTTCGTCATGGCGAGCCGCAGCCGTATCGCGGCGAAGCAATCTCCATATGGTTAAGTCGAGATTGCTTCGTCGCAAAAAGCGCTCACCTGCCCCGCCGCTATTGGCGGGGTCGCAATGACGCCCAAGGATAAGGCATGACCACTCAATGTGAAATGATCGTCGGTTATCTCGCGCCGCACCGCTGCGACAATCGCGCACTGGGCACCTGCGCCAAGTGCCAGCGCAGTTACTGCGAAGAGCACGTCGAAGTCAAGCCCGAAGGCCTGATCTGCCTCGCCTGCTCACAAGGACTGGCGCAGCCCGTGGCCCTGCCCCTCACCGCGCAGACTTACAACGACGCCGACCTCGCGCTGTTCACCGCCGCCAGCGCGTGGGATGCGGATGACACGGATAAGTTTGCGGACCTCAGCTAACAAGTAACGAATAATGAGTAAATGGGGAACGGCGCATTACTTGTTACTCGTTACTCATTACTCTGCTCGACAATCTCCCACAATTTTCGATTCTCTTCCAGAAAATCATCGCAGCGCCGACAGGGTTTCAACGCCGGTGGATGCATCATCTGCCGGATCGCTTGATAGCCCGCACCCGTCCAAATCTCACTGAATGACGATTGCTTGAGATCGCCCAGCGGCGGCATCTGCTCGCGCGTCATGCAGCACACGTAAACCAGTCCGTTGAAATCGATCAGGCTGTGCGTCCACGGCATGTAACACGGATGATCGGCATACCAGCCCTGCGCGTATTCGCCGCGCCGCGCCCGGCCCCGATCGATCTCGGTGCGCCCAAAAGGATACACTTCCGCTTCGCGCTGAATCAACCCCAGGGTCAATGCCCGTTCGGCGAGATACGGCGCGATGTGCGTGTTGTACTCCGCAATGTCGCGCTTGCGCGGCGCGAGGTGCTCACCGCAGTGATCGTCCACCGGGATCAAGTTGATGGCATCCGCGCCGATCTCGTGCGCGAAGTCGGCCAGTGGCGCGAGGCTGAGGTAGTTGTAACGCCCGACGACGGTGTTCAGGCGGATGTTGATCTTGCCTTTGTGCGCGTAGCGTCGAAAATACTTCACGGCCTGCGCGGCTTTCTTGAATGCGCCGCGCTCGCCGCGAATGCGATCGTGCAGTTTGCGGTCGGGTGAATCGATCGAGACGTTCACCCCCCGCAGCCCTGCCTCGACCAGACGCTTCGCCAATTCCTTATCGACCAGCGTACCGTTGGTCGTCAACGTCACGCGCAGTCCCAACTCCGTGGCGTGCGCCACAAGTTCGGGCACGTGCGGGCGCAGCAGCGGCTCGCCGCCAGAGAAGTGAATTTTGCGGCAGCCCAGTTCGGCCAGTTCGGTCAGCACCTCACGGAAGCGATCGAGCGACAGCGGCGGTTCGCGCGTCTCGCGCCAGTGATTGCACATGGCGCACTTGAGGTTGCAGCCGAAGAAGAGCTTGACCTTGACGTAGATCGGCCGGTACGCGGCGCGGTCCGCAAGAGCGCGGCGGAAACGATCGGGTTCGGTGAGCGTGATTTCGGCGATGGTCATCGTGAGGTTAGTATACAACAAGCGCCGATCGGCGTCACACACATCGCACATTTTTCGCACCACAAATGCCAACGGCACACCGCAGCGATCGGGTGTATCACATAGACAGACGCGCAGGCCGGTTCAACAATAGTCACACAGCAGTCGTGAGCTCCGGTAAAGGCCTGCTCGCAGAAAGGAGGACGATCGATCTCCAGTTGAGTTGTTCGTTACCTGACCAACCGCAGTTTGATCGGTTTTTGTGGCAAGTGAGAGGCTGTGTAAAGGACAAGGCGCGAGGGTGACACCCGGCCGTCGCAAGCACTGAGCAAAGCACCATGCTCCGGGAATGTCCCACAAACGCGAGGTTGAGTTGCAAACATCTTCCGTGAGCGCGGAGCAAGGGCTGCGAGGCAGGCAGTCCAGACTCCGTCGGAAGAAGGCGGGCCACTTCTCGCGCGCGAGGATCGATTGCGTGGCCGTTACAGCGGAGCAGTCCGGGCAGTGATTGGTGTGACAACTGAATAGAAGTGCTTGATTGAAGAAGACGGAGGCCTGGTAGCCTCCGTCTTCGTGTTACTCAGCTAGCTCTAGCCGCTGTTCCAGTTAAACAACCGGCCAGCGAGAGCAATGCTCCAGTCGTTTACGGTTTGCCGAAGTCGATCGTGTAATAGTAGCGATCGGCAGCGTTGACCACGCCAACGCCCACTACCGTGTACTCCGGCGTCAGTAGCATATTCGCATGCGCGCGATCGGTTGTCCAGAAATACCACGCCTCGTCAACGCTGCGTCCGCCATAGATCGCTTCCTCGCCGGTGCCGCCCGTGTAGCCGGCCGCGCGCATCCGTTGCTCGGCGGTCGAACTATCGGATCCCACATGCGAGACGTTGCCCGTCCGCGCCATGTCCTGACTATGACGCAACGCCGCCGCCGCTAACGCACTGTTGAGTGCGACCGGCTGCAAGCCGTTCTGCGCGCGCAGAGCGTTAAGGCGCTGCAGGATGTCGTTAGCCATGCTCGTGACCGCTGAGCCGGGGGGTGTGAGCGTCGCCGTGGTGGTGACCGGTGGAGTGGCCGATAAATAATCGGCGGCCGCCCAGCCCGATTGATTCGCTTCGGTCCGCACGTTCTGCCACGCTATCCCACTCGCATCGGGCGCCGTCTTGGGCGCCAGCGCCGTCAATTTCTGGCCGTAAGTCAGGTTTACCACAACGGCGGCAGTGGTGCTCGGTTGCGCGCGCAAATTCAGGCCGTTGGTGGCAATGACATAGACCGTGCCCGTGGACGTTGTGGATGTTGCAGAAGTCGTGGCCGCGATCGTGGCGGGCGCCGGCGTTGACGCCGCACCCGCTACGGTAGGCGTGGGCGTGGTCGGCTTCGTTGGCGAGATGGCCGCTGCCGAGACAAAGCCGGTCTTGCCATCATCCGTGCGGACGCCTTGCCACGCAATACCGCTCGCATCAGGTGCGCTGGGTGCGCCCGTCAAAGTGAGATGGGTCCCCAATGGCAGCAGAGCCACCAGCGTCGCCGAGATCGAGGCTTCGGCGCGCAAGTTCAGACCGTTGGTCGCCGCGACCCACGCTTCGCCGGTAGAGGCGGCTGGCGGGGCTGTGGTGGCCGCCGTGGTGGGTGCCGCCGTCGGGCCGGCGGGATTCGTCGTGGTCAAGTACTGCGCCGCGACCCAGCCGGTCTGTCCATCGTCCGTTTGAACATTCTGCCACGTGACGCCGCTGGCATCGGGCGCGGCGGCGATACTGATCGACACGAGATGCTGTTTGTCTTTCAATGTCGTGACCAGTTTCGCATCAGCCTTGGGTTCGGCGCGCAGGTTCAAGCCGGCAGCCGCATTAACCCACACATCAGCCGGCACGGGTGTTGCGGTGGCCGCCGGAGTCGGTGTATCCGGCGGGATGGTGGGCGGTGGCAGCGGAGTCGGCGTCCAGGTCGGCGGCAGCGTGGGAGCCGGTGGCTCGGTCGGCAGTTCTGCGGTCGCCGTCTCGGTAGGTGTTGGTGTGGGCGCACCCTGACAAGCGGCCAGCAACAGCGATCCGACAATTGCGACGAACAGGAAGCGCTTCATCGATTCCTCCTTGTGAGGCCCAGCGGGTGACGCGCAGTGATGTGACGACGATCGAGTTGTTAGTGAACAACAGCAAGGATCAAGTTGATTATAGGATCAAGTAACAGTCTGTGCAAAGTGGTCGCCGTGCTCATCTTCATTGTATACCTGGCGTCAACGCCGGGAACAAAAACGGCGGAAGCCTAACCTGACTTCCGCCGATCATACTCTATCGCCCGATCCCTGGTAAACCGATCTCTGTTTCTCAAATATCCAGATTCCGCACTTCCTTGGCATGCGTCTGGATGAAGCGCTTGCGCGGCGGAACCTCATCGCCCATCAGCATGTCAAACGTCCGATCGGCTGCCGCAGCGTCCTCGACGGTCACCTGCAGCAGCGTGCGATTGTCGGGATTCAGCGTCGTTTCCCACAACTGCTCGGGGTTCATCTCGCCCAGACCCTTGTAGCGTTGAATCGTCACCTTGTCGCTGCCCAGCGGTTTCAGCGCCACATCTTTGTCGGCATCGGTGTACACATACTGCACGCCGATCTTCTTGGACTCCAGGCGATACAGCGGCGGCTGCGCGATGTAGAGATGGCCGTTCTCGATCAGCTGCGGCATGTAGCGGAAGAAGAACGTCAGCAGCAGCGTGCGGATGTGGCTGCCGTCCACGTCGGCGTCTGTCATGATGATGGTGCGATGGTAGCGCAGTTTGCTCACGTCGAACTGATCGCCGATGCCGCAGCCCAGGGCGCTGATCAGCGACTTCACTTCGTTGTTCGCCAGAATCTTGTCCATGCGCGCGCGCTCGGTGTTGAGGATCTTGCCGCGCAGGGGCAGAATCGCCTGGAAGTGCCGGTCGCGCCCCTGCTTGGCTGAGCCGCCGGCGCTGTCACCCTCGACGATGTAAATCTCGCACTTGGCGGGATCGCGCTCGGAACAGTCGGCCAGCTTACCGGGCAGCGTCAACGATTCCAGCGCCGATTTGCGGATCACCAGATCGCGCGCCTGGCGCGCCGCCTCGCGCGCACGGGAAGCGGTGAGGCACTTATTAATGATGGCCTTGGCCTCGCGCGGATTCTCTTCGAGGAAGGCCGAGAGCGCTTCGGCGACGACGCTTTCCACCTGCCCCTTGACTTCGGCATTGCCCAACTTCGATTTGGTCTGCGACTCGAACTGCGGATCCTGCAACTTGATCGAGACAATGGCCGTCAAGCCTTCGCGCACATCGTCGCCGCTGAAGTTCGGATCGGAATCCTTTAGCAGCCCTGCTTTGCGCGCATAATCGTTCAGGGTGCGCGTCAACGCCGATTTGAAACCGGTCAAGTGCGTGCCGCCGTCCACCGTGTTGATGTTATTGGCAAAGCAATAGACCGATTCGGTGTAAGTGTCCGTGTACTGAATGGCCGCTTCAACGTTGGTGCCGTTCATCTGCTTCTCGGTGTAAACCGGCGGATGGAGCACGGTGCGGCTCTTGTTGAGGAAGCGCACAAATGACTTTACGCCGCCCTCGAAGTGGAACGACAGTTCATGATTGTCGCGCTCGTCGATGAACGTGATCGTCAACGCGCGCGTCAGGAAGGCCATCTCGCGGAAACGCTGCACCAGCGTCTCGTACTTGTAATCGATGCCTTCCTTAAAGATGGTCTCGTCCGACATGAAGCGCTGCTGCGTGCCGCGCTGCCATGGATCATCCTTGGCGACCTTGCCCACCATCTTTACCGGCCCGGTGGGCTTACCCCGCCGATATTCCTGCTGCCACTCTTTACCGTCACGGCGCACCGTGGTCAGCATCCATTCACTCAACGCGTTCACCGCGCTGACACCCACGCCGTGCAGGCCCGAGGCCACCTTATAACCGCCGCCGCCGAACTTGCCGCCCGCATGCAGGATGGTCATCACCACTTCCAGGGCGTCCATCGCTTTGCCGTTGGCATCCTTCTGGGTGGGATGTGGTCCGACCGGGATGCCGCGCCCGTTATCGCGCACGGACACGCTGAGGTCCTTATGAATCGTCACCACAATCCGGTCGGCTTCGCCGGCCAGCGCTTCGTCGATCGCGTTATCGACGACCTCGTACACCAGGTGATGCAAGCCGCGAATGTCGGTGCTGCCGATGTACATACCGGGGCGGCGGCGCACGGCCTCCAACCCTTCCAGCACTTGAATCTGACTGGCATCATAGTTAGCTGCTTTGGTTTCTTCTGCCACAGGCTTCTCTCCTCTAATAACGTCCAGCCGGTAACGGCCAATGATGACTCTCAAACAGGATCAAGACACGATTCTGATAGAACAACAACGACGCCATGATCAAGCCGGTGCCGACGAGGGCATTGCCCGCCATGGCGATCAGGCGCAGCCACGAATCGGCGGCCAGCCCGTCCCAGATCAAACCCATCCCCAGCGAAAGCGCGAGGGCCAGCGCGACCAACCCCGTCACAGGCGCGAAGTTCGCGCGCACGATGAGGATGCTGGTATTGATGGCGCGGCTGAGCGGCATATGGTACACCACCAGCCCGTGCGGTGTGAATAGGCACACCAGCACACTCCACACCGCCAGGCCCAACGCCACCAACGGCACGAACGAGGCCAACTCAGGGCTGAAAACGCCAATGGTTAACATGAGCATGGACAACGGGAAGAGGGAGATCACAATCAGGCCGATCACGATCAGCGCCAGTACCAGCAGGCTCTTCCACACCAGCAGGCTGCGCTTCAGCCAGCGCCCGGCCAGAAAGGCTTCACCGCGCACATAGTCGCCCAGCAGAGTCCAGTACGAGGCCGCGATCAACAACCCGATCGCGCTGGCGAGCACGAACACCGCCACGTAGCCCTCAAAGGTATCCACGCGCCACAACAACGGCGCAGCACCGGTCACCAGGTTCACAGTCGCCCAGATACCGCCGTTCACGATCGGCACGCCGATCAGCCCGATGCTCAACCACGCCAGCAGGTTGAACTGCGTGAAGAACTGCTCGACCGCTTTGTTCAACTCCTGCGCCGCATAACGTGACTCCGAGGTCGTCATCTGGCGCATCATCTGGCGCAGCGTCGGCGCAAAAAATTGGTACAGATCGGGCGCATGCAAGCGCGGACCGATCCACAGCCACAAGTCCAGCAGCACCGGGATCAGTAACAGCCAGGGATGCCGCAGCACAGCGTCGAAGCCGGCGCTGAGCGCATCAATGACGCCTAAGACAGGCCGCGTTTGAGTGGTAGAGGGCAATCCCGGTTTACGTTCCACAAGGTTCTATTTTACCATACCCAGAGCCGCTGGGCGAGGGTCGCCAGCCGCACTTTTCCCCGGTTTTTCCGGGAAAATCGGGGGTTTCAAAGCGGAGGGCAAT
>CAYNML010000052.1:0-47104 GCA_964398185.1 uncultured Anaerolineae bacterium | reverse complement strand
CCCGCAGCAGGACAAAAAGACCCCGTGGAGCTTTACTGCAACTTGGCATTGCGTTAGGACTTGGTCTGTGTAGCATAGGTGGGAGGCTTTGAAGCTGGGGCGCCAGCCTCGGTGGAGCCGCAATGTGAAATACCACCCTGATTAAGTTTTGACCCTAACCCCGCGCCGTTATCCGGCCGGGGAACCGTGCCAGGCGGGCAGTTTGACTGGGGCGGTCGCCTCCTAAAAGGTAGCGGAGGCGCCCAAAGGTTCCCTCAGGCTGAATGGAAACCAGCCATAGAGTGTAAAGGCACAAGGGAGCTTGACTGCAAGGCGAACATGCCGAGCAGATGCGAAAGCAGGGCTTAGTGATCCCACGGTACTGAGTGGAAGGGCCGTGGCTTACCGGACAAAAGCTACCCCGGGGATAACAGGCTGGTGAAGTCCAAGAGTCCATATCGACGACTTCGCTCGGCACCTCGATGTCGGCTCATCGCATCCTGGGGCTGGATAAGGTCCCAAGGGTCGGGCTGTTCGCCCGTTAAAGCGGTACGTGAGCTGGGTTCAGACCGTCGTGAGACAGGTCGGTCTCTATCCGCTGTGGGCGCAGGGGATTTGAGGGGAGCTGCCCCTAGTACGAGAGGACCGGGGTGGACAGACCTCTGGTGTGCCAGTTGTCGTGCCAACGGCATCGCTGGGTAGCCACGTCTGGCAGAGATAACCGCTGAATGCATCTAAGTGGGAAACTCGCCCCAAGATAAGATCTCCCTTCCTTAATTGGAGAAAGACCGCCAGAAGACTACTGGTTTGATAGGCGGCAGGTGTAAGCACAGCAATGTGTTAAGCTTAGCCGATGCTAATGGTCGAGGGCTTACGTGGTGCGGAGAACTTGGAGTTCTGACATTCTATTGAGTTGTGTGGTGGCACACAGTGCCTTAACAATCTATCTTCAGTAAACTAAAGTCTCTTGGTGATTTGAGCGGCGTGGGTACACCCGGTCCCATCCCGAACCCGGCAGTTAAGCGCGCCAGCGCCGATGGTACTTGGAGGGCGACCTCCTGGGAGAGTAGGTCATCGCCAAGGGGCTTTTGTTTTTCCTCATCACGACCAGCGTTCAGTGCGCTGGTCGTTTTTTTTCCACCAATCCCGATCGCTTCTGCATGCCGGGTGTCTCCGCTCGGCCAGAGACCTGGCAGGTTTTCACCAGATTTTCAGGTCAAGCCGTTCGCCCGATCTTATTCGTGACGAGCCGGGGCTGATCATCGCTGGAAAACCTGCCGGGTCTTCTTTCACTTTACCGCCAGCCCGAACTGCTGACGCTCCGCCGCCGTCAATTCGCGCAGAACGCAGCACTCTTTGGCGTACTGGACCAACTCAACATGGTATAATCCCGTTAGCGAGGTGATGGATGCTAACGCTAAACAGTTATCAAGGCGTGGTGCAGAACGGCGTGATCCGCTTGCGCGATATTCGTTTGCCGGAAGGCACTGCGGTGCTGGTGGTGGTCGCTGAAGCGCAGACCTCGTCAGTTGAGGAACAGGTCCGTCGCTTGCAAGCAGTCCCGCTTGAAGAACGCCAGCGCCGATTTGACATGCTGGCCGAACGTGCCGAGCAGTATCAAGCCGAGGTCGATATTGATACAGTTAGCGATGAGGAACTGAACGCGATCATTCATGAAGTGCGCGCCGAAACGATGGGCAAGCAGCAATGATTGCCGTCATCGACACCAACCATTTGCTGAGACTCGCGGCGGCCTATAGACGGTCGCCGCTTTTTACGGCCTGGCGCAATGGCCGCTTTGAACTGGTCGTCTCGCAGGCCATTCTGGCCGAATTGGAGCGGGTGCGTCACCGCCCTAAAGTACGCCGCTTTGTGCCGCCTGAAAATATGACCGACTTCATTGCCTTTTTACAAACAGATGCCGTTTTTGTTACGCCTGCCGCCGACTTTCCCCACTGCCGTGATCCGAAGGACGACATGATCATTGCCACGGCCATCGCCGCCCGCGCAGATTACATCGTCACCACCGATCGCGATTTGCTCGACGATGCAGACTTGCGTATTCGCTTGCGAGACGAATGGAATCTGCGCATCGTGGAACCAGCGGAATTTCTGGTGGCCTTGAACTGAACTTATACCTTCTTGCTTCACTTCACCGCCAACCCAAACTGCTACCGTTCCGCCGCCGGGAGTTCGCGGACGACGCAGCACTGTTTGGCGTACTGGATCAACTCGTTGGCGGCCTGCCACGCGCGCGGCAGAGACCTGGCAGGTTTTCACCAGATTATCGGGTCAAGCCGTTCGACCGATCTTGTTTGCGACGAGCCGGGGCTGATCATCGCTGGAAAACCTGCCAGGTCTTCTTTCACTTCACCGCCAACCCGAACTGCTGACGCTCCGCCGGCGTCAATTCGCGCAGGACGCAGCACGCTTTGGCGTACTGGATCAACTCGTCGGTGGATTGCCACACGCGCTTGATGAACGGCGTATTAAACATGCCAGATACCAACAGATAGTGACCGTCATCTGACCAATCGAGGCCGCGCACTTCGCCGGGTGCTTTGAAACTTATCACTTCCTGACCGGAAGTGGCCTCCCACACTTTGACGTTTCCAAACTGATCACCAGACGCGATTCGGTTTCCATCTGGCGACCAAGTTGCTTCCCATACCACTGTATTGTGACCGACAAGCGTCAGCAGCTCTTGTCCCGTCATCGCATCCCAGATCTTAACCGGGCCGTTCCCATAGGTTACAGCCAAACGCTTTCCATCCGGCGACCAGACTTCTCTATAGGTCTCGCCGTCATGGCTCTCTAGTGTCATGAGCAGCTGGCCGGTCTTTCCATCCCAAATCTCTGCCGGTAAGTTGTCATCTTCTGGCGTGTACCAGCAGCCTGTCGCCAGCCGCTCATCTTGCGGCGACCAACTCGGTATGTGCATATCACACGTCCCATCCCCCAGTGTGAAGAGCGTCTTACTGGTCGCGACATCCCACACTTCGACAATGTTGGCCGGCCAGTAGCTCGTCGCGATGCGGGATCCATCCGGCGACCACCCCGCGGCAAAAGCGACACTCTTGGTAGATTCCGAATGCTCTTGCAATAGATTACCTGTCCGTGCACCCCAGATACGTGAGATACCATCGCCGCCAGTCGTGACAAGGCGCTGGCTATCTGGCGACCAGGCGAAGGTCATGAGGTACATGGGATGTTGCAGGACCAACAGCTGCTGGCCACTGACTGCGTCGAAGACTCGGGCGATGCCGTCAAGACTGGCGGAGGCAATCTTGCTCCCGTCTGGCGACCAGCGTGCCGGACTTACCCCGGCGGCGTTTCCAGTCGGCAAGATCAGCGATTTTTCGGATAAATCCCATACGCGAGGCAACACTCCGCCCATGACGGCCAGGTGCTCGTCGATCGGTGACCATGCCAGTTTCCCATAACTCTGTACTAGGCCGCGCAACACAGATAACGAAGCGCCAGTCGAAGCATCCCAGATTTGGCTGGTGCCATCTAAACTTGACGTGGCTAGCAGCCTGCCATCCGATGACCAGGCGATATCAAACAAGCCGGCTGTATGACCAGTGAGAACGAAGAGGACTTCCCCGCTGGTTGCGTCCCACACTCGGCCTGTTCCATCAGCGCTGGCGGTCGCGATCCGTTTTCCGTCCGGCGACCAGCTCATTGCCAGCACGGCATTGGCATGCCCCGTCAGTGTGATCACTGCTTGAGCAGTCTTAACATCCCAGATTTTGGCCGTTCGATCTTGTGAGGCAGTCGCGATTCGATCGTCCGTGGGCGACCAGGCGGCGTCTTGCGCAGGTCCGGTGTGACCAGACAATACAAGCAGCTCTGTGCCATCTTGGGCATTCCAGACTCTGGCGGTCCCGTCGGCGTGAGATGTCAGGATGCGCTGACCGTCGTGTGCCCAATCTACACTGGCCGTCAAGCTGATTGGGTTGGTCAACGTCAGAACCGGGGTGTTTGTCTTTAGGTCCCATATGGAAGGCTGATAGCAGACAGGCCCCAAGTAAGTATTGGGGACAATAGCCAGTAGATCGCCAACCGGCGACCAATCCATATCGAGTATTCCGCAATCGCGATCTGTCCCGGTAGTTCCAGACAGATAGTTCACTACATGGTTGGTGTCCACGTCCAAGACGAAGACAAGGCCCGTTCGCTCACTGTAGCCCACTGCGAGGCGGTTTCCATCTGGCGACCAAGCAACACTGGCTGGGTAAGACTCAATGTAATTGGTGTCCAAATCTACATACGGCTTGCTCTCACTAACAGATTGGGCCAATGCCCTTTCCGCTTGCGGCGTATAAGGGTAATTTTCCAGTGCTTCCAATGCCAACAACACGCCTCGTTCTGGTGACGTGCCTTGCAGCTCAGCAACTGCCTGTGCTGCTAAACCGATGCTGGCCTGTCGCAGCGCTTCTTGTTTCTGTGTTTCGGCCAATTGTCGCTGCGTCTCAGCCTGTTGTCGTTGATTGTCCGCCTCTTGCTTTTGCGTCACTGCTTCCTGTCGTTGAGCTTGCGCCTCTTGCTCACGATTCGCGGCGATCAAGGCCAGCGCCCCGCTGATGATGGCGGCAATGACGGCCACCGCGAACAGCCCTTGCAGCACACGTTTCGCGCGATGTTCCAACCCCGCTTCACGGGCACGACGCTGTTCTTCGGCCAATCGCTGCCGTTCGCGTTCGGCGAGGCTGGCTTCAAGATAGGCGCGTTCATCATTCGTCAGGGCCATGCTCGTCGTCTTGGCCCAATCCTCGAACTGCTGCAAGCGCGAACCGCGCAAGAGGAAACTATTCTCACGATCGGCGCCCAGCCATTCCGCCACCTCATTCGCCAGCAAGCGCTGCAAGCGCACATCCGATCGACTCTCGCTCAGCCACTCGCGCAGGCGCGGCCATTCGCGCAGCAGTGCCTCGTGCGCCACCTCCACCGTCGGCCCGCGCGTTTGCAGATCGCGATCGAAGGAGAGCAGGCGGGCTCTGCCAAAAGCCGTGACGACGGACGCGAGGCCACCCTCACCCCCATCCCCTCTCCCAATTTGGGAGAGGGGCGCAGGGGTGAGGGTCTCCAGTTCGGACAGCGACACCCGCCGCCGGGTGTCTTCGACGCCTTCGCCCAATGTGATCAGCCGCAGGAAGATTTGCCGTGCCAACGTTTGTTGCGATTCGTCGAGCGCTTGATAGATCTCTTCGGCGCGCCGCCCCAACGCACCCTTCACGCCGCCGAGGTTGTGGTACGCCGTCTTGGTCAAGGTATGATCGACGCGCTGCTCGAACAGTTCGGTGAGCGCATACTGCATCAACGGCAGCGCGCCGGGTTGATCGTTCACGTCGGCGCAGATTGCTTCGGGCAAGCCCGCTTCGAGATGTAGTCCCACGCGCTGCGCCGGGCCGACGATGGCGCGCTCCATCTCGTCGGGTGTCAGCGGCAGCACCAGTTCCGATCGGCGCTGCATCAATTCGCCGAAGTCCACGTAGCGCAACGGCTTGTCGATGAAGTCGGCGCGCAGCGTGACGATCACCCGCGCGCGGCTGCGCTCGTCCAGCACCGTGGCGACGAGGCTGTCGAGCAGATGCGATCGCTCTGCTTCGTCCGTGACGAGCGTGAAGACTTCCTCAAACTGATCGAGCACCAGCACCAGTTCGATGTTCGGATCGGCGGGCAGGGTGCGTTGAATGGCACGCAGCAGGCCGCGTCGATCTTCTTTGATCTGCGCCAGTAAACTTTGCGGCGGATTGACGGCCACGCGCAGCAGCGCCGCTTCCAATTCTTCCAATGGATGCGGGCCAGGCAGCACTTCGACGATGAACCAGTTCTCGGAATGCGGCAGGCCGCCGCGCCGCAGGGCCGGAATCAAGCCCGCGCCCACCACCGACGATTTACCGCAGCCCGACGGGCCGACGACGGCGAGAAAGCGCTTGAGATCGCCGCCTTCGCCCAATCGAGCGAGCAACTGCTGCGTCAGCGCCTCGCGTCCAAAGAAGTCCGGCGCATCGGCCTCTTCAAACGGGTGCAGTCCTTTGTAGGGGTTGACGATCTCGATCGGGATGCCGGGGGCCGCCGACTCGATCGCGGGTGCGGCCAGCCGACCGGTTCTCAGCACTGCCTGGAAATCGGCCAACAGCGCATCGACCTCGGGATAACGCTGCAGCGGCTCTTTGGCGGTGGCGTGTGCAATGATGTCGTCGAGTGCGGCGGGCAGGCCCTCGCGATTGGCGGCCAGCGGCGGCATCGGCGCGTAGAGATGCTGTTGAATCAAGAGGATGGGCGTGGGGCCGGTGAACGGCTTCGCGCCGGTCAGCATCTCGTACAGCATCACGCCCAGCGAATAGATGTCGGTCTGCGGCCGCACCGGCTCGGTGTTGATCTGCTCCGGCGAAATGTACGCCGGCGAGCCGATGATCATGCCGCTCTGGGTGTGCTCGTCGGGGCAGCCCAGATTCTTGGCGATGCCGAAGTCGGCGAGATAGGCATTGCGATCTTCGTCGAGCAGCACGTTGGAGGGTTTCAAATCCCGATGGACCACCCCGGCCCGATGAGCGGCCTGCAAGGCCGCGCACATTTGCTCGAGCAGGCGGGTGATCTGATCGAGCGGCAGGGGGCCGTGTTCCAGCAGATCGTGCACACTGCCGCCGCGCAAGAGCCGCATCACCAGATAAGCCACGCCTGGCTCGCGCCAGTAATCGTACAACGGCACGATGTGCGGATGCTCCAACCGCGCGACGAGTTGGGCTTCGGCTTCAAAGCGGCGGATGAAGTCGGAGTGATTGGCGAACTGCGGCAGGATGATCTTGATGGCGACTTCGCGTTCGACGAGCGGCTGCACGCCCCGATAGACCGCGCCGAACGATCCCGCGCCGATCTTTTCGCCCAGCGTGTAACCACGAATGGCGCGCCCGCTCAGATCTTCCAATCCAATCTCTTCGGGCATGACCTGCGGGGTGGGGGTAGGTTCGATCGGCTGGCCGCCGGGCTGCACTAAGCGGGCCTGCCGCACGAAGTCGGCGCGCTCGTCAAGAGGAATGGCCAGCGCCAGCGCCAATCGTTCGGCGATTTGCTGCGAGGGGCGCAGGTCGCCTGCTTCGACTTTGCGGATCGTAATCGCAGCGCAGCCCACGCGGCGAGCCAGCTCTTCTTGCGTCAGGTCAAGCGAGCGGCGGCGCTGGCGCACCACCTGGCCGAAAGAACTTTCGTGACTCATGGCAGCCTCCCGATAGCCAACACTTCCGCATGGCGCTGTATTCAGTGGAGCGAATTCGACGCTTTCAATGTAGAGCTGTTTCGAGGCGGAGACAATAGGGAGCGTGCGGCGCTATCGGTTTTTGTATCGATTGTGCTGACGTAAACCTGTCCGGTGGGCCGGTCGTTCACTGCAGGGCGCGGACTTGGCAGCCCACCTGTCAGGTTTTGTAGCTGCGGGCGAAGGTGTCAGCTGGCGGCTGCCGCAGCGTGGCGCTACGGTCGGACGATTGTGGGGTGAAATGAGATGACGTCCAGGTTCCCTTCGCCCGTGCTCCTCGCGCGGGGCGTTCTTCCTCAATGACTGGGTTTGGGCAAGGTCTGCATGGGGCGCGTTTCGCCATAGCGGGCTTGCAGGCCCTGACCCACGCTCACCAGTTCCCGGCCGAGCCGCGTCAGCAGGCAGCAATACCAGCGGCGGGGCCTGGCGTTGGCTACGGCCTGCTGTGTTGCATACTCGCGCTCGGTAGCGCGGCGCACATTTTCGGCTTCGTTCAGTTGGGCTTGAATTTGCGACCAGGGCATCATGGGACACCTCCTGCTGCTGATTGATGCGATCGGCCTCGTTTTGATTGCCGCCCCCAGCGTATCACTGGAAGAGGGTGCAATCAAGAGATAAACGCGGCCTTATCGCCGTTTGTATCGGTCTGTATCGCTTGCACGTGAACTTTTCTAACAAAAGCGCACGTCTTCATGACAGTCGTCACCGGCAAAAACTCTTGTCAGATACCGCCGGGCGTGATAAAATCGCCGCGCGTTTGGGGAGTGGCCAAGTTGGCAAGGCAACGGACTTTGGATCCGTGATTCGAAGGTTCGAGTCCTTCCTCCCCAGCCAAAAAAGCACGCCGCCGCCGATCGAATTTCGATCGGCGGCGGCGTTGTTTGTGACCTGGCGCCAGCAGGTCAATAGTGGAACCGGCACGAATAGATGACGATTTCTTCTTCTGTTACCCTGTACACGAGCCGATGTTCATCTGTGATGCGCCTTGACCACAATTCCTTCAATTCGTGCTTCAGCGGCTCCGGTTTACCGAGGCCACTGAATGGAGTACGCAGTGTGTCTTTGATGAGATCGACAACTTTGCTGTGGATTTTCTTATCCTCGACTGCCCACCGATTGAAATCCTCAAAAGCCTGCGGCAGGAACGCAACGCGTCTCATAGATCATCGGCAGCAACGACGACGTAGCTCGCTGGATCTTCCGCGTCTTTTAGCGCCTGCATTAAGTGCTGTCGATTAGCCTCTGTAGACAACAAATAGTCGGTCGAATCGCTCTCTTCCGGCTCGACTAATACGATAACTTCGACTTTGGCGCCAATGGGCAGTTCTGACGACCGGACCTCAACCCGCCCGCCTTCGCGCACAATTGTTCTTTGACGAATACTGCCGATCATGATTTGCCTGCCTTCCTGTTGCTGGGCTGGACTGTGACATATTTTCCACTGTTTGTATTCTACCACTTCCTGAATCAGCTGCCCCGCATCAATCGAATCTGCTCCGCCGCTTCTTTCACCGCTTCATCGCTGCTCTGCGACGCGTCCAGCAGAATCTCGTCGCGCGCTTCGGACATGAGGTTGTACGCGATCTTGACGATGCGGGCCTTCACGTCGCTGTCCTGTTCGACCTCGTAGGCGCGTTTAAGGATGATCGGCGCGCGCGGCAGGCGAATCCAGGCCAGCGGCCAGATGGCGGCCAGGCGCGCTTCCGGCAGCGGATCGAGCAGCGCTTTTTCTAGAGCGTCGAGCACGCTATCGGCGGTGGGTGCAGTGGCCACGTCGAGAAGCAGATAGTTGGTGGCGTGGAAGAAGCCGCGCAGAATCTGCTGGCGCTTACTGCCGAAGGTGTCTTCGATCAAGTACGCAATTTCCAGAAAGCACGCCTCGCTCTGCAATTCGACGAGGCTCAAGGTTGCGGCGTATTGCACTTCTGATTCGGGATCATCCAGCGCGCTGCGCACGACGGGCAGCGCTTCGGGGGTGTCATTTGCCCCCAACGCTTCCAGCACCTTCACGCGCACATCGGGATCAGTGGCCGTCAAGGCGACTTGCAGCACGGGCACGGCTTCCGGATCCTGACAATTGTGCAAGCCCCACGCCGCCGCGGCCTTCACGTGATCGTTTTCCTTGGGCAGCACTTCGACGAGCAGTTGATAGCCGCGCAGTTCGCGCAGATCGCACAGCGCATACACCACGCACTCGTGGACGCGCTCATCTTCATCTTTCAGCGCCTGCCGCAGCAGCGGCTCGGCGGAATACCACGAGAAGCCGTACAACTCGCGCGCGACGCTGGCGCGGGTGGGCGCTTCGCCGTTCATCAAAGCGTCTTCCATGATGATGCGCGCATCGCGGTCGCCGCGCCGCCGCAGCAAGCGCGCCGCGTTGTAGCGCACGTAGAAGTCTTTATTGCGCAGCGCCGCCTCCGCCGCATCCAGCGAGATGGATTCCGGCGGTAGGATGTTCAACATCGTGCCCAGGCCGCGCAGCGAGAGGCGATAATGTCCCTTTTTGTAGGCTAAACGCGGTTCGCGCCCGGTGATTGTTGGAAGTGGAGAAGTGGTCATGATTTGTTCAAGTCAGTCATGGGTCATTCCCGCGTGCTTTTGGCGGGAATCCAGTTGCCTTGTTCGCGTGATTCGCCAATGGTCAACTGGATGCCCGATTGAAGCATTCGGGCATGACAGCTCAGCGGCGATATCATCGCAACGTGTAAATCACGTGATCGTGCAGCAGCTCGACCTTGGTCTTCAGATCGATCACGCTCAATAACAATTGCCGTCGATCGTCGATGCGGAACAGCGCTTTGATGCGCTCTTCACCGACTTTGCCCGGCGGGCTGAGCGGCACGACGATGGCCTCATTGAGCGGTTCGATGTGCCGCGCGGCTCGATCGGCTTTGGCGACGAACACCTCTTCGCCGTTCTCGTACTTCAACTCCACCAGCGATACGGCATCGGTATCGATCTCGCCGAGGATGAATTCCAGTTCGGTCTGTTGATCGTGCGCGGCGCACAGCGTCATCTCGATCGGCTTCTCCATGGGATAGCGGCTGCCCATCGAGATGATCTCGTCGTATTCGTGTTCGTTCGATTCGGCGTCTAGATGGCGCAGGCCGTAGCTGTGCACCAGATAATCGTCCAGTCCCGATCCGGCGGCGACTTGCAGCGCGCCCTCGGCCACGGCCGTGAACGGCTTGTAGCCTAAGAACGCGACATCCTTGAAGTAGCGCTGCAACAGCGCCTGCACTGACGGCATGAGCGACATGCCACCAACGAGCAGCACGTGATTGATGTCTTCCTTGAAGATGTTCTGCTGCCGCGCCGCATACATCACTTTGTCGATGGCGTGACGAATGGCGGTATAGAAACCGTTCGCTTCCAGCAGCTGCTCAAATTCGCCGCGTGTGAAGAAGATGGGATAGGCGCGGCCCTGCGCTTCAAACATGAACGTGGTGGACGCGCGCGTGGACAGATCGATCTTGGCTTGCTCGCAGTGCGTGAGCAGCGCGGCGTAATCGTGACTGAGTTCCGGCAGCGTGAGGTTGGTCTGTTTGAGCACTTCCAACAGCAGCCAGTGATCGACATCGCTGCCGCCAATGACGCGACCCGCTTTGGCCATGACGCGCGCAGCATGCTTGGCAGTGGGTGTGTGCCGGAAGAGACTGAGAATACCGCCGGTGTGCTCGCGATTTTCCGGCAGCTGCACCAGCGATAAGTCCAGTGTGCCGCCGCCGAAGTCGAACACCAGCACCAACGAGCCGGGTTCAGTGACGGCGTAACCCAGCGCCGCCGCCGTCGATTCGTCGACGATGCGGATCTTCTCGGCAGCCTCGCCCACGATATGATTGAGCCAGTCCACGTAACCGCGAAACGAAGCGACGGGGACGGTCATCACCAGCTGATCGATCTCGTCGTGATGGGGCAGGGCGGCGATGAGGCCGCGCAGGAAGTGCTGGCCCGCATCCCGATCGGCCCACAGCGTCCCGTCGATCAACCTCGGCTCCGGGGCGGGCGTCGCCACCACGCCGCGCTTGAAATTACGGAACAGCCGATTGGTCTTCTGCAGATCGAGTTCTTGATCGCGCACTAATTGACCCAGCGCGACCTGCGCGGTCTGGCCGTCGTGCACGTACACTAACGAAGGAACGATGGGCGGGACGCCTTCCAGGTTGGAGGCGCTCAGTCCGGGGATGGCTACAACTTCGGTGGTGTGCTGCGCATCATCCCAGCGTGCGATGACGCTGTTGGTGGTGCCGAAATCGATTGCCAGTTTGTGGCCCATAAAACTCCAGCGGTTCGACGACGAATGTCAGCCACAAAATTATAAAACACACGGCGGCATTATCCAAACGGAGTTTACGGCCCAACTACTATTGGGCGACCACAATGGCCTGCCGGATCTTGCCGGCGATTTCGGCGAAGCGCTCTTCCTGCAGCAGATTGAGATCGCGCGGGCGTGGTAGGTCGATCGGGATGGCGGCGGCGATGCGCCCGGGCCGATCGGTCATCACCAGCACCCGATCGCTCAGGAAGACCGCCTCCTGAATGCTGTGCGTCACCATCACCACCGTGGTTTGCTGCGTCGACCAGATACGTGTCAATTCCAGCGCCATGCGTTCGCGCGTCAACGCATCGAGCGATCCAAACGGTTCGTCGAGCAGCAAGACCGTGGGGTTGTGGATCAACGCGCGGGCGATGGCGACGCGCTGTTCCATGCCGCCCGACAGGCCGCGCGGATATGATTCTTCAAAGCCTGTCAAGCCGACGAGATCGATCAAGGCTTGCGATCGTTGTTGAACTTCAGCCGACGGCCGGCGTTCCATTTCCAGTGGCAGACCGACGTTGTCGCGCACGGTGCGCCACGGCATGAGGTTGGCCTTCTGGAACACGATGCCAATCGAGGGGCGGGGCGCCGTGACGACTTGGCCGTCGAGCCACACTTGACCCTGTTGTGGCTGGATCAGCCCGGCCACAATGCGCAGCAGCGTCGACTTGCCGCTGCCCGACGGCCCGACGAGGCACACGAACTCACCGGGTAGAATTTCGAAGGAGATGTTGTCGAGCGCATCGACCGTGCCATGTTGATCATCGTACACGTGGCTCACATGCTCGACGCGTAAGGCGGATTGGGTCATAGGCTAACCAAACCTGGCAGGTTTTTCCTCGACCGCAGAATCACTCCGGCTGTCTTCGTCGTGTTCGCGCCGGACACTGCCAGATCATCAGCAGAAAACCTGCCAGGTTTATCGTGATCTACTTGACTTCATCCACAAACTCATTGGTGAACAACTGCTCGTTGGGAATTTTTTCCGTCAGTAGCCCCATGTTGATGAGCACCTGCTGGGTCTCGTCCCACGCCGCCGGATCGGATCGGCCCAGGTCGGGGTTCTGCCACAGTTTCAAGGTCTCGGCCAGCACCTTGCGCTGAATCTCGTCCTTCTGCGGATCGCTGCCCAGGCCCTCGACGAATTTCTTCGAGGTATTAAAGGCCAGTTCAGGATCGGCCAGGGCGTCTTTCAGGCCGCGCAGCAGCGCCCGTACGAAGCCGCGCACCATTTGCGGATTTTCTTTGATGGTCTGCTCGTTGGTGATGATGCCGTTTGCCACCAGCGGCAGATAGTCGCTCACCACAATCACGTCCACATCTAACCCGGCCGCCTGCAACTGGATCGGCTCGTTGTTGATGTAGATCACGGCGGCATCCACTTTACCCTGCTGCAGCGCCGCTGCCTGCGTGAAGCCGATGTCCTGCACCTTCACGTCCGCTTCCGTTAGTCCCGCGTAATCCAGCAGCCCACGCCAGCCGACATAGCTGGCTCCGAAAAAGCCCGGCAGCCCCACGGACTTGCCCGCCAGATCGGCTGGCGTCTTGATGTGCTTGTCGGCCAGCGCCGCGACACCCACCGCAAACTTCTTCCACCAGTTCGTCACATAGACTACCGGCAGACCTTTGGCGCGCGCCAGCGGCACCTGTTCGCCGCTGACCACCGCAAAGGGCAGTTCACCCGCGCCCACCAGCTTCATGCCGTCCGTCTCAAAGCGGTAGTCAAACTCGATCTCCAATCCTTCGTCGGCAAAGTAGCCTTTGTCGACCGCGATGTAAAACGGCGCATACTGCACGTTGGCGATGTAGCCCATCGGCAGCCGAATTTTCGTCAGAGATTGGCTTGTTGGGGCAGCCGCTGGCGCGCAGCTGGTCAGCACCAGCACGCCCATCATCAACCACGTCACAACTCGCTTCATCATTCTCTCCCAAGATTTTGGATTCCCCGCTGTGTCATTGATCATTGATCATTGATCATTGATCATTGTTACTTTCTCCAGGCCAGCCACTTCCTTTCCAGCAGCACCACGCTGCCGTACATCAACAGCGCCATCACGATCAACGCGATCAGCGCCGCGAAGGTGCGCGCCGTGTTGTACTCGCCGTTGCCCTGCTTGATGAGGAACCCCAGGCCCCGATCGGAATTCACGAACTCGCCGACAATGGCGCCGATGACGGCCAGCGTCGCGCCCACTTTGAGGCCGCTGAGCACCAGCGGGAGCGCCGAGGGCACTTCGAGTTTGGTGAAGGTCTGCCAGCGATCGGCCTGCAGGCTGCGCAGCAGATCGCGCAGGTTCGGCTCCACCGATCGGATGCCGGCGACGACGCTGACCAGGATCGGAAAGAACACGATCAACAGGCTGGTGACGATCTTGGGTGTGATGCCGTAGCCGAACCAGATCGCCAGCAGCGGCGCAATCGCCACGATGGGGATGGCCTGCGAAGCGACGACCAGCGGCGACGCCAGCGAATTCACCACGGGCGATTTGGCGATGAAGTAACCCAGCAGAATCGCCAGCGAGGCGCCAATGAACAGCCCGCCCAGCACGGCAATCAAGGTCGTTGCGACATGTCCCCAGAACGCGGTGGTGGGCAGCATGCTGATCAACTCGTTCCACACTTCACGCGGCGTGGGCAGAATGAACGACGGATATTGGCCGATCAGCACAATGAGCTGCCATGCGGCGATTACGCTGAGCACGAACAGCACGATCGAACCGGCGCGGAGCAGGGGAAGGTATTGGCGCGGCAGACGCACTTCACCGAACGGACTGCGAATCAGAATCACTCGCCTGGATTTAGTTGCGACCGCCATGTTGGCCTCCAATCGGCAGCGCAAGTTGTCAACTGGCGCTACAAAAACCCCAAAGATCGATCATCTTCGGGGCAAGGCGCACGACGACCCGGCACTTGACGAGTGTCGACTAAAAACCCCGAAGCCAGGAACAGCGGCTGCGGGGCAAATCGAACAACACGTGCGTGTCAACAACGTGCTGCCACCTTCTTATATCCGGACTATACCGTCGGCTCCGGAATCACACCGGATCATGTCCTCGCGGACTCGTGGGCTGTACCACCGATCGGGAATTGATGGTGCATTGTTGCACCCTCTCACCCTGCCCCGAAGGTTTGGTATTTGATTTGCCTTCATTGTATCACAGGGATCGATCGTGTCAACTGCGGCGCCCCTGTCGTTTGTCCTGTTTTGCTCGTGACAAAAGCAACCGCTCGCAAAAGAAACCGGGTCGCCCGGCAATTCTCGATGGGGCAAAAAGCGCGCCCGCTGGACGACAGTCCAGCGGGCGTAAGCAGCGGATTTTTCACCCGAAAGGGCCTTGAGATCGACGAAGGCTCGGCGGTTCAGTTGTGCCCGGTCTCACTTGGCTCGTGCAGGTCCAGGTCACCCATCTGCCCGGTGGAGACAAAGATGGTGCGCTCGCACAGATTGGTGGCGCGGTCACCGATGCGTTCCAGGTTGTGGGCCACCCACAACAGGAACGTGGCGCGGCTGATGTTCTTGGGATCTTCCAACATATAAGTGAGCAGCTCGCGGAAGATCTGCTGGTACATCTGATCGACTTCGTCGTCGCGCGCAATCGTCTGGCGCGCCAGCTCGATATCGTTGTGCATGAAAGAGTCCAGCCCGCCGCGCGTCATCTCCTTGACCATGTTTGCCATGATCGGGATGTCGATCAGCGGTTTCAACAGCGGCTGATCCAGCATGCGCAGCGTGATCTTAGCAATGCCTTCGGCGTGGTCGGCCATGCGTTCCAGCTCTACCGCCACGTGGGTCGCCGCCACGATGACGCGCAAGTCGTGCGCGGCAGGCTGCTGCGTGGCGATGACGGTCAGACATTCGTCCTCCACGCGATAGCGTAAGTCGTTGATCAACCGGTCTTCGTCGATGACCTGCTGCGCCAGGCTGCCGTCGCGCTGCTTGAGCGCCGCGATCGAGCGATCGATGGACGCTTCGACCATGCTGCCCATACGCAGCAAGTCTTCCTTGATGCGCGTCTCCTCGCGCGTCAGCGCGCTGCGAATTGAACCAGTGGTCATGATCTTTCTCCTTGGCCCTGGGGTTGCCAGCGACGTAAATATTCTAGAATGCGATTTTGAATGGCGTCGCGCACCGTCCGGAACTGCTGCGCCTGTAGCGCGGGCGGGGCCGCCGCCGGATCCGGAAAGCCGATGTGCACGCGTTGTCCCTGGCCCAGCCAGACCGGGCAGTTCTCGGCGGCATCATCGCATACGGTAATCACTACATCGAACGATTGCCCCTTGAACTCATCCGTCGACTTCGAAAAATGATGGCTGATGTCGATGCCGATCTCGCGCAGCGCCGCGATCGCCTGCGGATGCACGTATCCGGCGGGCTGTGTCCCGGCGGAGAACGCCACAAATCGATCGGCCAGCTGCGCGTTGATGAGTCCCTCGGCCATTTGTGATCGCGCCGAATTGCCGGTGCACAGCACCAGCACGCGATACTTTTCGTTGTCCATGTTCAAGCTCATTGTAACACTCTCGATCCACCGGGTCAACGCCGCAAGGTGCGCTTGCCCACGTTCACGCAGCGATCGCCGATGCGCTCCAGGTTGTGCGACACCCACAACAGATACGTGGCTTCCGGCACGACCGCGGCATCTTCCAGCATGTAAGTCAGCAGTGTGCGGATGTTCTGCTGGTAATACTGATCGATCTTGTCGTCCATCACCGCCACCCGATCGGCCTGTTCGATGTCGTCGTAGGCAAAGGCGTACAGACAACAGCGCAGCATGGGCCGCACGGCCTGCGCCATGCGATCGAAATTGCCCAGCGGCAGGTGGGTGGGGCCGGCGATCTTCAGCACAATGTTGGCGACGCCTTCGGCCAGATCGGCCATGCGCTCCAGTTCACCGGCCACGTGCATCGCCGCAATCAACCGCCGCAGATCGCGGGCCACCGGCTGCTGGCGCACAATGGTGGTGAGGCATGCATCTTCCAATTGATACCGCCGGGTGTTGATCGTCTGATCGGCGTCCACCACGTCCCGCGCCAGGCGTTTATCCTGATTGATCAGTGCGGTGATGGCCCGATCGATGGCGGCGTCCACCCGATCGCCCAGGCGAAACAGATCGGTGCGAATGGTGTCCCATTCACGATCGAGCTCGATGCGCGGGGTGGCGGGTGAATGAGATGGGTGTGAATGCATGCCGTGCGGCGCGAGGCGGCGCTCCACTCAAGCGTGCGTGCTCAACGGCGCAGTCGTCACGGGAATCTGCTGCTCGTTCAGCCAGGCGCGGATGCGTTCCTCGATCAGATTGCGCACTTCGCGGAACTTTGCCAGCTTGTCGGCATCGGAGCCTTGAAAGGCTGCTGGGTCTTCAAACGGCCAGTGCAGCCGCTGCGTGCCAAACGGAAAGATTGGGCAGCGCTCTTCCGCGTTGGAGCAGACGGTGATGACGTAGCCCATGTGGGTCTTGCCCAAATATTCCATCACGTCGGTGGATTTTCCACCACTCACGTCAAGACCCACTTCATTCATTGCGCGAATGGTATACGGGTTAATGCCTTTGGGTTCAAGACCGGCGCTGAAGACTTCAAACTGATCAGGCGCATAGTAGCGCAGCAGCGCTTCCGCCATGATGGAGCGGGCCGAATTGCCCGTGCAGAGAAACAGGACGCGTGGCTTTGACATGGTCTGCTCCTTGTCGGTCGCTTTACCCGAAGCGCCCGGTCACATAGTCTTCCGTGCGTTGATCTTTGGGATTGGTGAAAATCTGCTTGGTGTCGGCGTACTCCACCAGATAGCCGGCGCGATCCTGTTCCATGTTGAAGAAGGCCGTGAAATCGGAGACGCGCGCGGCCTGCTGCATGTTGTGCGTGACGATGATGATGGTGTACTTCTCCACCAGTTCACGCATCAGGTCTTCGATCTTCAGCGTGGCGATCGGGTCCAGCGCCGAGCACGGCTCGTCCATCAGGATGATCTCCGGGCGCGTGGCGATGGTGCGCGCAATGCACAGGCGCTGCTGCTGCCCGCCCGAGAGCGACAGGCCGCTCTGCTTGAGCTTGTCTTTCACTTCATCCCACAGGGCGGCCTGCCGCAGCGATTGCTCCACCAGCTCGTCGGCCTTGCCTTTGAACCCGTTGATCTTCGCCCCCCATAGCACGTTCTCGTAGATCGATTTGGGGAAGGGATTGGGCTTCTGGAAGACCATGCCAATGCGGCGGCGCACTTCCACCGGATCGACGTCGCGCGCGTACAGGTTGCGCCCGTGGAACAGCACCTCACCTTCCAGCCGCGCGGTGGATACCAGGTCGTTCATGCGGTTAAAGGAACGCAGCATGGTGCTCTTGCCGCAGCCCGACGGGCCGATGAGGGCCGTGATCTTATTCTTCTGGATTTGCAGGTTCACGTCCTTCACGGCGCGGAACTGCCCGTAAAAAATGTTCACGTCGGTGGCTTCGATGGCAAAGGTGCCGGCGGCTGCGGCTACCGCTTCCGTTTCACGCATCATGGTTTGCTCCATAGGTTGGGCCGTCAATTCGATGGTACTCATGCTATTCTCCTTCGGCTATAGCGGTTGCGCATGATGATGGCCGCGGCGTTCAATGTCAATAACATGATCAACAGGACGACGATGGCGGCCGCCGCCAGGTTGCGAAATTCAGCCTGCGGACGCGATGCCCATTGATAGATCTGCACGGGCAGGGAGGTGAATTTTGAGAACGGGCTGCTGGGATCGATCGTGATGAACGTCGAAGCGCCGATCACGACCAGCGGGGCCGTTTCCCCAATCGCGCGCGATACCGCCAGGATGGTACCCGTCAGAATACCCGGCATGGCATTGGGCAGCACATGGCTCCACACCGTCTGCCAGCGGGTCGCGCCCAGGCCAAAGCTGGCCTGCCGCAGCGAGCGCGGCACGGCGCGGATGGCTTCCTGCGAGTTGATGATGATGATGGGCAGTACCAGCAAAGCCAGCGTCAGGGCCGCCGAAACAATGGTGCGGCCATTCTGCGATGTCTCGCCGCCGCCGGTAAAGCCAAACGCGACGCCGCTGGTCACGGGCTCCAGCACGCGCACAAAGACTGTCAGACCTAACATGCCGTAAATGATCGACGGCACACCGGCCAGGTTGTTGATGTTGGTCTGGATCAAGCGGTTCAGCCGATTGTCTTTGGCGTACTCTTCCAGATAGATGGCTGCTCCGACGCCGATAGGAAACGCCACCAGGATCGTGATCAGGATCATGCCCAACGATCCCAGAATGGCGGTGCGGACGCCGGCTTTTTCCGGATCGGGCGACTGCGGGTTGGTGATGAAGGCCGCGTTGATCCAGCTGCGAAATTCCAGCGTGCCGTTGGGAATGGCTTCGACTTCCGCCTCGATGCCGCTGCGATTCAAGAGCGACTCGATCAACCCCCACGTCGCCACAATTTTGGGTTCGACCACGCGTTCCTGCACCAGGGCGTACATTTCTTCCTGCGTGCGTTCTTCAATCTTCTTTTCGCGATCGTAGCGGCGGTACAAACCGGCCGAGACGTTGTCCTTGAAGATGCGCGCCAGGGCCTCTTGAGGCAGTTCGGCCAGATTCATCTCAAAGACTTCTTCGACGAAGAAATCCAGCGTGCCGCTGTTCGCACCGGGAATGTACCGGTCAATCGGGGTAGAGGGCCACGCCGGATTCACGTCAGACCAGTTCTCAGCCGTCAGGAAGATCTGGCGCAGCTGTTCAGGCGTCACATCCGTGGCGAAGTCATTCGACGGGTGAGTCACCACCGCCAGCGCGTCGGTGCCCACGCGAAACCCGATCGGCTCGCGCCCGATCTTGCGGCAGGCTTCCAGTTCGGCGCGATTAATGGGCCGGCTGGCGTTGGCAATGTCGGTGCCCGAGCCTGCCTGGCAGAAACTGCGTAAGCCGGCACTGGTGCCGATGTTGTCGATCTGGATATTTCCGCCGAAGCCCGCGGCCTTAAACTGATCGGCGACCAGGCTGGAGATGGGAAAGACCGTGGAGCTGCCGGCCAGGGCAATATCGCCGCTCTGCGCCGCGGGATCGACTGCGGGCAGGCCACCGCCCTCGGTGCGGCCGGTGGCCCGCAGCCATAAGGCCTCATTTTCGGCGTCGGCGCCGCTGCCGGTGGGGAAGTAACCGGCGGCAGTGGCGGCCTCCTCGGCGCGCGTCAAATAATAATTGACGAACGCAGCCACCTGCGGTTTTTCCTTCAACACGTCGGCCGAGGTGTAAATGTACAGCGGGCGCGCCAGCGGATAACTACCGTTCTCCGCCGCGGCGGCGCTGGGCGCGATCCCGTTGATGGACAGCGGTTTCAACTGGTCCTGGTTTTTCTGGTAGTAGGCGTAGCCGAAGAAGCCAACGCCGTTCGGATCGGCTGCAATGCCCTGGCTCAGCACATCGTCATCTTCACTGGCCGTGCTGCGCGGCGCGTCCAGCATCTCGCGCTCGACGGTGCTGAGCACCAGCGCCTCGGGATTGATCTTGTTTTGCATGGCCACGTAGCCGAAGGCGTCGTTGACGATTTTGATCAGCAGCGTCGTCAGCAGCACCACGCAGATCACCGTCGCCGCCAGAAAAATAATCTGCCAGGCGCTGGCGTTGCGCTTGCGCGCGCTCAGGTCGTATTCAAAGTCTTCGTCGTCGGGCTTATGCCGAAAATCGATCTGGGTTTCTATTTCATTCATTAGTCATACACCTCGCGGAAGCGCTGCACGACAACGCGGCTGACCAGATTGAGAAGGAAGGTGATGATGAACAGAAACAGCGCAATGCTGAAGATACTGTTGTAATCAATGGAGTCGTAACTCAGGTCGCCGCCGCTGATGCGCACAATGTGCCCCGTCATCGTCTCGGCGCTTTCAAACGGGTTGAAGGTCAGTTTGGGGCCGGCGCCCACGGCCAGCGCGACGATCATGGTTTCACCGACCGCGCGCGAAATGCCGATGATGACGGCCGCGCTGATGCCCGACAACGCCGCGGGCACGACGATCTTGAGCGACGTTTCCAGCTTGGTCGCGCCCAGGCCATATGAACCTTCGCGCAGCGAGCGCGGCACGGCGCTGAGGGCATCTTCGCTCATGGAAGCGATCAGCGGGATGATCAAAATGCCGATGACGATGCCGCCCGACGCCATGTTGTAAATCTGCACGGTATCGTTGCCGAAGATCGATCGGAGCAGCGGAGTCATAAAGGTCAGGGCAAAGTAACCGTAAACCACGGTGGGAATCCCGGCCAGCACTTCCAGGATCGGCTTCAAAGTATTGCGGGCCCGCGACGAGGCATATTCGCTGAGATAGACCGCCACCGCCAGACCCAGCGGCAGCGCCACCGCCATGCCGATGAGGCTGGTGATGATCGTCGCTACAAAGAGCGGCAGAATGCCGAATGCGCCGATGGCGGGCTGCCAGGTGGTGCCGGTCAGGAACTCGATCAGGTCCACTTGCCCGGAAGTGAACAAGCGCAGCGATTCCTGGAACAGGACGATCACAATGCCGACGGTGATGAAGATCGAGATGATCCCGCAGGCGAAGAGCAGCGCCTGAATGATCACTTCGTGCGGCCGGCGGCGCTTGTGCAGATCAATCTGGGGCAAGTCGATCGACGCGGCGGTTGGCTTGAGTGTCGTTTGCATGGTCACCTCTGCGCTACAGACTACAAGGCGCGTGCGATCAACAACGGGCCGATCACACGCGCTTCACATCTGATAAGACCGATCGGGAGGCGGGTACCTCCCGATCGGTCTAGCTGATCTCCAGCGGTTTACTGTCCCAACGCTCGCAACAGCGCCATCTTCGCGCCGTTCAACGCCGCGTTGCTGGCAGGGAAGTAACCGACGGTGTCGATCTCTTCGTTGACGAAGGACAGGTAGAAGTTGATGAAATCGGCGACCTGGGGCTTCTCGGCCATAATCTTGGCATCGGAGTAGATGAAGAGCGGGCGGGCCAGCGGATAGGTGCCGGCGTCCACCGACGAACCGGAGGGTTCAACGCCATTGATCTTGAGCGCCTTCAACTTGTCGGCGTTTTCCTGGAAGTAGGCGTAGCCGAAGTAACCGATGGCGTTCTTGTCGCCTTCGACGCCCTGGACGAGGACGTTATCGTCTTCAGACAGTTGCAGGTTTTCGGCTTTGAGCAGGGCTTCTTCACCGAGTTTGGCGTCTTTGTTAAAGGCGGGCGCCATGACGGCTTCGATGAAGTAGTCGAAGGTGCCGGAGTCGGTGCCGGGGCTGAAGCGCTGAATCGGCTCGGCGGGCCAGGCCGGATTGACATCGGCCCAAGTCTTGGCATCAGCCGAGAAGATCTTGGCAAGTTCTTCCAGGGTCACGCCGTCGGCCAGGAACTCGTTGGCGGGATTGACAACCACGGCCAGCGCGTCGGTGCCCACGCGGAACTCGACCGGCTCGCGGCCAATGGCGCGGCACGATTCGACTTCGCTGCCCTTGATGGGCCGGCTGGCATTGGCGATGTCGGTCTCGCCGGTCTTGCAGAAGCGCTCCAGACCCGCGCCTGACCCGATCGAGTCGATGGTGATGTTACCGGTATAGCCTTCATCCTGGAAGCGCGCGGCCATGGCTTCGCTCAGCGGGAAGACGGTGCTGCTGCCCGCCGTCACGATGTCACCCTTCACGGCGCCCGCGTCAACTTCCGGCAGAGGCACGCCACCCTTAGCGGCCTGCCACCAGTTGCCCTTGGCAATATTCAGGGCCTTTTCACTGGCAGGGAAGTAACCGACGGTGTCGATCTCTTCGTTGACGAAGGACAGGTAGAAGTTGATGAAATCGGCGACCTGGGGCTTCTCGGCCATAATCTTGGCATCGGAGTAGATGAAGAGCGGGCGGGCCAGCGGATAGGTGCCGGCGTCCACCGACGAACCGGAGGGTTCAACGCCATTGATCTTGAGCGCCTTCAACTTGTCGGCGTTTTCCTGGAAGTAGGCGTAGCCGAAGTAACCGATGGCGTTCTTGTCGCCTTCGACGCCCTGGACGAGGACGTTATCGTCTTCAGACAGTTGCAGGTTTTCGGCTTTGAGCAGGGCTTCTTCACCGAGTTTGGCGTCTTTGTTAAAGGCGGGCGCCATGACGGCTTCGATGAAGTAGTCGAAGGTGCCGGAGTCGGTGCCGGGGCTGAAGCGCTGAATCGGCTCGGCGGGCCAGGCCGGATTGACATCGGCCCAAGTCTTGGCATCAGCCGAGAAGATCTTGGCAAGTTCTTCCAGGGTCACGCCGTCGGCCAGGAACTCGTTGGCGGGATTGACAACCACGGCCAGCGCGTCGGTGCCCACGCGGAACTCGACCGGCTCGCGGCCAATGGCGCGGCACGATTCGACTTCGCTGCCCTTGATGGGCCGGCTGGCATTGGCGATGTCGGTCTCGCCGGTCTTGCAGAAGCGCTCCAGACCCGCGCCTGACCCGATCGAGTCGATGGTGATGTTACCGGTATAGCCTTCATCCTGGAAGCGCGCGGCCATGGCTTCGCTCAGCGGGAAGACGGTGCTGCTGCCCGCCGTCACGATGTCACCCTTCACCGCGCCCGGATCAACTTCCGGCAGACCATTGACTAGCTCCATGGCGGGTTCCGGGGTGGCTTGCGGAACGTCTGTGGGCTTCGGGGCATCGGTCGGCTTGGGGGCGTCCGTGGGTTTGGGGGCAGCGGTCGGTTGGGCCGCAGCCGCCGTGGGTGGTTGCGTGGCTGGGGCGGGGGTCGCGGTCGGGGCAGCGCAGGCGCCGGCGATGATCGCGACAATCATTAGCAGCGTAACCATCATACTTACACGTTTCATGTTCTTCTTCTCCTTCATGGAAATTGATTTGTGCATCTGGTTTGGACTTGCGGCCACCAGCGAATTTAACAGTCCTGTGACCGTCGTAACTCTAACACCGTGATCTCAAGCGACTTTTAAGGCTGTGTTAAGTTCTCTTAACCTGATCAGCTATCTGCCTTTTATGTTGTTTAGTCTAAAATGCAATACTGTCTTGGTTTCTAGGTTGGGGAAGGGGGGTTAACCCAAGAGCACATTTAGCTGAGGTTGTGCTTGACATCTGGTATAAATTTATGGGTAGTCGCGGATTGTGTGCCGTGGACCACCGACAAGCAGCTGCTGCAGCCGATCACAATTTCGGTGGCGCTTATTAGCGCGGATTGTACGGGAACCGCGGCTGAAGCCAGACGGTAAACGTCGAACCCAGATCAGGTTGTGTGTCTACCGTAATCTGCCCGCCCAATCGTTCAATGGCAGTTTGACAGATGGCTAACCCCAGGCCGGTGCCCGGACTTTTGAATAGACGGGCGGCTTCGCCCCGATAAAACCGCTCAAAAATGTGTGGCAGATCCTTCTCACTAATACCCGGCCCTGTATCGTGAATCTCGATGACGATCCAGGAGCGATCAGCGCGCTGTTTGACACTGGTGTGGAGCCGAACAATGCCCCCCGCCGGTGTGTAATTGAAGGCGTTAGACAACAGATTGTTTACAACTTGCGTGATCAAGGTGGGTTCAGCTGAGACCATTGGCAGCAGATAATCGTACCCGGTCGCCAACTGCAGGCCGCGCTCACTGGCCGCTACCTGCCAATCGGTCAGAAGGTTGCGCAGGAGGCGATTGAGATCCAGCGGGACCAGCTGCAGCCCTTGATGGTTGGTGTCGAGATCATGCAAGTTCAACAATTCTTCGATCAGGCGGTGTAACCGCATCGTTTCGCGGCGCAAAGTCTCCAGATATTGTGGGTGTTTTTCGGGTTTGCCGTCATCTAGCAAGCGCAGGTAGAGCTGAATATTGGCCAGCGGTGTGCGAAACTCGTGGCTGACATTGGCCACAAATTGATCTTTAACTTGATTGGCTTTCAGGAGCTCCTGTGTTCTTTCCCGTACCCGCTGTTCCAGCAGCTCATTGGTATCGGTTGAGCTTTCATAGCGTAACGCGTTCTGCAGCGCCAAAGCGGCCGATTGCGCTGTCAAGTTTTCTACCTGCTCCACTTCTTCTGAGGTGAACAGTGTTGGCGACCGACGCGCGAGCATAATCATGCCCAGCCAGTTGTCGGCTTGAATAATGGGCACCCCCAGCCAGGCGCTGCCAGCTTCCAGCCGCAGCTGAGTGGGCCAATCAAACACCGGGGCCGCGCCGTCTGGCGTTAAGGTGCTATGGGTGACGGACACCTGCTGATAGAGACTGCTGGCTTGAAAATCTGCCAGCAGCCGATCGACATCGAGCTCTGCCGGGAAACCGCGCGACGCGGCCAGTTGAAGTTGGTTATTACGCAGCAGCAGAATGCCGGCGCAATCGTACGGCACCATCTCCGCCACGTGCGTCAAGATCAAATTCAACACTTCCGCCAGGCTCAGCGTGCTCGATAGAGCACGACCAATCGCCGATTGACATTGAATGGCGCGGGTGGCGTTCGCCAGCAGTTGTGACTGAGCCAGCAGCAGCGTATGCAGATCGAGTATGCGCATGACGTGCCCTGGCAGCTCGACGGTGATTGGCTCATAAAGATCATACAGATCGCGCTGCAGCGCCAGATCCACAGCTCGATCAATAGCCATCGCAGCGGGCAGCGGCCGCGAGCTGGTTCCCGTTGAGGTGTATAAGTGCATGATCGAACGCTTCAAGAAGACTTCCACGCCAAACGGCCGGCTGAGATGTTGCAGACAGCGATTACGCGAGAGCAGTCCCACGTAGCGGCCAGCTTGCATGATGAGCACGCCTGGCAGATCTGGACAGCGTTCAAATTCGGTGACAACCGTGCGCGTCAGGGCCTTAGAATCAACGGAGAAATCAAAGTTGGGCAAGTCGCCGATGCAGGACGGCTGAGGCGCGGCGCCGAGCTGCCGATGCACCACGCCAGTTGGCAGGCCGGATGGCCGGGTGGGGGGTTGAGGCTCCAATTCCAGGTAGGCGTTCAATAAATTGGGACGAGCATCACTTCTTGTGTTGACAATTCCAAGCGATAAATCTGGCATAGAACACCCGATCGAGTAAACGGTTCAGTGCTGCACTGCGGTTAAGTATAATCTGTCTCTCAACATTCGCCCCCGAACCAGACCTGGTCCGGGGGGCGAGCCGAGTGCGCAGGGGAAGAAGCCGCCAGCGAACTTTGGCCTCGACCCGCACACCTGCTCGCTCGATCTTGGAGAGTAAAGAAAGACAGTGCCCCCTTTCCTGATGAACAAAGTTGGCCGTGCAGGTCGATCGCGCACGCCTTTACTCAGCGGTGAGAACTTCCCGTGCGTTTCTACCACTTCAAAGTTAGACCCCGGACCAGCAAGCATGATCGTCACGGGGGCAACCGCCAGGAGAGGAGTCCATTTTAAATGCAGTATAAGTGGCGCCCGTTAAGAAAAGATGGTCTGCCTGTAAATGATTCTTAAACCAGTCGCGCGCCTGGCGTTTGCAGCAAGTCGCCCCTGAATCAGGAGTGGACTGACTCGGAGGCACTTCGGGATAGGGGTGCTACTGTAGATAGTAAAAATCACTTGTGTTAAGCGCACGCTGCGCTGTGGTTAAGTCTGCTTATTATATTGAAGCGCGCTCGGTTACCGCTGCTGGAAAAAGAAAAGGCCCCCGCGCTAGTCGCCATCTAGCCGGGGGCTGACCCAAGGAGGAGCGTTTCCGCTCACCGTCGTCCTGCATTCTACTGCTTGCCCGTTAAGACCAAACCATGAACCAGTAAAACTTTCTTAAACGAACCTCCGGGAGGTGTTGAACCTCCCGGAGGTTATCCCTCGCCGTTAAGGCTGAGTTCCCAGCCGTTGTCGTCGATCAGCCGGCGCACGGCTTCGCAGTCGGGCACGCTGAGCAGCGTGGTCATGCGAATCGAATCGCGGCGCAGCACAAAGTGAAAGACCTTGGCGTCTTTGCGCTTCAAGCTCCAGTCGCTGCGTACGTAGACAGGCGCTTCCACCTTCCAGCCGCCATCGAGTGCGGCCAGCAGCATGTGGTAGCGCGCCAGCGCCGGATCATTGTGGGTCGTCGTGCGGCTGTTGCTCAAAATCGACCACCGATCTTCCGTGAATGTGGTAGGTTCAGATTGCCAGGCCAGCATGCGCGCCTCCTCGCGATTCATAGCGGTTGTTGTACCCCCGCAGGGCCATCCGCTGATTTTCCAGCCGTTCCAACTCGGCCAGCAAGCGGCGCAACTGTGTCCCGTCTTCGTCATTGCCTTCGCGCACGACGCGCGTCAGTTCAGCGCGGATGAAGCGTAGTTTGCTTTCCAGTTCCTGCAACATTAACTCGACCTCCCTTCCTTTTATCACTGTCTGAGTTATAGCCGCTTTCCATCAAGCACACTTCAAGCGCAGGTAAAATATGTTTTACAAAATCGGCCTTGCCGAAGCGGCGTTGAGTGGTTATACTCCTGCTGCGCGAGGCGCAGTGCGTAAGATGCGCGGCGCAAGAAGCAGGAGCCATGAGCGACAACAAGCAAAGCATTCTGGTCGTGGAAGATGAAACGACGCTGCGCGAGACGCTGGCGTACAACCTTCAGCGTGAAGGCTACGACGTTATTGCCACCGGCGACGGCGGCGAGGCGCTGGAATTGGCGCGCGAGCAGCCGTTCGATCTGATCGTGCTGGACGTGATGCTGCCCACGCTGGACGGCCTGTCGATCGTGCGAATTCTGCGCAAGGAGCAGCGCACACCGATCATTCTGGTGACCGCGCGCAGCGGCGAGGTCGATCGGATTATGGGGTTGGAGACGGGCGCGGACGATTACGTGGTGAAGCCGTTCAGCCTGGGCGAACTGCTGGCGCGCGTGCGGGCGGTGCTGCGCCGATCGACCCCGGAGACGACCACGCGCCTGGAAGCAGGCGAGCTCTCGCTCGATCTGATCGGGCGGAAAGCCTATCGGGGTAACGTGGAATTGCGCCTGAGCCACAAAGAATTCGATCTGCTCGCGGCGCTGATTCGCAACATGGGCACCGCGCTCAGTCGTGAGCGATTGCTGCAGCAGGTGTGGGGCTACGACTATCCCGGCGACACGCGCACGGTGGATGTGCATATCCGCTGGCTGCGCGAGAAGATCGAAGTCGATGCAGCCGAGCCCAAACGCATTGTAACCGTGCGGGGCGTGGGCTATCGCTTTGAGGAGTAATCATTTCACAGCGGGTAACGTGAAATAAAACGTCGCCCCCCTGCCTTCCACGCTTTCCGCCCAGATTTTGCCGCCGTGCGCTTCAACGACGTGCCGCGCGATGGCCAGGCCCAGGCCCGTGCCGCTCTTGCCCCGCGCGCGATCCACTTTGTAGAACCGTTCGAAGATGCGGGGTAAATCTTCCTGCGGAATACCCACGCCGTTATCGGCCACGCTGACTGTGATCTTGTCGTCAACGGGGATCGCTCGGATCGCAATGGAGCCGCGATCGGGTGTGAACTTGATCGCGTTGTGCATGAGATTGCCCAGCACCCGCCCGATCATCTTTTGATCAACTTCGATGATCAGCTCTTCCGGCACATCGTTCTTCACCAAAATGCGTTTCTGCTGCGCCAGCGGCTCATAGTGAATGATCTGCTCCGCCACGATCTCGCCCAGATCGGCGCGCCTGAGTTGCATGGGCAGCTGGCCAGACTCGATCAGCGACAGGTCCAGCAGCTCCTGCGCCAGCTGCGTGATCGAATCGACCTCGCTCAGCATCTGGTGCAGCATGCGCGTCGCCAGCTCCGGCTCTTCCTGCGCGCCGGTGAGCAGGGTTTCGATCAGCAACCGCACCGAGGCCAGCGGCGTGCGCAGCTCGTGCGAGACGTTGGCCACGAAGTCGCGCCGCGCCCGTTCCAGCCGCAAGCGATCGGCCTGATCTTCCAGCGCCAGCACACCGCCGCCGTCGCCGCTGGGCACGGCCCGCGCGAAGTACGGTTTGGCGTTCCAGGTGACGGGGCGCTCTTCGATGCGGCGCTGGCTCAGCATGATCTGCACCACCGCATCGATCTCGTGCGAGCGGGTGGCGTCGATGATGGTGCGCCCGATCAGCGGCGTGCCGAGCAGTTCGGTGGCGCGGCTGTTGGCGCGCGTGATCGCCCCGCTGCGCTCGATCATCACCAGCGCCTGCGGCGGCGCATCGATGATGGCGTTTACGCGGTCTTCGTTCAACCGATGAATGTCCGCCAGCTGATCGGCTTTTTGAGATTGCTTGGCTAACGCCTCACGCAAGGCGCGGTTCTGCCGCCGGGTGGTGAGCAGCGCGCCCGCCAACAGCATGGTCAGTGTCAACAGGGCGAAATCGATGAGCGTCATGCGCGCCATTATAAACAACCTGATCGTTCCATGCAATTGGCCGCGTCAGCGGGTGAACTGGCCGGTTGCGTGTGGTGATTTTGGCGGTATACTGCCCATGTCAAGCCGGCCCAACCGCGCCTGCCAGCGGAATCTTCACAAGGTTGATCAGTCGATGCCAGCCACTGCTTATTATCAGCGCCGCTTTCGCACCGGCGATCAAAACTGGGTGCGTGAACGCAACCTGTCGATTGTGCTGCGTTACCTCTGGGATGTCGGCCAGCCGATCGCGCGCGCGCGGCTCACCGAGCTCAGCGGCTTGAACAAGAGCACCATGGGCAGCCTGCTGGCGCAGCTGCAGACGTGGCGCTTTGTGCGCGAGACGGGCACAGTAAATGTCGGCCCCGGTCGTCCGGGCACGCTGATCGATATCGATCCGGCCGGCGGGCGCATCATCGGCGCGGAAATCGGCGTGGATTTCATCGCCGTCGTGCTGGTCGATCTGAAGGCGAATATCGTGTGGCGCAAGCAGCTCAACACCCGGGGAGCTGCACAGCCGCAGGCCGAGATCATCGCACTGGCCGAGCGGTTGTTCCAGGAAGCGATCGACGAGGTGCACCTCACCGGCCAGCGCTTGCTGGGCATCGGCGTGGGCGTGCCCGGCCTGGTCGATCGGGCGACAGGCACGCTCCTGTTCGCGCCCAACCTCGGCTGGCGCCACGTGCCGCTGCGCGCCATGTGGCAGCGCTTTGGTGTGCCGGTGTTCGTTGAGAATGAGGCCAATGCGGCGGCGCTGGGCGAGCATTTGATCGGCGTGGCAAGGCATGTCGCTGACTTCATCTATCTCAGCGCGGGCGTGGGCCTGGGCGGCGGCCTGGTGATCGGCGGCGAGCTCTACCGCGGGGCGGGCGGTTACGCGGGTGAGGTGGGGCACATGACGCTGCTGCCAGACGGGCCGCCGTGTGCGTGCGGCAATCGCGGCTGCTGGGAGACGCTCATCAACCCGGCGGTCATTCTCGATCAGGTGCGCGCGGCAGCGCATGCCGGCCGCACGCCGATCCTGCTGGCGCTGCCAGAGGTGATGAACGACCCGCATGCCATCGCCCTGCCGCAGGTGTTTGAAGCCGCCGCGCGCGGCGAAGAAGCGGTGCGTTACGTGCTCGATGAAGTGGGGCGCTATCTGGGCATTGGCATCGCGAATTTGCTGAACGCGTTCAATCCCAGCCTGGTGGTGCTGGGCGGCGGGTTGAGCCTGGCCGGCCCTTACCTGCTGCCGCGGGCGCGGCGCGAAGTGGAAACGCGCGCGTTGAGCGCCGCCCGATCAAATGTTGACATCAAGCTCTCGGTGTTCCAATTCGATGCCTGCGTCATGGGCGGCGTCAGCTTGATCCTGCGCGAGGTTTTGAATAATCCGGCGGCCTGGCAGCCAGCCTGAAACAAGCGGCGTTTTCAACGAAAAACTGCTCCGATCGGATGTTGACCGACCGGAGCAGTTTTCTTGCGGCGTTTGTGAGGCCGCGCCTAGCGCATGATCGACGGCAGGTAAATCTTGAACTGCAAGACCTGCAGCGTCAACGGCGCCGTAACTGATGGCGCACCGGGATCGTTGCTGGTGAAGCATAGTGTGCCAGTGTAGGTGAGTCCGGCCGTCAAACCGGTCGAGTCGAACGTGACCTGCAGCGGCGCCTGGCTGCCGGGCGTGAGCGTGCCGCTGAGCGGAATCACGCTGGCCCACGCCAAGCCGATCGGGCTGGCGCACGACGGGCCGTCATGTTCAGTCACGCTCCAGAGTAGATCGGCGCCGCCGGTATTGCTGACGGTGATCGTTTGCTGCGCGGCGACATCGATCTGTTGCGTGCTCTGCAGGCTGCCGGGCGCGACGTCGATGCCCGGCGGCGCGCTCACCATGACCGTGGCCTGGGCCGAGGCGGTGACGGTGTAAACGCCGTTGCCGGCCAGCCACTGCGCGGTGTTGACCGTGGTCTGCGTCAGTGTGGCGCTCTGCGTGATGAAGGCCGACGCGCCGGGCGCCAATGTGTACGGGAAGTTGTTGAGGATGATCCCCAACTGATCGTCGGTCAGCGTGTGCAGCGTCAACGTCACGCCGCCTGTGTTGGTCGCGGTGTAGCAGTAGGTCACTTCAGAGCCATAGGGCACGCTGAGCGAATTGCCCACCGCGCAAGCCGCTGGATCGGCGCCGACGGTTTTCTCCAACTGGATGCCCGGCGGCGCGCCGACGGTGACCGTGGCCTGGGCCGTCGCCGTGGCGGTGTAAACGCCGTTGCCGGCCAGCCACTGCGCGGTGTTGACGGTGGTCTGCGTCAGTGTGGCGCTCTGCGTGATGAAGGCCGACGCGCCGGGCGCCAATGTGTACGGGAAGTTGTTGAGGATGATCCCCAACTGATCGTCGGTCAGCGTGTGCAGCGTCAACGTCACGCCGCCTGTGTTGGTCGCGGTGTAGCAGTAGGTCACTTCAGAGCCATAGGGCACGCTGAGCGAATTGCCCACCGCGCAAGCCGCTGGATCGGCGCCGACGGTTTTCTCCAACTGGATGCCCGGCGGCGCGCCGACGGTGACCGTGGCCTGGGCCGTCGCCGTGGCGGTGTAAACGCCGTTGCCGGCCAGCCACTGCGCGGTGTTGACGGTGGTCTGCGTCAGTGTGGCGCTCTGCGTGATGAAGGCCGACGCGCCGGGCGCCAACGTGTACGGGAAGTTGTTGAGGATGGTCCCCAACTGATCGTCCGTCAGCGTGTGCAGCGTGGCGGTGACGCTGCCCGTGTTCGTGGCTTCATAGCAGTAGTAAACATCCGATCCATAGGGCACGCTGAGATTGTTGTCGGTTGCGCACACAGCCGGGTCGGCGCCCACGGTCTTCGCCAGAGAGATGGTCGGCTCGACCGGGACCACCGCAGGACTGAGGCACCACTGTTGCAGGACACCAGTATCCGGACTCAGCGCATCGCGCACCTGGAGCGACCAGGTCCCGTTCAGGCTCAGACCGTCGAAGACGCTGAGCGGATTATTGGGCGTGGGACTGCCGTACAACGCGGTGGGACTGGTGCGGCATTGATTTTCCACCGGGCCATCCGCGCCTTCATCATCAAGCGTCGGATCGAAGTTATTGCTGCTGCAACCAAAGGTGCTGGCCGGCACACCTGGCCGATCGATCAACACCGCACTGACGCCGCTGGGATGAGTGAGTGTGAAGGTGAGATCGCCCACCCATGTATGAGTCCCACTCACGCTGACATTCAGATCGAGCAGCGTGCCGGGTGTGGCCACGTTCAACGTAGTGCTCACGGTTGTGCTGTCCGGCAGGGCGAGATTGGGTGTGGCGCATACGACCAGCGCGGTCCTGAACGTGAAGCTCGCTGCCGGTGATCCGCTGCCGCACACGTTGATCGATCGCGCGCGCCAGTAGTATTGCGTCTGCGGTTGCAGATTGGCCGACGCGGTGTGGCTGGCGCCGTTGACGGTGGCGCTGTACACGATTGTGGCGAAGGTCGGACTGGTGGCGACTTCCAGCAAATACGAAGTGGCATCAGGTTGCGCACCCCAGCTGAATGTGGGGCGCAGGGCCACATCGACGGCGTTGTTGGCCGGCGCGGCCAAAGTTGGCGTGCCACTGGGCAGATCAAAGAGGCGCAACAGCGCGGTGGCGCTGGTGATCGTCAGGGCGCTGGCGCCAGTGATGGTCAGGGTGTATGAACCTGTCGCCGCTGACGCCGTGTTGCTGACGGTCAGCAACGTATTGGTCGGCGCCACAGTCACCGGATTCGGCGTGAACGAAACGTTGGTGGGCGGCGGATTGCCGGCCGCCGACATCGTCACGGGCGGCACGTAAGCTTCACCGACAGACACGGTATACAGGGCGTTCTGTCCGCGGCAGATGTTTTGTTCGGCAGGCACGACGCCCACGGTCTGGCAGGCGCCTGGGATGTCAAAAGCTGCCGTACCGTCGCTGGCGCTGCTGCTGCTGCCCTGGCTGGCACTGTAGCCCAGGCCGCGCTTGGCGAATGCCTTCCAAATAAGGCATTGATTAGCGCCGCCGGTCAGCGCTTGATCGGCGGCCAGGATGGCATTGCGCCCATCCACAAAACCGGGGCTGCACACTTGCAGCTTCATGCCGTCCATGATCAGCTGGTTGGCCAGGTTGTTGCCGCCGGTGTTCCACGCGCCGTAGATGTTGGGATTGAAGCCGTACTTGTCAATCAACGCCCAGTTCATTTCCCACAGCATGGTGTTCCAGACAAACCCCACGCCGTGCGGCACAGCCATCGCCGGGAGGTTGCTGTAGGTGTAGTTGTTCACCGTGAAATCGGTGCTGTAGCGCGCCGGGCGGATGCCTACGCCGGTCGTGGGCTGGTTCAGCGCATACGTGCCGATGCCGCGCCCCACGGCGCCGCTCTCGCCGGTCTTCAGCGTCATGAACAAAGAATACCAGTCGCTCCAGCCTTCCCCCATCTGCTCGGTGTTTTGCAGGCAGCTCACATTGCTGGGGCCGCCCGTCAAGCGATTGGAAATGCCGTGGCCGTATTCGTGCGCGATGATGCCGTTGTCCAGATCGCCGTCCAGATCCGGGGTTGGAGCGGTCCAGATGAACATCTGCATGCGGGGGCGGCTGCCGTCGGCCGGCGTGGCGAAGTTGGCGTTATTAGTGCCGCTCCCGTCCTGCGCTTCGGCATTCACGGCATCATTGCCCAGACCGCCGCCGCCGTAGTTGTTGACCTGGAAATTGCCGGCGATTGGCGTGAAGCCATACCGCTGCTGCACGTCGTGCATCAGGTTGTTCCAGTAAAACAGGTTGGTCACGGCGGCAGGTTGATACATATTGGGCGCTTGCGTCAGCGTGATGGGAAAATCGAAGTTCAACGTGACGCCGCCGCTGGGGCTGGAACCGGCATCGGGTAGGTTATCGGCATTGGTGTCGGTGTAGGCAAAAGCGTTGTTGCCGGTGGTGGTGATGAACTCGGCGCCGCTCACCCCATTGGTATCGTGCCAGCCATAGGGCGAGGCCGTGGCATCGGCCGGGTTGACGACCAGCGTGCGGCCATCACTGGGCGGCAGCGGCGTGGTATGAATGGGACTTTCCACCGGCCACGGATAAACGCGATACTGATCGGGCGCGGCGGGCGCGTTGGCCTGAGCGCGCGCGGGGGTCGCGCTGGATCGATCGGACGGGCGGTTATCCGCATCCCGATCGAGCTCAGCTGCCCCGGCGATATGCTGATCGAAGTTTTCGTTGACCACCCAATCGGACTGCGACAGAGTTTTGCCCGAGACGGCGTCCACCTGCATGTCCCACCAGTGCCGGCTGTCCAGTTGATAGATGTTGACGTTCCACGCCAGGCGCACGGTGCCATCGGCTTGCGGCACATACACCAGCCTGACCGGAATCGCTTCTTGCGAAATGCCGCCGTCGCTGAACACTACGGCGCGATCGGCCCCGCCGATCGTTTCTTCCACTTGCAGCGGCTTGCTCAGCGCCAGCTCAAGGTGATCGGCCGCGGCTTCCACGGCTTGCCGTGCCGTGAGCGTGGGCTGCGTGGTATTGACGTTCTTCGCCAGATTGGGCGCGAAGCGATTGCCCACATACAGGATGCTGCCGTCGCGCATGACGCTGACGTTGATCTGGCCGTTGTACACACCGATGCCCTGGTACTGCTGCGCCAGATAGACGTGCGTCACTCCGTTGTGTTGATCGGTGTACGTATCGCTGACCACGATTTCGGCGGTATCGCCGGCGGTGAGGCCCAGCTCAGCCGCGTGCTCGCGCACATAGTTCAGCGCCAGATCGACCGCGTCTCCGCTTTGCGCGCCCGTCAACGGACCGGCGTAGGCGTCCGGCTGCGGGCTGGCCGCGCCAGACGCGGCTGGTTCAGTCACGATCTGGGCGTTGGTGACGGGGGCGCTGGCCGTCAGGCTGATAAACAGGCCCGCTACAACCAGTACGGTTACGATGGATCGAAACATGCCTTCCTCCTTGGCATACAGCGAAAAATAGCTGCTCCGCGACGTACCATACGTCGACGGTCACGTCCGCACGATAGCCTGGCCGTGCGGTTCACCGGGTTGTACGGATGTTGCTCTGCAGGTATAACGAACGATGGAACGGAAGTCAGGCAGGTTGGCTGGGCCTGCCACCGGAATTGTAACAGCGCGCCGTTTGCGATCTGTTGGAAAGCCCGGCAACGTTGTAACCTGATCAAGATTCTAACACAGCGCTGCGCCGCAGCGTCAGCCCGCTTGACGTTGCTTGTGCCGTGGCATACAATGAACGCATCCGGCAAACCTGCTTGACGTGTGAAGGAGTCTCATGCCTGCTCAACAACCAGTGATCGTCGCCGCTTTTGAAGATGAAGTCACCGCGCAGGATGCGCTGCGCGTGATCAAGGAAGCATATCACGAACAGCAATTGAAATTCAGCGCCTATGCCATTGTCCGGCGCGATGTGGATGGCAAACTGCACGTCAAAGAAACTGGTGATCCGGGCGGCGTCGCCGGCGCGGTTTCGGGTGGCGCGCTGGGTCTGGCGGTCGGCCTGCTGGCCGGGCCGGTGGGCCTGACGGCCATTGCGGGCGCGGTGATGGGCAGCCTGGCGATGAAGTGGTTCGACAGCGGCGTGAAGAACGCCCAGATTCGCGCGGCAGGCGACAGCCTGAAGTCTGGCATGGCCGCGCTGGTCGTGCTGCCCGAAGAAGGATCGGAAGACTTCATCGCGGAGAAGCTGCGGCTGAACGGCGGAACCGTGATCGGCGCGGCGCTGGAAGAAGCAGCCCCCGCCGAGCCGACGCCGCCAGCCGAGGGTGCTTGAGAGGGGCGTGGTTGCGGCGTGCCGTCCGCTGTCGCCAAATGAATCGATCGGGCGGCGGCGCCCGCGCTGAAGACCGAGTCGATCTATTGCTTAATCTTTGAGCGGCAGCGTGATGGTAAACGTCGTGCCGACATTCACCTGGCTGGTCACCTCGATCTGCCCGCCGTGCGCTTCCACGATCTCCTTCACCAGCGCCAGGCCCAATCCCATGCCGCCATAGTGCCGTGTGGCGCTGCCGTCTACTTGATAGAAACGATCGAAGATGCGCGCCAGCTTATCGGCTGCGATGCCAATGCCCGTATCGGTGACGGTCAGCGTGGCTTGCTCGGCCGCCGTGTCCAGCCGCACGGTCACGCGTCCGCCGGCCCGCGTGAACTTGAACGCATTGCCGATCAGATTATCCAGCACGCGCCGCAAGGCGATGGCGTCGCCCTGCACCGACGCGCTGTCCGCTGCGATTTCAGCCGTCAGCGTCAGCCGCGCTTTTTCCGCCGCGATGTGAAATTCGGCAATGGCCGCTTGAACCAGTGGGGCCAGGTCCACGCGCACCCGCTGCCCGCTGTGGGTGCGCGCTTCGATCTCCAGAATAGCGGTGATGTCTTCCACCAATTTGCGCAGCATATGGGTGCGGCGCGTGATGATGCGGATGGGCTCGCGTTGATCGGGCTGCAGCTCGCCCAGCTCACCTTTCTCCAGCAGCTCGGCGTAGCCCAGAATGATGCCGATGGGGGTGCGCAGCTCGTGCGAGACATTCTGGATGAACTCGCGCTGCAAGCGATCGAGTTCGCGTTGTTGCTCCAAGGCGCTGGACAACGCCTCCGCGCGGTGCTGCTCGTTGGCGTACAGCCGGGCATTGTCGATGGCAATCGCGCTCGCGCTCGAGAGCGCTTCCAGGATTTCCAGATCGTGCGCGTCAAACCGGCCGCTGCGCTTGTTGATGACTTCCATCACGCCGACCAGTGTTCCTTTGGCGGTGAGCGGCACAGCCAGCAGGGAGTGCGTGGTCATGCCGGTGATGGCGTCAACCTGTTGATAGAAGCGCGGATCGGTCTGCGTGTTGGAGATCTGCACGGATTGGCGCGTCTGCGCCACCCACCCGGCGAGGCCCGTTGTCCCGGACAGGCGCGTTCCCAGCAGCCGGCTTGCTGCCGGGCCGGTAACGGCCGCAAAGATCAGATCGGGCGGCGCGGCGGCGGTGTTCGCCGGGACGCAGAGCAGCACCGACGCGGCCTCGGCATCGACCAGGGCTTTGATCTGTTCCATCACCAGCTGCAGCAGCTTATCCAGATCGAGCGTGGAGGCAAGGAGCCGGCCCGCGCTGTTGAGGGTCGTCAACTCGCTGGTGCGGCGTTCGAGGTCGCGATTGAGCTGCGTGATTCTTTCTTCGGCCCGCTTGCGTTCGATGATGTTGCCCAACAGGGAGCAGTACACCACGATCGTTTCCTGCGTCACTTCATTCAACGGCGCCCGGCTGAGGGCGGTGTCGTTGGAAAACAGCCCGATCGGTTGTTCGCCAAACCGAATGGCCGTCGTCGCCACCCAGCCCCGGCCTCCCTCGTAACGCTGATCGCCCACGCGATAGGCATACGCCTTCTCTTCCATCATCCACGACGGCGCCTCCGGACCGAGCAGCGCCGCCAGACTATCGGGCGGGAAGCGGCCGGCGTGTTCATCGGTGGTCCGGCCTTGCAGGTCGGTGCCGTACGTGCCGCACATCACGTGGTCGATCGGATCGTACATGAAGAGGGCGCTGCGTTCGAGGCCCAGTTTTTCGCGCGCCAGTTCCACCGCCCGCCGGAAAAGAGCGTCCAGATCCGGGCACACGATCAGCTCGTCGATCACCGCCACGACCGCGCGCAGTTTTCGCGCCAGATCGCGCTCGCGTTCCTCGGCGCGCTTGCGCTCGATGGCCATGGCTACCTGGTTGGAGACAAACTCCAAAATCGCTTGATGCGCGGCGGTCAGCCGGACTGCTGCAGTGTAGGTCTGAACCACCATCACGCCGAGGGTGACGCCGCGCGGTGATTTGAGCGGCACGCCCAGCCAATCGACGGACGGAGCGCCGATCTCTTCGACTTCGCCGCGCGCCACCAGCTCGGCGTAAAACTCCGGCGGAACCAGCGCCGGGCGACGGGTGCGCAGCACATATTCGGTCAAGCCGCGGCCAAACGGGGCGGGCGGCGGCGGCGCATCAACCTCATCTGCAAAATAAGGAAAGTGGATCAGGTCTGTGGCCGCATCGTGCAGGGCAATGTAGAAGTTGCTGGCCGGCATCAGTTCGCCGATGATGGCATGCAGGGCCGCATACAGCTCGTCCAGGCTGGCCGCCGTTTGCGTGGCTTCCGAAATGCGATAGAGCGCGGCCAGCTCGGCGGTACGCTGCTGGACACGAACCTCCAGCCCGGCATGCGCCTGCTGCAAGTCTTCATACAGCCGCGCATTCTCAATGGCGATGGCCGCCTGGCTGGCGAGCATGCTCAGGATTTGAATGTGATCGGGCGTGAAGGCCTGCGGATTCGTCTTGCTGTGAACGTCCAATGTGCCGATGATTTTTCCACGCGCGATCAGCGGCACACTCGCACAGGCCAGCAAGCCTTCCTTGGCTGCCGCCGGATTGAAGAAGCGCTCATCGTGCGGCAGATCATTCGCGATGATCGGCTGCCCGGTCTGCACCACACGCCCCGCCAGGCTTTCGCCCACGCGATCGTGCGTGCCGCGCACGACGTCGTCGCCGAGGCCCGCGGCCTCGGCGATGCCCAACGTCTGGCTCGACTCGTCCACCAGCAGGATCGCCGCCGAGTCTGAGCCGATCAGCTCCACGGTGCTGCGCGCAATGACGTCCAGCACCACAGCCAGCTGCAAGGGCGCCGTCATCGCCTGTGCGTTCCGGTACAGCCCGGCCAGCTGATCGTTCGCGCGCTGCAGTTCACGCGTGCGTTCCTCCACGCGCGCTTCCAGCTCATCACGGGCGTGACGCAGCGCCAGTTCCATTTCTTTGCGCACGGTAATATCGCGGCCAATGCCGACGAAGCCCGTGATCTTCCCCTGCTCGTCGCGCATAGGCACTCTGGTCGTAGAGATCCAGTGCAGATTGCCCGCCAGATCGATCCCCGCCTCTTCCCGATCGATCACGGGCTCCCCGGCGGCCAGCAGCGCTTGTTCGTCCGCGTAATACTGCTCGGCCAGCTCGCGCGCGTAATAATCAAAATCGCGCTTGCCGATGACGTCTTCCGGCGTCGTGCCCATGATCCAGGCCACCATCTTGTTGGCCAGCAAGAAGCGGCTGTCGGCGTCTTTCACGTAAATGCGATCGGGCATCGCGTCGATGAGCGTGCGCAGCAGGCGGTGCTGCTCGATCAAGGCCGCTTCAGCCCGCAAGCGTTCCGCGCGGGTGCGCAGGGCCTGGATCCCGTACGCCAGATCGCCGGCCAGTTCCAGCAGTAATTTGACTTCTTCGGTGTGAAAGGCCTCCGGCTGATCAGCGTGGATATTCAGGACGCCGCTGACACGCTCATCAACCTGCAAGGGGAGCGCGATGCATGCGGCGCTGCCGCGATCGGCTTGCCCGGCAGGGACGAGGCCGGGCTGGCCCGATCGGATGGCCTGGCCCACCGGGCCGTGTTCCAGTTGGCGATTCAGATCGATCGAGTTGACGGCCGGCGCGGTCAGGTCTCCGGCCTGCGCGGCCAGCCGCAGCGTTGGAGCAGTCGTCTCTTCGAGCAGCCCCACCCACACCAACGGATAGCCTCCCAATTCGACGAGGAGACGACAGATCTGCTCCAGGAGCTCAGTTTCATTTGTGGCGCGCACCAGCACCTGGTTGCATTCACTGAGCAGCGTGAGCATGCGATTGACCTGGCGCAATTCAGCCGACTGCGCTTCCGTGATCTGGCGGGCTGTTTCCGCTTGCCGCACCCGGGCCTCTTGCTCTTGCTGGCGCTGGGCCATGTTACGCAGGGCCAGCTGCGTCTGCACACGCGCCAGCAGTTCCTCCGGCGCCACGGGCTTGCCGATCGTATCGACGGCGCCGGCTTCATAAGCGCGGATCTTGTCGCGGGTGCCGGTCAAGGCGGTCAGGAGCAGTACCGGGATTTCGTGGGTCGTAGCCTCGGCTTTGAGACGGCGGCAGATTTCCAGATTGTCCAGCGGAGGAGGGGCTGCGTCCAGCAGGATGAGGTGCGGCTGCGCCGCGCGCGCCTGCCGCAAGCCGTCTTCTCCGTCGGCAGACTCGAGCACGGTCAGTCCGGCGCGCCGCAAGCTGGCGGAAATGACTTTGAGTTGAGTGGCATCATCGGCTATGAACAGAACCGTCTGGCCGGGCAGATCGGATCCTGTTGGCCGGTCGGATGGCGACATGACCGTTCCTTCATCTCAGGATGCTGTCTGGAGAGTGTTGTGGATGGGGTGATTATAGTATGAAACTGGCGCGAGTGTCATTACCTCAAAGTGACAATTGCATTGCAGACCGGACGATTGCCGGCGCGTAGCCTTCGCGTCAGGCCAGCGCCGCGCAGGCGTAGGGCCATCGTCGCATAAGCGCGTAACCGGCACAGGTTCAGCGTCATGTGCGCGAACGGCTTCCGGCGTATGCTGTGGACATCAGCCTATGGCACGGAGGCGCGTCATGTTCCAACCCGATCGGTATTCCATCATCCCGCCCGTCAAACTCTCGGCTCGCGCAGTGATCGTCCTCTGCGCCGTCGTCGTGCTGGCGCTTGTTGTCGTGTTGAGCACCGGCGAGGTGGCGCAGGGCGGCGGCCGCGTCGAATTGTCTTTCGGCTACGGCCCGCGCGTGCAGGTCATTTCCCCGGACGGCCCGCGCGCGATTCAGTTTGAGGCGTCCGATGTGTCCACGCCCGTTACCGTCACCCTGCACACCCTCACGCTCGATCAATTTTTGGAGCGTTACCCCGCCGCCTTCAACCGCGATCCATGGAGCGACAATCCTGCGCACATTCCGGTGCAGGACCTGCCGTTGATCAAAACGTGGCGGCAGCCGCTGAAAGCGGGCGATAAAGACTGGTGGGGCATTAGGCAGGAAACGATCGTGCCTGCTGCCGTGCCGCCGGGGCTGTACGTCCTCTCGATCGATCATCCAGCAACCGAGGCCGACGAACTGCTGCTGATCATTTCGCCCTACACCTTGCTGCTGAAGCATTCGCGCGATCACCTGGCTGTGTGGGCCAGCACGCCGCGCAACGAGCCGCTTGGCGATCTGCGCGTGCGCGCCTTCGACGCGGATCATGCGATCGTGGCAGAGGGCGTCACCGACGCGCAGGGCGGCTGGGTCACGCCGCTCGATCGGACGCCGCAGATCGTCGTGGGTGAGAAGGACGGCTTCGTCATCGTGGCCGGACTCAGTCACGATTGGGAATTCGACAACTGGACGTGGTGGTGGCGCCCGGAGCCGATTCAACAACCGCGCGCGCAGGTTTACCTGTACACCGATCGGCCCATCTACCGGCCGGGGCAAACGGTGTACGTCAAAGCGTGGGCACGCTACGACAACGACGCCGTGTATAGCCGCATCCCGTTGGAGTGGGACGTGATCGTGCGGCTGCGCGATGCGCGCGACAATGTCATCGAAACGCAGACGCTGCACCTCAACGAATTCGGCACGCTGGCAACTGCGTTTGAGTTGGCAGAAGGCGGCACGCTGGGCAAGTACCACCTGGAAGTGCAGATCAAAGACGATGTCTTTCGCCAGTCCTTCAACGTGGAGGAATTTCGCAAGCCGGAATACGAAGTGACGGTGAACCTCGATCGGGCCAACGTGACCAACGGCCAACCGCTGACCGTGACGGTGGAAGCGCGCACCTACTTCGGCGCGCCGCTCGTCAACGCGCACGTCGAGCTGAAGGTGCTGGCGCGTTCGTATGAAACGTGGTGGTACAACGACGAAGAAGCCGAAGTGATCTGGCGCGCATTGAGCGTTAAAAAGTCGGGCCTGACGGATGCGCAGGGGCGGTGGGTCAGCGTGATCCGGCCGGACCTCGATTCCTTCGGCGAGTATCGCCGCGCCGTGCCCATCTTGATCGAAGCGACGGTGCAGGACAGCAGCGCGCAGGCCATCAGTGCGCAGGCCTCGGCCACCGTGCACGAAGCCGCCGTCGATTTTACGCCCGCGCTGGTGAAGCACTACTTCCACCCCAATGAACCGATCCCCGTGGCGCTCTTTGCACGCGACATTGACGGCCAGCCCCGCGCCAATGTGCCGGTCACCGCGGAATTGCTGGGTTACGTGTACGGTAAGGGGTTCACCAAAGTGATCGGGCGGGTGACGGGCCGCACCGATGCGCAGGGCGGCGTCACGCTGAACCTCACAGCGATCGAACAGGATTGGTATCGCGTGCGGGTGACGGGCGTCGATCGGAACGGTAAAACGGTCGAGCGCTTCACGTGGGTGTGGGTCTACGATCCGTCGCAGAAGACGCCGTGGAACGCGGCTGAAGCCGACGGGCAGCTGGTCGTCAACACCGAGCGTGATGCCTATGTCTCCGGCGATACCGCGCAGTTGATCATCCGCACGCCCGTCAGCGGCAGGGCCTTGCTCACGGTGGAACGCGGCAAGTTGCGCCGCGCGCAACTGATCGAACTGACCACGCCGGTGACGCTGGTGCCGCTGGTCCTGCAAGACGACGACGCGCCCAACGTCTACGTCACCGTCAACGTCTATCGCCCGGCTGCGGTGAAGGACGATTATCGCGCGTGGCAATCGGAGCCGGAGGCCGAGCTGCTGGTGGCGCGGACCAACGTGCCCGTCTTGGCCGATCAACGGCGCTTGCGGATTTCTCTCACACCCGATCGATCCAGCTACGCCCCGCGCGAGACCGCTTCGTTCACGGTGCAGGTCACCGATCAGGCCGGTCTGCCGGTCAAAGCGGAACTGTCCTTGGCGCTGATCGACGAAGCGATCTACGCGCTGAGCCAGGATCAAACGAAGGATCCATTCGACGTGTTTTACGCGCCGCGCGGCGCGGCCTTGCGCACGTTCAACTCGTTCGCGCCGGTGCGCTGGCTGCCGTGCGAATGCGGCGGCGGGGGCGGCGGCGAAGACCTGCTGGCGAATCCGCGCTTCAACTTCCCAGATACGGCCTACTGGAATCCGCAGATTGTGACGGATGAACAAGGCCGCGCCGTGGTGCAAGTGACGCTGCCCGACTCGCTCACTCGTTGGCGGGCAGTCGTGCGCGCGATCACCGCCGATGAATTCCCGCGCGTGGGCGAAGCGGCGGCGACCATCACCACCACGCAGTCGATCGTCATTCGGCCGGTGCTGCCGCGCCAGTGGGTGCAGGGCGATCGCGTGCTGATCTCGGCCATTGTGCACAACAACACCGATCGGGATCGCACCGCGACGGTGTGGATGGATGTAGATCCAGCATCGTCATTGCGAGGAAGCATCCTGAGCGGAATGGAGCAAAGCGGAATGCAGCCGAAGGATGCGACGAAGCAATCTACCGGATTCAACAGCGAGATTGCTTCGCATCCTTCGACTGCGCCGCTGAACAGCGCGGCTCCGCTCAGGATGCTCGCAATGACGCAGACGATCACGATCAGCGCCAACAGCTCGGCGGTGGTGGGCTGGCCGATCGAGGCGCAGGCGCTGGGCGCGCTGACGGTGACGCTGCGCACGAAGTCCGACAGGGCGGCGGATGCCGTGCAGGTGCGTGTGCCGATCGGGCCGCTGGCCGTGCCGGAAGTGGACGCCATCATCGGCAGCGCCACGTCAAGCGCCGCGCACACGATCACGCTGCCCGCGCACACGATCAAGGAAGTTTCCACCCTGCAGATCGATCTGTCGTCATCGATCGCGGCGAGCGTGCTGGATGGGCTGGCGTATCTCACTGGCTATCCGTATGGCTGCGTGGAGCAGACCATGAGCAAGGCGCTGCCCAATGCGGTGGTGGGACGCGCGCTTAACGTGCTGGGTGTGTCTGATCGGTTGGTGCAGGCGGAACTGCCGCGCAAAGTGAGCGCAGGCCTGCAGCGCCTGTACGGCTTTCAGCACAACGACGGCGGCTGGGGCTGGTGGTTCGACGATGCCACTGACGAGTATCAAACAGCCTATGTGCTCTTTGGATTGGCGATGACGAAGCAGGCGGGCTACGAAGTCGATGCGGGTGTGATCGAGCGCGGCGCGAAATACATGACGGAACGCCTGCCGGATATCAAGGATGATCGCATCAAGGCGTATGCACTGTTCGCACTGGCGATGAACGACAAGGGACAGCTGGCCGAGACTCAGCAGTTGGCGGCACGTTTCAATGCCATCACAGACACGCAGCGCCTCGATGTGTTCTCGCAAGCTGGCCTGGCGATCGCGCTGCACGAATTGGGTGATGAGGCGGCGGCGCAGCAGCTGATCGATCGCTTGATCGAGCAGGCTGTGGTGACAGACAGCGGCGCTTATTGGAACACCGGCGCAGAAGACGGCCACTATCATGAGAAGACGATGTCGTCGTCGATGCGCAGCACGGCGCTGGCGCTGGACGCGCTGGTGCGCATTCGGCCCAACGATCCGATCGTGGCGAAGATCGTGCGCTGGTTGATGGCGCAGCGCGCGCCTGACGGTTGGGGCACAACGCAGGAGACGGCGTATGCCGTCGTCGCGCTGACGGATTATTTGCAGTCCAGTCGTGAACTCAACAACCGCGCAGCCTATCGCGTCTACGTCAACGATCAACTCGTGCAGCAGGGCACACTGAGCGGCAGGCAGATTCAGCAGACCGTCACCATCCCGGCGGCGCAGCTGCGCGACGGCGCGAATCGCGTCCGCCTGGAACGTGACGGAAGCGCCGGACAGCTATACTACAAGATCACGCAGCACGCCCTGATTGCCGGATCAACCGATCGAGCCGCGGGACCGATTAGGGTGACGCGCACTTATCGCCACCCCAATTCGAACAAGCCGATCACCAGCACGCAGCCCGGCGATCTGATCAAAGTCGAGGTGAAGATCACGCTGCCGGAAGCGAGCTGGTACGTGGCGATCGAGGATCCGCTGCCCGGCGGGCTGGAGGCCGTGAACGAGCGGCTGAACACGACGAGTTACACAGAGCGATCGAACTACTCTGGCGACGAGTCGGAGTTTCATTATCAGGCGTATGGCTACAACAACAAAGAGATTCACGACGATCGCGTGGTGTTCTTCGTCACACATCTGGGCAAGGGCACACACACCTTCACGTACCTGGCGCGCGCCACGCAGAGCGGATCGTTCAGCGCCATGCCTGCGCAAGTGTATCTGATGTATGCGCCGGAGCAGTGGGGGCGCTCGGCGAGTGGAGCAATCACGGTGGGGGAGGTGCGCGCGGCACAGTAGGCGCGGCGCAGTGAGCGCGGCGCAGTGAGCGCGTCGCAGTGAGCGCGTCGCAGTGAGCGCGTCGCAGTGAGCGCGGCTTGAATTGCCCATCTTTGCGAACCCGTGCGATAATGCGGACGATTTCAGCGTGATGCTTCTTTAACAACTGAACCTGGGCAGCGCCAGCCTCACCCCCGCCTGCGCGGGGGCAGGCCACCGACGCGAGCGGCACCCTCGTGGCGCGGCAGTTGCTGCGAAGCGCCCCCAAAGCGCAGCGGAGTGGGGTACGATGCGTGGGGCAACATCCGCGCCAGTGCGTCGAGTGGTACAATGCCGACGGACATCGGCTACACGGGTCAGCGGCTGGATGCGACGGGGTTGATGTATTTCCAGGCGCGCTACTACGCGCATTATCTTAACCGGTGGCTCAGTCCCGACACCATTGTACCCGATCCGAAGAACCCGCAGAGCCTGAACCGCTTCTCGTATGTCCGTAACCGTCCACTCAACCGGATCGATCCCAGTGGACATCAAGACAGATACGATGAAGGTGGTGGTGGGTCTCCACCTCAGTCGGACTTCCCACGTTTCAGCGAGATTGCTGGCCCGTTAGTGGTTGTGGTAGCATCCTTTTTCTACGAGCCAATCGATTACGCCAGCACAGCGATCCAGTGCGTGACAGCCGGATGCTCGCCTGCTGATGTGCTCTTAACGTTGGCCCCCGGTTCGCTGTCTGCCATGAACAAACTGGCAGATGTCTTCCGGGCAGGCGAGAACGTTGGAGATGCTGTCAAGGCCGTGGAGAATACTGGAGAGACGGCACAGAAATCAACAGGACTCCTGCAAGCGCCAGGCAAGATAGGCGATATACCCCTCTATAGTCTGGATGATAAGGCCTCCCGAAGCTGGTATCATTCCCAACTGGATAGCATTCCAAGCCAGATCGACAATAGTTTGCCATTGCGGGATCAAGCGCGGCAGGCATTTGAACTTCGGAATCAGGCTCGCCAGAATGCTCGACAACTCATGTCGAATAGACAACTTGCGACCGACCTCGATTTTACTGATCCACTGCCGAGCTGGCATCAAATGCTGAAACGTGCAGCAAGCAATGGATATGAAGGTGAGGATGTTTATCTCTATATCTTGAGGAGTTCGACTCGATCACGTGCAAGTGTTGACGCAGCTCTAGGACTGGAGAGATAAGATGGGGATCTACGTACAAACCGACAGGGACGGAATAGCTCGGCACTTTGTCCAAGGGCTTGAGTCTTGGGATGACTTTGCCGCGATTGTGAGCAAGGTGCTGCAATCGCTAAGTTCGACCATCGTTCAACAAGGAGATGGGCCAGATGCTCGATTGTGCATTGTCTTGGTAGAGGGGTATGAAATCACCTTCGCCTATGATGATATGCTTGGAAACTTCTTCTACTCGCGCGATAAAGATGCCGGAGGAGTAATCCGGTCGATCTCGGCGTTATTCTCTGATTGAGCAACCAATGTGGCTTTTGGACGGAATATAACCTAATCCACATCTGTTCATCCTCATGTATCACAAGCCTTGGTCTCCTACCGCATCCGCGCAGTGAGGGCGACGACGGGCGGCTACAGTTACGCCTATGACTGCAATGGAAACATGGTCACCCGCAACGAGCCGGGGCTGAGTTACACGCAGTCCTGGGATCCCGAGAATCGCCTGACGGGCGTCAGCAGCAGCGCGAGTGCCACCTTCGTGTACGACGGCGATGGCAATCGCATCAAGGCCACGCTCAACGGCGTGACGACGGCGTACCTCGGCAACTACTACGAATGGAGCAACTCGGCCCACAAGAAGTATTACTACGCCGGCACGCAGCGCATCGCCGTGAACGACAACGGCACGCTGTACTGGCTGCTGGGCGATCATCTGGGCAGCACTTCCCTTGCTGCCAATGGCACCACCGGGACACTGACGTCTGAGCAGCGCTACAAACCGTGGGGCGAGAAACGGTATCCCACTGGCGCATCGACGTTGCCGACACGGCATCGATTTACCGGGCAGATCGAGGACGCGGAGATTGGGTTATACTTCTACAATGCTCGTTCGTATTCAGCCGCGCTGGGCCGGTTCATCAGCGCGGATACGATTGTGCCGGGAGCAGGAAATCCGCAAGCGTTCAATCGGTACGCGTATTCATAGCGCGGCCTCCGGCCGCAACCAAAATAAAGGTGGCCTGTCACTGTGAGA
>CAYNML010000051.1:17108-47123 GCA_964398185.1 uncultured Anaerolineae bacterium | reverse complement strand
TCACGCTTGCGCCAGCGCCCGCCTAGACTCATCTCGGCGCAAGTTTCTGAGCAGGCAGCGAAGGGGATTGCTTCGTCGTGCGCGAATGCGCCCTCCTCGCAATGACGAGTTACTACTTTCTGCGGCGCGTGGGGAGTTTCACACCCGACTGCGCGAGGGCTTCGATGTCGCGCATGATCGTGCGGCGGCTGACATCCAGTGCCCGCGCAAGATCATGATCGGTGGGGGCCGCGCCAGCCGATCGGGCTTCGGCGATCAAACGGCTGAGGATGCGCCGCCGTCGATCGATCGGATCGGCAATCGCCTCATCTTCCGGCGCGGCGATCGTCCACTCGATTGTCACCACATCCCGATCGGTTAGCCTGCGCCCCAGCGGCGCGTCGGCGCGCGCAAGGGTGACTGTGAAGCGGCGCTGACGCTGGTTCAACTGATCGTAAGCCGCAACGATCGATCGGTTAAGCAGGACGCGCTGGAAGAACTGCTGGCGCAAGTGATCATCGCTGATCGCTGCACCCTGCCGCTGCAATTCGGCATAAGCGGCGCGCAGCACCGCAGCCGCGCGTTCAGATTGATTCAACCGATCGAGCAACTGATACAGCGCCCATAACCAGCTCTGCGGCTGCTCACCGCTGAGTCCGCCGCGTTGAAACGCCTGCCAGTTTTCTTCGGCCAATTCACGCGCCGTCGATCGATCACCGTTGGCCAGCAGTGCGAGTCCAAGATAGGCTTCGCTCTTGAGGCGCAGCAGATCGTTGCCCAGTTCGCGCCACTTCGCGCGCGCCGCTTGCAGTAAGGGAATCCCTGCGTCATGCTCGCCGAGTCGCAGCAGCAGCGCGCCCAGATCGTGTTGAGCGTAGGCGGCTTCAGTCGTCGCACCTATCGCCTGCGCTGAAGCCAACGCTGCTTCAAAGTCTTGCTGCGCCTCTTCCAAACGGCCTTCGCTTTCAGCCACCAGGCCCAGCACATTGCGCGCCAGGCCCGCCGAGCGGCGATCTTGCACGACTTCAAAATCTTGCAGCGCGACGATCAGTCTTTGTCGAGCGAGGTCAAAATCGCCCAGCGCATAGGCCGCCAATCCGTGCTGATGCCGCACGATCGCCGCGCCATGCCGGTCGCTCAGTTTTTCTTTCAGCGCCAGCGCTTCATCGGCCAGCGCTAATAGCCGATCGTAAGCACCCAGCTCGTACAGCGCCGCGAGCAGATTCGTCAGCGTGACCGAGGCGCCAAACTGATCGCCGCTGGCTTTTTGCAGCGCCAGCGCCTGCTCGGTCAGCGCCAGCGCCTGCGGCAGATCACCGCTCAACCGCGCCACAATGCCCAGACCGCGCAGTGCGCGCGCGTCACGGCGAGCATCGCCCAGCAACTGCGCTTGCTGCCGCGCCTGTTCAAAGTAAGTGCGCGCTTCGGCCAATCGTCCACGTCGCGCGGCCAGATCGCCGGAATAGAAGCTGGCGTCGAATTGCAGCGCATCATCACGATAATGGCCGGCCATCGATAGCGCTTCGCCCAGGCGCTGTTCAGCCGCCTCCATGTCGCCGGTCACGGCGGCGAGCCGTCCCAGGCCCAGCAGCGCGCGGATCACATATTCTGTATTTTCAAGCTGTTGCGCATCGTGCAAGATCGCGCTCAACGCCGAGGCTTGTCGCTCTCGATCGCCGGTACTGTCGCCGATCTGCGCCAGATCGAGCAAGGTTTCAAGACGTGCCACTGTCGGGACCGCGGGCCATAGTTGCAGCGCTCGTTCAAAGGCCGTGCGTGCTTCGGCAAAAGCAAACCGCGCCAGATCGTGCGCGCCCGCCGTGCGATAGTACCGCGCCGCTTCTTCAGATTCACTTGCCCGATCGAGATGGAAGGCCAACGCGTGCTCGTTAGCCGGATCGACTTCGCGCATGGCTTGCGCGGTACGGCGATGCAGCTCTTGCCGCCGATCAGGATCGATCTGTTCGTATAGCGCCGTTTGAATCAGATCGTGCGTAAAGGCATAGCCGTCTTCGATTGGCTGCAGGAAGTATTGAGCAGTGAGGCGACCAGCCACGCCGATCAAACGAGCAGGATCGAGATCGCTTACCGCCAACCACAGCTTGAACGGAACCTTCGCGCCCAGAACAGCAGCCGCAGCCAGCGCCGCGCGATCGATCGGAGATAGGGCCGCCGCGCGAGCGAGCACAGGCTGCTCGCTGCGCAGCGTGACTGACCCTGGCGCGTGTGACAACAACGCTTGCGTCACATAGAATGGATTGCCGCCAGTGAGCGCCAGCACGTCCGCCGCCGCTTCATTTCGATCCGGCGGAAGCAGCTGCCCAATCTCTGCTTGAGTGAGCGGTTGAAGCGTGACCACTGGCAGTTGGCCGGCCCGTTCCCAACGCTGCAGCGCATACCACCCGGTCGTCGCTTCGAGGGGCAAGCGCCGGTACGCGACGATAAGCAGCACACGCGCTCGCACTAGAACGGACCCCACTGCATCCAACGCCTCCCACAGCGACGGGGTGGCCCAGTGCACATCGTCGATCATGATCACATGCGGAGCAATATTTGCCAGAGCGTGCAGCAGGTCACTCAGCGCTTGATGAAATCGCTGGCGGGCAGGCAGCGGCGGCAGATCGGGCAGTAACGCGCGATCGCACCACCGATCGATCAGCGGCGTCAGGGCAGCCAGTGTCTCAGGCGGCAGGAGCGTCTCGAGCTGAGCACGGCGCGCGCCGTCGAGCGCCGAAGCCAAGGCCGCCGCCAGAGGCGCAAACGGCGAAGCCGCTGGCGTTACCGTCGCGCGACCGGTAACCACCGTCACGCCGCGCCATCTGGCGCTGGCCGCGATTTCGTCGAGCAGGCGACTCTTGCCGAGGCCCGCTTCTCCCTCGATAGCGATGATTCCACCCCGACCGGCGATCGTCGCTTCAACGGCTTCAAGCAGCAGCGCGCGCTCGGCGGCGCGTCCAACGAACGGCAGTGAAGCAGCACGCACCGGGGCGCGGCGCGCCAACTCGATCTCGCTGCGGAGGGATGCGGCGAGCGTGCGCGTCTCAGGCAGCGGTTCAATCTTCAATTCCTGATCGAGCAACTGCGCCAGTCGATCGTATTGTCGCAGCGCGTCGGCGTGACGGCCCACACGCGCGTAGAGGCGCATGGCGGTGGCGTGCGCGTTTTCACTCAGCGGATCGGCTTCGGCCCAGCGCAGCGCGATCGCTAACGCCTCGGGGACAGCGCCGGATTCGACGAGTGCCGCGCAAACTCGTTCAAGTGTGGTGAGATAGATCGCGTGGAGATGTTCGCGCGGCGCCAGCAGCCAGTCGGCGTCGAGGTCGGCGAGGAGATCGCCCACGTAAAGGTTCAGCGCAGCCTGCCAATCCTCGACCCGGGCTGAAGCCGCCAGACGGCGAAACTCATTCACATCGACGACGACTTCGCCAAGCGCGATCGTTTCCTCGTCGGTGTGCAGCACCCGATCGACGATCTCCACCCCGATCGTGCGGCGCAGTCGATAGAGCGCATCGGTGAGGCCGCGCCGGGCGCGCGCCTCGGTCACATCCGGCCACAATGATCCGGAGAGCCGCGATCGAGCAATCGGCTGGTCGTTGGTCGCGTGGCAGATCAAGTAACCCAGCAGCAGCGCGGGCGCTGAGGCGGTGATCGCATAGGTGCGTTGATTGGTTATGAGGTGCAGCATACCCAGCGCACGCAAGCGTACGGGCTTCATGCGAAAATTATAACCTCATTAGCCGGATTCCAGAGGGGAGCGCCGGTAGCCTGGGGTGTGGTGGGCGCTTCCAGGGACCGTACGATGTGGCGCCCGAAGCTGGTGTTCCTCTACGCTTCGCGCCACTGGTTTTGCCGGGATTCAGACATGATCTGTGGTAGATAAACTTGGCGCGCCGGCCCAGTTAAGGACATTGAGAGGCAGCGACTGGTGACAGTGACTACCGAAGTTCGGCGGGCTGTGTCCGCCCAACTACCAGGTGGGCGGTGATGATGATGGGCGTTACATGGTGATTACTTGATGAGGGCGATATTCGGATGTGCCTGCGCGGTGGCTTTGAACATGGGCATGTGCTGTCTCTGGTCTTGTCAAGATTCTTCGAGACAAGTGTACCACGGAGATCTTGTCTGGCACCCATGAGACCGGGCGATAGATCAAACGACATCAGGCTGCTGTTGCGCCCCTCTCCTGAAATCGCTGTTTGATTTCGGGAGAGGGGGTTGGGGGGTGAGGCTATCGTGCAATCATCGGCAGATACACCCGATAGGTGTTCGTGTCCAACAGCGCCTCGGCTTGAGAGACATTGTCCCACAGATCCGTGGCGCGGACGATGACGAAGCCAACCTGCGCGCCGCTCCACGTCGCCCGATCGAACGACCACGCCCCGGCGTTCAACGTGGCGAGTTGGAACGTCATGCCACCATCAAGGCTCACTTCCACCTTCACGACGCCTGAGCCATCCGTCACCGTACCGTCGATCACCTCGCCCGTGTTGACGATGGTGATCTGCGGCCCGACGTTGTCGATCGTCATCACCAGCGGCGCGCTGTTCGGTCCCACGTTGCCCGCTTCGTCGATGGCGCGCGCCACCACCGTGATCGTCTTGCCGTCCGATCGATCCAGCTTCACCGGGAAAGACCAACTCGCCGTTGAGGTCGCTTCCACCGCGTTCGGTGCGTTCGTCGGACGCTTGCCACCGATCAACCCCACACCCTTCTGCACGGCGGGCAGGAACGTGCCGCCGTTGACGCTGATCTCCACGCGCTTGGCGGGCTGCGTCGTCGGGAAGGCATCGTTCGATTGGCCGGTGATGATGGCCTTGCCGTTCTGCAAGACCACACTCGGCGTGATGCTGGCCGTGGGTGCGACACTGTCCGCGATGATGGTCTTGCCAATCACGGGCGAGGTATTCCCACTGCCGCCGTTGATCAAGATCTGCCAATCGATGGGCTGCCCGGTGACTTCACCGCTCCAGCCCCAGCACTCGCCTAGGCGGCACAGCGGCTGCCAACCCGAACCCGTATTCACTTCCACCTCTGCCGCGCAGCGCAGCAGCGTGCTCGGATCGATCTCGAAATCGATGTCGAGCGGCGCACCGGGCGCGCGATAGACGATGGGCTTGTTTGAGAACAGCGTCGCTTGCGGCGTGCCGTAATCGAGCCAGTAGTTGTCCGTGGCGGGCGCTTGCGGCTGCAAGGGCACACCCGCGCGATCGAGCCGCGCGGTAACCGGCAGGGTATAGATGCCCGTCGCCGCTGGAACCAGCGTCTTGGGCGTCAGTGTGATCGTCTGCACGCTGTTGGCCGCCACGTTCACGTTCAGCACCCACTGCTTCGCATTCGCCGCGCACGAGAGACAACCCGCTCCGCTTGGCGCACCGGTCAGGCCCATCAGTTGTTGACCTTGCTGCGGCCCGACGGTCACCGTCAACGGCACATTGCTGTACGCCACGAAGTCGGGATTCTGCACCGTGATCGTCATGAGTGTCGTCGTGTTGGTGTACAGCGTCGTGTTCGTGCCCGAGTCGATCTGCACCACGGGATTCAAACTCTGATACTGTCCCACCGCCGGCTGCACGCCGTTGCTCAGCGCCGCCCATTGCAGCGCGCCCGCGAAGTTCACCGTGCTGGTGTAGAACGAAGCGGTGGTCGGTCGCGCGTGTGCGGGCAGCACATTCTGCACGCCCTGCACATCGGCGGTGAAGGCCAGCAGTTGCACCGCACCCGTCGCGTTGATCTCGCTGCGCTGCAACATGATCTCCGTGTCCACGTTGGTCGCGGCATAGCTCATCGGACTGGCCACTTCCACCCACGCGCCCCCGTTGACGGCATACAACTTGTTCGACGCGCCCAGCACGTAGGCATAGTCCGCCGCGAACGGCAGGTTGTGCGTCTGGCTGAACGTCTGCATTGTCGTGTTCAAACCGCCCGCTTGCGTGTCGAGATAGATCGCCAGTTGATTGAAGGCCGACCAATTTGCGCCGCGATAGCCCAGATACAGATTGTTCGCATCCCACGTGCCCCACAACCCGATCGACTTCGCCAGCCCGAACGGATCGAAGTTGAGGCGCGTGCCGTTGGGATATTCACCCGTCGTGTCGATCAGGCCGTCGGGATTGATGGCGGCGGGTGTGGTGCTCCGATTGACCAGGAACGGCCCCACGTGCGCCACCTGCTCATTGCCCGCCGCATCGACCACGCGCACGTGTCCGTAATACGCGCCCGGTTGATTGAGCAGCTTGCTCACTTGCGTGATGACGGTCGATGTCGTCGGCACAGTGTCGACCTGCGTATCGATTGCCGCCCACTGCGCGATCGCGCCGCTGCCGTCGAGCACAGTCGGCCACGTGATGACCAGCGTCGGCGTCACGTCGATGTACCATTGATTGACATTGAGATTCGCCGACATCTGCGGCGGCTGCGCTAACGTATCGATCGCCAGCGAGCGCGAGACGTGCAGCGTGTTGCCGTAAGCGTCGCGTGCCACTGAGCGCAGCGTCAGCGTGACCGCATCGGTGCGCGGCAGTTCCGACTTGCTGTTCCACGCGCCCAACATCGGCGGCAGACGTCGCCACTCGAAGCCATTGTACACGCGCAGTTGTTGAATCGCGGTCGCGCTCGTCACCGTGCCGCTCAACGTCATGTTCGTCTTGCTGATCACACTCGGCGCATTCAACACGGCGCTCGCGCCCGTCAGCGTCACCGGCGACGAGTTGATCCACACGTTGCCCTGATACCAGTTGACGTCCGGTGTGCTGTTCGTCGCCTGATCGACGGCCCGCGCATACACACGATAGTCACCGTTGCCGTTCAGCGGCACGTTGACGCTCCACGGCGTGATCGGTTGATGGGGCGCGCTCAGCGTCGCCACTTGCCACGTTGCGGGCAGCGTCGCCGTGTAAGGCTGCGCCGGATCGATCACCGGGCCGAACACACCCACTTCCACTTTACTCACGCCCGACATCGCGCGCGGCTTCAGCAGACCTTCGATCAAGTAGCCCTTCAGTTCCCCCGGCGCACCGATCAGGATATCGCGGATACCATCGCCGTTGATGTCGCCGCTCGAGAGGTACTCACCCGATCGTTGGGTGTTGGCCCCGCCGCCGAGGTAGAAGTCCACCGCGGACAGCGGTCGATCGAGCGTGTACGAGATGTTCTTCGCCAGCACGATGCCGCTGCGATTCGGCCCGCTGCCCGTGCCGGGATGACCGAAGGCAAAGTCGGACAGACCGTCGTGGTCGAGATCGCCCATGGGCGTCAGCGCTGCGCCGAGCCGCGGCAGGCCGATCGCACCAGCTGCCGACCACGAGACATCGGATTTCGTCAGCAGATTCAGATGCTCCACTGTCGGCCACGGATTGTCCGGCGTGCGGCCCAGCAGCAGGAACAGCCGTGAGATGCCGGCCTCCGGATCGCCGATGAGCAGGTCGCGCAGGCCGTCGCCATTCACATCGCCTGCAGGCGAGACCGTGTGCTGCGTATTGTTGACGAAGAAGATGCCATTCGCGATCGTGTGCAGATCGACCGGTGAAGCTGCGTTAGGCCAATCGGCTTGTGGACGACCGAAGACCAACACCGTGCGCGGTGTAAAGCCCATCGCGCCGCTGTACGCGATCAACAGATCGGACAAGCCATCGCCATTGGTATCACCCACACCCGCGAGGTTGGGCGAGACCGCCGGAGCGCACGTGTTGCAGTGCGGCGAGCGGAAGATAGATTGCACCGCAGGCAGGCCGCGCTCACGACCGCGATAGAGATACACCGCGCCCGCGCGTACGCCGTCACTGCCCGCGCCGATCATGAAGTCCGAAAGCCCATCGCCATCGACATCGCCCGCAGAGGCGACGCCATTGCCGAAGCCCTGCGTGCCCGCGCGCGTGAAACGCCAATCGGCACTGGAGAGATTGAACTGCTGCGGCCAGCCGCTGCGCTTGCCCAGAATCACGTAGGCCGCGCCCGCTTCACTGTTGACGTGCGGATCGCCGATGAGCAGATCGCCCAGGCCGTCGCCGTTCACGTCGAGGTTGCCCGCGATGGACGGCGCAAAGATCGTGTTGCCCGTCGCTTCGCCGATGAAGCGCACGTCGGCGTTGTTGATGTTGAGCGTGGCCGAGAGACCACCGGGCTTGCCGAAGAAGATGCCGCCTTGCAGCGCGCGCGGCACACCTGCTGAAACTGATGGTTCAATCATCGCTACATCATCAAAGGTATCGCCGTTGAGATCGCCGACGAACTTGATCTGATGATTCGCCAGACCGACATTGATGACACTGTCCGCATTCGCCAGTGGCATCGTCGGCGTGTACGGCTGCGCGGTGAGTGCTTCCGGCAGCAACGCCGAATCAGAAGCGCGACCGCTCAACGTGAGCGATCCATTCGCGCCGATCTGCGGCACGCGGCTGAAGACCACCGGCGCGTGATCGTCCACCACGACGCGCAGCGTTTGCGACATCGCGCCGTAGTTGCCCGCCAGATCGATGCCGCCCACCGTCAACGTGTACGCATTGCTGGGATTGAGCGCGCCGCTGAAACCGCTGTGCGGCAGCGACAGACTGAACGTGAACGAACTGCTGAGCTGCCCCGGTTGATCGACCGGCACGACGTGATGATAACCGGGCTGCGTCGGCGAGCTGCGCCCGTCGTCGACAATGACCACCGCCTGACCCGCGCCCGAAGCGAACGAGCCGTTGGTGTCGGTGATGCGACCGGTGACGAACAGCGTGTCGAGCGTGTCGCTGAGATACTGCGTGTTCATATACACTGTGCCGGAGCGATCGAAACTCGCGCCGCTCGGCGCCACTCGATCGACCTTCACGCTGACCGGGGCGGTGGCTTGACCGCTGACGCCGAAGGCATCGACGGCGAACGCGCGCACGGTGTAGAGTCCATCGGCGGCGGGAATCCATTGATACTGCCACGAAGCCGTGCCGGTAGCGAGTTTCCAATCTGCACCCGCGCAGTCATCGGTGAGCTTGGCGCACACGAAGACTTGCTTTACGCCTTCAGGATCGCTGGCATTCCCGACGATGTTGAGCGCGCCCAGCGGTTGCAGTGCGTTGTTCTGCGGCTGATCGATGGTGACCGCCGGGCCGCCGAGATCGATCGGGAACGGCGCCAGCGCCGTGGCGACTTGCTGCGTATTGCTGTAGGTGTATATCACCGCCGCCGTCACCGTTAGCGGATCGGTCGTGATGGCGGGCAGGCCCGTGATCGTCGCCGAGATCGATCGGTTGTTGAAGATGGGCGGCAGGGTCCACGAGTAGACCAGCGGCCCACTGTTGATCGTCAGGCTGCCCGTGTTCAACTGCGGATTGCCGACGGGCGGGATCAGTTTCACACTCGACGCGAAGTTGGATAGCTGCACGGGTAATGTGATGACGAGCGTGGCCTGCGTGATCGATGGCAGGTCCATCCACCAGTCGTTGCTGCGCAGCTTCAACTGCGTGCCGCCGCCGTTGAGCAGCTGTGGCTCGATCGAGAGCGTTAACGGATTTTCGGGAATGACGTTGGCCGCGTTCGGGCTGCTGAGGCCGATCTTCTCGCGCCAGTCGTTGCGTTGATCGCGATCGAGATTGGCCTGACGCGGATTGGGGAACGCCACCGGATCGGGCAGGCCCGCGTACTGCGCGCTGAGCGCGACCCGCCACGGCGCGATCAGCTGTCCCGGCTGATTGGGCGTGCCGCTGCTCTGCCAGTAGGCCACTTCCTGACCGTCCTTCAAGCCGTCGTCGTCGGTGTCCGCATCGTTAGGGTGCGTGCCGAGGATCAACTCGCGCAGATCGTTCAGACCGTCGTTGTCGCTGTCGGCAAGGCAGCGATTGAAGATCGAACGATTGGGATCGGGCTGCGATCCGAACGGCACCACGAAGCTGTCCCACTCGAACTTGTCGGACAGGCCGTCGCCGTCGGTGTCCCACTGTTGATGCGCTTGGTTATTGCCGCACGCCGCGTAATCGACGCCGCTGCCGCCGGGGAACGTCTGGCCGTTAAGCGTAATCGGATAGGTGTAACCCTTCAGGCCATCGCCGTCGGGATCGGTATCGATCAGGCGCGGATTGGAATCGTACCAACTCTGGTTGTACCAGTTCAAAAAGCCTTCCAGCGAAGCGGGCACGATGTCGAAGTAAACCTTGGTGAAGTTGGGGGTGGAGGCCGTCCGATCGACGTAGTTGTAGCATTCGCCTTGCAGCTCGAGATACGGCGAGCAGACGTGATTGATAGTGCCCGCCTCGAACAACACGCTGAGCGGAATCCACGTGTTGATGGCCGCGTACTTGGGCGTGAAGTCCGCCCACGCGGACGTGAACGATTCGCGATAGTACTGCGTGCGCGTCAGATCGTAGCAGTTGCCCTGAAGGCAAATGGTGTCGTACTTGACAGTCTGCGCGCGCACGGGACTGTGGTTGGTGTTGTAACTGCTGATGTGATTCCACACAAAGTAGTAAGGCGCGCCCTGTGCCGGATTGCCGGTGAAGTATTCGTCGGCCTTGACCTGAACTTCGTAGCACGTCAGGTTGGCGGCGGTATACGATGGGACCTGCCAGCCGAATTCGTTGTAGCGCTGAATATCGTTCTGCGCTTCGGCGGTGGGCTTGCAGACCATGAATTTGCCGCCGTCGGCATACCAGCCGAGGCGCACCCCCGCATCCGAATCGCTCAACGCGGCCTGATTCAACGCGCCGATCGTGACGGTGGAGGCGATGGTGAAGCGCAGCGTATTGCCCTGCACCAAGCCGCCCTGCGGATCGATGGCTTTGAACTGCACGGGGCCGAGCTGTGGATCGCCGGAGATCCACGACTCCTGCGTGATGGTGATGCCGAACAACCAATCGAGGAAGGCGCTGATTGGTTCGACGTTGACGCCGAAGATCGCTTCGATGGCTTTGCCCACGGCGACGATGACGCCGATCACCCAGCCGAACGGCACGGCGATGGAGATGACAAAGATGGCGATGAGAATGGCGGTCTCCACGATCGCCCTCGCCACGATCGAGGCGACCACCAGCGGCGGCAGATCGCCGCTGAGCATGGCCACGGCGACGTTGAGCCACACCATCCCGATCTGCAGCAGCAGCCCGACGAGCGACATCGATCCGGCGAGGTTCTTGAGATTGGCGAGTGCGGAATCAACCAGCGCTTCAACCGTGCCGGAGATCGAGCCGAGGTTCTGCGCCAGATCGACCGCCATGCTGATCGTGTCGATGGCGACCTTCACCGTGCGATAGATTTCGATCGCGTCGGTGAGCACGTCAGCGGCCTCGGCCAGCCAGTCCACGCCCGTCACCGTGGCGAGGTAGTTCAGCCAGTTGATGGCCGTCATCGTGAACGATAACAGCGTGGATTCGATGGCGCTCAGCGACAGGCCGGGCGCGCCATTGATGAAACTGCCCACGCCCTCGGCAAAGTCCACCACTTGATTGAACTGCTGCTCGAGCCAAACGTGCGGGCCGCCCGCTTCGTACACATTCAGCACGAGGTACACCGCTTTGGCGTAATTCGTGGGCAGCACGCCGTGCTCTTCCAGGAAGTGCGCGAAGGTATCGACATCGCCAATGGTGATGTCGTCCAGCGTGGTGCTGCCGATCTTCTCGATGGCGGTCTGGCCCATGTGCCAGACGGCCGTCGCCAACTTCATGATGTTCAACGATTCGTTATAGAGCTGCTCGGCGGTTTGATAATACGCCTGCGCCTGATTGAAAGCCTGCTGCACTTCCGGGAAATACTGCGCGAACTCGTTCTCGGCCTTGCGCAGCACTTCGTCCAGCGTCAGCGGAATCCAATCGCCGACGAGGGGGATGTCGGGCGACAGAGACGACGTCATTGCGAGCGCATTTTGCGAAGCAATCTCACCGGTGGCATCCGTCATTGCGAGCGCTGTCTGCGAAGCAATCTCAGGAGATTGCTTCGTCGGCGAATTCGCATCGAATTCGCCTCCTCGCAATGACGAGTAGGCAAACGCCGTGGCCGTGCCATCCCAGCGATACGCCTGCAGTTTCAAACTACGCGAGGTGACCAGCGGCTTGACGCAGGTATTGATTGTGATGGTGGCGTAATCGCCCGTCGTCCGCAAATTCAATTCGTCCAGATTCACGATCGAGGTGCGCTGCTCGGTGGCCAGCACCAGCGTCGGGGTGACGCTGCGACTTGGGTACAGTTGATTCAACAGTTGGCGCGTCGTCGTCATCGAGGTGTTGGCCAGCGCCACGTCGAGATGTTGATACACCGGGCTGACGTTGATCTGGAACGTGCGCGTGATGCCCCACAGTTCGGTGATGGTCTTGCCGGGCCGCACACCGCTGTCCGCATCGAAGCGATTGTAGATTTCCGCAAAGTCCAGATTGCTGTTGAGGAAGCGCGCCTCCAGACCGGAGCGCAGCATGGCCGTGGGCGCATCGATGGCGGATTGCGAATTGCCGCTCGGCGTCGCGCCAGCGATCATCACTTGCGCGCCGCCCTGCCGCACCACCTGCATACCCGTGATGACGAAAGGCGTGTCGTAGATGATGATGCCCAGGCTGCCATCGGGGCTGGGCGCGAAGTCGCCGCTGCCGTTGGCCTTCACCACGTCGCCCTGCACCGCCCACATCAAGCGCACGTCCTGCCACTGTCGCAGTAGATGCGTGTTGCCGCCCACGAAGTCGTGCAGCAGGTGCGCCTGCAAAGCGACCACCTGCCCGCCGCGCTCGACCTTCGCCAAGGGAATCGTCATGTAGTACACACAGTTCGAGATGCACGTCGGATTCACCAGCGCGATGCCCAGACCGTACTGTTCGCGGATCGCCGCGCTGGGCAGATCCTTCGCGGCGACTTTGGCCTGCAAATACGGCACGATCTGTACCTTGCCAGTGCTGACCAGATCGCGGCCCAGCAGCAGCGAAGCCAGCACCGCATCCGCGCCGGTGCCGTTGTTGCGGATGTTGCCTTCAGTCTCCACCGGCCATTCCAGCGAGGTCTTGTACGCCGCGCGCAGCAGATCGGCGTTGGCGGGGCGCACTTGCACATCGACGTAGAACGGATACGGCACGGTGGCCGCGCCCGGATCAGAATCGATCGATTCAAAGTTGAACTTGGCGCCGGGCTGCGGATTGTAGATGTGTCCCGGCACATACGGATCATTCGGGCCGGAATTCGCGCCCAAATTCGCCACGCCGCCGAAGTTGCCGCTGCGGCTGAACGGCGACACATCCATGCCATCGGGCACGCCGTCGCTGTCGTTGTCGTCGGCCCACGCATAGGGCTTGCCCTGCGCGTAACGACATTCGCCGTTGCGGAACTCATCGCCGTCGCGCAGGCCGTCGGCGTTGCTGTCGGGATCGAGCGGGTTCGTCTCGACGTTCGTCGTGCCGCCCGCATACACGCACGCCAAGCCGACCACCTCTTCGTGATCGGTCAGACCGTCCAGATCGCTGTCGGCCACGAACGGGCTGGTGCCCAATTGCAATTCGTAACCATTGGGCAGGCCATCACCATCTTCGTCGCCTTGATCGGCCAACGTCGCCGCGTTCGCGCCAAACTGATTCTGCTGCGCGAGGGCGCGCGTTTCTTGCAGCGCGCTGAGCAGTTCGCTCGTTTCTGTCGATCGATCGGGCGCAGGTGAACCGATCGGGGCCGCCGAGGCCACACCCGGTGCGATCAAGCCTGCGATCACGATCACACTAACGATTGTCATCTTCACGCGGCGCGTGCGGGCCGATGAGCGCAGCATCAGCCACGCGGCCAACGCCAACCCGATCGGCAGTGCCAGCAACCACGCGCCGAGCTGTGTGGTTTGATCTGGCGTGAGACCTGGCAACGTGGTGAGCGTGGTCTTGCTCAACGGCGCGATCGTTGGATCGAACCATTCGATCGGGAACAGCTCGCCGAAGCGGGAGTAATCGGCGGTGCTGACCACCAGCGTCCGATAGGCATTCGCGCCCGATCGATTCACTTCGAGGTTCAGCACCAGCCGCGCGGGATAGCCGTGCTCGTCGATCCACAACTCGCCCGTGCCGCCGAAACCCGCGCCGCTGATCTGCGCGGCGGTGAGGTTCTGCTCGTTGAGCAAGTCCTGCTGCTGCAGCAGATAGCGAGTGACCTGATTCGCAGGCAGCACAAAACCCACACGCTCGAACTTGCCCGCCAACCGTTCGACGGATTCCAGCGGTTGAAAATCTTGCGCCACGTTCAACAGCGCCAGCGCATCGGCGTTGAGGCCGGGCGTTGGCGCGACGTCGTCCTGCGGCTGCCACGCATCGCCCACCTGTTGATAGATCGTGTTGCCAGCAATGATAAGTTCTTGCGGAGCCGCACTCGCCACCGGCAGGCGCTCGCCTGTGTCGGCCAGTTTCACCGTGAGGCGCGCGCGCTCGGCGGAATGAATGTAGCCTTCCACGGTGAAGTGCGCAGCTTGCTGCGCCGGTCGCGCCGACGGTTGATCGGCTTCAGCGTAGATGGTCTGCACCAGATCGATGGTGACGGCATAGCTGCCGGAATCGGCGGCGCGCTGCACGGCGCGGCGCAGGGTCGCTTCCGGCGAGTCGGGCTGCGCGCGTGTGAGCGAGTGGATCAGCAAGGCGGCGATCAACACGCCCGCGATGAGCGCCAGGACGCGCCCGGATCGAGTAATAAACTTCTTCTGCTGGTTCATTGTTCCTCCTTAAACTTGAGAAATGCTCCGGCTGGACGTTCGTCCAGCGGTCGAAGACGGCGGACTCTCGTCCGCCTTGAACGCTATTGATTGGGGTGTGGCTTCATCTGGCTGGCAGCGCGGTTAGCGCGGCGAATGAATTCGCCCGCTGGTAGCGCAAACACGTTAAAACGTGTTTCAACACGTTTCCCCATATCAGCCACCGAATTCATTCGGTGCGTGATCTTGATCGGACGTTTCGCTGTCATCGAAAGCGGACGGTTCCGGCAGGGCCGGCGGCTCGGCGGGAGCCGAGAGCTGATCGGGCAGGGGCAGTTCCGCCGGCATCTCGCCGGATACAGACAGCCCTTCCTTCGACCAGACAATCGTCCAGGTTTCGGTGGTCACGGTCTTGCGATGGCGGCGCAGGATGTGTGGCATAGCCTATCCTCCTTGGCTACAGTGTGTATCTACTCGGTCCCCGTCATTGCGAGCGCTTTTTGCGAAGCAATCTCCGTGCCAATCAGCGAACATTGTCGGCCACGCCGGAGATTGCTTCGTCGCTGAGAAGCGCTCCTCGCAATGACGGCCGAGTAGTAACTACAGTTTTATCAAAAAGCCGCCGCCGATTGTTGACATTTTTTGCATGGTTGGGGACAATGGGGCCGGAGGTTCAGCCATGCCGCGATCTGCCCGCCCAGCAACGACCTCGCCCGAGTCGTTCACCACCTTCGGTGAACTGTTGAAGTTTCTCCGCCGCCGCGCCCGCCTGACCCAGCAGGAACTCGCCATCGCCGTGGGCTACAGCACGGCGCAGGTCTGCCGCTTCGAGCAGGATCGCTGGCAGCCCGATCAGGCCACGGTGGGCGCGCTGTTCATCCCCGCGCTCGATCTGCGCGATGCGCCCGACTACGCCGCGCGCCTGATGCAGCTGGCCGCCGAACCCGACGCCCGCCCGCGCACGGTCACGGTGACGCGCACGCTCGAAGAAGAAGTGATCGAAACGGTGGAAGATTTGGGCGCGCTGGAGGAAGTGCCCGCCCCGCCCGCGCAGCACGTGATGCGCCCCGATGATCTGGCGCAGTTGCGCCAGCAGCTTGCTAGGCAACGCTGTGTAGCACTGGTGGGCATGGCCGGCGTGGGCAAGAGCACGCTGGCCGCCGCGCTGGCCCGCGAATACGATCACCCGGCGTTCTGGCTCACCTTGACGACGGGCGTGACGGCCTCGGCGGATGCGGTGGCGCGGCAGTTGGCGCTGTTCCTGTTCGCGCACGGGCAGGCGCGGGTGGAGCCGATCTTACGTGAGCGCCGCGATGCGCCCCTGTCGCTGGCACAGAAGATCAGCCTCATCGGCGCGGGTTTGCAGGCGCAGCCTGCGCTGTTGTGCTTCGACGATGCACACCTCGTCGCCAATGACGAAGCCGTGATGCAGCTGCTGCGCCATCTCACCGCGGCTACGCCTGCGCACGTGCTGTTCATCAGCCGCGAAGAACTGCCGCTGCCCAATGTCGCGGTGCTGCGGCTGGACGGCTTGAAATTCGCCGCCGCGCAAGCCTTGATGATCAGCCTCGGCGCGGACCTGGACGCCGCACTGGCCGATCGGTTGTGGCAGAAGACCGCCGGCAGCCCCATGTTGATTCGACTGGCGATCGGGCAGCTGCGCGGCAGCGCTGCGAAGTTCATCGCGCAGTTGGAGAAGCAGCCGCAAGTTGGATCGTATCTGCTCGATACGATGCTGCGCCACCTGTCCACGCACGCGGCGCGGCTGGCGGCGCTGGTGGCGGTCTTTCGCCAGCCGATCGATCTGTTCGACGAAACGTTGATCGAGTTGATACAAGCGATCGACGGCGAGTTCGATCAACGCCGCGCCGTGGCCGAACTGCAGCGCCGCCACCTGATCGATCAGCCGCATGAGGCCGCGCTGCATCCGCTGATTCACGATCAGCTGTACGAGACGTTGGTGTCCGATCTGCCGCGCCGTAAGCGGCTGCATCGCATCGCGGGTCAATGGTCGGAGGGGCGCGGCGAGATCGTGGAGGCGGCGTATCACTATTTTCGCGCCGGGCGCTTGAAGCAAGCCGTGGATGTAGTCACCGATCAAGGCTCGTGGCTGTTCTCGCGCGGGCAAGGCGCCGTCGCTGCGGCGCTGATCGAAGAGATGCTGGCCTACGCTCGGCAGCGCGATCCGCAGCCCGATCTGCTGCGCCATTTGTTGACGACGCACGGCGACCTGCTGGCCTATACGGTGCGCGCCAAAGAAGGCGAGGCGAGTTTGGAGCAGGCCGCTGTGCTGGCCCGCGATTCCGATCCGAAGGTGCGCGCGGAGATCAATGCGGTGTTGGGCCGGGTACGCACGCGGCGCGGCCAGATGAACGAAGCGCTGGAGCTGTTTGAGGCAAGTCTGGCGGAACTGCCGCCCGAGGATGTGTGGCTGCGCGCGCGGCTGTTGACTTTCTCCACCTCGCCGCTGGCCCGCCTGGCGCGTGTGGACGACGCCGAACGGGTGGCGGCTGAAGCGCTGGCCTTGGCCGATCAGATCGCGCCGCTGGCGCCGCACTACGCCGACGAATTGCGCGCCCGCGTCTACTACGATTTGGGTCAGGCCAAGCGCGTCAACCGGAGCCGCGACGAAGCCGTGGCCTGTTGGCAGCGCGCGCTGGAGTTAGCGCAGCCCATTCGGCTGTATCCGGTGATCAACGGCGCGCTGGGCAGCCTGGGCGGCATGGCGTTCGATCGCGGCGACATGATCGAAGCGCTGCACAAGTGGGAGGCCGCTACGCAAGGCGCACTTGCCATTGGCGACAGTCACTCGGCCAGTGTGTTTCTGATGAACATTTCCATGATCTACCGCCTGCGCGCTGCAGCGCCAGCCGCGCACGCCGCGCTTGACGAGGCGGAGACGCTGGCACGGCAGATCGGCGATTCGGCCTGGATCGCCAGCATCCTGAATTTCAAAGCCACACTGCTGCTGGACGAGGGAAAGGCTGAAGAGGCCCTGCAGTTGATCGAGAAACTGGCGGAACAGACGTTGAAGTACAGCGATGCGCGGCTGATCGCCAACGTGCTGGACAAGTTGACGATGGCTCAGTTAGCCTGCGGTCGGATCGACGCCGCGCGCGCCACCTTAAGCCAGGTGCTCGAGTCGCCGCTGGTGAAGAATGATGTCGAGTATCAGCTGCGCTTCAAAGTCACGGAGGCGGTGGCCCACTTGATGGACGGCGAGATCGATCGCGCGGTTGAGCTGTTGAGCGTTCCGATGCCCAACGCGCCGGCGCGCACCTTGCTGGAACGCGACCTGATGCGCACAGTGCTGCTGCTCGTGCGCGGCGACGTGGCAGACGCTCACACGCAGGCGCGGGCGCTGGTCGAGCAAGCCCGCGCGGCGGGTGTGCTCATCGTCGCGCGGCGGGCCGAAAGATTATTGACCATCACCGCCCCGCTGCCGCTGAAGGAAATCGCCAGGCTGGTGTGGATGTGAAGTGGTCGCATGGCGAGGTTGGGCCAGCGCCGCTGGCCCGCTGCACGGTCCGGATTACACCGGCCAGGCGTACAACCAGGCACGACCGCGCTTGCCCACCACCTGCAGCGTCCCCATCTTGCGCAGGCAATACGTGATTTTGTGCGCCACATAAACGGGTCGTTGCAAAACGCTGGCCAGCTCATGGCTGGTGAACGGCGTGGCGAGATCGGCAGGGATGAAACGCTGAAAATCGAGGGGGGTGTTGAAAGTGGCGCTCTCGATGACTTTCAACAGGCGGCGATTGAATACCCGCCACTCGCCGCCACGCCGCCGCCGGCCAGTGCGCGGACAGCGAAATTCCTCTTCATGGATCAGCACGATCTCCAGCGTGAAGTTGGGGTGCATCATTAACTCCGGCAGGCTGACCAACTCGACGAACACATCTCCCAACGCGCCATGCTTCGGTGACTTGCGCCGGCCGAGCACCGTCTTGTGATCGGCCTTGACGCGCGTGATCCACTTGGCGGCTGCGATCGGATGCACGAGGCGGACGCGGTGCTGTGCCACCAGCTGCGGTAATTTGCGCTTCAGCGCGGCGAAGTTGTGCGTCTGGATCTCGACGATCTCGCCATCGGCGCGCACGATGTCGGCGATGTAGCCATCGACCGCGACCTCCAGTTGATCCTGAGACCGGGCATAGTGCCGCTTGAGCGCAGCGTGCAATTCGGTTTCGCGCAGGGTGCCGATCATGCTGAAATGATAGCACGCTGCAGATTGAGCGGGAAGAGCCGTGTGATCGGCCGTCTGGCGCGGCGGGTGCGGTGGGATACAATTGCTCAGGACGAAGAACTAAACAGGAGGGTGAGACATGAGCCAGACGATTCTGCTTACCGGCGCTACCGGCGCGATTGGGAAGGCCATGGCGCGGCAATTGGCGGCGCACACCGATTTTGAGGTTGTGCTGGCGGGCCGCGATGCAGCGAAGACTCAGCGAGTGGTGGCCGAAATCCAGAGAGCCACCGGTAACCCCGCCGTACGCTATGAATCCGTCGATGTTGCCCGGCGCGCTTCGATTCAAGCGTTGGCCGATCGCTGGCCTGGCCCGCTCCACGTGCTGATCAACAATGCGGCGGCCTCGCCTCGTCAACGGCAGGAGACGCCCGAAGGGATTGAGGTGCAGTTCGCGACGAATGTGCTGGGCTATTTCTGGCTGACGCAGTTGTTCACGGAGCGTTTGAAAGATTCAGCGCCGGCGCGCGTGATCAACGTCGCCAGCTACTGGGCGGGCGATCTCGATCTAAGTGATTTGGAATTCAAGCGCCGCCGTTACCACAACGGCACGGCCTACCGCCAGGCGAAACAAGCCAATCGGATGTTGACCGTCGCCTTCGCGGAGCGCCTCAAGCCGTTTGGTGTCACGGTCAATGCCTGTCATCCCGGCGATGTGAACTCGCGCCTGAGCAACGATTTGGGCTTCGGCGGCAGCACCTCGCCCGACGAGGGAGCCGATACCCCCGTCTGGCTGGCCACTGATCCGATCGGGTGGGCCGAGACCGGAAAGTATTTCGATCGGCGGCATGCTGTGCGTTGCCCTTTCGGCGAAGATCGGGTTGCGGTGGAAGCACTGTATGCGGCGTGCCTGGCGTACACTTGAGCGCGTATGCGTTGTCCTCAGGGCGTGTGCGCTCCCGAAGCATAGCGCAACTCCACCAGGTACGGCGTGAGGCTGTGGTTGACGACGAAGGCCTCATCGCAATAGCCCAGCGTGGCCGAACCAGTGGAACCATGCCCCACCGCTTCGGTGCGGCCATCACTGCGCGGCATCACCCGCTCGATCAACAATTCTTCCCCGCCGTTGGGATACGGCTGGCGCACTTGCCACGTCAGCAGGAAAAAGCCGCTGGCGCAGCTCGGCTCCAGGCCCACGGGCGCGTTCCACAACGCCATCACGTTCAGCGGCGCGCGTTCGCCCGGTTTCAAATCGAGCAGCGTCACTTTCTCGTCGTAGAGCGGCTGGCCGGTGGTGTTGACGACGGGCGGTGCGTGCGGTGCGTCGGGCGCGGGGTTGAGCAGGCCGCCGGGCTGCGTGATCTGCCACACGATCACGGCGCTGATGATGGCGGCCACAATCCCGGCGATCCATTTGCCAATGGTAGACATGCAGACCTCCTGATCTTCAAGAATTCGTTCACTGGGAAGACTGACTCTCGAAGTAGTCCTGAATCAGCTTGATGGCGGCTGGCGCAATTTCGCCGATTTGCACGGCGGCGTCGCCCACCGATGATCGATTGCCGGCATCCATCTGGATCAGGCGCAGTTCCACCTGCGCCTGAAAGCTGGTCAACGTCAGCGTGATCTGACTCATGTCGCCCATGAGGCGGTGAATGCGTTCGATGGGCTTGAACAGGAACAGCGCGGTCAGATCGGCCAGGCCAAAGCCCGCGGCAATGATCGCTTGCAGCTCGGCGGTGCGGCCTTGCAGCGCCATGACGGCTGGCACGCTGAGCAGGACGATGCCTAGCGCAAACATGATCACGGACAAGATCACCACCACCCAATACGTCAGCGCCAGCCGCATACGCAGCAGGGTCAACTCGCGACGACTGTCGCGCATAACGGCGTGCAGATTCTCGAAGCCTTTCTGATTGGCTTTCTGGCGCTGCTCGTGATCGGGCAGCACGATGGGTGTGGCGATAGCGCTCATGATAAACCTCCACGTTGGGTGATGTAATCGGGTTGCATTCGCAAATCGAGTGACGCACTGCGGCTCGCCGCGTCGGTGGGGCTGCCGTCGATCAGGCACGACTTCACCCACAGATGCGGCGTGGGCAGCCGGAACGTGCGCTGCCAGCCCAGGAGCGATCGTGCCGCCGGGGTGACGTGCCCCTGGCGATCGATCAGCTGCAGATCGATCAGGTTCCGGTCGATCTCGGCTTCCACTTCGGCGGCGCGCGCGCCACGGGGAGCCTCTACCACCCGATCGATCTGGTGCAGCTCCGCGCGCACCAATTCGATCTTCTCCGCCTGATAGAAGAATAATGTCAGAGCGCGACGCGAGTTGATGTTGCGCAGCCGGCGTGGCGGCGAGGCCGGGCCGTCGTCGCGCGGGAGCGCCGATCGAGCAGTGCGAGCCGCCGCTTCACTCATCCGGCTGGCGGCTTCGGTGCGATCGATCAGGCCCTGCAGTACCGGCAGCAGGAAGGGAAAACTCACGGGCGATCCGGTGACGTGCAGGCTCTCATCCGCCAGGTTGCGGTGCTCAGGCTGCGGCAGACCGAGCCGGCGCAGCGCGCGGCGCAGGTGCTGCGCGTAGGTCGACTCGGCGGCCACGGTTTCGCAGCGGTGATGCGCCGGGATGTCGGCGTCCATGATCAGCTGCGCATGAGGCTCGCGCAGCAAGACAGTCAGCGTGCCGCCCGGCGGCAAAGTGACCGCGCGGACAATCGATCCTTGTGCCAGCGGGCCGTGCGCCAGTTCGAGTCGGAATGTCACTTCCAGAGTGGCCTGCACGTCGCGGTGTTCCAGTGCCAGTGGCAGGTGACAGTGCCAGTGCAGGACCGGCCGGGCGGACAGCGTGCGGGGCGCGACTGGCGGTGCAGTGAAGTGCGATGGATGTGCTTGAAGCATGTTGTGCCTCCCCAGGCCGCTCGGCGGTCGTCCGCCGAATCTACTGCCAGTGTAAGGCCGAGGCGTGTCGGCAGCGTGTTCAAAATGATGGTTGGGTGGCGTTTTTGCCAATTTGCTGCGTGGGTGGTAGAAAACACGCTCCGTAAACGGGAGGCAGGTATGCTGAGGGCGTCAAATCGCTCAGGCAAACGGGGCGAGGACTTTATCTTCAGAGCACAAGGAGAAACAGATCATGCCATCACGCGACATGTTGCTAGGCGGAAGCACGGACGATGTATGGGAGCAGCGCTGGAGCGCCTTGCAGGCGACGATCGACAAGATGTTTACTGACTATGGGCTGGTGCCGGATGCGCCGCGCATCAAGACGCTGCGCCCGCTGCTGCTGTGTCTGAAAGAATTTGCCCACAAGCGCTTCAAAGACTTCTACGACGGTTTCGTGACGCAGCGCCTGGAGACCTGGCCGGACTTTCCGCCCGATGCGGTTCTCTCCAGTATTCAGGATCAGGTCAGCTATGACATCGCGGCCATCGATCGCGCGATCTTGCAGCGCATTTCCGGCACGTCTCTCATGAAGGAGCGCCTGGAGACAGCCGACCAGCTGGCCTGGTCGGCGTTGCAGCTGGCGGTGAGCGCCGATCTGCTGCCCGCCGGGAAGATGACGGTGGTTACCTATTTCCAGAAATCCCCCGATGTGCGCGTGATCCCCTATGCGCCAGTGGCGCTGATCGGCATTCCTTATAGCGCCCAGCAGCTCGACCGCGACTTGCTGGCGACGCCTCATGAGGTAGGGCACTATGTGTTTGGCCATGCTGCCTACACTGGGAAACCGCTCCGCAAGTATCTGGTCGCGCAACTCGAACAGAGGGTGACCAATCGGTTCGAGTACGAGCGGCTCGTGCGCTGGCTCGAAGAGATCTTTGCCGATGTCTACGGCGCGTGTGTCGCCGGACCGGTCATGGCGCTCGACTTTCAGGACTTGCAGCTGCACACGAGCCGGCAGCGCTTCATCACTGACGATAAAGACCATCCCACGCCGGTCTTGCGGCCGAACCTGCATTTGCAGGTTCTGCGCAAGCGCAATCATGCCGAATGGGGAGCGTGGGCTGATGTACTGGAGCGCAATTGGCAAGTGCGCCTCAAGGAGCGAGAGCGGATTGACCACCTGGATGCTCAGGATGCGATCGATCGTGCGCGCCGACTCGATCATATTGTCAGCGACAATCAAGCCGTGAGCGTGGCCTCGATCATTTCCGGCTCCTCCAGTGGGGCGCAGGATGTCAAACCACTCGATCAGTTGGTGAGCGTTATGCTGGACGTACTGAAGAACGGCAGCACTCACCCGTGGTACAACGCCCTGAGCGCCGCGCCGACAGCCGGAGTAGAGTCGCTTGATCTCACTGCGCTGGCATCCACGACTGAGACGTTGTACGACGCATTTTGTGATTTCGTGCGGCGCCCGCCCGCGGTAGAGGCCGATCAACTCGATCCGCTCCTCAACATGCCGATCGGCACAGAGGCCGAGCAGAACGCCGTCGTGGCAAAGTGGCTGGATACCAAGCAGCAGGTGTTCCCGCAACAGCCTGCAGTACAGGTGAAGGATTGGGTGAAATACTTCGAGACTGACGGTTGGGAGACTGAGGGACCGCAAATATTCTGGCCGTAACTGAAGCTGGCCAAGCGTCAGCCTGGGTGCTACAGCTTGAGGTTTTCGCGCAGTGCCGGCAGCAAAGGATGCTGGATCTCTCCCGCCAGCGTGAAAGCCTCAAGCCACAGCTGGCGGGCGACAACATCCTGCTTAAGACGGAGATAAAGGTGTCCCAGATGCTCCAGGAGATAGACACAGCCCCAGCGATCCTGTGAACTGCGACAGGCGGCCAAGCTGGCGATTGCTTCTTCCAGCGCAGTTTGCAGATTGCCTGCATCGACATCAATTTTGCTTAAGCGAAACAGATAATTGGCTTGCGCCTTTTGGCTTCCCATTTGTTTCGCAAGTGCAAGACCCCGCTCCGCTTCGCGACGCGCATCTGCCAAATGTCCTTGCACGCGATGGATTTCTGCCAAGGAGCTGAGATTTGAAGCAAGTGCGTCAAGCTCCTGTAGCGTCTCACTCAGGGCAACAACTCGCTGGCAATACTGTTCAGCTTGCTGATAGGTTGCCTCCGCGCGCAAGGCAATGTTAGCCAATAGATGCAGGGTATACAAACAGCCGCGCTCATCATGGATCGCCTCTTGAATCTGCAAAGCCTGCCGCGCGAGCTCGTCGGCTTCCACCAGGCGGCGATAGTCATAGTATAAACAGGCCTGCCGGTACAACGCCTCCGCGACGCCTCGCGTATCATTCAGTTGTTGCCGCAGCCGCAGGCAGCTCTCCAAGAGTTGTTCGGCCAAGAGGTGGTTGGATTCTTCAATGGCGATGCGCGCTAAATCGTGCTGTGCGTCGGCCATGCTCTTTTGATTATTAAGCGCGGCGCTGATTCGCATACTATCTTGGAGGTGCAGTTTAGCCTCTTCATAGTCGCCTTGCTCGATGCACGCCTGCCCCCAGCGCTGCAGACTCACGGCCAGTGTGGTCTCGTCGTCGCGGGCATTTGCCGCGTCACACGCCCAGGCATACCCTTTTCGCGCATCGGACCAGTGCCCGCGCGCCGACCACATCTCGCCCAGCGCTTCGACGTAGTCCAGCACCACCTGCGCCTGCCAGTTGCTGCGCGCCATGTCCAAACACGTCATCAAGTTGATGCGTTCCTCTTCCAGTGCCATGTAATCGCGTTGATGCTGGCGAGCATAGTCGAGGTAATAATTGATCAGGCGTGTCTGCATCGCCCCTGCCTGGCCGGCGTACGCTGCTTTTTCGGCCACAAATTGATGCAGCAAGCTATGCATATCATAGCGGCCGCTGGCGCTGGCGCGCAGCAGCGACTTGTCGACCAGCGTGAACAGCAGGGACAACGGCGCGCCCGCCACTTTTTCGGCCGCTTCGCGGCGGAAGCCGCCAGGAAACGCCGCCAGCCTCAGAAAGACCTGCTGCTCTTCCGGGGCGAGCAGACTCCAAGAATATTCGAAGACCGCGCGGGCGCTGCGGTGCCGATCGGGTACGTCCGCCAGCTGCGCGGACAGCACATCCAGGTTGCGCTCGATTTGCTCGGCGATTTCCCGGCACGACAGCACGCGCACCCACGCGGCCGCCAACTCCAATCCGAGCGGCAGGCCTTCCACCAGCTGGCAGATGCGGACGACATGCCGCTGCTCCTCGGCCAGCGCGAAGCGCGCCCGCATGCGCCGGGCCGTTTGCAGGAAGAGTTGCACGGCGCTATAACTCTCGATGACTTCGGCGATCTCGCGCGGGTAGTCCAGGCCCTGCATCTCGTACAGCCATTCCCACTGCAAGTGCAGGCGTTCGCGCGATGTCACGATGATCTTGACCGCCGGCCCGGTCGCCAGTATTTCGCCGATCAACGCTGTTCCTTCCAGCAGATGCTCAAGATTGTCCAGGACAAGCAGCAGATTCTTGTCGCGCAGATAATCGATCAGCTGCGCCCGCGGTTCTTTCTGATCCTGGATCGCCGAAGAGAGTGTTCGCAAAATCGTTGGCGTGATCGCAGCGGCCGCCGTGATCGCTTCGAACGAGACGAAGAATGTGCCGTCTGCAAAATACTCAAGCGATCGCGCGGCCGCCTCGAGCGCGAGGCGGGTCTTGCCGATGCCGCCCGGTCCCACGATGGTGAGCAGACGGCAGCTGGGGTCATTCACCAGCCGATCGGTGATCTCGGCTAATTCGGTCTCGCGCCCGATGAGCGGCGTGGCCGGGGTGGGGAGATTGTGGCGCGGCGCGGCGACGGCTTCGAGGGCAGCCGGTTTCGCCAGCGGGCGCGTCGCCATCAGCTGCTGATACAGCGCTTGCGTTTCTTCTGAAGGTTCAACCCCGTATTCGCGCTGGAGCGCTTCCAGACAGTGTTGATAAATCTCCTTCACTTTCGCTTTGTGGCCCGATCGGGCGTGGGCCAGCATCAAGGCGCGATAGGCCGGCTCCGGCGCCGTGCCGAATCTGATCCAGTGCCCGGCCCACTCGATGACATCGGCCCAGCGTTTTTCTCCGCTCAGCCGATCGATCAACGTTTCGATCTTGCTTTCAAACGCGGCTTGCAGGCGCTCACGCTCGATGGTGATCCAATCGTCGTAGAAGCCAGGCAGCAGCTCACCCTGATAGGCCGCCACCTGTTCTTCGAGCGTGGGTGAGGCGGGGCCGGACTTGCCGCCGAGCAGCACGGCATCGATCCAGCAGCCGGGCTGAGGATTGAACGTCAGCGTCAGATCATCGGTGAAAAAGTAATCCTGCCCGGCTGGTTCGCCCAGCGCTTTGCGAATGCGCCACAACGCGTGCCGCAAATTACTGCGCGCATTAGATTCGTTGGCGTCGGGCCAGATCAGCCCGGCGAGTTTTTCGCGTCGAAAGGCGGTGTCGGGGTGCAGGGCGAGGTAGGCGAACAGCGTCTGCGCCGGGCGGGAAGGAATCTCGATCGGCTGAGCGTGCAGCTGGACACTGAATTGTCCCAGCAATTTGACCACGAGCATGGTCGCCCCGGCTTTTGGCGAATGGCAGTCTTGGCTTGTGGGGGCAGGCGTCTCTCAGTATAGCACGAGGCCGGGGTTAAATTCAATACATCGACGTCAAACACCTTTCCAATACCCGCCGCCATTCCTGTGTTAGAGCGTGTCTTAAAACTCCCCAACCGCGTCCGCGCGGTTGGATCGCCCGCGGGGACGCGGGCTTGGAGCCTGATCTGAACAGTCGCTGACGAATCCATGAGCAAAAATAATTTTTAGCTTGCTCTTCCTTTTACAGGCAGGTATAATCCGTAACGTGTAATCATTCACGAATTCGGGCATTGAGCCAGCCAGACTCAGTGCCCGCTGTGTACGCCGTGAACAAGGGCGCGGCGCGCACAGCGCGGCCAGACAGCCGCCAGCGATCGACTGACTCAACAACGTAGACGACAATTGAAGTGGTGGGAGGGTAAATGAACGGGTCTCCACGGACGCCGATCCGCCGCGCGTTACTGTTGATTTGCGCGCTGACGGCTGTGACCGCATTGGCGCTGGTCATGGCCGTGCCGGCCTTTGCGCAGGAGAACACGCCGCCCAGTACGCTGAACCCGGCGGGTCCCAACAGCGCGGCCATTGCCAGCTTATTCAATGTCGTGCTCATCATCGCCACCGTGGTGTTTGTGGTGGTGGAGGGCCTCATTTTGATCTCGGCGTTTCGCTTCCGCCGCCGGTCGAAGGATACCTCGGAGCCGACGCAGGTTCACGGCAACACCAAAGCCGAGATTGCCTGGACCATTCTGCCAGCGCTGATCGTGGTGACGTTGTTCGTGATGGCGCTGCAGACCCAGCAGACGCTGGATGCGAAGCCCGCCGCCGCCGCCGAGCAGATGACGGTCAAGGTCATCGGCCATCAGTTCTGGTGGGAATATCAGTATCCCGATCTGGGCATCACCACCGCAACCGATCTCGTCATTCCCACGGGCAGGGTCGTCAACCTCGAACTTTCGTCGGTCGATGTGATCCACAGTTTTTGGGTGCCGCAGTTGAACGGCAAGACCGATGCTTTCCCCAACCACGTGAATTACACCTGGATTCAGGCCAATACACCGGGCATCTATTACGGCCAGTGCGCCGAGTTGTGCGGCGCGTCGCACGCCAACATGCGCGTGGTCGTCGTCGCCAAGACGCCGGAAGAATTCGATCAGTGGGTCAAGGGGCAGCAGGCTCCGGCCATTGAACCGACCGACGCTTTGGCGCAGCAAGGCCAATTGGCCTTTTCTGCGGGTGCTTGCATCGGCTGTCACGCCATCGCTGGCACAGCGGCCAACGGCAAGACCGGCCCGGACTTGACGCACGTGGGCAGCCGCACCTCGCTGGCGGGGGGAATGCTGACCAATACCGAGGGCAACCTGCGGCGCTGGCTGGCTAATCCGCCCGCGCTGAAGCCCGGTTCCATCATGCCGAACCTGAATCTGACCCGGACCGAGATCGACGCGTTGACGGCGTATCTCCAGTCGTTGAAGTGAGAAAGGACGATCGGATATGGCAACGGCCGCAATTCCGCGCACTACTGTAAGGCCCCGCTCGGGCATCATGGAGTGGTTGACAACGGTCGATCACAAGAAAATCGGTCTGCTGTACATTGTCACCTCATTCCTGTTCTTCCTGTCGGGTGGCATCATGGCGCTCTTCATCCGCCTGGAACTGGCGCAGCCCGGCGCGCAGGTGGTCTCGGCGCAGACGTACAACATGCTGTTCACCATGCACGGCACCACGATGATCTTCCTGTTCGTCGTGCCGATTTTTGCGGGCTTTGGCAACTACTTGATTCCGTTGATGATCGGCGCGCGCGATATGGCGTTTCCGCGCATCAATGCCTTCAGTTACTGGCTGGCGTTGGGCGGCGGCATCATCATGTACAGCAGTATGCTGGTCATCGGGCCGGAAGCGGGGTGGACGGGGTACAGTCCGTTGGCGAACAGTATCTTCTCCAAATCGCCGGGGACTGATTTATGGATCATGGGCCTGGTGCTGATCGGCACGTCGTCACTGACGGGGGCGATCAATTTTATCGTGACCATCCTCAACATGCGCACGCCGGGCATGACCATGACGCGCCTGCCGCTGTTCGGCTGGTCAATCCTGACGACCTCGGTCATGATTCTCGCTTCGACGCCGGTGCTGGCCGGCGCGCTGCTGATGCTGTTCTTCGATCGCAACTTCGGCACGTCGTTCTTCAGCGGCCCGGGCAGCGATGCGGCGATGTACCAGCACATGTTCTGGTTCTATTCGCACCCGGCGGTGTACATCATGGTGCTGCCGGCGATGGGGATCGTGTCGGAAGTGCTGCCGGTCTTTTCGCGCAAGCCAATCTTCGGCTACAAGGCCATCGCCTACTCGACCGCGGCGATTGCGCTCTTCGGTTTTCTGGTGTGGGCGCACCACATGTTTACCACCGGTCTGGCGCCGGTGTTGAAGGTGTTCTTCATGGCCGCGACGATGGCGATTGCCGTGCCGACCGGCGTGAAGATCTTCAACTGGATCGCCACGATGTGGGGCGGGCGGCTGCGCTTCGATACGGCGCTGCTCAACGTCTTCGGTTTTCTGACGATGTTCGTGATCGGCGGCATCAGCGGTGTGTTCAACGCCGTGGTGCCCATCGACTACCAGGTGCAGGATACGTACTTCGTGGTGGCGCACTTGCACTACGTGTTGTTCGGCGGCAGCGTGTTCGGCATCTTCGCCGGGCTGTTCTACTGGATTCCGAAGTTCGGCGGGTTCATGCTGAACGAGACGCTGGGCAAGGTTCAATTCTGGATCATGCTGCTGGGCTTTAACCTGACCTTCTTCCCCATGCACATCCTGGGCCTGGAAGGCATGCCGCGCCGCATTTACGATTACGCGGGCACGCGCGGCTGGTCGCAGATGAACGGGCTGGCGACCATCGGCTCGTGGTTGATTGCGCTGGCCGTGTTGATCTTCATCATCAACTATTTCGTCAGCAAGCGCAAGAACGTGCCGGCGGGGGACGATCCGTGGGAGGGCAATACGCTGGAATGGTCGGTGTCGTCGCCGCCGCCGTCGTACAACTTCGACAAGGTGCTGCCGGTGTACAGCGAGCGCCCGGTGCGCGATGAGCGTGTGCGGCAGCAGATGGAAGCGCAGAGTAAAACGTAATGCGTAAAGAGTAATGAGTAACGAGTAAAAGGCATGTTGAACTATTTTGTGCCATTGGCGCGCTTCAAAAACTTGACGCTGTTCACGGCGATTGCGACGTATGCGCTGGTGGTGATCGGCGGCATCGTGCGGGTGACTGGATCGGGATTGGGTTGTCTCGATTGGCCGTTGTGCGCTCAGCCGCTGCCCGAAGCATACATGGAGCCGTTGTTGGAAATGAGCCATCGCGTGGTGGCAGGCTTCGTGACGATGTTGATCGTGCTGGTCGCATTGACTGCCTGGCGCGGTTATCGCCAGAACAGGTTGATCTTCCGCGCAGCGCTGGTTGGCGTGGGTGTGATCTTCTTCCAGATCATTCTCGGCGCGATCACGGTGCTGTTGAAGAATCACCCCATCACCGTGGTGGCGCACTTCGGCGCGGCGCTGACCATGCTGGCCTGCGCAACGATCGTGGCAACGGCGGCGCGACTGTCGGACGAAGCAGTGAATGCCGGGCAAACACCGCTGCGCAAGTGGGCGCGGATCAGTGTGTTGTTTGTCGCGGGGTTGTTGTTCTTCGGCGCGTTGGTGACAGGCACCAGCTCGGCGCTGGGCTGCCTGACCGATTGGCCGTTGTGCCGTGGCGAGT
>CAYNML010000051.1:13078-17008 GCA_964398185.1 uncultured Anaerolineae bacterium | reverse complement strand
GGCACCAGCTCGGCGCTGGGCTGCCTGACCGATTGGCCGTTGTGCCGTGGCGAGTTGATTCCCAATTCGACTGATCTCGAAACGTACATCAACTGGTTCCACCGCTTCTTCGCGTTGATCACGGGCCTGGTGCTGGCGTATACGACGGTGGTGGCGTGGCGCAGCAAAGATCGACAGCACAGCGCGTGGATCACCGCGGCGTTGATGTTGAGCTTCTTCGTCATTCAAGCGGCCATTGGCGGCGCGGTGGTGCTGTCGCAAATTCATCTGGTGTGGCGCGGCCTGCACCTGGCGCTGGCGGCGGCGACGTGGACCGCGGCGATTGTGCTGGTGGTGCTGGCCGTGCGATCGGGGCAAACGCAGCCTGCGGATTTACTTCAAACCGATCGAGCCAGCTCCACCCGATCGGTTGATGGCGCGCCCGCCGTGAGTGAATCGCCCCTGACGCGTCAGATGACGCGCAAGCAGATCATCGGCGCGTATGTGAAACTCAGCAAGCCGTGGGTTGTCGCCCTGCTGTTGGTCACCACTTTTGCGGCGATGTTGATCGCACAGAAGGGCTTGCCGCCGCTACCGCTGGTGTTCTTCACGTTATTGGGCGGGGCGCTGTCGGCCGGGGGCGCAAGCGCGATCAACTCGTACATCGATCGGGATATTGACGGCTTCATGAGCCGCACCAAGAATCGCCCGGTGGTGACGCAGCGCATTCCGGCGGATAACGCGCTGGCTTATGGCATCGCGGCGGGCGTGGCTTCGTTTGTGATTCTGGCGCTGGCCGCGAACGTGCTGGCCGCTGTGCTGGCGATGATCGGTTTGTTGTATTACGTGTTCATTTACACCGGCTACCTGAAGCGCTCGACGCCGCACAATATCGTCATTGGCGGCGTAGCCGGTGCGATTCCGCCGCTGGTGGGTTATGCGGCGGTGACGGGCACGGTGGATGTGCTGGCGCTGTTCCTGTTTCTGGTGATCTTCTACTGGACGCCGCCGCACACGTGGGCGCTGGGCCTGCTGATTCGTACCGATTACGAGCGCGTCAACATCCCGATGCTGCCGGTGGTGGCGGGCGATACGGAAACGCGCAAGCAGATTCTGCTGTACACGCTGCAGATGATTGCCGTGACGCTGCTGCTGTTCGCCTTCCAGATGATGGGCTGGATCTACTTCGTGGCGGCGCTGCTGTTGAATGCGATGTTCCTGGCGCGCGCGTTGAAGTTGTGGCGCTTGCCCGATACGGACAAAGCGCTGGCGAAGCGCCTGTACAAGTTCTCGCAGTCGTATCTGGCGCTGTTGTTCCTGGCGATGATTCTTGATAAAATAATCCTGGCCTGAGGTCCACGCATGGTGACGACGGAAGAGCAGAGCAAAAAGAACAAGCGCCTGGCGCTGGTGTTGGCGGGCATCTTCGTAGTGCTGCTGATCGGCTCGACGGTGGCGTTGATGTTGTCGGCCCAGGGCCGCTAGTCGGCGCAGGGCGCGTAATCCTTGCGGAAAAGGAAGGCTATGAAAAACTGGATGCGGCGCACGTTGCGCTACAGCACGCTGGCCGGTGTGGCTTTTGTGCCCATTGCGGCTCAGGAACCGGTGGATGAAAGCAATATCGCCATTATTGTGTTCTTCGTCGCGGTGGGATTGACGCTGCTGCTGGCGGGCGGCCTGGCGCTGTTAATGTGGATCATCAGTCTGCGCTCGCCGCATGCGGCAGTGGGCGCGGCGCCCAAGGAAACTGCCCGGCGCGAAGAATTGCCCGAAGGTGTACACTTGCCGTCGCCCAGCATTCAGCCGCTGATCCTGGCGATTGGCATGACCATTACGGTCTTCGGCATTGTGTTTCGCGGGTTTGCCATCTGGTTGAGCGAAGGGTTCAGCGTGCCCATCATCATGGTGCTGGGCTTGTTGATCACGGTGGCCGGTCTCGTCGGCTGGATTCGTGAAGGGCGCAAGGAAGCACAGCCGCACTAGCGGCCGCCAGAAATCGACCGATCACTTTGGCGGGGGAGTCAAAGGAATCGCAAGATGACGTATTCACGCAAGCAGGTATGGATTGAAGTGGTGCTGGTGGTGTTGGCGCTGGCCGCAGGCGGGATGATGCTGTACGCGCTGCTGCCGGCGGTTACCACGCCCGATCAACAGGTGGTGCCGCCGCCGTCCGCGATGGACGTGCAGCAGCTGCTGTTGACGCTGTTCGTGGCCGCCACGGCCATTGGCGCGCCGCTGACTGCGGGTATCGTGTTGTGGCTGACAGCGAAGGTGGTCTCCAAGCGCGTCCCGGCCAGTTCAACGGTTGCGCCGGAGATTCCGGCGCCGCAGCCCCAGGCGCGCCCGGCGGACGAGCCGAAAGAGATGTCGTCACGTGAAGCATTGATCTGGAAGATCGTAGCAACGGTGCTGTTGTTAATTCTGGGGGCGGGGGCGCTGGCGGTATTGGCGTCGGCCTTTGCGCAGTTCTATCAGTAGGCGAAACACTTGCAGCGGGGGGAATTATGAGCGATTTAGCGGCCACTCACGGTCATGCGCCGGTCGAGCCGGGTTCACTACCCGGCGTGGACAACCGCAAACTCGGCATGTGGTTGTTCATCGTCAACGAGATCATGTTCTTCGCGGCGTTCATCGGCCTGTTCATCGCCTACAACAATACGCCGGAGATGGCGGATCTCAAGGAAGTGATCCACGCCAATCCGCTGACCGGTATTGTCGGCACATCGGTGTTGTTGTTCAGCAGTCTTATGGTGGTGTTGGGCATCGCCTCCATTCAGCGCAACAGCAAGCGCGGCTTGATGTTGTTCTTGTTATTAACGGCTGTGCTGGGCCTGACGTTCCTGGGAATTCAATATGCCGAATTCACGACTTTGCACCATGAAGGCTTCGGGCTGGACACCAGCGCGGCCACGAGCGCGTTCTTCGTGACGACCACCTTCCACGGGCTGCACGTGCTTATCGGCGTAGTGTGGGCGCTGGGGGTATTGTTTGTGGCGTGGCGCCGCTGGTTTTCGCCGCACAGCTATGAGGGCGTGGAACTCTTCGGGTTGTACTGGCACTTTGTCGATGTGGTGTGGATCATCCTGTTCATGTTGATCTACTTGCTCTAAACTTGCGCGCTAGAACGTTCTCAGACTGCGTTCTCGCGGTTTGATTTGACCGCGAGGACGCGGTCGAGAAGCAACTGCTAAGCGGGGGAGATGAGATCATGACTGAGACTCAGGAAGCCAGGGATTTGCAAGCGCCGCATGTCAAATGGACCAAGTATGTGACGGTGGCCGTCGTATTAGCAGTGATCACGGCGATTGAGATTGGGCTGGCGCTGCTGAAGCCGCTGCCGCTGGAGTTGACCACGGCCATTCTGATTGGGCTCACGTTGACGAAGGCGGTGCTGGTGATGCTGTTCTACATGCATCTGAAGTATGACACCAAGTGGTATTCGCTGGTGCTGGTCTTCCCGCTGTTCATGGTGATGGTGCTGTTTATCATCGTGCTGGTGGCCGCCGCAAACTGGAACGTCGTTTAGTCTTAACCTCCCGGAGGTTTCAAGCCTCCGGGAGGTTGCTGATCCGAAGTCCGATTCCGTGTCAGGGATCGGACTTCTTTTGTTGGCGCGCGCCGCAGGGCGGCGTGATAAAATGATCACATGAATCGTCGAGCAGTGGGCGCATTGAGCGGCCTGATCGCCGCATCGATCTGGGGCGGCATGTACGTGGTCAGCGATGCAGTGCTGGATGTCGTGCCGCCGGCGACCCTGGTGCTGCTGCGCTATGTGATTGCGCTGCCGGTGTTGTGGATCGCGGCGCGGATGTCGCAGACACGCGGTATTCAACGCGCCGATTGGTCCAAGCTGGCCCTGACGGCTTTTGTGGGCTTCGGTGTTTCGCTGTTGGCGCAGTTCGCGGGTACGAAGTTGTCTACGGCGGCGGCAGGCGCGTTGATCACCAGCGC
>CAYNML010000051.1:0-12978 GCA_964398185.1 uncultured Anaerolineae bacterium | reverse complement strand
CGCCAAGCGACGGACCCGGGCAAGCGGGTGTCCACATCCCGGCCTCTGGATTCCCGCCTGCGCGGGAATGACGTGTGTGACACTGTAATTCATGTCAAAGGAGCAGCATGACCAAAGACGAACTCATCCAGAAGATCGAAAGCGAATGGAACAATCTGCAATCCGCGCTCGACGGATTGACCGAAGAGCAGATGCACCGGCCCGGTGTCGTCGGCGAATGGACGATCAAGGACATCCTGGCGCACATCACGGCGTGGCAGACGCGCCTGATCACGACGCTGTTCAAAGCCGAGAAAGGCTTCACGCCCGAAACGACCGAGGCGGGCAAGACGGTCGATCAGATGAACGAGAGGTTCTATCGCGAGTTGAAGGATCGTCCGTTCGAGCAGGTGTGGGACGATCTCGATGCGAGTTACCATCAATTGCTCAGCCGCCTGGCAGGCTGGAAAGAGAAAGATCTGTTTGATCCGAAACGCTTCAAGTGGATGCAGGGCAGTCCCTTTGTCGAGTACATCGCCGGTGATTCGTACGAGCATTACGCGGAGCACGCGGCGCAGATTCGCGAATGGCGCAGAACAATGAGCAATGAACAATGAGCAATGAATACGCGGCGGCGCAGACGGGCTGTGTGATGATCGACGCAGCGGCGTGGGGGCGGCTGAAGTTCACAGGCAAGAACTGCGTGGATTTTCTGCACCGCATGTCGACCAACGATCTGCTGCCGCTAACGATCGGGCAGGGGGCCGGAACGGTGTTCACCACGCCGATCGCGCGCATCATCGATCGGGTGGTGGTGACCGTGCGCGCCGACGATGTGTTGATGCTGACTTCACGTGGGAATCAGTTGCGCGTGATGCAATGGCTGCGCAAGTATGTCTTCTTCAACGACGACGTGCAGATCAAAGACGTGACCGCCGAGACGGGGATGATCTCGCTGTATGGCGCGACGACGGATCAGGTGATCGCACAAGTGACCGGCGAGGATCTAGCGGCGCTGCCGCCGCATCATTGGCGGGCTGCGCAGATCGCCGGGGTGGAGGTGATGATCGCGCGCGCTGATCCGATTGCAAGCGGCGGCTTCCACTTGATCTTTGATCGCGCCGTGCAGTCTCAAGTGTGGCAAACCTTGCTCGAGGCCGGAGTGGTGCCGCTGAGCGAAGAGACTTACCAAGTCCTGCGTGTGGAAGCCGGACTGCCTGAATTCGGCCACGAATTGGGCGACGAGTACATTCCGCTGGAAGCCAATCTCTGGAACGACGTGAGCTTCAAGAAGGGGTGTTACACCGGGCAGGAGATCATCGCGCGGATGGAGAGCCGTCAGAAGCTAGCCAAGCGCCTGGTAGGGTTGCGTTTTGAGGAGCCGGTCACACTCCCGGCGTCGCTGTGGCTCGACGGCCACGAAGTCGGCGTGGCGACCAGCGTGGCGCATTCTCCATCACTGGGCTGGATCGGATTGGGGTACTTGCGATCGAGCGGGGGAGTGGAAGCGCCGGTGGTACAATCGCGCAGCGCTGAACGGGTCGTGTCAGCTCAAGTGTCGGCCCTGCCGTTCAAGTCTGCGTGAGAAAAGGCGATGCGGAAATTCCTGGCGATGGTCTGTGGCAGCGGCTTTGTGCTGCTGTTCGTGGTAACGACCTTGGCGCTGAGTCTAAGGTCGTTCGTTTTCGACGCGAACTTCTACGTTTCCACGCTGAAAGCGCAAGGTGTCTTTCAACAGTTGGAGCGCGATCTGCTCGGCCTGATCGACATCCGTGATCAGATTCCACAGTTGGCGACGGTTCCGCTCGACGTGCAGCAGCGCATCGTGGCGACGATTTTGCCGGAAGGCTGGCTGGAGAAGCAGGCGGCCACTGCTATCGACGCGTGGCTGGCCTGGTTTGTCGCCGGACAGGTGGGCACACCGGAGATCGAGATCGATCTGCGGCAGATCAAAGATCGCTTGCAGGGGCCGCCGGGCCAACAAGTGGCAATCGAGGTCATCAACGCGATTCCGACGTGCGCGGTGAATCAACAGCCGCAATTATCGCTGACGCAACTGCCTGAGTGCCTTCCGGCGATTTTCGATCGCGAGGTGGTGGCGCAACAGGTGGCGGCAACGCTCAGCACGGCGGCGGCGCAAATGCCCAACCAGTATGACATCGGGCCGCGCCTTGTGCCGGGCACACGCTTTGGCCCGATGTTCAACGGGCGGCGGGTAGGCGTTGACATGCTGGATGTTAGCCTGTTCTTGATGGTGCTGATCACGATCGGAGCGGGGATGATGGCTGCTCTGCTCGGCGGATCGCAGGCCGGGACCAGCGCCCGGCATCTTCGAGGGCGCGATCGGTGGGTGTGGCTCGGCGGCCTGCTGCTGATCGGATCGGCAGCCGTCATTGCGCTCAGCTTGTTCATCTTCCTGTTTGGCCCGGCGCTGGTACCGCCGGCGTGGCTGGCTGATCTGACGGAGGCGGCGCGCGTCATCGCGCGCGGCGTGGTCCAGGCGTTTGTACAGCAATTCGCTGTGCGATCGTTGATCGCCGGTGGCGTGTGGTTTATTGTGGGGTGGGGGGTGTGGGCCGCCGGCATGCTGCAAAAAACGCACTCGACCGCGCGGCCGCGATCCCGCCCTTGATGAACTGCAGCGCGGCGTCTCACCGCTGTGCCGGCAGAGGGATCGGGGCTTACGGCTGAGCGGCGAGAATCTGGTCGATGACGCCTTCAAACAGCGCGGCGTTCTGCGGCCCGCTGATGCGTTGATCATTCACAAAGAAAGCTGGCGCGCCATTCACTCCCCGCTCGAAGCCTTCGTGCTGCGCGGCGTTCGCCCGATCGCGATAGCGGCGCGACGTCACACCGTCAGTGAACGGATCGCCGATGCTGATCAGCCCGCTGACGAGGCCGGGAGCCAGGCGGGGCCGTGTGATCTTCTTCAAGATCGCTTGCCTCGGCGATAGAGGAAGCTCTGAATGCCGATGAAGATCAGCGTGAGCACGCCGACGACGATGCGCGTCCACCACGAACTCAAGGTGCCGTTGAATTGCAGGATCGAGATGATCGTCCCCGTAATCAGGACGCCGAAGGCCGTGCCGATGACATTGCCCGCGCCGCCCGTCAACAGCGTGCCGCCAATGACTACCGCGGCAATGGCGTCCAGCTCCATCGAAGGCGCATACTGGCCGTAGCCGGAGAGCAGCGCAATACTCCACACAATGCCGGCCAGCGAGGAGCAGAAGCCGCTGAAGGCGTAGACCGCAATTTTGGTGCGGCCGGCCGGCAGACCCATCAGCCGGGCAGAGTGTTCATTGTTGCCGATGGCGTAGATGGTGCGGCCAAAGCGCGTGAAGAAACTGAGATAAACCGCCACAATCAGCAGGAGTGGCCCTATCAACGCGTAAATGTACACGTACGAATTGGGAAGAAGTGGAATGTGGATCGGCGTCAACGCCATAGACTTGTACACAGAATTTTCAATGGGCACGGCTTCCAGGCTGATGATATAGGCCAGGCCCCGCGCGAAATACATCCCCATCAAGGTTACGATAAACGGCTGCACTTTCAGAAAATGGATAATCGAACCCAGGGCCAGGCCGAAGAGAATCCCCATGACGATCATTAAGGGTATCACGACGAACGGGCTGGCGCCGTCACGCAGCAGAGCCGCCGAAGCCACACTGGTCAGCGCAATGACGCCGCCGACCGACAGATCGATGCCGCCGGTAATGATGACCAGCGTCATGCCGATGGACACGATCAACAAAGCGGCATTGTTGATGAATAGATTGAAAAACACCTGCGGCTTCTGCATCGCCGGATAAACCCGGCCGGCGACCAGGTAAGCGACGATAAAGATCGCGATCGTCGTCAGCAGGGGCGCGTTGTTAAAGACAAACCGCTTGATCCGCTGCGCCGCGCTGCGGGTCTGTCCACCTGAGATGATCACGTTAGTCTGTGGCGCCATGGCGCGATCCTTTCCGCTCGAACAGCCGGTTCATGAAGCGGCGCGTGAAATCGGAGTACAGCACAATCACGAGGAGCACAAGCACCGCTTTGCCCGCCAGCAGGGCGGCGGCGGGGACGCCGATGGTGTACATGCTGATCGTGAAAGCCCAGATGACCAAAGCGCCCAGGGCGCTGGCCGCCAGCGAGAACCGCCCGCCCGACATCAACGTTCCCCCCAGCACCACGGCCAGGATCGCGTCCAATTCGTAGCCCAGCCCGATGTTGTTCGCATCGGTGCTGTGGACGTACGAACTGAGGATCAAGCCGGCCACGCCGCCGCAGAAGCCCGACAACGTGTAAGCCAGCAGCTTCACGTTCTTGTCGCTAATGCCGCTGTAAAACGTCGCTTTGGCATTGGTGCCGACCGATTCGACAAACAGGCCAAATGACGTACGGCGCGCTCCGATCCAGACCAGGGTGAGGACAACCGCGACAATGTAGAGGGACACGGGCAGGCCCAGAATGAAGCCGTTGCCGAACCAGAAGTAGGGCGTGTAGTAAATGGTCATGATCTGCCCGTTGGTGATGAGTTGGGCAATGCCGCGCCCGGCCACCATCAGCACCAGCGTGGCAATCATCGGCTGAATCCTGGCGCGCGAGACCAGCAGGCCGTTCCACAGGCCGCACAGCGTGCCCGCCGCCAGGCAGACGATCACAATAATGGGCAGCGGCGTATTGGTCGCATCCCGCGTCAGGATTTCATTGGTGATTAATTCATTGCCCAGTGCGGGATTGATGAGCACTGTGGCCAGCGCCGCCGAGATGGCGATCACGGCGCCCACCGATAGATCGATGCCGCCCGTCGCGATGACCATCGTCATCCCGATGGCGACCAGCATCAGCGGCGCGCCGTCGTTCAGCACGTCGATCAGGTTGCCGTACAAATGCCCGTCCAGGATTCCGATCTTAAAGAACCCCGGCTCGAAAATCAGATCGAAGGCGAAAATTAACCCTAAGGCGACCAGCGGCCAGAATAAGCGGCTTTCACGGATACGGTGGAGGATGGGCTTTTTCTTCATAGGGTCCCTGCCATGGTCTGCATGATGGTCTGATCGCTGACGTCGCCCGCGTACTCGGCGGCCTTCTTGCGATCGCGCAGCACGATGATGCGATGGCTGATGCGCAACACCTCCTCCAGTTCGGAAGAGATGAACAGGATGGACTTGCCTTCTTCCGCTAAATCCAGCACCAGCTTTTGAATCTCGGCTTTGGCGCCTACGTCAATGCCGCGCGTCGGTTCGTCCAGAATCAGCACCTGCGGATTCGTCGCCAGCCAGCGGGCCAGAATGACCTTTTGCTGATTGCCGCCGCTGAGGTTTTTGACCAGCTGATCGGGCGAGGGCGTGACGATGCCCAGCAGCTCGATGTACTTCTGCGCGATCTCATACTGCTTCGCCGCCGGCAGGAACTTAAGCCAGCCGTAGCGCGCCTGCAAGGCCAGAATGATATTTTCGCGGATGGTCAGATCGCCCACAATCCCTTCCGCTTTGCGATCTTCGGGGCACAGCCCCACGCCGCGCTTGAGCGATTCCAGCGGCGAAAACCGATGGACTTTTTCACCCTTAATGAGCAGCGCGCCTGCGTCCGGCGTCTCGACGCCAAAGATCAGATTGGCGGTTTCAGTGCGGCCCGAACCCAGCAGCCCGGCGATCCCGACCACTTCGCCGACGTTTAACGCCAGATCGATCGGTTCTAGTACATTTTTACGGCCCAGTCCCTGTGCTGCGACGAGGCACGCCCGGCCGTCTTCTTGTACGATCTTTTCTTTGGCCATTTCGTCCAACTCGGTCAAACTGCGGCCTAACATGTTGGCGACGAGTTCGATGCGCGGCAGGGACGCGGCCTCGTACGTGCCCACCAGTTTGCCGTTGCGCAGCACCGTAATCCGATCGGCGATCTGATAGACCTGATCCAGAAAGTGCGTGATGAAGACAATGCCCAGGCCCTGCTCCTTCAATTTGCGCATCACGTCGAACAGCAGATTAGTTTCCTGGATATCCAGGCTGGAAGTCGGCTCATCCAGAATGAGCACTTTAGTGGAGAGAACTTCGAGCGCCCGGCAGATGGCGGTCATTTGCTGGATGGCGACGGGATAGCTGCCCAGCGGGCGGGTCACATCAATATCCAGCCCCAGGCGGTGCATGGCCTCACTCGCCAGTCGGTTCATCTTGCGCCAGTGAATACTGCCCAGGCGGTGCGGCTCATGGCCCAGCAGAATGTTCTCGGCGACGGAGATGTTGGTGCACAGATTGACTTCTTGATAGACCGTGCTGATGCCGAGTTCCTGAGAATGCTGGGGCGATCGCACCTGGACGGCTTTGCCTGCCAGTTCGATCGTGCCCCTATCAGGATGTTCTACGCCGGTCAACACTTTGATCAAGGTTGACTTGCCGGCCCCATTCTCGCCCATCAAGGCATGAATTTCTCCCTGCCGCAGGGAGAAATCAACATCCTCCAGGGCCACGACCCCCGGAAACGATTTCCCAATGCCTTTCATGCGGATGAGGTCTTGCGTGTCTGCCATGGGTTCAGCCTGCCTTTAGTGAAATGACCACGGGGGAGCCAGGTAGCCTGCGGTTTGGAAACTGCCCGCCGGTCTGCGGTGTGGCTGCGGGTGATCGCCGGCCTGGCAAAGAAGAGAGCGCTGCGCTGGCTGCGCCTGGATGGCGCCGCGCACAACAGAAGCCGTATGAGTGGAGCAGGGGCCGATCGGGATCATGGGCAGTCTGAGATACAGCGCACACGTCGCAGTTTCGTCAATCAGCCGTGAATGATCAATTCATGACCGCACAGCCCGGCGCACTCAAGAGCATATTATCGAATCGCTGCCGGAGCAAACCGGACTTTGTTGGTTATTCTGCGGCGCAGTGGCACGCGCATCATCCAACGGCCAGCTGCTGCCGCGAGTGAGCTGAGAAGCGGCGTCTGGTTCAACGCCGCTTCTCATTATTCGCTCGACTGACAGACTTGCGCGCACTTCCGGGAACTCGGCGCAGGCAGGTTGAGTCTAGTACTTGCGCGTCGGCAGCAGTTCGGCCGCGTTGCTCGGGTAGTAGACCGTTTCGTTGGTGAGGACACTCCTATCGATCGTCTCGCCGTTCATCAGCTTCAGGGCCATCTCAAACACCTGCGGGCCGAGCAGCGGATTGCACTCGACGTCTGCCTGAATCCAGCCGTCCACCATGGCCTGGAAGCCGCCGCGCGTCCCGTCAACGGACACCACCTTCAGATCGCCGGGCTTCAAGCCGGCGGCCTTCATGGCTTCAATGGCGCCAATGGCCATGTCGTCATTGTGAATGAACGCACCCTGGATTTGGCCGGCATATTTCTTCAGGAAGGCTTCCATCACGGGCTTGCCCTCGGCGCGGGTGAAGTTGCCGGTCTGCGAATCGATGATCTTGATGTTGGAGTTGAGCTTCTCGCGGAAGCCTTTGGCCCGGCCTACCGCTGCGCCTGACCCCGTGGTGCCGCTCAGCTCGATGATGCTGCCGCCATCGGGCAGGAGTTTGTTCATCTCTTCGGCGGCCCGCTGGCCTTCCAGCACCATGTCGGAACCGATGTGCGAGGCATATAAGGACGGATCGGCGGTCACGCTGCGATCCACGATGATGACCGGGATGCCGGCGTTCTTGGCTTCGGTGAGAACCGCATCCCAACCGGTCTCAACCACGGGCGGCAGCGCAATCACATCCACGCCTTGCTGAATGCAAGCGCGCACGGCCGAGATCTGGTTTTCCTGCTTCTGCTGGGCGTCCGAGAAGACCAATTGCTTGATCCCCAACTGCTGGGCTGTTTCCTTGAACGAGGCCGTATTGGCGGTGCGCCAGTCGCTTTCAGCGCCCAGCTGCGGGTAGCACAACGTCATATCGGCATACGTTTTCTTGGCGGTCGTCTGAGCAGGCGCCTGTTGCTGCGCAGGTGCAGCCGTCGGCGCCGCCGCGGGCGCAGTACAGGCGGCCAACATGGAGAGAACAAGTAACCCTGCTACAACGAGCAAAACTTTCGAGGCCTTCATGGAATTTTCTCCTTCTGTGTAGGTGACTGGATGGGGTCGTTACAGGCGGCGCATTTCCCCCGGTGGAAATGCTAAATTTCATTAACAATTTACCGCAGGCCCCACGCAAAGTCCATGAGTTAATCTGCGGAATGGGTTGAGATTTATTCTTTGCGATGGCGTCCGGCGGTGGATTGTCTTGCCTGCGGGGCTGATTTCTTTTGGCGGTGGTGGGATATTTTTCGATCGGGCCGCTAACCGATCGGGTGGTGGCAGCTGCCCGGAAGCCAGCTGGCTCACACAGCCGGAGGCGCGGCGCAGAACGATCAAAAAAAACCGGGCGGCTCCCTCCAGTCTGCGGGGAGCAACCCGGTCAAGTGCGGCGCGGCTGCGCGGCTGCGCGGATCAATACTTGCGCGTGGCCAGAATCTCTTTCAGCTGATCGGCGCCCTGTGACGCGAAAAACAGGGTTTCTTCCGACGGTATCCACTTGGGCACGGGTTCGCCGTTGACCACTTTCAGGGCAAGTTCGAGGAAGGCCGGCCCCAGCAGTGGATTGCACTCGACGGTGCCGTTCAGCTTGCCTTCGATCATCGCTTCAAACGCGCCGCGCGCCGCGTCGACTGAAATGATCTTGATATCTTCGCCGGGCGTCAAGCCGTATTCTTCAATCGCCTGGATTGCGCCGAGGGCCATATCGTCGTTGTGAGCAAACACCGCCGTGATGTTCCGGCCGTGGGCTTTCAGAAAGGATTGCATGACTTCTTTGCCTTTGGCCACCGTAAAGTTGCCGTCTTCCGTGTCGATGATCTTCATTTCCGGGTAATCTTTCAGGACTTCCCGAAAGCCCGCAAAGCGATCATTGGCCGGCGCGGAGCCGCGCGTCCCTTGCAGTTCGACGATATTGGCCTGGCCGTCGGTGACCGTGGCCAACATGCGGGCGGCTTTGCGTCCCTCTTCCAGAAAGTCTGAGCCCATCAGCGACACGTACAACTCCGGTGAGACATCCGCGCGTCGATCGACCAGAATGATCGGGATGCCGGCGTCCCTGGCTTCTTTGAACACGTCGTCCCAGCCTTCTTCGACCAGCGGCGCCACGCCGATGACGTCCACTTTCTGCGCGATGAGGGCGCGGATGGCGCTGATCTGGTTTTCCTGTTTTTGTTGGGCATCCGAAAAGCGGAGTTCCACGCCCAGTCGCGCCGCGGCCTCTTTGACTGAATTGGTGTTCGCCGTGCGCCATTCGCTCTCGGCCCCCAGCTGCACATAGCCTACGATCAGGTCCTGGTAGGTCTTCTTGACTGGTGGTGGCGGAGTCGGTCCGGCGGGTGCGGTGGGCGTGGGTTGGGCGCATCCGCTGATGAGCAGAGACAGCAGCATGGCTGCGGCCGTGCAGAAAAACCGAAAGGCATTCGTCATTCTTCCTCCTTCCGCGTCAGGTTAGGAAAGCTGGCCGGCCGTGGCAATCCTCCACGCTGTCGCTTCGTCGCGCAGCGCCGGAATCACCAATGTGGCGCACGTGCCCGTGTTATAGGCGCTTTGAATCGACAGACCGTAGGGGCTGCCGTAATATAGCCGGATCCGTTTGTTGACATTGCCAATCGCGAAGCCGCTTTCCAGTTTCATCTCGCCGGAGGTGTCTGTGAGTTCCGCTTGAAGTTGGGCCAGCTTATCGGGCGTGAGGCCGATACCGTCGTCTTCCACTTCCAGCAAAATCTCGGCGGCATTTTTCTGCCGGGCGCGCACCGTAATCGTCCCGCCGCCGCGCTTGTTCTTGATGCCGTGGTACAGCGCGTTCTCCACCAGCGGCTGCAGGAGCAATTTCAGGATGGTGTTGTCCAGCACCTCTTCGTCAGCCTCGATCTTGAAATCCATAATGTCGCGATAGCGCATGCGCTGAATCGTCAGATAGCTTTTGATGCGTTCGAGCTCTTCACCGATGGTGATCCAGTCCCGGCCTTTACTGAGACTGATGCGGAAGAAATTAGAGAGGGCGCTGACGATCTCGACCACTTGATCGGTTTTCTGCGCTTCGGCCATCCAGATGATGGTATCCAGGGTGTTGTACAGAAAATGCGGGTTAATCTGGGCCTGCAGGGCGCGCAGCTCGGCGCGCTTCAGGTTTTCCTGCTCTTGTATTTTGGCGTCCAGCAGTTCTCGGATTTTGCCGGTCATGATGTTGAAGCTCATGCCCAGTTCGGTGATTTCGTCCACGTTGTCGCGGTTCACCAGCGCCTGCAAGTCGTTCCTGGTGATCGAAATCGTGACATCATGCAAGCGTTTGATGGGCGTATAAATGCTGCGGGAAATGGCCCAGGCGGCAATGACCGAGAAGCCGATGGCGGTAACGAGCAAGATCAGGTAAAAGACTTCCCATTGCGTAAAGCCCTGGCTCATGATGCGGTACTGCCGATCAGCCTGGTTGACCTCAAACAGCACGTAGTCTTGCACCACCGCCTCGACCACAGAAGAGACCCCCCGGATGTTCTCCAGCACGGCTTCGTTTTCGGCCACGGTGCTGCCGCGGGCAATCTGCTCGCCCATCTTGTCCACATAGTGGGTGAGCGTGTTCAACGTCCGGTTAATGACCTCCAATTTGATTCGAGACTCGGCGGAGGTGGCATGCTCCGCCATCCATTCCAGTTTGCCGTTCACCACATTGATGATGTCGTATTGTTTTCCTTCCCCGAACGCAGTTTTGCCGGCGACGATGTTCCACATGGCCGTGTCGATGTCCGGCTTGATGCTGCCGCTGATACTGTTGGCGGTGGTAATGTTGTTGATAATCGCATCGTATTGCTGATTGTAGATCAACACCTGCACCAGGAGCACGGCATTGATCAGACCCATCATCAAGATGACGATGGCCAGGGCCAGGAGGATCTTGGTGCGAATGGAGAGGTGAATGCTGCTCAGGAAGGCGCGCCTCCGCTCAACGGGCGCGGCGCGGTCTGCCGTCGCGACCTGGGGGATGCTCCACCCTGCTGTGGCGGATGCTTTCCGAAACATGGGACACTCCTTCAGCCAGTCATGAGGCCGCTTGTGACAGCCACCGATCTTGGGGCGCAGCCTAAGCGTAAATCTGAAGCCGGTAAAAATCAATGCGGTTTCATTCGCAAAGTGGTGGATTTTCTGGCCACTTACCCGGGCGGCTTGGCGTGACGAAGGTGTTGCTTCACGCCGGTTGGGCCTGCTGCCGGTACTCTTTGGGTGACAAACCGGTCTGCTTGCGAAACACGTAACTGAAATAGTGCGGATCACTGTAGCCGATCTGGTACGAAATCTCGAACGATTTCAACGTCGTCGAACGCAGCAGTTCTTTCGCGCGCCGGATGCGGACTTCGGTCAGATATTCCTTGAAGGTCTGACCCGTCTCCTGGCTGAAGACCGTGCTGAAATGGCTGGGACTGAGGTTCACCTGCCCGGCCACTTCATTCAACGACAGGTCGGCGTCCATGTAATGGTTATCGATGTAATCGCGCACCTGTTGCAGCATCCGGCGGTGTTCATGATTGGCGCGGCTGTCCCGAAAGGCAAGTGCGCGGATCAGGACTTCCTGCACTGATTCCCGGAATTGCTCCACGCTCGCGATCTCGTTCAGCGTCGCCTCCATGTTGTCGAGAAGCGGCACCACCTGATCGACGTTGCCGCCCAGATCGGCGACAAATTTGGCCGCGGCCAACGCGATGTCCATCACCAGGTAGTTCTTCACCAGATACGACTTCAAGGCGGGTTCACACAGCGGGCGAATGAACGTGTCAAAGAAATCCGGAAAGTCTTCTTTGACGCCGCAGCGCAGATAACTCTCGACCGCTGATTTGTTGATCTTGAGCAATTCTGCTTTACCGACATGGCCGCTTAAGGGTGCAGTATCGCGGCTGCCGCTGCCCTGTGCTTCGATCAACGCCTCGACGAACGACTGGTAGATGTCGGTCAGGCGGTGCTTGGCCGCCCCGCACCCGATCGTCACACTGCATCCGCTGGTCCCGGCCTGCCGTTGGACCGCTTGCGCCAGCACCTCTTTCCGTTCGCGCAGATATTCCGGCGAGCTGCCCTTCATGATCAAGACCAACTCTTCGACATCCTTTTTGATCAGCAGCACATCCGGCTGTTGCTCGAGCGGCGCCGCCAGCGCCTGTTGAACGCGGTGATATTCCTGATAATCGACCGCCGCCACAGCCGGTCGTAGATCGATCCGCAGCACAACGACTTGATAACACCCGGCGATCAGTTCCAGCCCCAACAACTGCCCTTTCTCGATCGCTTCTGCTGACGACATGGCGCCCATCGCGATGCTCAACAACAGCCGTTCCCGCAGCGCGGCGCGGTTTTCTTCAACCTGGCTCTTCAGCCGCGCGAGGTGTTCCTGCTCGTGGTGTTCGCGCTCGATCTGGGCGGCAATGCGCTGCAAGACCTGGTGCAGGTCCTGGGTGGTGACCGGCTTCAATAGATATTCGGTGACGCCCAGATTGATCGCCTTCTGCGCATACTCGAATTCATCGTGACCGCTCAGAATCACGATCTTCACCCACGGCATTCGCTCACGCACGATCCGGCACAACTCCAGCCCATCCATGAAGGGCATCTTGATGTCGGTGATCAGCAGGTCGGGCTGGAGGGAATTGATGAGGGGCAGGGCGATCTCGCCGTCGGGGGCCTCGCCGCAGAATTCAAAGCCGTAGCTGCGCCAATCGACGTTGTCACGGATGCCTTCCCGCGTCACAATTTCATCTTCAACGAAAAAGGCTTTGTAGGGCATGGGGTGCTTCCTCCGGCGGCGGAGGTTAACGAAAAGCGTAGTCATTTAACCACAGTTTGGGCAATTGCGCAAAAACAAGACGGCCCTGGCCCATTTGGGTTAAATTTGACTATTGACAGCGCTGACAGTTTGTTATAAACTAACGTCAGCGCTGTCGCTATCGTTGACGACAGCGATTAACCTTCTGTTTCGAGTTAACCCATTTGGGTAACTTCCTTGCATGAGCCTTCCGGCTGCTCAACTTTTC
>CAYNML010000050.1:16921-47679 GCA_964398185.1 uncultured Anaerolineae bacterium | reverse complement strand
AATGATTTTAAAGGAGGCGCGCCATGGTCTTTCATGTTACCCTGGAGCAGGCTGAAGATGGTTGGTATGTGGTTGAGTGCCCGGCCTTGCCGGGTTGCGTGTCGCAAGGCAAAGACGAGGCCGGGGCGTTAGCGAACATCAAGGAGGCCATCGTCGCCTGGCTGTGGGCGGAGGATCAGAAGGCGGCCGCTGCATTGCCGCAAAGGCCGGGTGAACAGCTGCTGGTGGTGGCGGTGTAACGATGGGCCGCCTAACCAACAACCAACATCTCTGGCAAAGAGGCGGCGAAAGCCTTTCAACGCGCAGGATGGCAACCGGTCGGGCAGGTTGGTAGCCATCTTGTCTTGATCAAGCCCGGTGTGCGTGTCAATTTATCGATCCTTCAGCACCGGGAATTATCGGTCGGCACTTTGCGCGCGCTCATTCGGAGTGCCGGCTTGACGGTTGATGAGTTTCTGGAGTTGCTATAACTTTCCATGAAAATTGGACTGATCACAGGCGAATACCCGCCGCAGCAGGGCGGGGTGGGCGATTTTACGCGCGAGGTAGCGCGAGCACTGGTCGCGGCAGGGCATGAGGCGCAGGTGATTACGGGATGCGCGAAACACGAAGCCGGATGCCGGAATGAAGACGGCGTTGTTGTTCGGCGTGTGATCAGTTCGTGGGGGATCCGGTGTTGGCCGCAAATCCGCGACGTCGTCCAACGCGAGCACTTCGAGTTGTTGAACATTCAATATGAACCAGCCGCTTACGGGATGCAAGCGGGCGTGAACTTTCTACCGAGCGGGTGGGTGCGCCGCACGATCAAGACGCCCATCGTGACGACGTTCCACGATTTGCTGGCGCCGTATCTATTTCCCAAGGCCGGGCCGCTGCGCTGGAAGGTGGTGGAGTATCTGGCGCGGCACAGTGAGGCCGTCATCGTAACCAATGGCGAAGATCGCGCGCGGTTGGCTGACCTTGAGCCTCACGTGATCCCGATTGGCAGCAACATCGATCCGGCGCTGGCAGGGGAGTTCGATCGGACGGCCGAGCGCGCCCGGTGGGGGATTCAGCCCGCTGAGTATGTGCTGGGCTACTTCGGTTTTCTGAATCTCAGCAAGGGCGGATCGGATTTGATGGAAGCCCTCAAGGTCTTGAGCGATCGGGGCATGCCGGTTAAGCTGCTGCTGATCGGCGGGCGCACCGGCTCGAGCGATCCGACGAATGCGGCGTATGCCGCGCAGGTTGAGAACTTGATCGAGTCGTTAGGCGTGCAGGATCGGATAATCACGACGGGCTATCTTGAACCAGCGGAAGTCTCGCGCGCGCTGCTGATTTGCGATGCGCTGATCCTGCCCTACGTCGATGGCGCGTCGCTGCGGCGGGGCAGCCTGTTGGCCGCCATCGCGCATGGCCGGGCGATCGTCACGACGGAGCCGCGTTATCCGATCGGGGGGTTGACGAACGGCGAATCCGTGCTGTATGTGCGCCCCCGTGATCCCGCGGGACTGGCCGATGCCGTACAACAGGTGTTGAGCGATCCTCAATTGCGCGCGCGCCTGCAAACGCAGGTGAGCAAGGCCGCGCAGCTGTACACCTGGGATCGCATTGCCGCACAGACGATCGCAGTTTATGAGCGAGCCTCGCGCATGATGCACCACGCTACGTGTACGACATGAAACGCTCAACGGGAATCATCATTGGGCTCCTATTGCTGGGCTTTGGCCTGCGGGTATGGAACCTGTCCGGCCCCAGTTTCTGGTGGGACGAAGCCTACACGGTGCAGACGGCGCGCTATGACTGGGCCACGTTCTGGCAATTGCAGGAAGTGGCGCGACATCCGCCGCTGTACTTTTTGATCGTGCGGGTGTGGGGCAGCCTGATCGGTTGGAGCGAATTCAGCGTGCGCTTCGCGTCGGTGGGCTTCAGCCTGCTGGGGGCGGCGCTGGTCTTTCAATTGACGCGGCGCTTGTTCGAGCGGCGCGCGGGCGTGTGGGCGTTACTGATTGCGGCGGCAGCCCCGGCGCTGATCGTATACGCGCAGGAAAGCCGCATGTACGCGTTGACGTTCATGCTGGCGGCCGGGACGTTGTACTTCGGTCACCGGGTGTTTGATTTCGAACGGCGCACCGATCATCTGCGGTTGTATTCAGCGGCGTTGTTGATCTGCGAAGCACTGCTGCTGCTGACACACTACTTTGCGCTGCCTTTTGTCGCGGCCTTCAATCTGCTTGCGCTGGCGAACCTGTTCTATCACCGGGCGCGACGCGGCGAGTACGCGCGCTGGCTGGGCGGGCAGCTGCTGGCGGCTCTGCCGGTCGTGATGTGGGTCGTCGGGCTGGGCTTGGCGCAGGGCGGCCTGGCGGTCGCTAGTGAAGCGCGCAGCGGCCCGTTCGAGTTCGTGCGGCAAAGTGCGATTTTGTGGGCCAGTGGTGTGCGCGATCTGAAAGCGCACTGGGACACGCTGGCGCTGCTGGCGGTCAGCGTGATGGTGTGGGTCAGCGTCGGCGCGTGGTTGTATCGGGCGCGGCGGGCAGTGGCCTTGCTGGCGTTCGCTGTTGTGGCGCTGGGCTGTGCCTTCCTCTTCGCCAGTGTGTTGACGTCGTTCCATCCGCGCTACGTGTTGTTGTTCAGCCTGCCTGCTTATGCGCTGGCCGGCGCCGCGCTTGCCAACGGTTTGGCGCCTGCTCGCCGACGACGCTACGCGGCGGGCGGCGCGACTTTAATGGCGGTGGGTGTGCTGCTGTGGCTGGGCTGGTCGGCGGCGCTCGATCCGCAATTCGCCAAAGATGAGGCGCGCCGTGTGGCGCAATATCTGAAGGAACACGCCGCGGCTGATGACGTGATATTGATGGAGGCCTACGACTACACCCAGGCTTATTACGATCACGGCTCCGCGCCAGTGAAGATGATCATGAGCATGGACGAGCAGGGCGCGTTTAACGAATTGTCCGCGGCGGTGGGCGAGGCCAAACGCGTGTGGTTGGTTCACTGGCCGATTGCCACACAAGACCCGCGCGGTTACTGGCCGTTCTTGCTGGAGCAGTCGGGCAGTTTGAAGAGCCGCACCTCTTTTCACGGCTACGAACTGCTTGAGTACGACATGCAGTCGCCGCTGCGCGCGGCGGAACTTGCACCAGTTTCAACCGCGAGCCTGATTACGCAACGCTCCGTTATTGAGGGACAAGCCGCCGGGGCGCTGACCTTTGCGTTGACGTGGCAGACGCCTGTGAAGTTCTTCGATCCGGCGCGCGTGTCGGTGCGATTGATCGATGCGCGCGGCAATACGCTGAGCGCGCGCGATGCCTCGCTGCTGGATGAAGCCGGTCGCACGACCGCTGAGTGGACGGCGCTTGAGCCGGTCACCAACTACTACGTGCTGCCCGTTCCACCGGGGACGCCGCCGGGCACGTACACCGTCACAGCGCAGTTGTACAACGCGCGCGATGTGCTGGCGAACGAGGTGGTGGGCACGATCGATCTGCCGCGCCGCTGCGCTGCGAGTGATCCTTACGGCACGCTGGCGGGCTACCAGTGGCAAACGCCGGATGGGCAGATCGTCACTGGGCTGACGCTGGAGGCGTTCGCCGTCAGCCCGCCAAGCCCCTGGAAGCCGCGGCCGATCGATGTGACGCTGCGCTGGCGCAAGACAGGCGATGGCGTGGCTGCTGCGCCGCGCCTGCGGTTGGCGCAAGCCGATCGGGTGTGGAGCGAGGCCGGATCGGATCTGTTGGAGCGCGCTTATCCGATCGGGCAGTGGACCGTGAACGAGACCGTGATCGATCGGCTGAAGATCGATTATCCGCCCGTGCGCGGGCCAATCGATTTGCAGATCGGCCAGGGGGCTGCGTGGACGACGCTGACGACGCTGCAACTTGACGAGTCGCGCCTGCAGTTCGATGCGCCTGCCATGCAGCAGGTTCAATCGGCGCAGTTTGGCGACCTGGCGCAGCTGCTGGGCTATGATCTGAAAGCAGACGCGCTGTCGGCGGCACGTCCGCTGGAACTGACGCTGTACTGGCGCGCGCTGAACACCGCACCGCTCACGACGCCGTACACGGTCTTCACGCAAATCCTCGCGCCCGACGGTCATCTGGTGGCGCAGCACGATGCGCCGCCGAATCCGCCAACGCCGCAATGGGTGCCGGGGCAAATCGTGACCGATCGGCACGCGATCGCTGTGGTTGACCCTGCCTATCGCGGCCCGGCCACGCTGATCGTCGGATGGTATAATTCCGCGTCGGTCGAACGGCTGCCGGTGCAGGGCGGCGGCGATTACGTGACGCTGGCGACGCCGGTGCGCGTGGTGAATCCGTAATGCGTGAAACACACTGCGTAAAGTGTAACGAGTAAAACGTAATCATGCCGACAAGGTCTTTACGTTTCACGTTTTACGTTTTACTTTTAGCGTTTGTGGCTTTGGCGTTGGTCTATAGTCTCACCGTGCCGTTGTTTGAAGGGCCGGACGAAATCTGGCATTATGCGTTCGCGCAGCATCTGGCACAGGGTGGCGGGCTGCCCGTCTTCGACGTGAATCAGCCGGCCACTTTTTTGCGCAACGGCGGACATCCGCCGCTGTACTATGCGCTCATGGCGCCGCTCATTGCCCCGATCGATCGCGCGGATTTCCCGGCGGAATACCGCTTCAATCTGGCGAGTCCGAAGATCACGCCGGGCGCGTCGGGCACATCACCCAATCTATTGATTCACACGGCGCGCGAAGATTTTCCGTTTCACAACACGGCGCTGGCCGGACATCTAGCGCGCCTGGTGTCGATTGCGCTGGGCACATTCACCGTCGTGGGTGTGTTCGCGGTATCTCGTCGGTTGCTGCGCGCTGAGCGGCTCGCGCTGATCGCTGCGGCCTTGGTGGCCTTCATTCCGCAGTTCGTGTATGGTGCGGCGTTAATCAACAACGATGCGCTGGCAGCGGTCGCGGCGACGTGGCTGTTGTACGCACTGCTGCATTTGATGGACGATGGCCGCTGGCGTTGGGCGGTGGTGAGCGGCGCGCTGTTGGGTGTTGTGCTGCTCTCCAAGATCGGCATGATCGCCGTGCTGCCGCTTCCGGCGCTGGCGTTGTTACTGATGTGGTGGCGGGCGCGTCACGTTTCTCGATTCACGTTTTACGTTTCACGCGGCCTGCCGATCTATGCCATTGCTGCGCTGATCGCCGGTTGGTGGTACGCCCGCAACTTCGCCCTGTACGGCGATCCATTGATGTGGCGCGAGTGGCAGGTGTTGACGGGTACCGGGCGCGTGCCGCCCACGCTGCTCGATTTTCTGCGCGACATGCTGGGCTTTTTCGGCATGTTCTGGGCCGATTTTGCGCTGCGCGCCGATAAGGTGTTGTGGCCGATCTTTGGCGTGATCGTCAGCGCCGCGATCATCGGCCTGGTGCGCCGCGCGCTCAGGTGCGAATGGCCGGCTCTCGATCGGCCTGGGCTGCTCGTCGGGCTGGCGTGGCTCGGCTTGTTGGGTGTGATGGCCGTGCGCTATTCGTTCAATGTGTACGAGATTCACGGGCGCTTGTTATATCCGGCGCTGTCCGTCATCGGCGTGGTGTTGGTGTTGGGCCTGTCAGGCTGGCCGAAGCCGCAGTGGGTGATGAGGATCGCGCTGGCGGCGATCATGTCGATCGCGGTGCTTGCGCCGCTGGCGATCATTCAACCGGCCTACGCCCGCCCGATCGTTTCAGCGCTGCCCGACGGCGCGATCGCAACTTCGACAATGTTGGGCGATGTCGAGTTGATTGGTTATCAAGTCAAAAATGATCGCGTGAAAGCGGGCGAGCCGATCGAGGTGCTGACATACTGGCGGAAGCACGCGGATGGCACCGCGTCGCCGACGGGTCTTGCGGCGTTGATCGCGCCGGATGGCCGGATAATCGGGCGAGCCGATGTGCTCTTGGGTACGGATGCTTATCCGACGGAAGTGTGGCAGGCCGGTGAGATCGTGGCGACACGCTTTCGAGTCCTGACGCAGACCGATCGACCGACGGCGGCAACGGTGCGCCTGAGCATCGGCGGGCAAGCAGCGGATGTCGGCCGCGTGGTCGTGTGGGCCGATCGGGCGTGCGAGATCGATCGGGCAGTTGAGGTCACCTTCGGCGGATCGATCAAGTTGATTGGCTATCGCATCGAAGAGGGTACAGCGCCGCGCGTGGTGTTGTGCTGGCAGTCGCTCCAGCCGGTACCGATCGATTACACCGTGTTCGTGCATTTGCCCGGCGGCGCGCTCAACGGCGATGGCCCGCCGGTGGGCGGCAATTATCCCACTTCGGCGTGGCAGCCCGGCCAGGTGCTTGAAGATCTTCACCGGTTGCCGGCCGGCAGCGACTTGAGGATTCCCGGCGCGACGATCGGCCTGTATCGCCTCGACACCGGCGAACGGCTAACGATCGACGGTACGAACTCAACCGAATTCGAATTGATCAAGTGATGAGTGATTCAGCCAGCAGCAATCAGCCAGCAGCACTCCAGACTGTAGTGGTTATCGGCGGCGGCCCGGCGGGTATGACGGCGGCGTACGAATTGCTCAAAGCCGGCATCAAGCCGATCGTGCTGGAGCAGGGATCGCGCGTGGGCGGCATCGCGCGCACCGAGGTCTTTAACGGCTATCGCCTGGACATCGGCGGGCATCGCTTCTTCACCAAGGTGCCGGAGGTGGAAGCCTTCTGGTACGAGGTGCTGGGTGAAGATTTTTTGACGCGCCCGCGCTTGAGCCGCATTTATTACAATCGCAAGTTCATCCTGTATCCGCTGCGCTTCGGTGACGCGCTGAGCAAGCTGGGCGTGTGGCAGAGTTTGCTGGTGCTGCTGAGTTACTTCCGCTCCAAGATTTTGCCGTATCGCCGCGAAAATACTTTTGAAGAGTGGGTGAGCAATCGCTTCGGGCGGCGGCTGTACCGCATTTTTTTCAAGACGTACACCGAGAAGGTGTGGGGCATCCCGTGCGATCAACTCAGCGCGCAGTGGGCGGCGCAGCGCATCCAGAACCTGTCGCTGCCGCGCGCGGTGTGGGGGGCGATCTTCGGCGCGCGCGGCGCGAAGAACGTGAAGTCGCTGATCGAGGAGTTTCACTATCCGCGCCTGGGGCCGGGCATGTTGTGGGAACGCACGCAGCAGCTGGTGGAGGAGCGCGGCGGCGAGGTGCGCTTGAACACCACGGTCGTGAAGGTGCTGCAGCGTGAGGGCAAAGCGATCGGGGTGGTGGCGCAAGCGGGGGCGCAGGCAGAAACGATTACGGCCGACGCCGTCATCTCGTCGATGCCCCTTAGTGAACTGGTGGCCAAACTCGATCCGCCCGCGCCGATCGACGTGCGCAACGGCGCGGCGCAGCTGACCTACCGTGATTATTTCACGGTGGGGTTGATCGTCAATCAGCCGGACCTGTTTCCCGATAACTGGATCTACATCCACGCGCCGGAAGTGAAGGTGGGGCGCATCCAGAACTTCAAGAACTGGAGTCCTGAGATGGTGCCCGACGCGCGCAAGACTTTTCTGGGATTGGAATATTTCTGCAACGCAGGTGACGCGCTGTGGAACATGAGCGATGACGCGCTGATTCAGCTCGGCGCGCGGGAACTGGAAACGATGGGGCTGGCGCGCGCGGCGGACGTGGAAGGCGGCACGGTCATTCGGCAGTTGAAGACGTACCCGGTCTATACCGGCGAATACAAGGAATATCTGGAACGCATCCGCGGCTACCTCGATTCGATTGCCAACTTGCAGACGGTGGGCCGCAACGGTCTGCACATGTACAACAACCAGGATCACTCGATGCTGACGGCGATGCTGGCCGTGAAGAATCTGCTCGGTGAGCAGCACGATGTCTGGTCGGTCAACGTCGAGCGGGCGTATCACGAGGAAGTGCGGCTGCCGTCGGGCGCGGTGGATTCGTGACCTGCTGACAGGATGACAGGGTGACAAGGTGACGCCGTCTTCTTCACGTTTCACGTTTCACGTTTCGCGTTTGATCAACATTAAAACGATCCTCGCTGCCTTCCTCATTCTCGGCACGATCTACAGTATTGTCACGCCCATCTTTGAAGCCTCCGACGAGTTGTGGCATTACCCGCTGGTGCAGTGGCTCTCGAAGGGCAATCCGCTGCCGGTGCAGGACGCGCAGCGCGTCGGGCCGTGGAAGCAGGAAGCGAGCCAGCCTCCGTTGTACTACTGGCTGATGGGCATGGCGACATCGTGGATCGACACGAGCGATATGGCGCAGGTGCGGCAGGAAAATCCGCATGTCGATAACGGCGTCATCACATCCGATGGTAATCGTAACCTCGTCGTTCACAACTCGCAGCGAGAAGCATTTCCATGGTCAGGCACGGTGCTGGCCGTGCACATCGCGCGCCTGCTGTCGGTGCTGATGGGGGCAGTCACGGTATGGATGACGTATCGCATCGCGCTGGAGTTATTTCCCGATCGACCCTGGCTGGCGTTAGGGGCCGCCGCCGTCAACGCCTTCACTCCGATGTTTATCTTCATCAGCGGCGCGGTGAACAATGACAACCTCACGATGACGTTGTGCTCGCTGGGGTTGCTGCTGATCGTGAAGCGCGTAAGAGCCTTTGAGGGATCGGGGATCAGGGATCAGGGGGCGGCAGCGCGCGAATTGCCGTTCAGGCAGGATTTTTTCTATCGCTTCGGGCGCTGGTTGCCGTTGGGGATCGTGTTGGGCTTAGGCGCATTGACCAAGACCAGCGCCTTAGCATTGCTGCCGATTACGGGCCTGGCCGTGATCTTGGTGGCGTGGCGCAAGGGCTCGTGGCGTGAGTTCTGGGCGGGCGCACTGGCTACGGCGATCCCGGTGCTGCTTATCGGCGGCTGGTGGTATCTGCGCAACGTGCAGCTCTACGGCGATGTGACCGGCATCAATGCGTTCATTGACGTGCTGGGCAAGCGCGCCGCGCCCGCCTCGCTGCTGCAGTTGTGGGGCGAGCGCTGGGGCTTCATGCTGAGCTATTGGGGCTTGTTCGGCGGCGTCAACGTCCCGATCGATTACTGGGGCTACCACGTCCTCAACGGGTTGGCGGTTCTGGCCGTCGTCGGCGTGATCGTGTACTTTGTGACGATGACGTGGCAGTGGTTCCGCGCCGATCCGATTCACAGTTGGCGCGACTTCCGCTGCGAGCTGCGCGATTACATTCAGGGGCGAGCTGCGTTGTTCCTCGTCGGCTTGTTCGGCGTCATCGTCGTGGCGCTGTTGACGCAGTGGGCGCGCGTGACGTGGTCGTCGCAGGGCCGCCTGGTTTTCTCGGCAATCTCGACGTGGTCGATCTACTTTGTGTTGGGACTGGCGACCATCGCCACGAAGCGTTTGGCCAAGCCATTCGTCGCAGCAGTGGGTGTGTTCATGTTTATCGTGTCCGCGCTGGCGCCCTTCACGACGATCGCGCCGGTTTACGCGCAGTCTGCGCCGCTCACTTCGGTCACGCCGGGGATCCCGCTCGACGTGACGTTCGGCGATCAGATCAAGTTGATCGGTGCGGATGTACGCTCGTCGGCGGCGCAGCCGGGCGGGCAGAGCGAGATTCTACTGTACTGGCAGGCCCTCAAGCCGATCGAGAAAGACTACAGCACCTTCGCGCATCTGCTCGACGCGAACGACATCATCGCGGCGCAGCGTGATATGTATCCGGGGCAGGGCTTATGGCCGACCTCGCAGCTGAAGCCGGGCGACATCATCGCCAGCCGGTATGTGTTAAACATCCCGGCCACGGCCTACGCGCCTGATCAACTGAAGTGGGAAGTGGGCGTGTATGACTTTGCTGCGCAGCAGCGCCTGCCGGTCTCAACCGGCGGCGACAATGTGCGCTTCGGTTCGTTGGAGTTAAGGGGTCAATCGGGCGCTGTACCGAACCCCATGCAGGTCAATCTGGAAAATCAGATTGAACTGATCGGCTACGCGCTCGATCGGCGCGCGGCCAGTCCCGCCGAATCGATCTTCCTCACGTTGTACTGGCGGGCGCAGTCGCAGATGCCGGCCGATTACACCGTGTTTACGCACGTGCTGCAACCGCCGGAGACGTTGTGGGCGCAGCAGGACAAGCAGTTGCAGCCGCCGTCGTCGAGTTGGTCGATCGGGCAGGTGGTGAGCGACACGTATGAGTTGAAGATCAAGCCTGACACGCCGCCTGGCGTGTATGAAGTGGAAGTCGGCGTGTACGATCCGCAGCAGAACTTTGAGCGGCTGCGCATCGTCACGGACGATGGCCGCATCACCGAGAACTATGTGCTGTTAGGTAAGGTGCGGGTGCAGTGATCGATGAGTTCGGCGTTATGCGTAATGGAGCGTGGTTGAGCAGATTCACGCACATCGGCGTCGTGCTGATCGTCTTTGTGGCGCTGGGCCTGGCGTATGGCATGGCGACGCCCGTTTTTGAGAGGCCGGACGAGCAGTGGCATCTGGCGTACATCAAGCGCCTGGTCGATGGGCAGGGTTATCCCGTCGCGCCGATTAGTCTGGGTGATGCGGCCCCCGCGCAGGAAAGCAGCCAGCCACCGTTGTATTACACCGTGGCCGCGTGGGCCGTCAGCGTGTTGGCGCCGGACTTCAGCGATCTCTCCGCGCGCCTGACGCGCAATCCTGCCTTTCCGTTTGAAGCGCGCGACGCGCAGAACGATAACAAGAATTTTTTCGTGCACACCCTGCGGGATGCCTTCCCTTTTGCGGGCACGGCGCGCGCGGTGCAGGTGGCGCGTGGGATAGCGGTGCTGTTTGGCGCGTTGACGGTGTATGCCGCTTATCGACTCGCGTTGGAGATTTTCCCCTCCGAACGGTGGACGGCGCTGCTGGCCGCGGCCTTTGTGGCGTTTCTGCCGCAGTTCATCTTCATCAGCAGCGCCGTCAGTAATGACAGTGCGGCGGCGGCATGGTGTGCGGTGGCGCTGTGGATCACGGTGCGCATCATGCGGCAGGGATTCACGCGGCGGCGCGTGACGGTGTTGGGTGTGACGCTGGCCCTGGCTGCTTTGAGCAAGATCAGCGCGCTGGGCTTGTGGCCGCTGGTGCTGTTGATGCTGCTGCTTTTCAAGACCGAGCAGCAGCAGCGCTTTACCGCCCGGTTGGGCTGGACCGTGGCGGCCGGATTGATTGCGCTGGTGTTGACGGGACCGTGGCTGCTGCGCACAGCCGCGGTGTTCGGCGATGTGCTGGGTACGGCGACGCACCTGGCGATGTCGTGGGCGCGCGCGGAAGCGCTGCCACTGTTCGATGCCGTCAGTCTGATCCCCGGCGCGTTGAATTCGTGGTGGCTGGCCTTCGGCTGGGGCAATATCACCGCGCCGGGCTGGATCTATTGGGTGCTGGATGCACTGCTGCTGACGGGCTGGCTGGGCGCGGGTTACTGGTGGATCAAGGCGCGCGATCAACGTGTGCCGCGGTGGTCGCTGGTGCTGCTGGCGTTGTGGGTGATCATCGTCCTCGCCGCATTCGTGCGCTGGATTCAGCTGCTGGATGCGGCGTTGGGACGCTTGCTCTTTCCCGCGATTAGCGCGGCGGCGGTGCTGGCGGCGCTGGGTTGGCGGACGCTGTTCAAACGGTGGGCCTTCATCCCACCGCTGGGTTTGTTGATCCTCTCGATTGTGGCGCTGCCGTTGTGGTTGACATCCGCTTATGCGCGCCCGGCGCTGTTGAGCGAAGCCGATCTGGCGCAGCAGCCCGGCCAGCCGATCGACATTCGCTACGGCGCTGTGGCGCAGCTGGTCAAGATCGATCTGCCGCGCGCGCCGTGGCCCACACCGGGCGCTGCGCCCAGCCTGCGTTTGTGCTGGCGGCCGCTGCAACAAACTGATCGATCGGTGCTGATCTTCGTGCAAATTGTGGGGGCCGAGAGTCGCGTGGTGGCAGGGCGCCGCACCCTGCCGGGCCTGGGCGCTTACCCGCTGAGCGTGTGGCAGACCAATGCGATCTTCTGCGATACGCTGCGCGTGCCGCTGCCGGCGAATGTGCCCGCGCCGGGGCTGTATCAAGTGGAAGTGGGCCTCATCGATACGGAGAAGCGCGAACGCTTGCCCGCTTATGCGCCGGATGGATCCCAGTTGACGACGAACTTTGTGGGGCCGATCAAGATCACGACGGCGGCGTTTACCATGCCCTCGATCGAACATGCGCTCTCCCACCGGCTCGGCGATCAGTTTGAGTTGATCGGTTACGATCTCGAGCGATCCGCCGTGAAGCCGGGAGGAACGATCGGGCTGCGGTTGTACTGGCAGGCGCTGCGCCCGCCCGAGGCTGACTACACCGTCTTCGCGCACTTGCGCACGGCGGACCAGCAGATTGTGGCGCAGAAGGACGGCGCGCCACAGCATGGCGCATATCCCACATCGTTCTGGGAAACTGGCGAAGTGGTGATCGACGATCGGGTGCTTGAGATTCCAGCCGATGCGCCGAGCGGGGTGTTCCCGATCGTCATCGGTTTGTACCGGCCCGGTGCTGGCACGCGCTTGACGGTTGACGGCGATCCGGCGGTGACTGAGATCACGCTGCCGGTGAAGATCGAAGTGCAACGATGACGACGCGTTCTTGGCGCTGGACAACGTGGACGCTGATCGCGCTGCTGTGGGTGGCCTGCGGGCTGCGCGTGTATCGGCTGGAGGCGCAGAGCCTGTGGAGTGACGAGGGGCTGTCGCTGTATCGCGCGCGGCTGCCGCTGGCCGAGAATCTGTCCAACGTCATTGTCATCCCGCCCGGTGTGCCCACGCGCGATACGAACCCGCCGCTGTATTTTGTGGCGTTGAGCGGTGCGCGCCTGGCGTGGGGTGAAAGCGAATATGCGCTGCGGTTCGTGTCGGTGCTGGCCGGTGTGGCGCTGATTCCGTTGTTGTATGTGACCGGCCGGCGCTTGTTTTCCAGGCGCGCAGGGCTGTTGGCGGCGGTGCTGGGGACGTTCTCGCCATTTCTCGTCTGGTACGCGCAGGAAGCGCGCATGTACACGCTGCTGGCGGCGCTGAGTCTGGCCTCGGTGTATTGGCTGCTGCGCGCGATCGACTTTCCGGCGCAGCGCGGAAACTCGCGGCGACCGTGGCTGGCGTGGCTGGCGTGGGCGGGGGTGACCGGCGCGATGTTGTACGCGCACTTCACGACATTTTTTGTGCTGCTATTTGAAGGCGTGCTGATCTTGATCGCGCTGTTGCGTTTGCGGCGGCGCGAGGCGCTGGTCTTGCTGGGCCTGCTGGCGGTGGCCGCGCTGCCGCTGCTGGCGTACGGTTTGTCGCGCGCGCAGAGCGGCGTCGATCCGGTATTCGGCTTCCGGCCTTTGGACAGCCTGCTGGCCGAGGTGTGGGGCGCGTTCCTGGTGGGCCGCACCAACGATCTTTTTCAGCCCTGGTGGGCGGTGTTGCCCGGTTTGCTGCTGCTGTTCGTCGGAGTGGTGGGCGGCTTGTTGGATAAGGCGCAGCGGCGCGCGACGCTGGTGACGCTGCTGTATCTGGCCCTGCCGTTGTTGGCTTTTTATGCCGTGACTTTTGTGCGGCCGCTGTACACTGGTCCGCGCCATGTGATGTTCACCTTGCCGCCCGTCTATCTTCTGGTGGGCTATGGCCTGTCGCTGGTGTGGCAGCGCTGGCGCGTCGTCGGCGCGGCGGCGCTGGTTGTGCTCGTGATCATCATGGGGGGGTGGCTGCGTGTGCAGTTTACCGATCCCGCTTACCTGAAGGACGACATGCGGGCGGCGGCGTGCACCATTGCCGCACAGGCTCAACCGGATGATGTGGTCGTCGTGCACGACGCCATCAGCTCGTTCGTATTCGACTATTACTATCGACGCTGTGGCGGCGTGGCGCCGTGGCGCATCATCCCCACCTATCCCTCGTTCGACGTGGACCAGGCAGTACGCGAGCTGCAGGTGCAGGCCGAGGCAGCGGCGCGCGTGTGGTTTGTCACGCGGCCGGCGCCGTTGAACGGCTTTGCGCCGACGGCGCTGGACGAATGGGCGCGCGGGCACTTGCTGCGCCTGGGGCATGAAACATTCCCGGCGATCTGGCTGGGGTCGGCTTATCAGTTGTACACCGCGCACTTTCCGATTCTCACCGCACTGCCGTCCTCGGCCAACCCGATCGATCTCCGCTGGCCGACGATTCCGCTGCGCCTGAAAGGCGTTGAGCCTGTCGTGATCGCGCCGGAACGCGATCGGGCGCAGATCGCCTTTTACTGGCAGGTCGATCGCGCGCCGGAATTCAGTCTTGACTTCACCACGCGCCTCGTCGACGCCAGCGGCGCGGAATGGGGCTTGTTAATCGGATCGGCGTTTGACAATTGGTCGGTCAAGAAATGGCCGGTCGGCCAGCTGGTCAAGCATACGGCCGAGGTCGCTTTGCCGCGCGGCCTGCCGCCGGGCGAGTACGCCGTGCGCGTGAAGGTGGCTCGGCGTCAGACGGGTGAAGTGCAGCCCGCCGCCGGCGGGCAGGCTGAAGTTGAAGTGACCCGCGTGAGAGTCGAATGATGCGCCGGCGCCGCTCACTGATCGTCATTGTAGTGCTGTATCTGCTGCTGGGTGTCGTCTACTCGAGCGTGACGCCGCTGTTTGAAGCGCCCGATGAATCCTTCCACTACTTTGTGGTGCAGCATGTGCGCGACGAGCGCAGCCTGCCAGTGCAAGGCCAGTCTGACTCCGCGCGGTACGAGCAGGAGGGCAGCCAGCCGCCGTTGTATTATCTGGCGGGCGCGTTGCTGACGGCGTGGATCGACACCCCCGTGCAGGAGGCGCTGCGGCAGAACCCGCAGGCCAACATCGGCGTGCCGGGTGATCCGGGCAACAAGAACCGCTACATCCACACTGCCGACGAGGCTTTTCCTTATCGCGGAGCGGCGCTGGCCGGGCACGTGCTGCGCTGGGGATCGCTGTTGTGGGGACTGGTGGTGGTGCTGGCGACGTATGCCACAGCGCGCACGCTGCTGCCCGATCGGGCGATCGTCGCGCCGTTGGCTGCGGCCACGGTGGCCTTTACGCCGCAGTTCATTTTCATCAGTTCGGCCATCAACAACGACAATGCCAGCAACGCGCTGGCGGCCGTGGCGCTGTATTTGCTGGCGCGCTTGCTGCGCGGCGATCGCTCACGACGGACGATCATGCTGCTGGCGCTGATCGCGGGCTTGTCAACGCTGGCTAAGTTGGGCGGCTTGATCCTCTTGGGCTTCACCGTTTGCTCGATCGGTTATCTGGGCTTCACGCGCCGCGATCGCGGCTGGCGCTGGGCGGCCACGGCAGGCGGTGTGGTGCTCCTCGGCGCAGTGTTGATCGGCGGCTGGTGGTATGTGCGCAACCTTACGCTGTATGGCGATCTCACCGGCCTGGCAGCCATGTACCGCATCGTTGGACAACGCGCGCTAACGATCGGGGAAGTGATCGGCGAACTGCCGGGGTTGTGGTATTCCGTATGGGGCGTCTTTGGCTGGTTCAACATCGCGTTACCGGAATGGCTGTATGTGTTTTACTCGGCGTTCGTGCTGCTGGCAGTGCTTGGCGGGTTCAAGGTTGGCTGGCAGTGGCTGCAGCGCCGACCGCGCGCCCTCTCGCCGGAGGCTGAAGGTTTACTTGGGTTGAGTCTGTACGCAGGGCTGGTGTTTGTCGGCGTGCTGCGCTGGACGGCCAGTACGCCCGGTTCGCAAGGCCGCCTGATCTTTCCGGCGGCGGCGGCCCTGGCAATTCTGCTGGCCAGCGGCTGGCAGGCGCTCGTTCCAGCTGGCCGGGTGTGGACGATAGTCATGGGCGCCTGGTTCATCGGCGCCGCGCTCATTCCGTTCGCCGTGATCGCGCCGGAATATGCGCGCCCGCGCGCGATCGCACTGACGGACATTCCCGCGGATGTGGCGCGCCTGAATGTGGACTTCAACGGTACGCTGCGCTTGATCGGTGGCAAGGTGGAACCCGCTGTGGCGCAGCCCGGCGATCTGATCTCGGTCGTGCTATACTGGCAGGCGCTGCACAAGCCCGATCGCGAATACATGGTGTTTGTGCATCCGCTGGGGCGCGGGTTGGAACTGGTGGGCAGCGAAGATGCTTATCACGGGCAGGGGACGTTTCCCACCGATGTGTGGCGCGGCGACGAGATCATCGAGGATCGCTTTTTGCTGCGCGTGAAGGCTGACGCGCCTGCCCCGGCCATCGTGCAGGTGGAAGCGGGCCTGCGCGACCGCACGACCAAGCAGCCAGTGACCGTTACGGATGAGACCGGTATGCCGCGGACGGGTCTGTTGATCATCGATGACTTCACGCTGCGGTCGGCAGCAACGCTGACGCCTGAAACAGCGGCACGGTATCGCCTGGGCGAGGCGCTCGAGCTGGTGGGCTATGCTGCGCCGCGTGTCACGGCGGCGGACGAGTTGACCTTCAGGCTGTACTGGCGGGCGCAGCGCCCTTTACCGGAAGATTACACGGTTTTTGCGCTGGCGCGCGACGGGCAGGGTCAGCCGATCGGGCAGGGGGACGGGCCGCCGTTTGATGGATCGTATCCCACCACCCGCTGGCTGCCGGGTGAGATCATCGTGGAAGATCGATCGATCAAGTTGACTGGCGCAGCCCCGGCTGAAGTGCTGATCGGCTTGTACCGCCTGAGCGATGTGACGCGCCTGCCTGTCGTTGACAGCGCGGGACGACGTTTGCCGGATGATGCGATTGTGCTGCCGGTGCTGCCGTGAACTATTGCCATGCGCTGTGAGTGAGATAGAGTATGCAAGTCAGTCACTGGACGGATGTTTTTGTTTCAAGCAAGCGCTGGATCGCCACGCTGGCCGTTCTTGTGTTGAGCGTAGTGGTGGCGCTGGGCGGCGGGCTGTTCGTGGCGCTGCTCGGCGGCCCGATCGCGCTCGGCGCGATCCTGGGGCTGATCGTGCTGGTGCTGATCCTGCGCCGGATTGAGATCGGTTATGCGGCGCTGGTCGCCGTGATCTGCCTGCTGCCCTTTGCGGCGCTGCCGGTGAACTTCGCCTTTAAGCCCACGTTTCTTGACGTGGTGCTCGTCGCGGTGTTTGGGGTGTGGCTGCTGGAGCGTGCGACGGGGCAGTTGGGCGGCTTTGTCAATACGCCGTTGACGCTGCCGGTGCTGGCGTTTCTAGCGCTGGCGCTGGCGACATTCATCGCCGGTCTGGCGAATGCGCCGCTGACGCAAACCGTGGCGCGGCACTTTGCTGAAATCATCCTCAGCATCCTGTTGTTCTTTCTGATCACCGACACTGTGCGCGATGTGCCGCGCCTGCGCCTGATCACGCGGATGTTGATCATCGGCGGATCGCTGGCGGCGCTGATCGCTTTGATCTTGTACCTGCTGCCCGATCAAACTTCGATGGATTTGCTCTCGCGTCTGCGGGTGTTCAATTATCCAGAGGGGCCGGGTGTGCTGCGCTATATCCGTGATGATCCGAGCCTGTCTCAGCGGGCCACGGGCACTTCGATCGATCCCAATGCGCTGGGCGGCCTGATGATCATGATGGTGACGCTGGCCGTGCCGCAATTGTTCGCCAGGCAGCCGGTGCTGCGGCGGGGGTGGGTGATCGCCGGCCTCGGGTTGATGGCGCTGGCGCTGCTGCTGTCGTTCTCGCGCGGATCGCTGGTGGGGGTGGCGGCGGCCGTGGGGGCGCTGGGCGTGGTGCGCTATCGCAAGATTCTACCCATCATGATCGCGGCCCTGGTTGTGGTGTTGATCCTGCCGCAGACGCAGGGGTACGTGACGCACTTCTTCGACGGATTGGAGGTCTTGAGCGACGAGCAGGCCAGTGATCTGTCAACGCAAATGCGCGTCGGCGAATACACCGATGCGCTGATCTTGATCCAGCGTTATCCGATCCTGGGGGTGGGCTTCACCGGCACCCCCGACATTGATACCTATTTGAAGGTTGCCAATCTGTATCTGATGATGGCCAGCGAGATGGGCCTGGTGGGCTTGGGCGCGTTCCTCGTCGTGATGGCGGTGCTGTTCGGCAGCGCGTGGCGCGTGCGGGCGCGGGTGGCCGATCGGGCGGAGCTTGAACCCATCTGGTGGGGTTTTCACACGGCGCTGCTGGGGGCTTTGATCGGCGGCGTGTTTGATCACTACTTCTTTAATCTCGACTTCCACCATTCGGTGACGTTGTTCTGGCTGTATGTGGGCCTGGCGGCGGTGAGTACGCGCCTGATCAAGACACCGGCGGACATGGCGCCGGAAAAATAATCAATACGTTTTACGCTTTACGTTTTACGATGTATAATCGTTCACACCATCCAACGATACTTAAAACTTCATTCCTTGCGGAGGCTGGCCGATGAACCTTGAAACACGTGAATTGAAGCACGTCAGTGTGGTGAAAGTGACGGGGCGCGTGGACAGCGCAACTGCGCCCGATTTGGAGAAAGCATTGCAGGGGTTGTTGGAAGCCGAGCGGAGTCGTATCGTGCTGGATCTGCAGGAAACGGATTATATGAGCAGCGCCGGGCTGCGCGTACTGGTGGCCGCACACAAGGCCGCCAAGAAGAACGGCGGCGGCTTGGGCTTGGCGCAGCCGTCGGCGCGCGTGATGGAAGTGCTGGACCTGGCCGGGCTGGCCCCGGTCTTCGACATTTACCCGGATGTACTCGCCGCTGTCGGCGCGTTCTGATTCCGGCGCGCGGCCAAGGAAGAGGCATGGAGCAGCCAGTGCGCCTGGTGGTACCGGGGCGGTTTGACCGCCTGACGGACATCGCTGCGTTTGTGACGCAGGCCGCGCGCACGTGCGGCCTGAACGACGACGAGGTGTTTCACGTTGAGATGGCGGTGGACGAGGCGTGTTCCAACATCATCGAGCATGCGTACGTTGACTGTTCCGGTGACATCGAAATCGCGTGCCGCTGCCCGGCGCGCGGACAGTTCGAAGTGGTGCTGCGTGACTCCGGTCGACCGTTCGATCCGGAAGGGGTGCCGGTACCGGAGGTAGGCGCGGTGACGGATCTGGATCATCTCAACGAGGGTGGACTGGGCCTGTACTTCATGCGCAAACTGATGGACGAAGTCCGCTTTGAATCGGCGCCGGGTCAAGGCAACACGCTGATCATGCTGAAGCGCACCAAGATCGAGTGACGTGAACGTTCTGCAAGAATCCCTCCCCGGAGAAGTCTATCGCGTCGCGCCGCAGGGCCGCCTGGACGCGGTGACGGTGCCCGCGCTGGAAGCCGCCATCGACGAGCAGCTGGCCGCCCGGCATTTCCGCTTGATCATCGATCTGGGGGCGGTGGGCTATATGTCCAGCAGCGGGTTACGCGCGCTGTTGCGGGTGCGCCGCCAGGCGCAGCTGGGCGGCGGTGACGTGGTGTTGTGCGGCATGAACGAGCGCGTCAGCGAGGTCTTTGAGATGATTGGCTTCAATAACCTGTTTCAGATTTTCCCCACGCCCGCCGAAGCCACGGCGGCTTTGACGAGGAACATTTCAGCCCAGCCGTAGCCGTGCGGGCCGGAAAGTGCGATCGGGTGTCTGACGTCCGATCGGATTGATCTCACCGAAGGGGGGTGATCGCCGATCTGTATATCCGCCACTGTGCTGTTGGAGTAATTGTTCATCACCATTTCAGACATTCTCTTTAGGAGGAGAACCATGTTGCACAGCCGCAAGTTGTGGTCGCTGTTGTCGATGTTGATGGTGTTGACTCTTGTAGTAGCCGCCTGCACGCCGGCGGCTACGCCAACGCCGCCGCCCACGCCGACGTCGATTCCCCGGCCGGAAGGCCATCCCCTGAGCTATGAAGCGGTGCGCCAGGCGATCGCGATGGGCATCAACCGCCAGGCGATTGTCGACAAGTTCTATCCCAAGGGCTCGATTGTTGCTTCGCACTTTACGCCGTGCGCCATCCCCGGCGGCTGCGAAGGCGAAGCGTGGTATGCCTATGATCCAGCCAAGGCCAAGCAGATCTTGGCCGACGCCGGCTTCGGCGGCGGTGTTGACCTCACGCTGGCCTATCGCGATGTCGTGCGCGGCTATCTGCCTACGCCGGGTAAGGTGGCGGAAGAAATCCAGGCGCAGCTCAAGGAGCTGGGCATCAACGTGACCATCGAAGTGCAGGAATCGGGCACGTTCCTGGACAATGCCTCCAACGGCAAGTTGGAGATCTTCCTGCTGGGCTGGGGCGCTGACTATCCTGATGCCACTAACTTCCTCGATTCGCACTTTGGCATTGGCGCGAATGATTCGTTTGGCAAGAAGTTTGACGATGTGACCACGGCTCTGGCCAAGGCGGCCTCGCTGTCTGATCAAGCCGAGCGCAATAAACTGTATGCCGAGGCCAATACGGCGATCAGGCTGCACGTGCCGATGGTGCCGGTGGCGCACGGCGGTTCGGCCACGGTCTTCCAGGCGGATGTGACCGGTGCGCATGCCAGCCCGCTGGGCAACGAATCGTTCAAGGGAATGGCGGCCCCCGGCAAGGACACCTTTGTCTGGATGCAGAATGCTGAGCCGCTGAGCCTGTACTGTGCGGATGAGACCGACGGCGAGAGCCTGCGCGCCTGCGAGCAGATCTTCGATCCGCTCTTGTCATACAAAGTGGGCGGCGTCGAAGTCGAACCGGGCCTGGCGACTGAATGCACGGCCAATGCTGATTTGACCGAGTGGACGTGCAAGCTGCGCAGCGGTGTGAAGTTCTCGGACGATACGCCGTTGACGGCCAAGGACGTAGTCGCCACTTACGCCGCGCAATGGGACAAGAATCACCCGCTGCACAAGGGCAACACGGGCAACTTCGACTATTGGACGTATCTGTTTACGGCGTTCCTCGAAGAGAAGCCGGCCACGGCGACTGACACGAAGTACGAAGCGCCCAACTGCGATTACGGCGGGCTGCTCAAGTCGATCGAGGCAGTGGACGACTTGACCGTCAAGTTCGTGATGTGCGCGCCCGATCCGGCCTTCCCGTCGAAGGTGGCGTTCTCGTCGCTGGGCATTCAATCGGCCGCCCACCTGCAGGCAACCGGTGGCGCTCCGTTGGATCAGACGGTGGGCACGGGTCCGTACGTGGTCAAGGACTGGGTCCGCGGCGATTCATTGACGTTGGAAGCCAACCCCAACTATTGGGGCGAAGCGCCTAAGACGAAGACCGTCGTTTTCAAGTGGAACAGCGAAGCGGCGGCGCGCCTGAATGCGCTGAAGGCCGGTGAAATCCAGGGCATGGACAACCCCGACCCCAACGACTTTGAGGCGATCGAGGGTGACTCTGCGCTGAAGTTATATCCGCGCGAGGCGCTGAATATCTTCTACGTCGGCTTGAATAACAACGTTCAGAAGTAACACCGAGTTTGAGCGCAAACAGCATTGCTTGGTTTGGAAAGTGGGTGGGGCAGAGCAGCGCCCCGCCCACTGAGCAAGGATAGAGCATGGGGCAGTACCTGCTGCGCCGGATCTTGTTAGCCGTGCCGGTCCTGATTGGTATCATCTTTCTCACCTTCGTGTTGGTGCGGGCCATTCCGGGTGATCCGTGCCGGGCGATGATGGGCGAGAAGGCCACCCAGGCGTCATGCGAGGCTTTCAAGGAACGGTATGGTCTGAACGACAATGTCATCGTACAGTTTGGCCGGTATGCCCAGAATTTGCTGCAGGGCGAACTGGGTAACTCCATCAAGTACGGCCGCCCGGTTGACGTTATTCTGCTGGAGCGGTTGCCGATGACGCTGGAACTGGCGATCATGGCGATGCTGTTCGCGATCCTGGTCGGGGTTCCTCTGGGCATTTTTTCTGCCTATAAGCACAACTCGGCTTTTGATGCCGGGACCATGGTCGTGGCGAACATTGGCGTCTCCATGCCCATCTTCTGGCTCGGTCTTCTGCTGGCTGCCTTCTTTGGCGTAGCCTTGAAAGACACGCCGTTGCAGCTGCCTACCGGTGGACGACTTACCGCCGGGCTGAGCCTGCCGCCGCTGGCTGATCTGGAACAGCTAGAGGGCATCCCGCTGAGTTTCATGACCTTCCTGTCGAACATGTTTACGTTCAACGCGCTGGTGACGGGCAACTGGGAAGTGTATCGCGACGCGATCCGCCATTTGATCCTGCCCGCCATTGCACTGGGCACCATCCCGATGGCCATCATCGCGCGCATGACGCGTTCCAACCTGCTGGACGTGCTGGGGCTGGACTACGTTCGCACGGCGCGGGCCAAAGGCGTGAAGGAGCGCGGCGTGGTCTTGAAGCATGCCCTGCGCAACGCCATGCTGCCGCTGGTGACGATTATCGGCCTGCAGTTTGGCGCGCTGCTGGGCGGCGCGGTGCTGACCGAGACCGTGTTCGGCCTGCCGGGCATGGGCAAGTTTCTGGTCGACTCCATTTTCGCGCGCGACTATCCCGTGGTGCAGGGCTTCACGCTGGTTATCGCGCTGCTCTTTGTCGTCGTCAATTTAATCGTCGATATTTCATATGCCTATCTCGATCCGCGCGTGCGCTTGACGTGAGGTTGATGCCTATGACGGCTGAAGCAGTCCCTACTCCTGCCGCGGTGGTGCAGGAAAAGCCCTATAGCTACTGGCGTGAGGTGCGCCGTCGTTTGTGGCGCAGCCGATCGGCCCGCATTGGCTTGATCATCATTGCGATCGAACTGGTTATCGCCTTCGTCGGCCCGTTGTTGATGGAATACGATCCGATTGATTTTCGCGACCCGAATAATCGCGTCCGCACGCCGCCGTGCATCCACGTGCTGGGCTGCCCCGCCGATCAGCCGCAGCATATTTTCGGGCTGGACAGCAACGGGCGCGATCTATTCAGCCGGGTGGTCAATGCCACGCGGGTCTCGCTCTTCATCGGCGTGGTCACCGTCACGTTTGGCATTGTCGTCGGCACCGTCATCGGCGCGTTGTCCGGCTTTGTCGGCGGCTGGATCGATAATGTCTTCATGCGCTTCATGGATGTGCTGCTGGCCTTTCCGAGCCTGCTGCTGGCGATTGTGTTGGTAGCGATTCTGCGGACGCTGATCGTGTCCGGCACCATCTCGCCTCTGTTCCCGGCGCTGTTTGCCATTGGCCTGTTGGCGATTCCACAGTACGCGCGCATCGTGCGCTCGACAGTGCTGCAGGTACGCGAGCAGGACTTCGTGCACGCCGATCGGGCGCTGGGCGCTTCGCAGTGGCGGCTGCTGTTCAATCGCATCCTGCCCAACTCGCTGACCCCGCTGATGGTGGCGGGCACGCTGGGGGTTGCCACCGCTATTTTGGAAGCGGCTGCGTTGGGCTTTCTGGGGCTGGGCCAGCAGCCGCCGCATCCCGAATGGGGCACCATGCTGGGCGTGGAGCGCAGCAGCGTTCTCAATGCACCGCACTTGCTGATCTTCCCCGGCGTCGCGATCATGATCACGGTGCTGGCCTTCAATCTGGTGGGCGACGGTCTGCGCGATGCGCTGGATCCACGCCTGTACCGCTAATCGATTGAACCACTCAACTTCCATGACCGACCTCGCCACTGTTACCTTGAAAACACCAAATTCGCCGCCGGGCGAAGTTCTGCTTCAGGTGCGCGATCTGCGCACCAGCTTCTACACCCACGATGGTGTCGTCAAAGCCGTGGATGGCGTCAGCTTTGAAGTGCGGCGTGGCGAAGTGCTGGGGCTGGTCGGCGAGTCGGGCTGCGGCAAGAGCGTGACGTCGCTCTCGATCTTGCGCCTGGTCTCACCGCCCGGCAAGATCGACGGCGGCGAAATTCTCTTCGAGGGCCGCAACTTGCTGGATCTCGGCACGACCGAGATGACGGCCATGCGCGGCGACCGCATCTCGATGATCTTTCAACAGCCCACATCCTCCCTCAACCCGGTCTTCAAGGTGGGCGATCAGATTGCAGAAGTCCTGCAGATTCACAAGGGCCTGTCAAAAAAAGAAGCACTGGTCCGCGCCGTGGAACTGATGGCGCAGGTGGGTATTTCAGATCCGCAGCGCCGCGTCAAGGCGTATCCACACGAGATGTCGGGCGGCATGGCGCAGCGGGTGATGATCGCCATGGCGCTGGCCAGCAACCCCGATCTGTTGATTGCCGACGAGCCGACCACGGCGCTGGACGTGACCATTCAGGCGCAGATCCTAGATTTGATGCGCAACCTGCAGCAGGAGTACAACGCGGCGATCATTCTGATTACGCACGATCTGGGCGTGGTCGCCGAGATGGCCGATCGGATTGCGGTGATGTACGCGGGACAGATCGTCGAAGAGGCCCCTACGGAAGATCTCTTCCGCGATCCCAAGCATCCCTACACGCAGGGCTTGATCGCCTCGATTCCGGTGCTGGGGGAAATTAAGGACGAGCTCGACGTGATTCCGGGCAACGTGCCGAATCTGATCAACCTGCCGCCGGGCTGTCGCTTCGCCTCGCGCTGCCGCGTGCGCGAAGCCAAAGGCATGACCATCTGCACCGAGCAAATGCCGGGGCCGAAGCCGGTGGCGCTGGGCCACACCGCGCGCTGCTGGTTATACGAATGATGAGTGATAAGCGATGAGTGACCGGACGGCTCAAGGAATGTTTGAATGGCAGGTAACGACTGATCTTTCCGATCCCCTGATCGAAGTGGAACACCTGACCAAGTACTTCCCTGTGCGCGGCGGCGTGTTGATGCGCACCGTCGCGCAGGTAAAAGCCGTGGAGGATGTCAGCTTCAGCGTGAAGCGCGGCGAGACGCTGGGGTTGGTGGGCGAGTCAGGCTGCGGCAAAAGCACGGTGGGCCGCCTGTTGATCCGCCTGCTTGATCCCACTTCCGGCCGTATCAGGTTCGAAAGCCGCGACATCGCCACCGCTCAGGGCGCGGAACTCAAAGCGCTGCGCCGCGAAATGCAGATCATCTTTCAAGATCCGTTTTCCTCGCTCGATCCCCGCACGCCCATCGGCGACAGCATCGGCGAGGGCTTGTTGATCCACGGCGTGAAGGACGCCCGCCAGCGGCAGGATCAGGTGCTGGAGATCATGCGCAAGGTGGGCTTGGAGGATTATCACTACCGGCGTTACCCGCACGAATTCTCCGGCGGGCAGCGGCAGCGCATCGGCATTGCGCGCGCGCTGGTGTTAAAGCCCAAGTTCATCGTGTGCGACGAGCCGGTGTCGGCGCTGGACGTGTCGATTCAGTCGCAGGTGCTGAACCTGCTGCGCGAGCTGCAGCGCGAATTTGGCCTGACTTACATTTTCATCGCGCACAACATGAGCGTGGTCGAGCACATCAGCGATCGTGTCGCGGTCATGTATCTGGGCAAGATGGTCGAGGTGGCCGAGCGGGTGGAGTTGTATCGTAATCCGCAGCATCCCTACACGCAGGCGCTGCTGTCCGCCATTCCGCTGCACAACCCCAAGATCAAGCGGGAGCGCATCATCCTCAAAGGTGACGTACCCAGCCCGCTTAATCCGCCCGGCGGCTGCCGCTTCCATCCGCGCTGCCCCGTGGCGATTGCGGTGTGCTCTCAACAAGAGCCGCCGCTGATCGATCTCGGCGGCGGGCACTTGTGCGCGTGTCATTTGCGGCAGGCGCAGTGAAAACCTCCCGGAGGTTAGGAACCTCCGGGAGGTTTTTATAGCTGTTCATAAGCCGCTTGCCGATTCCTGCGCCGCGCCAGTTCGCTCGCGTAGTGCTTGCCCAGTGTATCTGCGTGTTCTCGCGCCCAGTCGGTGAGGCGCGTCGTTCCGGCGGGCGGCGAATTCGTCACCAGCAGATCGGCCATCAGCCCCTCTACTTCATCGCGGGTGATCATCACATCGCCCACTAACTTGCCCAGCACCGCGCCCACGGCATATCCGATCGCGGGCGGCACCGACACGATCGGGCGGTGAACACCGATGATGGCGGCGATCTCTTCCACCAGCCGTCGATAGGTGAATGTCTCCGGCCCGATCGCGTCGATCACGCGATTCGATCGCTCTTTGCCTTGCTCCACGGCCAATGCCGCGAAATCATCCACGTGCAGCGGCTGCAAGCGATATTGCCCGCCGCCGAACACGCCGAACACCGGCAGGCGGCGCAGCGTCCACGCGATGTTGTTGATCAAAATGTCTTCGTGGCCGAAGAGCACGTTGGGGCGCAGAATGGCGTAGGACAACCCCGATCCTTTCAAAGCGCGCTCGAGCACGGCCTTGCCCTTGAAGTATTCCAGCGGCGAATCCTCCGACGGATTGGTGATGCTGGTGTGCACCACGCGCGGCACGCCCGCTTGCTTGGCCGCGTCAAACAGCTTCAATGTATTCTCCACCGCCACTGAATGTTGAAAGCCTGGCTCCTTGGTGTTGAAGCGAATCCAGTACGTGTTATACAAAACTGCTGCACCGCGCAGCGCTTCGATCAGCGCCGCCGGGTTGTCGAAGTTGAAGGGCTGCGCCTCGACCTGGCCGCCAAAGGGATTGGCGCGCTGCGGCGAGTTGGTCAGCGTGCGGACACGCACCCCGGCGTCTAGCAGCCGCGCAGTGATGTATTTGCCGGAGTAGCCAAAGGCGCCGGTGACGATGTGCAGTTCAGACATAGAAACCTCGCTGTGACAGTCGCGTTGGCTGGCCGTGTAACACGAAGCAGGCGCTCAACCAGTCCGGCCAAGCGCGTGAGGTGGGCACAATCAATTCTTCGACGTCTGCCAGCGTCAGCCTGACGTCGATTGAACGATGAACGATCGAAGGGCAACCTCCGGCGGCGCGCACGCCCACAACGGGATGAAGGCAGATTCAATCGGACGGGCGCGCCGCGCGACAGGCAGAAGATCAGGCCGGTTCGACTTCCCTGGCCTCGTTAACGGCGGCGATGATCTTGCGCAGGAGCACTTCGCGCTGTTTCAGCGTCTCCTTGTAATCATGATTGTGGGTAGCGCTGACTTCGCCGCGCAGATCGGTCAGGCACGCCTCCAGCATTTGCGCCAGCAGGTTGCGTTCTTCCACGGTGAGATCAATGTGAAGCATGGTTGCCTCCTTGAATTGAAGTTGGCCGCCAGGGCTGCTTCACTCTCAGTGTACTCCCGATTTTGGCGAAATCAATACCCTGTTACGCCACGCCGGCCCACTTCAACGCAGGCGCGATCAGCGCGTTCCACGTGTAGCCGGAGCGGTTGGGATCGATGGCGCCCTCCACGCCCGGGGCGAGGATGATAATCTCCTTGGAGCGGCGATCCTTGGCGAGCTCGACGCGCACCAATGTTTCGATCAGCGCTTTGAGGTTCTTGTCCGGGGCGATTTTGTAGCGCAGCGCCAGCGCCACCAACGTGTACATAGGCCAGTAGCCACCGTTCTGATAGTGACCGGGATCGTTCAGGCTGGGCACCGCAAAGCGCTCCGGGGGCAGGAACGATCCATCGGCTGCGCAGATGACCTTCAGACCGGCCAGCGTCTTATCCTGCTTGTACACGCTGGCCAGCGGGATGTAACGATCGACCATATTCACGATCATCTCGTCGGACAGAGCGCTCTCCTTGTACAGCCAGCGCAGCATGAACTCCGGGAACAACACACTGATGTCGATCTTGTCCGCCCACCACGAATCCTTGCCCAGCGTGATCAGGCCCAGCTCGGGTCGATAGAATTCTGCGTAACGCGCACGGGCCCGATCGACCTCGGCGGCGACGACGTTCCCCCAGCCCAATTCCAGCAGGCCTCGCGCCGCGAGCGCGTACAACCCCTGATTGTGCGCGATCCGTTCGGGGGTGTCGAACTGCACGGTGTCCGCCCAGTAGCAGAAGGGCAGCGCGGGGGTCAGATGAAAATCGTCGATGACGTGCGTCTTGACGAAGGCCCACGCCTTTTCCACGATCGCGCGATCTACTTCAATCCGGTTGCGCTTCAACCAGGCCGCCCAACTGACAAACAGCAGCGACGAATCATCATCCCAGATTTGAAACAGGTACTCGTTCTTTGGATCGAACGGGACCGCGCAGCGAATCTGCCCCGTGTCCGGATTCTGCGCCTCGGCAAACCAGCGATAGCAGTCCGCCCCCAGCTTGACGTCGTTCAGCGCCAGCGGGCCGTAAAACGCATCGCGCACGAAGGTGGCCTTGGGGTAGACGTGGCTGCTCAGCATGGCGCGCCGCTTGTTCTTGATCACGATGTTGTGGCGCGCGTCGTTGAAATAGTAGCGCAGCAGCGGGGTGATGGTGGAAGCCGCCTCCACGCCGGCTTCATTCGTCGCGGTGGTGTATAAGTGCGACACGGCCAGTACCGCGCCGGTCGCGCCCAGCAATTTTAGGACATCGCGTCGCGAAGGATCCTGTGACATGCTTACTCTCCCCAGTGGATTTCCTGATAGATTTGCATGACGGCGTGCGCCAGCTTGTCGGAATCGTGCCGCCACGGGCGCGCCTCATCGATGACGTCGGCCAGGGCAACGCGCGGCGCGCCGCCGGCCGGGATGTGCCGGACAATTTCGCCGACGCCCGCGGGCGCCGCCTGCCAACGCACATCCGTGCGCGAATTGGCCAGCACCACATCGATGATGCCCGAGCCGAGGTGTTGTTCCAGCGCGCGGATATGATCGTGGACGGTGTAGCCGTCAGTCTCACCGTGCTGTGTGGCCACGTTGCACACATACATTTTGAGCGCGCGGCTGGCGCGCAGCGCTTCCGGCAGCGCCTCGATGAGCAGGTTGGGCAGCACGCTGGTGTACAGGCTGCCCGGCCCCAGCACAATCAGATCGGCGTCGAGAATGGCGCGGATGGTCTCCGGGTAGGCGCGCACCCGATCGGGCTTGAGGAAGACCCGCGCGATCGATCCGCCGAAGTGCGTGATGTTGGATTCGCCTTCGACCTGGTGCAGCCCGCTGCCGTTGCGCACCTCGGCGCAGAGTGTGACATCGCTCAGCGTGCTGGGCAGGATGCGGCCCGTAATGGCCAGCACGCGGCTGCTTTCGATCAACGCCTGCTCGAACGAGCCGGCGACATCGGCCATGGCAGTAATGAACAAGTTGCCCAGCGCGTGCCCGTCCAAATCTTTCTGGGTGGGCGAGAAACGATACTGGAACAACTGCGTGGTGAGCGACTCGTCATCGGCCAGCGCGGCGAGGCAGCTGCGAAAATCGCCCGGCGGCAGCACGCCCATCTCGCGCCGCAAGCGCCCGCTCGATCCGCCATCGTCGGCCACGGTGACGATGGCGGTGATGTTGGACGTGTGGTGCTTCAGGCTGCGCAGCAGCGTCGACAGGCCGGTGCCGCCGCCAATGGCCACGACCTTGGGGCCGCGTTCGCGCTGGCGATGTTCGACCAGCGCCTGCGCCACCGGTTGGCCGCGCGTGAACGGCGCGAGGATCGATCGGCTGAGTTGGTAGACCGCGATTGAGATCGCGGCGACCGCGACCAGACCTACCACGATCGCGCGCTCCAGGCGCGGCAGGAATTGCAGGGTAAGATAGTAGATCACCTCCGACTGCAGCGCACTGCGATAGACATCGACCAGCATAACGGCCAGCCCCAGCGCCAGCAGCGTGACGCCGCACAGAAACAAGGCCAGCCAGCGCTTGACGCCGATGCCGGGTGTCAGCCATTTCCAGTAGGGATGTGCGCGCAGGCGCTGCCAGCGCGTGGGTGAAGACGCAGAGGGTGTCATATCGATAGGCCGCGTTGCGTGTCTGTGCCGACTTAAGTATAATGCACTTGAAAACCTCGATCAACCGACTACTTGATCGACAACTCCCCAATCAAAATCTTCTTGTGAGAGGAACCCATGGCAAATTTTGAACTGCTTAAGGAATTGGTTAGTCCCAACAACAGCAAGATCGTGCTGCTGGTGATGGATGGCCTGGGCGGCCTGCCGCGTGAACTGAACGGCCCGACTGAATTGGAATATGCCAACACGCCCAATCTCGATCGGCTGGCTGAGGAGGGCAATCTGGGTCTGAGTCAACCGGCGGGCAGCGGCGTGACGCCCGGCAGCGGCCCCGGCCATCTGGGCCTGTTCGGTTACGATCCGCTGGAGTACGTGATCGGGCGCGGCGTGCTGGAATCGGTGGGTATCGGCTTCGAGCTGGGCCCCAGGGACGTGGCCGCGCGCGGCAATTTTTGCACGGTCGACGAGAACAATGTGATTATCGATCGGCGCGCGGGACGCATCCCCACTTCCAAGTGCGTGGAACTGGTGGAGAAGCTCCGCCCGATTACGCTGCCCGGCGTGGAGGTCTTTGTCGAACCGGTGCAGGATTATCGCTTCTGCGTGATTCTGCGCGGTGAGGGATTGGCCGGGCACATTGCCGATACCGATCCACAGAAGAAAGCGCCGCCGCTGCCGGCCGTGGCGCAGACGCCTGATTCGGAGCATACGGCCGAGTTGTTCAATCAATGGATCGCCAGGGCGCGCGAGATTTTGAAGAATGAAAGCCCGGCCAATGCGTTGACGCTGCGCGGCTTTGCGTCGTATCCCAAGCTGCCGCGTTTCTCTGAAGCCTACGGGCTGAAGGCGGCGTGCGTGGCGGTCTATCCCATGTACAAGGGTGTGGCGCGTCTCGTGGGCATGGACGTGATCACGTTCGAGGGCGGCAAGCCGGAAGACGAGTTCAAGGCCGTGGCCGACAACTGGGACAAATACGATTTCTTCTTCGTGCACATCAAGTACACCGACAGCCGCGGCGAAGACGGCGATTTCGAAGCCAAGGCGAAGGTGATCGAAGGCGTGGATGCTGCGCTGCCGCAGTTGCTGGCGCTGAAGCCCGACGTGCTGATCGTCACCGGCGATCACTCGACGCCGTGGTCGCTGAAGAGCCACTCGTGGCATCCCGTGCCGACGCTGTTGTGGGCGCCGGGCACTACCCGCCGCGATGAATGCAAAGTTTTCGGTGAGACGGAAGCGCTGAAGGGCGCGCTGGGTCGCTTCCCGGCGATGGACTTGATGATGTTCGCGCTGGCGCACAGCAAGCGCCTGGG
>CAYNML010000050.1:6708-16821 GCA_964398185.1 uncultured Anaerolineae bacterium | reverse complement strand
GCTTCCCGGCGATGGACTTGATGATGTTCGCGCTGGCGCACAGCAAGCGCCTGGGTAAGTTCGGCGCGTAACAGCGGGACACGGATTTCACAGATTGCCCAGCAGAAGGCAGCGCCCCGGTCGTTTGCGATCGGGGCGCTTGTGTTTCAGTCTTCGATGCTATAATGACAGTATGAATGAGATCGAACTCCTTCGGACTTTTTTTGTCGGGCAATCCGATGTGCTGCTCGCCTATCTTTTTGGCTCGCGTGTCACGGGACGTGCGGCGCCGCAGAGCGACTACGACTGTGCTGTGTTGTCACAGCGCCGGCTGTCGCCGGCGCGCCACTTTCAATTGGCTAGCGAGCTAAGCCGAGTCCTGAACGGACAACCGGTTGATCTTATCGTACTGAACGATGTTCCCGTGGAGCTGAGTTATGCCGTGGTGGCAACCGGCAAGTGCGTGTTTGAGCGGGAAGCCGTGGCGCGCGTTGAGTATGAAGCGACCGTGCTCAGTCGTTACGGCGACATGCTGCCCATGCTGCGCCAACAGCGCCGCGAATTGATTCAGGGGGAGTATTATGAGTCAGGAGTTCGCCGGAATCGAGCGGCGCTTGAACAGGCTGAACGAGTGCTTGCAGAAATTAGAGCCACTGCGCCAGCGTCCACTCGCTGACTTCCAGGCCGATGCCTATCTGCGCGATATTGTCGAACGCAATCTGGAAGTGGCCGCACAATGTTGTATCGACATTGCCAATCGCATCATTGCGCTGGAAAACGCGCCGCGTCCCGCTGATTATTACGAGAGCCTCTTGCGGTTGGGGGAAATCCGTGTGATGCCCCTTGAGTTTGCGCAGCAGATCGCGCCGCTGGGCGGATTCCGCAACATCCTGGTTCATGAGTATCTCAGCATAGAATGGCATATCGTCTACGACAACTTGCAGCGGCTGAATGAATTGATGCGCTTTGCCGAGTACGTGCGAAATTGGATGGCCAGCCGCTGAAACGGCCGTTGGAGCCATAAGTAGCGCCGTCCAGATCGCCACTGATCGAGACGGCGCTTTTTGCGCATCACGCAGTACGTTTTACTCTCCTTAGCCACCACCAACTGACCGCCAGCAGCAGCGCCGCCAGCACGCCCGTCAGCACGCCGATCAAGATCGCGGCGTCACTCCACAGCTGTTCGGGATACAGACGGATGAGCGTATCGTCGTAGCGGAATGCAAAAGAATCGCCCTCGAAGAAGAGCTGATGGAATTGCAGAAAAAAGGCCTGAAAGTTGATCAGAATGTAGGCGATGAGTCCCGCCAGCAGGGTCAGCGTCAGGATCGATCCGGCGCGCAGGCCGCGCGGCACAGTGTCGCGATAAGTCGGGCTTTTGCGGAAGACAATCGCCAGGACGATCAGCACGCTGCCGATGACGATTGCCAGCGGGAAGACGGTAGCCATCAGCACGCGCACGTCAAGCATGTGTTTGATCTCGCGGGCGTTGAAAGCCGGCTCGCCGTTGGGGAGTGTGGCTTCTTCCAGCAAAGACAGACCCGCCCCCTCCGGCACGACCGAATATAACCCGGCCAGCGCCAGCGGCGTGCGCTGTTCCCGCGTGAAGCCGTAAACATCAGCCGGGAAGCCGGGGCGGTTGTACTCAAACTGGATGAACCACGGATTCGCCACGATTCGGATGTTGGCGACGACAAGCAGAAAAGGGGTGGTGAGGGCGATGATCAGAATGATCAGTTTTCTTAGCATAGATGAAATGCTCCCCGTGACAGGATGACCGCATGACAAGACGACAAGGTGATCTCGTTTGCGCGATCACCTTGTCACACCGTCATCATGTCATCGTGTCACTGTAGTTTGATTTCTCCCGAGCCAACGCCGAACAGGAAACTGAGCATGATCTCGTTGGTCAAGCGCTCCACCGGGGCGCGATCGTCGGTGAAGGTGAGGGCATCGGGATTGAGCGGGAGCACGCGCTCCAGCGCCTTCCCTGCGACTTCCTGCACCGGCGCAGGCATGGCGCTAAGGTTGGCGCGCAGATTCTCGATCGAGGTGGGCCGGTTGGTGGCATACACGATTGAGTTGAATGATCCCGCCACATCGATCACGTGCACCGACGGAAACACCTCAGCGGCGGTCTTGGCCATCGCGTCCACCATCTGGTAATCGGTGCGGGTGCGCCCCACGTTAATGGCAATCACGCCGTCGGGGGTCAGATGATCGCGCAGTTCCTGCATGAATTCGCGCGTGGTCAGGTGCCACGGAATGTACGGCACGCGAAAGGCGTCGAGCGCGATGACGTCATACTTGTGCGGCGAGTTGGCCATCGCGGTGCGGCCATCGCCGACGATGACGTTGAGATTGGGTTGGGTCATGCCGAAGTAGTCGCGGCCCACCTCCACAATCTTCGGATCGATCTCAATGCCGTCGATGGGCAGCGGGCCGTAGAGTTCGGTGTACAACCGCGCAATCGATCCACCCGCCAGTCCCACGATGGCCATGCGCTGCATATGACCTGGATCATACGGCGGCGCGTTGAAGAACGGCGCCAGGGTGAAGTAATCCCACGTGCCGCCGTTGAAGGCGCGATCGGGATTGTAGATCGAATGGATGCCCTGTCCTTCGTTGAGCAATAAATAGCGCGTGCCGCTGCGCTCCACCACCTGAATGTAGTTGTAGCCCGACTCGCCCTGGTAGATGGTCCCGGCGAGATTGCTGAAGGACAGCGGCACGAACAGCGTGAGCAGAATCAAAACAATTGGCATCCAGATCAATTTCAGCGCCGCGCGTTTCAGGTAGAACAGGGCCAGCGCCAGCAACAATAGCGCCAGAAAGACGAAGGTGCCGCGCGTGCCAAACCAGTCGAGCAGAAACAATTCCGGCAGAAACGACCCGATGAAGCTGCCCAGCGTGGAGACGGCGTACAAGCGGCCCACGGTGCGGCCCGACTCGGCGACATCGTGCATGGACAGGCGCACCGCAAACGGCGAGACGCAGCCCATGAGCGTAACGGGCACGGCGAACACGATCAGCGTGACCGTGAAGGCCAGGGCGACAATGGCGACATTGAGATTGCCCAGGTTTTGCAGGCTGTCGCGCGCCACGCGCAGCAGCGGCAGCGCCACAAACGGAATGAGGCCGATGAGGAACGCGCCCCACGCGAGGAGGCGATACAGCGTGAGCGGGTAGGGCGATCGATCGGCCCAGCGACCGCCGATCGTGTAACCCGCCGCCAGATAGAGCAGGATCAAGCCTATCACGATGGCGGAGATCAGATTCGACGTGCCGAAGACGGGTGCGAACAAACGGAAGGCCGATAGTTCGACCGCCAGCGTCACGAGTCCGCTGAAAAAAACCGTCATGTAGAGTTGGCGCTGCGTGACCGGTGGATCGCTGCGGGTAGTGGCTTGGTTGTTGATCATGGCGACGGGTATTATAATCGAAACTCAATAAGCCGCCGTCACTGTGAGCGATTCCGGGCGAAGCAGTGACGGCGGCTCAGTGTGTGAGGCGACATGGCTGATATCGAGCTTGAGGGCACAACCCTAGAAGTCAAAGACCCCAAAGCGGAAATCCTGGCGATGCGTTCGCTGCCGCGCAACACCACCGCCAGTATGATCGACAGCGGGATGTTCGGCGCGGCGGTGGGCTTCATCGGGTACAGCACCGTGCTGCCGACGATGGCGCTCGCCTTTTCCAACTCTGAGGCTTATGTGGGGCTGGTGACGACGTTGTGGATGGGCATGTGGTTGCTGCCCCAGTTGCCGGCGGGCCGCCGGTTGGCCGGTCGGGCTTACAACAAACCGGCGCTGGTGAAGATGGCGTTTATCAGCCGCGTGTCGTTGATCGCGCTGCCGCTGGCGCTGCTGCTGAATGCCAATCTGGCGCTGCTGGCGGTGCTGCTCCCGATCGTGATTGCGATCTTTCGCGGGCTGGATGCGGTGGCGGCGGTGGCCTGGTTCGACGTGATCAGCAAGATGTTTCCGCCGCACGTGCGCGGCAAGATCCTGGGCTGGACCCAGTCCACGGCGTTTGCCGCGCAGTTCCTCTCGGCGTTTGTGGTGGCGTGGGCCCTGGGCGCGTCCGGCCCGGCGTTTCCGCATAACTATGCGCTGCTCACGGGCCTGGCCACAGTCTGCGTGCTGGTGTCGTGGGCGGCGTTGACGTTTTTCATCGAGCCGCGCAGCGATGCGGTTCACAATCCGCTGGCGCAGCTGCGGCTGCGCGATCACGTGGGGCACATCCTCAAGACCGATCGATCTTTCCGGCTCAACGCAATCGGGCGGATTCTCGTCGGCGGTATCGGGTTTGCCACGCCGTTCTACGTGGTGCAGGCGACGAAGGTCCTGGCGGTGCCCGAGGGGAACGTCGGATTGTTTCTGGCCGCGTTCACGATCGGTGGCGTAACGTCCAGCTTGATCCTCGGCTCGATCAGCCAGAAGCGCGGATCGCACCTCGTCATGCGCGCGACCATGACGCTGGCGTTGATCCCGCCGATCCTGGGACTGCTGCTCTACTTCTTCGCACAGGACAACGCGACGCTGGCGACCATCGGCACGGTGTTGATCTTTGTGGCGATGGGCGCGACGGATGGATCGTTCCTGCTGGGCTTCTTGCAGCACGTGATCGAGATTGCGCCGCCGGGCCAGCGCACGGCCTATACGGGCCTCTCCAACACGATCGGCGGACTCACCGTCATCGCCCCGACGATTGGCGGGCTGCTGCTGCAAGCCACGTCGTTCCCGGCGTTGTTCATCGTGACGATGCTCGCGCCGCTGGCGGGTTTGCTGGTGGTGATGAGAATCCCGAAGGTGGTGCGTGAAGCGTGATGCGTGATGCGTGATGCGTGATGCGTAAGAAAACCTCCGGGGTGGGAAGCCACTGCGGAGGTTCTTTGTTTGCGGGTTACTTACTCAGACATCATGAACTGCGTCCACCACAAACCATGAAAACCGCTCGGGAACCGTCCTGCCCGAATACTTCTGTCGGGCATCCAGCTTCGTCGCGGGCACGGCTGCTGGATTCCCGCCAAAAGCGCGCGGGAATGACGGCCAATAGTGCGCGACGCGGCGGTTGCTTGCTGTTACTTTGCTATTCCTCAACGTTGCTTTGCTATTCCTCCGCGTTACTCAGTCATTCCTCAACGTTACTTTGCCCTTCCTCCGCGTCACTCCGCTTTTCCTTAACGTTGCTTTACTCTTCCTCCACGTTGCTTTGCTATTCCTCCGCGTTACTCAGTCATTCCTCAACGTTACTTTGCCCTTCCTCCGCGTCACTCCGCTTTTCCTTAACGTTGCTTTACTCTTCCTCCACGTTACTCTACTCCTCCTCCATGTTACTTTACGATTGCTACCAATTACTCTATGGTTGCTACGCCTTGCGCGATGAGTGCTACCGCTTGCGCAGAGATTGCTACGCATTCCCCGACGATTCCTCAAAGTCAAGGAAGGTATCTTCGCTCTCCTTCCGTTCGCATGCCACGCGCAGCGCACACAGTGAGAGGAACCGCTCCCTCTCTTGTTCGACATCCTTTCGTCGAACGGGGGAGGGCTGGGGTGAGGACCTACCCTACGCCGCCACTTGCGCCGCGCCGTACCGTGCCGTGCTCAACACCTCTTCCAATTGATCGCCGCTGCGCACGATGCTGATGGGAATGCCGGACGCGGCCAATTCGGCGATGACGTTCTCGGTACCGGGCGGCCCGCCGAACGATTTCACGTCGAGCACGACGGCGGTCACGTACACGCCGCTCCGCTTCAGATGGCGCGCCACCTGCGCCCACCGGGGTACGGGCGACGGGGAGATCAGAATCAACGTCGAGCCGCGCGGCAGCGCCGGAGTCTCCCGATAGAGCAGCTCCTCAAACGGCACATGGCCCTCCGCCCGCAGCACCGCCAGCGTTTCGAGGATCTTTTCGAGTTGCCGCTCACCCCGATCGGCTTGCAGCACCTCGCGGCGCTGGCCGATGGCCATGAAACCCAGCGTGCGATCGCGCCGCAAAAAGAACTGCGCAATCGAGGCCGCCGCGCAGATGGCATACTCCTCCGTGCTGGGCGGCAGCGAAAAGTGCGGCAGCTTATGCTTGATCAGCACATCCAATTCGTCCAGTTCCTCTTCCGGGACGCTGCGATCACCGTAATGCGTCCCCGACCACAGATCAAGCAGGATCCACACATCGGCCAGCGGATCGAGTTCAAACTCTTTCACGATCAGCCGATCTTTGCGCGCGGTGCTCTTCCAGTGGATGCGGTTGAACGGATCGCCGGGGGCGTAATCGCGCACGCCGGCCGCGTTGGTGGTAATGTAGTGCGTGCGGCGGCGCAGCGCATCACCACCGGGCAGCAACCCGATCGGCAGCGGGAACGAGCGCAGCGCCACGGTCTTGGGATACACCACCACGTTCGAGGTATGGGGCAGGTGGTATTTGATGCGGAACAAACCGAACGGATCGCCGCTGGTCAGCGTGATCGGCCCCAGCCGGAAGCGGCCGCGTTCGCGGCAGTACGTGCGTACCTTCCACGCATATTCGCCCCGCGCCGTCAAACTGGAGATGACGTGGCTGGCGTGGTGGCCGGGCAAATCCGATTCGTCGTTCACTTCCAGCCACATGTTGCGGATGGCGCCGCGATTGCGCAGCGTGAAATTTTCATTGAGGATGCTGCCCACCTGCGCGCGGCGCGCGCGCGTCTGGCGCACCAGCTGCACGCGGCTCAACGCCAGCCGCGCCCAGAAGTACGTCACCACCAGAACCAGGACAATGGCGTAGAAAACGACAAAGAACTCTGTGCGCGACGTGGCCAGGCCCAGAAAAAGCAGCACTAATCCGATGATGACAACTGTGCGAACGCGCGTCATGATTGCTCACTGCTCAATGCTTGCCGCTGCTTCATTGTTCATTGCTCATTGCTAATAGGGCTTCACCGAGCCGCCGGGCACCGGCGCCGAGCCGAGAATCTCTTGAATCAGCGCCGTCGCGTCCACGTCCTTGATGCGCGCCGACGGGCTGACGATGATGCGGTGCGCCAGCGCGAACGGCGCCAGCGCCTTGATATCGTCGGGAATGACGTAGCTGCGCTCGTGCAGCGCGGCGCGGGCCTGCGCGGCGCGGAACAGCGTCAGCGAGCCGCGCGGCGACGCGCCCAGATAAATATCGGGGTGCTTGCGGGTGCGCGTCACGATCTCGATCACGTAGGTCTTCACCAGCAGGTCAACGTAGATCTCGCGGATGGCGGCTTGCGCGGTCACCAGGTCCTGGCCGGTGGCGACTTGTCCCAACGACTCGATGGGGTGCACGCGCTGTTGCGAATCCAATACAGCGATCTCGTCCTGCGGTTCGGGATAACCCAGGCGGACACGCAGCAAAAACCGGTCCAGCTGCGCTTCGGGCAGCGGGAAGGTGCCCTCGTACTCGATCGGGTTCTGCGTGGCCATCACCAGGAACGGCTCGGCGAGGATGTGCGTCTCACCGTCGATGGTTACCTGCTTTTCCTCCATCGCTTCCAGCAGCGCGGCCTGCGTCTTGGGGGTGGCCCGATTGATCTCATCGGCCAGCACAATGTTGGCCTGAATGGGGCCGGGCTGGTACACAAACTGGCGCGTGCTCTGATCGTAAATGCGCACCCCGGTCACGTCGCTGGGCAGCATATCGGGCGTGAACTGAATGCGCTTGAACTCGCACCCGATCGATTTGGCGATCGATTTGGCGAGCATGGTCTTGCCCACACCGGGCACGTCTTCAATGAGCAAATGTCCCTGGCATAACAAACTGATGATGGCTAATTCCACGGTGTCACGTTTGCCGACGATGACTTTCTCAACGTTGGCGATGATGGCTTGCGCCACGGCTTTCGGATCGGACATGGCTGGGAAATCTCCGGTGGAAAATGTGCGGCATTGGAAAGTATACCCTAAAGTTGCCGGGAAGGTTCATCCCCCGTGCTTGATCCTCCCGAAGGTTGGCAACCTCCGCGAGGATTGGCGGTTTCGACTGCCGTGGCCCCTCATGCTATAATCGAAGCAGGGGAGAGTTTATGGATGCCATCCGCGCTTTCATCGCCATTGAATTGCCCGAAGCCGTCCTGGCTGAACTGGGCCATGTCGAGGCGCGCCTCAAGCCGCAAATGCCGCCCGACGCCATCCGCTGGGTCAAGGCCGACAGCATTCACCTCACGCTGAAATTCCTGGGGCAGGTGCCGTCCGATCAACTGGGGCTGATCACGTCGTCGCTGCGCGCGGCGGCGGCGGCGCATGCGCCGTTTGCGCTGGAAGTCAAAGACGCGGGCTGCTTCCCCAATATTCACCGGCCGCGCGTCGTGTGGGTGGGGGTCCACGAGATCGATCATCGCCTGCACGCCTTGCAGCGCGCGGTGGAGAACGCCATCAGCCCGCTGGGCTACCCCGCTGAAATACGCGACTTCACGCCGCACCTGACGCTGGGCCGCCTGGCGCGCGACGTGCGCCCCGCCGATCAAAAGAAAATCGGCGAGGTGGTGCAAGCCGCCAATGTCGGCTCGCTGGGCAAATGGGAAGTCAAGCAGGTGGCGCTCATCAAGAGCGATCTCAAACCCAGCGGCGCGGAATACTCTGTGTTGGCGCAGGCGCTGTTGAGCGGGAAATGAGATTGGCTGAGCCGGGAAGTCGGGTTTCTCCAACTCTGCCGGCCGTACGACAGTGAAGGAGAAACCCGGTGTCTATTTCGCGCCGAGGTGATCATGTTCCTCGATCGAGCCGAGGCCGGGCGGCAGTTGGCGGAAGCGCTGCGCGATCTGCGCGATCGGCCTGAGCCGATCGTCGTGCTGGCCATCCCGCGCGGGGGGGTCATCGTCGCGCGCGAAGTCGCGCGGCTCCTCTCCGCCCCGATCGATGTGTGCCTGACCCACAAGCTCGGCGCGCCGGGCAATCCCGAACTCGCCATCGGCGCGGTGGCCGACGACGGCACGCTCATCCTCGACGATTTTTTGATTCACGCCTTGCAGGTTCCCCGGCAGCACATCGAAGCCGAGCGGCAGCGGTGGCAGATCGAACTTGCGCGCCGCGCCGAGGTGTATCGCGGCGGACGCGCGCGCGTTCCATTGAAAGATTGTATGGCCGTGGTGATCGATGACGGGGTGGCGACCGGCTCGACGTTGATCGCCGCGCTGCGCTCCACGCGGGCCGCCGGCGCGAAGTTCATCATCGCCGCCGTGCCGGTGGGGCCGCGTGAGACGATCGAGCGGGTGTTAAGCCGTGAAGCAGATCGGGTGGAGTGCCTGCGCGCGCCACACGACTTCTACGCGGTCGGCATGTTCTATCGGCGCTTTGAGCAGGTCAGCGATGAAGAAGTGATCGAGGCAATGAACAATGAACAATGAACAATGAACAATGAACAATGAACAATGGGCAGAGTCATTCCCGCGCGCTGTCAGCGGGAATCCAGTGACTTGATCAGCGCTCGTTGACAATCAGCGATCTGGATGCCCGATAGAAGCGCTCGGGCATGACGTGGCAGAGAACTTTCTTCACCCCTCCGTCCCTCATTCTCTCTGTCGGTTGTTCAAACTTCGCAACGGTCTCGTTAACAACCACGCACTGGCAAACGCAAACACCGCAATGGCGATGACGCCGGTGAGCTGCGCCGTGAACTGGCCGGGATCGTTGGGCAGGTTGGCTCCAGCGATAAGCCCCGTGACGCCTTGACCGGGTACGCCCACATATTCCGTCACGCCCACATTATTCCAGCCCGCGCCGTAGGCGCCGTCGGCGAAGAGACCCACCGCCAACAACGACCATGCGCCGCCGAGTGCCCCCAGCGCGACTGCGCCGACGCCGTCATCATAGCGCAGCCAGCGTTCAAGGGCGATCGATCCCAAAGCGATTAGCAATCCGCCGATCGCGCCACTCAGCAACACCGCCCACGTCGGCGCAAACGGTGCGAGCGGTGTCGCAACAATCAAGCCGCCGATGACGCCGCGTGAGGCGATGGGTATATCGGGTTTGCTGCCAAAAAACCAGCCGAGGAAGAACGCCGCAATCGCCGCCGCCGCTGTGCCGATAAGGATGTTGGCCGTAGTGAAACCGAGATCGATCGAGGGGATGACTGTCACGATCGGGTTGGTGGTGATCCACAGCAGCCAGCCGATGAGGAACAACAGCGCG
>CAYNML010000050.1:0-6608 GCA_964398185.1 uncultured Anaerolineae bacterium | reverse complement strand
CACGATCGGGTTGGTGGTGATCCACAGCAGCCAGCCGATGAGGAACAACAGCGCGCCGAAGATCGATCGGGCGGGGCCGACGAGCGCAGAGGACTCAATCGGGTCGGTATCAACCGATCGCTTCAGGCGCAAGGCGATCAACACGGCCATCGTCACGCAGCCCGCTGCGAGAAAGGCAGCCGCGATTCCGCCCGGATCGATCAGACCGTGACCGAGTTTGGCGTCGAGCCCTAACGTGGCGAGCCACCCGCCGCCCCACGCCCAGCCGCTCGCCAGCGGCGCGAGGAAGCCCGCCGTGAGAAAGGTGACGAAGGCGATGATGCCCCAGCGCGCGCGGCCGGCCAGTGCCAGACCGGGCAACAGCGCCGCGGTGGTGATGATGGGCAAGTGCTGCAAGAACAACGTGACCACCAGCGCCGTGTCGCCGGGCAAAGAGGATTCGACTTGCAGCAGGAAGCCTTCCAGACCGATCACACCCCAACTGCCGGTGGTGGTGCTCATCGGCGACCACAGCCGATCGAGTCCGCGCAGACCGGCGGGCACATCGGGTCGCAGGCCCACGCCGCCGAATTGCAGCGCGAAGCCGATGGCGGCATACGACAAAATCGCCACGGCGACGACGAGCAGCGCGGTGACGGCGTGCTCGCGCACGCGCGCCGTGTCCCACGCGCCCCACGCGACGAGGATCAGGCCCAACGGCAGGAGATACACCAACAAGAGCGGTACGAGGTCCATGAGATGTCCACAAGTAATGCGAGTGTTGTAGTCAGTCGGCTTTAGCCGACTTTATTGGCCAGCCCGCGAATTCACACAGTATTGCGAAGCATGTAGTCGCGGCTGATCATACCAGAGGCGACAGGCAAGTCAAATCATGCTAAGATTCGGCGCACGTCACACCGCACTGCGCGCAGTGGGTGCAAGTGTTCCCGCGCGCTATCGGCGAGAATCCAGCAGTGCGATTATTCTGAAGTCAGCGAGGCCAGACATGCCACGTCCCAAGATCGTCGTCGTCGGCAGCGCCAATACCGATATGGTCGTGCGCGCCGATCATTTGCCGACGCCCGGTGAAACGGTGCTGGGCGGGAAGTTCATCATGACGGCGGGCGGCAAAGGCGCCAATCAAGCGGTGGCCGCGGCGCGCTTGGGCGCGGAGGTGACGTTTGTGGCGCGATTGGGGCGCGATGTGTTCGGTGATCGATCACTGGCCGGGTATCAGGCGGAAGGCATCAACACCGCTTACATCGTGCGCGACGATGAGGAAGCCTCGGGGGTGGCGCTGATCGTGGTCGATGCGGACGCCGAGAACAGCATCACCGTCGCGCCCGGCGCGAACGGGCGTTTGTCGCCCGCTGATGTGTACACGGCTGAACGGGCGATTGCTGAGGCCGATGGCGTGCTGCTGCAATTGGAAATTCCATTGGAGACGGTACGCGCTGCCATCGAATTGGCGCGGCGGCATCACGTGCGCGTGATCTTGAATCCGGCCCCGGCGCGAGTGCTGCCCGACGAGGTTCTGCGCGGGATCGATGTGCTAACGCCCAACGAAACCGAAGCGGCCAAGTTGATTGGCGAGCAAGTCGATTCGGCGCTGGAAACATTGCTGGCGCGCGGAGTAGGCAACATCGTCATGACGTGCGGCTCCGCAGGGTGCGAGGTCGTGTCGGGCGGTGAGCGACAACGGGTGTCCGGTTTTCACGTCAAGGCGGTGGATACCACGGGCGCAGGAGATTGCTTCAACGGCGCATTGGCCGTGGCGCTGGCGCGGGGCCTCAACATGGCCGAGGCGGCGCGATACGCGAATGCAGCCGCAGCTCTGGCGGTGACACGGTTCGGGGCGCAGACATCCATGCCGACGGATGAGGAAGTGCGAGAGTTCTGGCAGGCGCGACAGATTGTCGGCTGAACTTACGCCTTCTGCAGATGCCGTCAGTGCACTGGATGCCCGATTACGGCATTCGGGCATGACGTTCCGCGCGCTGTTTGATGCCCAACAGCATCTTGCGCGACATGCTGAACGCACCGGGTTCGAGGAAGGCGCGCATGAAGACGGCGTTTTGCGCGCTGGGATTCCAATCGGCCAGCCAGCGTGCGCGGCGCGTTGAGGATGGCCACGGGGATGCCGAAGCCGCCCTGCGCCAGCGGAACCTGATCGCCTACTTTGAGATGCTGAAACTCCGGCAAAATCCGAGGCGTGCGTGGCGCACAACTATCCTTCGATGATTTCAGGATGCGCGGCCCGATGGCTGATCAACCACGCCTGACTGTTCAGCGGCGGTTGGTTGCCCTTGGCTTTGATGCGCTCGTAGGAACCGTCAGGCAGCAAGCGGCGCGCTTTCACGGTGTCGTTCAAGTACACTTCCAGGATGTCGTCACGCAGGTGGCGGATGAGCTCCGGGCTTTCGATGGGGAAGAGCACTTCCACGCGGTGATCGATGTTGCGCGGCATCAGATCGGCGCTGCCCACATAGACTTCTTCCTGCCCGTTGTTGTGGAAGTAGTACACGCGGCTGTGTTCCAGGAAGCGCCCCACAAGGCTGATCACGCGGATGTTTTCGCTGACGCCGGGAATACCGGGCCGCAGGCAGCAGATGCCGCGCACCAGCAGATCGACTTTGACGCCGGCCTGCGAGGCGGCATACAGCAGCTGGATCATGTGTCGATCGACCAGGGAGTTCATTTTGAAAATCAGGCGGCCGTTCTTGTGCTTGCGGTGATGTTCGATCTCGCGCAGGATCAAGGCGGCCATGCGGGCGCGTAGATTGATCGGGGCCACCAACAGCTTGCGATAGTCGTTCTTCAACGAGTAGCCCGTCAGGTAGTTGAACAGATCGGTCGCATCGGCGCCGATCGCTTCATCCACGGTAAAGAAACCGATGTCGGTGTACAGGGTGGCCGTCACCGAATTGTAGTTGCCGGTGGCCAAGTGCACGTAGCGGCGGATGCCTTCGCCTTCCTTGCGCACCACCATGGCGATCTTGGAATGAGTCTTTAACCCCAGCAGGCCATAGACCACGTGCACGCCTTCTGACTCCAGACGGCGCGCCCAGCCGATGTTGCTTTCTTCGTCAAAGCGCGCTTTCAGTTCCACCAGCACCGCCACCTGCTTGTTGTTCTGGCTGGCGTCCAGCAGCGCCTCCACCACGGGCGAGTTGCGCCCCACGCGATACAGCGTCTGCTTGATCGCCAGGACGTCCGGGTCAGTGGCGCCGGCGCGCAGAAAATCGACGACGGGCTTGAACGAATCGTAGGGATGGTGTACCAAAATATCCTGCCGCCGGATCGCGCCGAAAATATCGCCGGAATACGACTTGTGCTTCAGCGGGGCAGGCAGGGCGGGCACAAACGCCACGTCTTTCAGGTCGTGCCGCTCGATACCGTACAGGCTTATCAAATTGCTCAAGCCCAGCGGGCCTTCGGCGGTGTAGAGATCGTTGCGATCCATCTCCAGATTCTCGATGAGAATCTGGCGCATGTGCGCGGGCATGGCGGTGTTGACGGTGCACTTGACCACGATGCCAAAGCGCCGCTGGCGCACGCTCTCTTCCATGCTTTCTAGCAGGTCCATCGCTTCCAGTTCCTGGATGTCGATATCGGCATCGCGGATGACGCGGAAGGGGTGTGCCTCGATAATCTCCACACCGGGGAACATCTTACCGATGTGCGCGGCAATGATTTGCTCCAGCCACACGAAGTAGTGATGATACGGCACCGTGCCGTCCTTGCGCACGCTGCCCGACGACGACTTGATCGGCACGAGGCGCGGCAGGGTGTCGGGCACCTTGATGCGGGCGAAGCGTTCGTGGCCTTTGACGTCGCGGATCATGATTGCCAGGTTGAGGCTGAGGTTGGAGATGTGCGGGAACGGTCGGCCCGGATCGACGGCGAGCGGCGTCAGCACCGGATACACCACCTGATCGAAATATTCATCGACCTTGACCTTTTGCTTGTCGGTCAGCGCGGGGTAATCCAAAATATGAATGCCCGCCTGATCGAGTTCCGGCAGCAGCTGCTTTTGGAGATAGTTGCGCGCGTCACCCATCAGCCGCGACGAGGCGCGGCGAATGGCGGCCAGCTGCTCGGCCGGCGTCAGGCCATCGTTGGTCACGTCAGCCACGCCGGCGCTGACCTGTTGTTTCAGGCCGGCCACCCGCACCATGAAAAACTCATCCAGATTGGAACCGACAATGGAGAGGAACTTGGTGCGTTCCAACAGCGGGTTCTGCGTGTCCTGCGCTTCTTCCAACACACGGCGGAAGAATTCCAGCTGGCTGAGCTCGCGGTTGATGAACAGCTTGGGATCGTCCAGCGCCGGATCGAGTTTATCGTCTTTCACGTGATCGTCCTGTGGAACCATATCGCCTCCGTCAGCTTGCTTAAGGAGATTGTAATATGCAAGCCATTCTTGGGCAAACCGGCATTTGACGCACGGGTACCGCCGTGATAGTATCGCGTCATCCGTTGAACAAGGAGCGTGTATGAAGCTGGTGACCTATTTGTTGGGCAGCCACGTGTCGATCGGGGCGGTGGACGAGCGCGGGGTGATCGATCTGGCGGCCATTGCGCCCGATATGCTGAGTTTGATCGCGCTGGGATCGGTGGGGCTGGAGCGGGCGCGCGCCATTGTCGCTTCGGCGGCGGCCCATCCGATGGCTTCACTCACCTTTCTCGCCCCGCTTCCGAAGCCGCACCGCAACATCATGTGTCTGGGCTTGAATTACGCCGAGCATGCCAAAGAATCGGCGGAAGCGCGCGGCCGCGAGTACAAACGGCACCAACATCCCGTGTTCTTCACCAAGGCCACGCACACCATCAATCGGCATGAAGGCGTAATCCCGTTCGAGGCTGCGATCAGCGAGCAAATCGATTGGGAAGCCGAACTGGCTGTGATCATCGGTCGGGGTGGCAAAAACATCCCGATCGAGGAAGCATACCAGCACGTTTTTGGCTACACCTGCCTCAACGATGTTTCCGCGCGCGATCTGCAAGCCAATCACAGCCAGTTCTTCAAAGGTAAGAGCCTCGACGGCGCGTGCCCGCTGGGGCCGTGGATCGTCACGGCGGACGAGATTCCCGATCCGCATCACTTGCAAGTGACGTGTCGCGTCAACGGCGTGGTCAAGCAGAACGCCAACACCGAAATGATGATCTTCCGCATCCCTGACATCATCGCGATCCTGTCGCGCGGCATGACGCTGGATGCAGGTGACATCATCGCCACGGGGACGCCCAGCGGCGTCGGCTTTGCGCGCAAGCCGCCAGAGTTCCTGAAGCCTGGCGATGTGGTGGAAGTGGAGATCGAAAAGATCGGCGTGTTGCGTAATCGAGTCGGAGAGTGAAAGAGACCGGGTTTCTTTTGGCTGGCGACGTCATGCCCGAGCGCTTGAATCGGGCATCCAGGTTTCCGATTGGCAATGTGCGACGGTCAAGGTGCTGGATTCCCGCCACGCCCTGTCCGCGCAAAGCGCGGGGCGCGCATGGCGACTGCACGCGGGAAAGACGAGAATCTTGTTGCAAGGATTTCCTCATGCCCGACAACTGCACCATCACCCTGACCGATCAACCCGATCCCGCCGACACCAAATTCATCGAGGACGGGCTGGCGACGTACAACTTGCAATTTGCGCCGCCCTACGGCACGCAGCGCTTAGCGGTGTTGCTGCGCGATGTTGAGGGCAATTTAGTCGGCGGCTTGCTGGGCCTGACGTGGTGGGGCTGGCTGCGCATTGACATTCTGTGGCTCGACGAGGCGCTGCGCGGACAGGATTGGGGCACGCGTCTGATGGAGATCGCCGAGAACGAAGCGATCCGGCGCGGCTGCCGTCACGCTTTCCTCGACACGATGAGCTTTCAGGCTTTGCCGTTTTACCTCAAACTCGGCTATACCGTCTTCGGTGAGCTGGATGATCTACCGACGGGGCTGGGTCACAAGATGCACTTCTTGCAGAAAGATCTCGTGTCGCGGCGTACGCTTTGAGCGAAGATGGCTTGGTTGCCATGACGGGCAACTCGCCGCACAAACTGCTGCTCTTGTGCCGTGATGTTTTCGCGCGCGGTGGCTGCCCGATTGAAGTACTCGGCCCGGCGATTGAGGGGGAAGCGCAACAGGTTCACGAGGATTTTTGAGACCTTCCTTCAAACGGTGTGTGGTAAGATCAAGCCATGACGACTCAACCCATTCCACCAGCCATTGTGCAAATTGCGCCCGACGGCAACCTCACGCCTCGGCAGATGCGGCACATCTTGATTGAGATGAGCCTGCGCCGCCAGAAACCGGGTTCAGGTAGCGCGTTACAATTTCTGCGCGAAAGGACAGCCATGAACGTATGGCCTGATTTGCGAGAAATCTTGCAGGGAATCCCCTGGGCTGTCATTGGCGGTGTGGCTACCCGTGCTTATATGCCTGAATGAATGGCCAAGGCTTTAGACGTGTTGATCCATCATTCAACTAGCGAAGAAGTCATTCGACGCTTACAGCAACATGGCTTTTCGCTTGTTTCGCGCTTGGCTGTGCCTGGCTACCTCATGCGCTCACCGGAAGGCGTTGAAGTGGATGTCTTGTTTGGCCGCTATCCGTGGCTGAGTGAAGCATTTCAGCTCCCGGCATGCCC
>CAYNML010000049.1:0-48426 GCA_964398185.1 uncultured Anaerolineae bacterium | reverse complement strand
CGGATTTTTGTATTGATCGCAGGCCGGTCTGGTGCTAAGATTGCACTGCTAACCAGTCCAGCCAACTGGTTTTTGATCCCTCACTCAACTACGCCACTAAACCAAATTGGGAGGATACACATGTCCCGTTCACAGCTGCGTGTGCTGCTGCGCCTGGGCCAACTGCTGGCCTTGTTGATCGTCGTTGCACTATTCGCGAGTCCCCTTGCTTCATCGCGTGCTCAATCTCAAGCCAACGGCCCGGAAGCCGCGTGGCTGCGCGTGCGCGAGGCGGGCAGTTACCGCTTCACGGTCGATCTCGTTCAGCGCACGCTGCCGCTGCCCACGGTGACCAACGCCGGACGCGCCGTGAAGGAAGATCGCGCGCACCTGGAGGGCCAGACCGATCTGATTGCACGCCAGATGAACTTGCAGTTGTGGTCGCAGGGCGGCAGCGTGCTCGATCCCAGGACCGGCGTCGAGATCGAGATCGACGGCGAGCGCGCGCGGGCGCGGCAGAACGGCGGCGCGTGGCAGGACATCGAGAACGTGGTGGATTGGGCCGCGCCCAGCGGCGACTTCCTCGCGTTTCTGGCGGCGACCAAGAATGTGGTGGCGCACGATGACGATCGACGCTACACCTTCGATCTCGACGGGAAACGCTTCGGCGCATACATGCGCGACCTGCTGGAAGAGCGCCTGCGCGCGAAAGGCGAACTACCGCTCGGCGCTTCGCTGGAAGTGGCGCAGTCGTATGCGGAGATGACCGGTCGCGGTGAGTTGTGGCTCGATGCAAATGGCCTGCCGCGACGACAGGTGCTGCATTTGCAATTCCCCGATCAAAAAGATCAGCGCGTCGAAGCCGACATCACCGTGGAGTTTTCTGATTTTGCTTATGCGCGCGGCGCGAGTTTGACCGGCAGTGCAGCGCTCGCGGCGAAGGTCGTCACACCGCAGACCACTTCTGCGGCGACGGCGCTGCTGCTGGGTGCAGGGCTTACGGCGCTGCTGTTGTTCAACGCCCGATCGCGCCAGCTGCGCGTGGCGATCACACTGGCGCTGATCGTGTCGTTCATCGTGCCGCCGCTGGTGACCAGCGCGCAGATCGAGCGCTTCAATCAGCGCGTGGCGCAGGCTCAAGCCGCGGCGGCCGGCGGTGACAACGAGATGACGCGCACCCTCAAGGCGTTGCAGGAAGTTTCGCCGTCTGTGGCGAACGCCGAAACGCTGACGAAAATCCGGGGGGACGACGGAACCGATCGGGATGGCGATGGCCGCAGCGATGTGCAGGAAGCGCTGCACGGTTCGAATCCCGCGCTGCGCGATCAAGCGGGATCGATCCCGTTATTCTCGCAGGCGAGCAACCTCGACTCCGATGGCGACGGCCTGACCGATTACGAAGAATCGCTGTTGGGCACGGATGCCACCAGCGCTGACACCGACGGCGATCTGATCACCGACACGCTGGAGATCAACGGCTTCACGTACAACAGCAAGCTGTGGGCCACCGATCCGTTGGAGATGGACACCAATCGCGACGGGGTGGGCGATACGCAGGAGTGGCGCTTCGCCGACAGCAACTGGGACGCCGATGGCGATGGCACACCCGATCTGTTCGATTACGACAACGACAATGACGGCGTGCCCGATCGGTTGGATCTGTCCGCCGGGACGCGGCTCAGTCAGACCTTCACGTACAGCAATCCCTTCCAGCTGTCGGTGGCGAATTTGCAGAACAAGCCCACCTACGTCGAGTTTCAACTGCGCCCGACGAATCCTGCCTATTTGTGGTACGCCTTCAACGTCTTCGACTGGCCCAGCGACAACGCCGGGCAGATGCGCGATACCGACGGCCAGACGTACTACGATGTCTGCGTGCAGCAGGCCACCTCGCAGGGCAAAGACCCCAACACGCAGTGCGGCTTGACGCCCGACGACAACGGCGATGTCAAACTCGTGCCGGTGCTGGAGATCGACGTGCAGGCCGACGCGATGAATCCGCGCACGCTGTTCGAGGGTATCAACGCTTACGGCATTACGCGGCGCTGGTCGCCCGATTATCGGACGGTGACGCTGCAAGTGCCGCTGCAACTCGTGACGGACGATCGCACCGGGCAGCAGGTGGCTTTCACGGGGAAGCTGCTCTTCCGCGGCGCGAGTTGGGGACCCGCGCAGTCTGCGCGGCTGGCGTGGGTGGTGCAGGGTCTGGTCGATGCCACGTGCATGCAGTACGACAGCAACAACAACTGTTTGCTCTATCAGAACAACGTGGCGCAGCCGCTGCACGCCTATTACACCGACTGGCAGTTGACGGGCCTCGACATCCGCGAAGACCACGGCGCGAACATCGGCCTGATCTACGAAGACCCGGCGGTGGACGACAATCTCAACAACGACAACGTGCTGCAATCTCTGGCGCTGGGCCTGGATTACAGTTTCCTCGCGGGCACGGCCTATTCGCACACGCTCAATTCGCGGCTGTACCGCGACATGCAGATTTTCCACATCAACAGCCGCTTCGATCGCATCGACGGCGGGGAGTCGGGCAGCGCGTTCCGCCGCTGGAATTTGCCCAATATCCTGCGCGTGGATACATCCAGCTACGAACACATCGACGAAGCGTTGGCGACGACGGTGACGACCAATACCAAGCAGATCCTCAACACGGCCTTCACGCCCGCGTGGTCGGCGAGCGCTCCCTTCACGCCGACGATCCTGATGGCGCGTGAAGAGTATTTCCGCACGATGAATCTCGATGATCCCAACGGCTCGTTAAGCTGGTCGGGCAACCGCCTCACATTGGACATGAACGGCACCGGCGGCAACGAAGTCACGACGTTGGCTTCATTGAAGTGGACGCCGTATCAATACGACGGCGCCAAGTGGCAGGCTGCGCCGATCGAGCAATACTGGGACGAATTCGAGCGGCGGCACTTCCCCGAACTGCAAGCGGCCAACTCCGATTCCGACGTGGCGAACGGCAAGCTGCTCTTCGCGCAGTTGTATTACCTGGCGCTGTATGCCGGCGTCGAGAGCATCGTGGAAAAAGGCAACGTGGTGCTGACCACCAACTGGGGCAAGAGCACCTTCGATATTTCCGGCAACATCGGCAAGGGCGTCGCCAACGGCATCAACGTGATGGTGGAACTGTGGAGCGCAGGCGCGCCGCAGGCCATCTGGAAAGCGCTGGGCCAGTTGAAGACGCTGAAAGCGGCGGGCGGCGGCCTCGCGGCGATCAAGACGGAGCTCAAAAACGGCGAGCTCTACAAACTGATGAAGTCGCCCACCTTCCGCACGGCGGTTTTAGTCGCGGCGCTGTTCCTGGTGATCGTGACGATCTTCGTGCTGGCGGCGGCCTTCCCCGATGGCCTGGGCGGCGGCAAAGAGGGCGCACTGTACTTCAAAGTGGCGACGGCCGTTATCGTGGGGGCTATCGTCATCGGGTTGATGATCATCCGGCCCATCATTCAAGTGATTCAGGTCGCCAACACGTTGAGCAAGAGCAGCAGCCTGTTGACACGATTAGCTGAAGCGCGGCGCATCGCATCACCGGTGACCAAAGCCACCAAGGTGATCGCCGTCATCGGATTGATCATCGATCTGGGCGTGACGTGGGGCTTCTTCTTCGCGGCGTGGGCCAAGGGCGACATCAAGCCCGGCACCATCGCGTTCAATCACGCCGTGGCGGTGAGCATCGCCGCCACGGTGCTGGCCGTGGTCGTATTCGCGCTGGCCTTTGTGCCCGTCGTCGGGCCGATCATCATCGCGTTGATCGTCGTGGTCGATCTGATCCTGGCGATCTTCGATACGAGCCTGTCCGAGTTGATCGCGCAGGCCATTCACGGCGGCGGCCCGCTGATCGAGATGCGCTCGGCGGACGACATCTCCAACAGCAATCATCGTCCGCCGCGCAAACTGGTCGTGCTGAGCAATTCCGATATTCAATCGGTCAATGGCGCGATCGGGTTGGTGGACGGCGCGCGCGTGCGCTTCGTCGCCACCGTCACCACCAATGCCTTCCAGCCCGTGCCCGATACTGATCACGGCTACGGCCACATCGACACGATCTGGTCGGATGCGTCGCTGCGCAAAGCGGCCTTCCTGTACGCGCTGACCGACAGCAGCTCGACGACGTTGAGCACGCCTGATTTGAATTCCCGCCAGAACGACTGGCGCGATCTGCAAGCGTGGAAAGCGGTCACGTTTGCCATCAACGGCAAGACGGCCTATCTGCGTTACGGACGTTTGATCGACGGCCTCACCGGGCCGACGGTCACGCTGCAAAAAGGCCTGAACCGCGCGCTGAATCTGTACTTCAGCATGGCCTATCGCATTCCGGCTTACGAATGCTGGGGTTACATCGGCTACGATTGCAAGGTCTCGCCCAGCGGCGATGTGCAGAGCTTCGGCGACACGATCGATCCGCAATCGCTCGATCTGGTCGTCGATGTGTTTCCGCGCACGCTGGACGAATACTACGCTTTCAACTGGGACAGCGCGCTCGGACCGCAAGCCGATCGAGACGGCGATGGCCTCCGCGTTTCGACCGCGCCTTTCAACGGCAACGATCCCGACGACACCGAAGCGGACACCGACGGCGACGGACTATCCGATCGCTTTGAGTTGACGCTGCGCAACAACGGTGTGCCGGTTTCATTCAGTACAGCCGATACCGACGGCGACGGCCTGAGCGATTACGCCGAAGCGATCGCGGGCGAGTCGTTCGTCGTCACGCACACGATCAGCCTCGGCAGCAATCCGGCGTTGGCCGATTCTGATGGCGATGGTCTGGGCGACCAGCAAGAACTCGAAGGCTGGGTGTTGCAGTATGCGACCGGCAAATTCACGCGCGTCACGTCCGACCCGCTGGTGCGCGACACCGACGGCGACGGCTTGAGCGACAAAGTGGAATTCGATCTGCACGCGACGGATGCGGCGCAGTATCCGTTCCATCCGCGCGTGCCGAATTCGCAATCGTTCGTCGCGTTCGAGTACGGCTTCAGCACGACGTATCAGGGCCGACCGGTGATCGGCGCGGACACGACGACGTACACGACGACGATCTTCAATCGCTTGCCCGCGGCCTACACCGCGCAAGGCGGATTGACGGTCACGCTGCCCGCGCAGTTGCAAGCGGTTAGCGGTTCGTTGCTGCGCCCGATCAATCTCCCCGGCGAACAAAGTCAGATCGACACGTTCCCGCTGCGCACCGCACCCGGCGCGACCAGCGGCCCGCGCGCGATCGTGAACGATGTCGGCTTCGGCATTACGTCGAATCCGTTGACGACGACGGCGGCGGTGACGACGATGCTGCCCACCGTGACCGATCGCGTGACGGTGACCGTCGATGCCGATCGACCCGCGGTCGGCGCGACGAGCGTCTTCGGTTACTTCCAGCCGGGCAGCGCGCGCGTCATTCATGGGTCCGCATCTGATGCGACCACCGGCGTGCGGCAAGTGGAGATCAGCGACAACGGCTCGACGTGGGTGATGGCGGAAGGCCGCGAAACGTGGCAGGCCTTGTGGACACCCGCCGCCAGTGAAGGCGCACACACGTTGTTTGCGCGCGCGATCGACAGTGTGGGCAACGTGCAGTTGCCGGTTTCTTCACTGAGTTATCGCAGCGACGGCACACCGCCGAACGTGACACACAACCTCACGCCCAATGCGATCATCCGGCTGACGCGCAATACCAACGGGCAGTGGTTCATTCCGCTGTCGGGTACATCAAGCGATCCGAATCTGCCGGGCGGTCTACCGGGCAGCGGGCAGGAGCGCATGTTTATCGAAGTGACGTCCAACGGTCACGGCAAGGATGTGGTGTGGCCTGATGTCTTCAACAACTGGGGCATCTCGTATACGCTGACGCTGGCCGACAACGGCGAGCAAGCGGTGAGCGATCCCAGCGGGGCGTACACCGTCACGATCGAATCATACGATCTCGTCGGCAACGTGCGCACCACGATCGTTCCGCTGCGCGTCGATAACCGCGAGCCGTCACACGCCATCGTCGCGGGCTTGCCGATCACCAATTTGATCACGTCGCCCATCGCGTTGAGTGGCCGCATCACCGAGACCGGCCCCATCATCGCCGGTGTGGCGAACATGGAAGCGATCTACTTCCCGGCGGACACGGGTTACTCGCCGGGGCAGTGGCGCGCGCAGTACTTCAACAACAACTCGTGGCGCAGGCCGCCCGCCGATACGGCCATCGTCGCCGACCTCAATTTCGATTGGGGTAACGGTGCGCCAACAGCGCAAGTGAGCGCCGATAACTTCTCGGCGTTGTTCGAGCGCGAGACGACGTTCCGCGTGGCAGGCGCGTATCGCTTCACGGCCACGCTCGACGCCGATGCGCAGGTGACGGCCTATCTCGACGACGTGCCGGTGTTGAGCGGCGGGGTGTTGTCGAGCACCGTTCACGTCGATGCGGGCTCGCATGCGCTGCGCGTGATCTATCGCGAAGGAACCGGCGCGGCGAACGTGGCCTTCGGGATCGAAGTGGTCGATCCTGATTGGCTGCCGCTCACGATCGATCAAGCGGGCGCGGGTGTGATCGATTCCGCGTGGACGTACACCATCCCGATCGGGTTGGAGGGATTCTATCGGCTGGGCTTGCGCGGCGTCGATCAGATCGGCAATCGCAGCGATCAATCGTTTGCGTGGGAGGCATGGCGCGGCGAGATCGATACGGCGGCCCCGCGCGCGTCGCTGGAAGTGTACTTCACCGGTTTCGATAGCACGGCGCAGACGCACTACGTCGTCTCGATCGAAGATTTCAATCTCACCGAAGTCGATCTCGCGCAGCCCTGCGGCGCGGCGAGCGTCCAACGCTTTTACTATCCCACCAATTGGTGGCGCACGTGGTTCGACGACAACACGCGTCTGTTCCAGATCACGGCGGAATGCAGCGTGCCCGGCTTCGTCACGCAGCCGCCGGAAGTGCGCGCCTGCGACAACTACGATCACTGCACGGCAGTCGTGCCAGCATTGCCCGCGAATCCCAACTATCGCACGGTCTACTTCTCGGACAAGCCCGGCGCGACGGGCCGCATCGCGCGCGTGAGCCTCGACAACCTGGGCGCGGGCGTGCAGACGTTGATCGCAAATGCGGGTGTCAGCAACACGCTGGGCCTCGCCGTTGATGCGGTGCGCGGTCACGTGTACTGGATCGATCGGAGTGCAGGATCGATCCGGCGCGCGAACCTCGCGGACGGCTCGAATGTGATCACGATCCTCAGCGGCTTACAACGCCCGATGGGTCTCGCGCTCGACAACGCGAATCGCCTGTACTGGACGGAGTTCTTCGACGTCGAGTTCGGGCCGGGGGCCATCAAGCGCGCCGACATCACCGGCACGAACGTGATCACGCTGAACACGACGTTCGGCGGCCAACCGACCGGCCTCACGCTCGATCTCGACAACGGCAAAGTGTACTGGGCGCAGTCGAAGGGCGCGCAATACAATCTCAATCGCATGAACCTGGACGGCAGCAACGTGCAGAACGATGTGGCGCTGGCCCCGTTGAACTGCGTGCACGAGATCGGCGGCATTGCCGTCAACGGCCCGGCCAGTCAGTTGTACTGGCTCGACGCCAATTGCCAGTTTGGCTTTTACGATAACGGCATCTACACCGCCACCGTGCCTTACGGCTTCGGCAACTACATCCGCTTCACCATGCCGATCACGACGACCAGCGGCCTGGCGATCGATCGACCGTCCGAAAAGATTTACTGGACGACGTTGAACGCGCTAAATCGCGCGGCGTTGAACGGCGCGTTCACGGAAACGATCGTCAGCGGCCTGAGCAATGCCGCCGGGTTGGCGCTGGACTTCAACTACGCGCCGATCGTGACCAGCACGCAAGTACCCATCTTCCAGAACGTGCCGGGTGCGGTGAAGCTGATCACGCTCGACACCGACAACGATCCGATCACGTACACGATCACGACTGCACCGGTGAACGGTTCGCTGTCCGGCGCTGCGCCGAATCTGACCTACACGCCCGCGCTCAACTTCACGGGCCGCGATGTAATCACGTTCACGGCCAGCGATGGACGCGGCACACCCACCGTCGGGCGCGTCGATCTCGACGTGCTGCCGATCGCGGGTCTGGACGCGGCGGTGATCACGCCGACGCAGGGCGCGGTCATTGTCAGCAGCAGTCCGATCTCGATCAGCGGCGGGGCGTATGCGCTGGCGACGTTGAAGGCGTTGACGGTCACCGTCGATGGCGCGCCGATCTATGCGCCGACGTGGCCGCCGTCGGTGATTACCTCGACCGCGTGGGCTATGAGTTGGACGCCGACGAACGGCAAGCACACGCTGAACGCGATCGCCGCCAGTCACAGCGGCGAAGTGCAGACCGACACGCATCCGGTGGAGGTGTGGGTTGATCTCACCCCGCCGACGATTACCATCGTACCGACGGTGCTGACGACGACGCATCTCCTGCCGCAGCCCAACGTCGTGGCGGTACGCGGCACGGTCACGGATACGACCGGCGTCGATCGCGTGGAAGTGCGCGTGTCCGGGGAGCCGTGGCGGAACGCGGCGGTGAATGGCGGCGCGTGGGAATTTCCGTGGCAAGCGCCGTTCGCCATCGATGGGGCGGCGGCGCTGGTCACCGCGCGCGCGACGGATCGCGCCGGGCGCACGCAGCAAGTGACCGACACGTTGTACTTCGACTTCGTGCCGCCGCGCGCGGTGACGTTGACGCTGGCCTACACCAACAGCCTCGGCGCGCGTGTGCCGATCTCGGTCGGGGCGTTGATCACCGATACGCCGATCCAGTTGATCATGGACTGGACGCCCAGCTTCGACGGCAATGGCCTCTCGGGTTACTGGGCGGGTTGGACCACGTCGGAAACGCTCAATCCGGCGGCGTTGACGTTCAAGGGATCGGCGGCCACGCAGCACGCGCAAGCGCCGGGCGAGGCGCAGAAGTTGTACGCGCACCTGCTCATCCGCGATACGTACAACAACGCGACGACGCAGACGTGGGGACCGATCTACGTCGATGCGCCGCTCACACCCGATCGGATCGGCGACCTGAACGATCGGGGTTGGCAGAGCACGGGCGGCAGTCAGATCGGCGCAAATCGCCTGATCAGTTACACCAGCCTGCTGCCGATGCAGAAACTCTACACCAGTTGGGATGCGACCGCCATGCGCTTCACGTGGAGCGGCGCGAACTGGGACGGCGACGGCGATCTGTTCATCTATCTCGACACGAAAGCGGGCGGCTCGACGACGGCTTACAATCCGTACACGATCACGCAGCCGATGATCGCTCTGGGCAGCGTGGTGGCCGACAATCTGTTATGGGTCAAGGACAGCAGCACCGCGCAGTTGTGGCAGTGGACGGGCAGCAGCTGGGCGCTGGTGCAGACGCTGAATGCGGCCAGCTTCCAACTCGATAAAGACAGCGCGCCGCCGCACACCGATCTGATTGTGCCGTTCGCGTCGTTGGGCATCGCCAGTCCCGCCGCGAACTCGCTGCGCATGGTGGCGTTTGCGACGGAAGAGAATCGCCTGAATTTGTGGGCGGCCATGCCGAATCACAATCCGCTCAACAATCCGTTGGTGGCGCAGCCGTTGACGACGACGCAGGTGGTCAGCCTGACGCGCGCGTATGTGTGGCCGTCGCTCGGCTTGAACATCAGGCCAAATGCGGGCAAGTTCGCCGACGAAGATCTGTTCGTCTCGATCGCGCCGGAACCGATCGGGGTGGCAGCGGGCTTCCTGTCCGACGATCTGCTCGACGTGCTGCCGCCGGGCACAACGCTCGATGCGAATCTCGACGGCACGATCGATGCAGCGCTGCTGCGGCGTGAGGGCCTGCGCCCGATCGGTCCGAATCACACGATCACGTACACCGTGTCGTATGAAAATCGCGGCACAGCAGCGAGCAGTCTCACGCTCACGGCGACCGCGCGCGGCGCGTTGACGTTCCCCGGCGGCACGACAAAGATTATCACGCTGCCCAGCGTGGGCGCGGGCGTGTCGAGCACGCTGACGTTCACGGCGACGGCGAGCGGCGCGGGCGTTTCGGGCGAAGTGGATGTGACGATCGCCGAACCGCTGCTCGGCCCGTTTGAATGGTGGGCCATCCAGCACGATGTCGATCGCCTGCCGCCGACGAACGTGGCGATCAACTCGCTCATCACGACGACACGCCTGCTGACGAACACGGCCACCGGTACGGCGATCGATCCGTCGGGTGTGCCGACGATCACGCTGCAAGTGACAACGCTGCCCGGCAACGTGGTCACGACGTTCAACTGCGCCACCACCGATCCGTTCGGCGGGCAGTGGTCGTGCGACTGGTATCCGGGGCAGACGTCGGGCGTGACGCAGATCGAACTGCGGGCCAAGGCGATCGATGGGGTGGGCAACGTCTCGCCGGACTGGAGCGCGCCCGTGCTCCTCGCCGTCGATGCCACGCCGCCGACGATCACACTCGATCCGGCGCTGGAGTCGGCGCTGTCGAGCGGTGTGATCAATCAAGCGCTGGCCGAGTCGCTGATCATCAGCACGACCGTGACCGATAATCACGTGGCCGCGCAGGTGGAGTTGTGCAGTGAGGACGGCGACTGCGATGCGTACGCGCTCGATCCGGGCAACCGCGCGAGCGGGCGCTGGGTGCATCCGTTCTCGTCGCAGCCGGTGGGCGATGGCGTCACGCACAACCTGACGCTGATCGGCGTCGATGCGGCGGGCAATCGCTCGACGCCGCTGGTGCGGACGTACACCATCGACAATGTGGCTCCGGTGTTGACGGTGACGGTGGCGCTCGATCAAGTGACGGGCAGCGTCTTCCCCATCACACCGCCGGTGGTGCTGGCCGGCACAGTGAGCGATGGTTACGGCGTGAGCGGGGTGTACGTGCGCGTGGCGCGGCCCAACGGACAGACGCAGTGGCTGCCGGCGACACTCAACGGCGCGAACTGGTCATTCACCACCGGCTTCACGTCGGGCGGTGTGCACGTCCTCAGCGTGGAAGCGCGCGATCGCGCGGGGAACGTCACCAGCTTCGGGCCGCATCGGTTGGTGGTGAAGGCGTATGCGTTGTATCTGCCGGTGATTCGACGGTAGAAGAAGTGAACCCTCCCGGAGGTTCAAAACCTCCGGGAGGGTGATCTGACGAGGGGGCAGAAATAAAGCGAGAGAGGCTGGGTGCGGCCAGCGGCCTCTCTCGGTTTTGTTTGGTTCAATATCGCCGCGCGGATGCCGCCCACGTTGGTGGCGACGATCGTCGGGCCGTCTTCACCCGATCCGATGAAGATCACCGGATACCCGGCGGCCATCAACTCTCGAAGGTACGCCGGCCCCTGAAGCGGGAATCGACAGCGGAATGAAGGCGATCATGAACGTCATCGCCAGCAGGCCGATCTCCAGATCGCTGACACCGTAGAACTGCGCCGCCGGGCCGGTGATGGGCGCGTAGGCGATCCACAACATCTGGATGGTGAGGTTGATGAACATGAAGACGCCCAACACCACCCAGCGATAGCCGTACAGCCGAAACGTCTTATCGGTCATGAGTTTCTCCCGGAGTCATTGAGCTTCCGATACACGCTCTTCATTTGTTGGTAAATCTCCACGAATATTTCATAGCGATCATCATACACGGCACGATGCTGCGGCATGGGCTGATACACGCGCTTGAATGCAACCAGCTGCGGCACATCTCCAAACCCGATCGCGCCCAGCCCGACCCCGGCGATGAAAGCCGCGCCGCGCGCATTGGCCTGAATCGGATCCTGCACCTGCCGCACTTCCACGTTCATCACGTCGGCGAAAATCTGGCACCACACATCGGAGTTGCCGCCGCCGCCCGCCAGATTGATTTGCTTGACTGTGCGGCCCATGAACCTCTCGACGGGCTTCAGCAGCCAGCGCGTGTTGAAGGCCACGCCTTCCAGAAACGCGCGGATGATGTCTTCGCGGTTGTTGTTCAGCGAGATGTTATACAGCCCCGCGCGCAAATTGCGATCTTCCACCGGGGCGCGCTCGCCCCAGATCCACGGCGTGTAAATCACACCATGACTGCCTGCCGGCACTCGCCCCGCGATCTGATCCATAATTTTGAACACGTCAGGCACATGTGCTTCTTGCAGCAGTTCATCCTTGTGGTACAGGATGTTGTCACGCAGGAAATTCAGGTTGCCGCCCGCCGTGGCTTGCAGCGCCGTCAGCAAATAGCGATCGGGCACCGCGCACGGCACCGACGCCAGCGATGACGAGATGTCCGTCTTTTTGAGCGGCACATGCGCGGCCAGCCACGACGAGGTGCCGAGATAGATGTGCGGCATGAAATCCGCCACCGCGCCCGATCCGACGGCGGCGGCGGTGTTATCGATCGCCCCGGCGATCACCTTCACGTCGGTTGACAAGCCCAATGCTTTTGCTACTTCCGATTTCACATTGCCCAACACCGTGGTGCACGAGACGATTTCGGGGAACTTATCGGCGTCGATGCCGCTGGTCTGAAGCAGTATCTTGTTGTAGCGAATGTCATTCGGGTTGCGGTTGTCCGTCACCCACGACGTGAGGATCGAATCGAACGTGGCGGTGAAACGGCCCGTCAGGCGCAGGTTCAGGTAATCGAGGACGTTGAGGAATTTGTAGGTGCGCGCGTACACCTGCGGAAATTTCTCGCGCACCAGCAGCATGTGCGCCGCCGGGTCCTTGCCTGTCAGCGACGGCATGCCGCCCGTCAGGCGAATCCAGCGCAGCAACTTCATGACGTCCGCGCCCGCCACATTGATCAGGCCGCGCGCCTGCCGCTGCACGTATGGCGCGCCGCGCATGTCCATCCACAGGATGCAATTCATCAGCGCGTTGCCATCGTGATCGACCGGCACGGTGCCCTCGCCCTGCGTCGAGCAGCAGATCGCCTGGATCGCATCTCGCGGCGCGAGGTTGCGGGCGATCAAGCGTTTGGACGTGTACAGAAAGGCCTGCCACCACTCTTCTGGCGACTGCTCTGCGCCCCCGTCGGGCGTGAGATGCAAACCGATCGGATGAGAGGACCAGCCCAGCACCTGGCCGTGCGCGGTGATCAACGCCACCTTCATGCCAGACGTGCCCAGATCAACAGCGAGGATGACATTGGCGGCTGACTGGTTCATGCCATGTCCTTTTGTTGCCGTCATTGCGACCCCGCTGAGAGGCGCGGGGCGGGTGAGCGCTTACCGCGACGAAGCAATCTTCGCGTCGAGCAGGAGATTGCTTCGCTGCGATACTGCTGCGGCTCGCAATGACGGTTCTACTTCACACCTTCCACACTCGATAACACAATCTCAAATCGATTGAGCGCTTCGTCGATCACGTCGTCGGTATCGGCCAGGCTGGTGTACATGCGGCTGCCCGCCAGTGTGATGAGTCCCGCCGCCATGTAGGCCGCGCCCATCTCTTCGATCATGTGTTTGCGCGGCTTCAGTTCGCGCAGCAACTTGATGGGGTTCTTCATATCCAGCAGCATCACGCCCGAAGTCTCCAGATGCACGATCGAGCCTTGATTGAACGCGACGAACGGCAGGTGATATTTCTCGATGATGTGCTGCAAGCCCTGCGTGAGTCGATCGCCCGCGCGGCCTGCGATGACGGGCGCGTTGGTGCGCTCCATTTCGAGCAGGGCAGTGTAGCCCGCCACGCATGACAACGGATTCGCACTCAACGTGCCGCCGATGTAGGCGCGCTCGCCGGTGCCGCCGATGCCCGCCGCAAAGCGCATGATCACATCGCGCCGCCCGCCCACGCCGCCGGCCATCGGATAACCGCCGGTCACACACTTGCCGAAGATGGTCAGATCGGGCTTGACGTTGAAGTAGCCCTGCGCGCCGCCCATGCCCAACCGGAAGCCCGTCACCACTTCGTCGAAGATCAACAGCGCGCCGAATTCATCGCACAATTCACGGACCTTCTGATTGTAATCGAAAGGCACCGGGCGTGTGCCGCTCTCCGGCCCCACCGGTTCGACGATCACCGCGGCGGTTCCGCCCCGCACCCGATTGAGCATCAGCAGCCGCCGGAGCGCGCTCAGATCGTTGGGGAACACTTCCTGCGTGTGTTGGCTCGCGCCGCGTGGGATGCCGGTGGCTTCGCGGCGGCCCGTGCCGGGGATGTGCAGACCATACACCATCTGATCGCTCCAGCCGTGGTACGCGCCGCCGACCTTGATCACTTTCTTCTTGCCGGTGAAGGTGCGCGCCGCGCGGATGGCGGCCATCACACTTTCGGTGCCGGAACCCAACATGCGGAACATCTCAATCGACGGCATGTAGCGTTGAATCAACTGCGCCAACTTCAACTCATATTCGTGGAACAGGCCCGTCACCGGCCCACAATCTTGCAGCAGTTCAAAAACCTTCTCACGCACCGGCGCGTAGTTGCTGCCGAGCACGGTCGGGCCGCCCGCCTGCAGAAAGTCGATGTACTGGTTGCCGTCCACGTCCCACATGTACGCGCCGCGCGCTTTTTCGATCGCCAGCGGGAAGGGATAGTTGAACGCCAGGTTGTGCTGCACGCCGCCGGGAATGATCTGCTTGGCCTCTTCGATCAGCGCCTTCGACTTGGCGCACTTCGTGTCGAAGTAGTTCAAGAACTCCTGCATCCGATCGCGCTTGATGGGTCTGATCGGCTGCCTGGTCAGTTCTTTCAGACGTGCCATGACCTCGTCGTAGTTGGGGTATTCGGTGATGCCATATTGTGGGGTGGACATGATGGTTCCTTGCTGCGTAAAACGTGAAACGTAAAGCGTAAGGCAGTGTTTCCGTTTTGCGGATTACGTTTTACTCCCCGCTCGTGCTGATCTCGCCGCGCTCCGCCTTCTTTTGATCTTTACGCAGTTTAGCGAAGGCAATCTCGCGGATGGGCAGGGGGATCTTCGAGATTTTTTGCTCGGTACACAGCGCCAGCAGGTAAGCGATGGCGCACTTCTCCAGAATCTCGACGTTGTGCGCGGCGCGTTCCACATCGGGACCGAAACACAGTGCGCCGTGATTCTTCATGATGTAAGCGTTGTGGTGATTCTTGATGTGCTTGACGATGGCGTTCTTCAAGAAGCCGGTACCCGATGGGGCATACGGGATAATCTCGACCGATCGACCGAGGAAGCGCACCTGTTCGTCGAACAGCGCGGGAATCGGCTTATTGATCAGCGCCAGCGTGCTGGCGTAGACTTGATGCGTGTGGACGACAGCGTTTACATCAGCGCGGGTGGCGTAGACGCCGGCGTGCAGCGCGCTCTCCACCGACGGTCTCCGTTCACCTTCGATAACGTTCAGATCGAGATCGAGCACGCACACATCGTCGGGCGTCATTTTGCCGTAGTCATAGTTGGACGGTGTAACGGCGAAGGCCGGTTGTCCGAGAATGCGAATGGAGAGGTTGCCACCCGTCGCCATGAGATAGCCTTTTTCGACGAGGTGCTGCGCGGTGGCGACGATTTGCTGCTTGATGGGTTGATACTGGTTCATGCATCGCTGCCTTCTCCCCTCTCCTTTCAGTAGGAGAGGGGACGGGGGTGAGGTTAATCTTGACACCGGTCAGATTCTAGTGCATAATCTTACCAGTGTCAAGATTGAATTTGAGACAGCGGCCATGCCCAGAAAAAAGAGCTACCACCACGGCGACTTAAAGAACGCGCTCATTGAAGCGGGCGCCAACATCCTGTCGAAAGACGGCGTCAACGGGCTGAGCCTGCGCAAGGTGGCGCAGAAAGCGGGTGTCAGTCACACGGCCCCCTACGCGCACTTTGCCGACAAGCAAGCGTTGATCGCGGCCATCGCTACGGATGGTTATCGGCGGCTGTATGACTCGCTGGCTGTTGTGGTGCAGCGCTATCAGGCAGATCCGGCGCGGCAACTCGTCGAGGGCGCCTGGGCCTATGTTCAATTCGCCTTGCATGATACCGATCATTTCAAGATTACGTTGTCGGGCGTGGTCGAGAAGGAAAAGGACTATCCGGCCTTCGTCGAGATGGCGCAGCAGAGCTTCGCACTGCTCGTGCAGATTGTGGAAGCCTGTCAGGCGGCGAAGATTCTCAAGCGCGGCCCGACCGATCTCGTGGTGGTCAGCGTGTGGAGCGTCATTCATGGGTTTGTGTCGCTGATCCTGGAAGATCAACTTTCTCACACCGTGCGCGATCGCTATTCGCTGCGCGAGATGCTGATCTTCACACTCAATCAAATGACGCGCATTGAGTTGAACCCGGAAGATTTTCCGGAACCCGATCGGACTTGAGCACTCCGCCTGAAAACAGCAAAAGGAAACGACCGGCTTCATGTGTGAGGCCGGTCGTTTGCGTCAGAGGGCAAACAGAAACTCAGAATGCGTCATCACCTTCGTCCGGCGCATCGATCAGGTGGAAGGGCTCCTGGCACGTCTCGCACACGATGTTGGCATTGCCCAACACGGCGCGATTGATCAAAATCACACGCGGCGGCACGCACAGACAGCAGGCCATCACACGCGATTCATCGCACGGATTGTTCTTCACCAATTCGCCCAGCACATCGGCGGCGAGCAACAAGCCTCGATTTCTTTCGAGCGCCAGCGCCAGCGGATGAAGCACGTTCTGCCAGCGTTCACGCGTTTCCGGCGAGAGCAGCCAGCTCGATCGGTTGGTAGATCGATCGCGCACGTGAATCAGGCCGATCGGCTGTTTGTAGGCCGGCGAGAACCGTCCCACTTCCTCCATCGCACTCAACAGCATGTTGGCGACGATCGTCTCGGCGGCTTGCTTGGGCAGGCGCAGATCGATACCCTCGAAAAGGCACGGTGTCTCCGGCAGTTCGGCGTTGACGTCGTAGACGACGCAGATCGATCGCCACGCCTGCTGCAGGGCCTCGATCAGATCGACGACGTCCCCATCTTGTGGTGGGATCGTGCCTGGCTGCGCGCGCGTGATGACGGCAGGTTGATCACGCCCGATCGTTGTGTTTTCCCCCGGCTTAAGGCGTGTTGAGGGGCCGAGGGGTACGCTCGTATACATCGAGCACCCCCTTATCCCGCAGGACAGGCTGCGGATCGATCAGGTTCTTGTTCAACGCGGCTCGCTCGGGTACGCCCAGGGCAATCGCCAGCAACTGTGTAAAATACAAAACCGGCAAGGGTTCTGGCAACTTCATCTGGAACTGACGCGCGTCGAGATTGGTGTGACACAGCGGGCAGGCCACGGCGATGGCATCGGCGCCCGCTTCGCGCGCGTGCGTGATCAATTCACTGCTCAATTTCAACACGATGTCTGGCCGGGTCAGTGAATGCGCCGCGCCGCAGCACGAAGTCTTGTAGGACCAGTCGATCACTTCTGCGCCGGCCGCGCGCAAGAGTTGATCCATATCCGTCGGATTTTCAGGATGCTGCGCTTCAGTGACTTGCGGCGGTCGCGTGAGCAGGCAGCCGTAGTAGCACACTACGCGCAGGCCCTTCAACGGTCGCTCCACTTTCTCAAAAATCTTCTCGGTCCCGACGTGCTTGAGGATCGCTTCGATTAACGTCGTGACCTTCACCGTGTCGTGATACTCATAACCGATCGCTTGATCAATTTCGGTCTTGCGCTGCGCATCATGCCGAATCTCGTGCTGCGCGGCCTTGTGGCGATTGAAGCACGCGGCGCACGGCATGGTTACTTCGTCGAAGCCGCTTTGCTCGATGATGGCCAGATTCTCTATGGGCAGCCGCAGCGCTGCATCGGGATCGGCGCGATGCGCGGCGGAACTGCCACAGCAGATCCAGCCGCGCGGCTCGATCAATTTCAGATCGAGCGCTTCACACACCGCTTTGGTCGATTCATTGAACTCCGTCGCGGTCGAATGCAGCGAGCAACCCGGATAGTAGGCCACGGCATTCGCCGCGCCGCTGACCGGCTTCACGTTGTGCGGCGGGCGCGTGGGATGCGGCAGGAACGGCATTTTATTCTTGCGCAGCATCTTCAGGCCCAGGTCCATATCGCCCATGATGTTGCGCGTGCGCAGTTTCATCTCGGCCATCAAGCCCAGTTCGTAGGCGCGGCCCCACAACCTCACTTCGCGCAGGAACGCTTCGTTGAAGATGTTGACCTCGGGCACCTGCGGCTTGATGTCGCGCGCCTTCGCTTCCCGCGTGAGGAACTCCATGATCGCCGTGATGTCCAGTCCCTGCGGGCAGCGTGTGGTGCAGGTCTGGCACGAGGCGCACAGCCACGGCGTTTGCGAATGCAGCGCGATGTCTGCCTGTCCCAATTGCAAGGCGCGCATGATCTGATTCGGCTGCCAGTCAAAGAACTCCGCCACCGGGCAGCCGCTGGTGCACTTGACGCACTGGTAGCATAGATAGACGTTCTGCCCGGTTTCATCTTGCACGCGGCGAGCCAGATCGGAATTGATGGGCGTTGCTTCACTCATACGGGCCTCCCCAACTAAAGCGTGAAACGTAAAACGTGAAACGTGAAACGCAAAACGTGAAGATCGTGTATTCGCTTTACGCATTACGTTTTACGCATTACGCAATAATCGGCCGGGGCAGCAAGCCCGCGCCTTCCACGATCGGCTTGACGGCGTCTTCCCACTCGATCGCCATGATGTGCACCCCAGCCACGCCTTCGATCGCGCGAATCTGCTGGATCAATTCAATGCAGATCTGGATGCCTTCTTTTTGCCAGGCAGCCGATCGGGCCTTCTTGTCTTCCTTCGTCAATTCATCCTTGGACTTGCCCGCCCACGGCGCACCGGCGGCCTCCATCCGCCCGATCAGCTGATCGGGAATCCGCAGGCCCGGCACGTTGTCTTTCATGTAACGCGCCATCGTGGGGCTTTTCAGCGGGCCGACTCCCGCGAGGATGAAGACCTTTTCGTGCAGACCCAGTTCGCGCACCTTCGCCATGAAGGTCTTGAACGCTTCGATGTCGTAGATCAACTGCGTCTGGATGAAGTTTGCGCCAGCCTTGACTTTCTTGCCCAGTCGATACGGGCGAAACTCGATCGGGTTGGCAAAGGGCGACTCGGCCGCGCCGACGAAGAAGCGCGGTTCCTGGCCCTTGAACGCTTCGCCGCACTGAAAGACCTTCAAATCGCGCATCCCTGTCACCATCTGCACCATCTGGATCGAGTCCATGTCGAAGACGTTCTTGGCGGTGGGATGGTTGCCGAACGTTTGATGATCGCCCGACAGGCACAGCAAATTGCGCATGCCCAACGCGTACGCGCCGAGCAGATCGCTCTGCATCGCGAGGCGATTGCGATCGCGGCACGTCATCTGGATGATGGGCTCCAGCCCTTCCTGCACCACGATTGTCCCTGCGCCAATGCTCGACATGCGCACGATGGCCGTCTGGTTGTCGGTGAGGTTCACCGCATCGACGTTGCCCTTGAGCAGCTGGGCTTTCTTGCGGATGACGTCGCCGTCGGCGTTTTGCGGCGGACCGAGCTCGCCCGTAACGGCAAAGTGGCCGTTCTTCAGTACCTTCTCCAGGTTCGATCCAGACAGATAGCCGTTGCCATTAGGTTGTGGGGTCATAGTCATTTCTCCTAACATTCCTGCGCTGTCATTGCGAGCGCTTTTCGCCTAGCGCGCCTCCGCCGCAAAGCGGCGGGCAAGGCGTGCGAAGCAATCTCCTACACCGGGCGGAGATTGCTTCGTCCCACAGGGAGGCTGCGCACTCGCATCCTTCGACTTCAACCGGCAAACTGCGTCGGTTTCCGCTCAGGATGCTCCTCGCAATGACGCAAGTCTCGCTATTCCTCTTCCGACGCCAAGCGCAGGTCGGGCCGAACGATTTTGCGCGGGCCGCCATCGCGCGAGGTGCGCCAGTTCTTGGGCGGCTGGATCTCCAGCAGCCGATCGAGTTTGCCCATGCTCGACAAGCGATCGTAGATCAGCTGCCATGCGCACGGCACGTCGGCGTTGATCTCGCAGTGCCCGTTCTCCGATCCGCCGCACGGTCCGTTGAGCAGGCTCTTGGAACAGCGCGCGATGGGGCAGATGCCGCCGGTCAGGCCCAGGATGCAATCGCCGCACGCGGCGCAGCGCTCGACCCACACCCCTTGCTCCAGCGGCAAACCCAGGAAGCTGGTGTTGAGACCGGGCACAATCCAGGCCTTGGGGAAATGCTCGGCCATGGCCTGCACGCCGATGCCGCAGCCCAGCGAGAGGACGACATCCACCTCGCCGACTTGCTGCGCGATCTCGTCGAGGTATTCCCACTCGCACTGGCGCTGCACCGTCACGTCGGTCACGTCCTTGGGCGCACCGTCCAGCTTCGACGCCATACGCAGCGACGAGGCGGTAATCGCCGCTTCACGCGTCCCGCCTGCGAAGCACACCGTCACGCACGTGCCGCACCCGACCACCAGCACCTTCTTGGCGTCGGCCACCAGCGTCTTGATTTCTGCCAGGGGTTTCTGTTCGGCCACGATCATGTTCGACCTCCAATCAATGCTGCAAGTAGCATGACGCAGGATGCGCAATGCAGGATTGCGCTCATTACTCATTACTCGTCATTCGTTACTCAGCACTCGTCACTTTCCTCAACGGATTCACACCCAGCTCCTCAATCTTCTCCGTCATCTCTTTCGCCGCTTCGGAAAATCGTCCGCCCATCGCCGAGGACAGATTGAACATCTGCACGCGCTCGGGTTCCAATCCGATGCTGCGCAGCACATCCTGTACGTATGCCACCCGCCGCCGCGCGTTGAGATTACCTTCCAGGTAATGGCATTCGCCTTCCAGGCAGCCCGCCACCAGCACGCCGTCGGCGCCGTCCTCGAAAGCCCGCAGTACGTACAGCACATCCAGCTTGCCGGTGCAGGGCAGTTCCACGATCTTGATCGCAGTTGGATATTCCAGGCGCAGCGATCCGGCCAGATCGGCGGCGGCGTAAGCGCAGTAGTGGCAGCAGAAGGCGATGATGTTAGGTTCAAAGTCGTTAGTCATGTAGTCAGATAGTCCTGTAGTCAGCCCTGTAGTCACGTGGTCATCTAGTCGAACAGTCTGATGGGCACGCAATCCTGCGCCTCCGATTCGACTACATGACTATGAGACTGTTCGACCACCCGACTAAACAACGCATCGATCTTGGGCAGCATTTCGGCATCCCGACAGTGCATCAACTGGATCGCTTGAGCCGGGCATTCGGCGGCGCAGGTGCCGCAGCCCTGGCACATCGCCGGTTCGATGTACGCTGCTCCAAGGATGTTGCCCACGCCCGTGAAGTTCATCTTGATCTTGGGCACATCATACGGACACGCGCGCACGCAGGTCAGGCAGCCCACGCATTTCGTGTTATCGACCACGGCCACGCGCGCATTGGTCAGCACGCTCTCTTGCGAGAGGATGATTGCCGCGCGCGCCGCGGCCGCCTGCGCCTGCGCGATCGTCTCGTCGAGGAACTTGGGATAGTGCGCCACGCCCGCCATGAATAAACCATCTGACGCGAAGTCCACCGGTCGCAGCTTGGGATGCGCTTCGAGGAAGAAGCCGTCGGCGTCGAGCGGCACTTTCAGCCGGGTGGATAACTCGTGCGCGTCCTTCTGCGGCACGATCGGCGTGCTGAGCACCAACAGATCAGGATGCAGTTCAAGATCGCGGTAGAGGATCGGATCGTGAACACGAACGACGATTTTAGATTTTGGATTTTGGATTTCAGATTTGTCGCTGCTGATCTCGACGGTTGGCTTGTGATCGAAATCAAAACGGATGAAGCGCACACCCGCGCGCCGCGCTGCGGTGTACAGGCGTTCCTTGAAGCCGTAGGTGCGAATGTCGCGATAGAGGATCGTCACCTCGGCCTGCGGATTGAATTCCTTGATCTTCAGCGCGTTCTTGAGCGCGGTCGAGCAGCACACTCGCGCGCAGAATTTTTCGCCCGGGCCGACACACTGGATCATGACCACCGAGGCCACGTCATTGCGAGCGCTTTGTGCGAAGCAATCTCCTGTGGGTTGCGATTGAGATTGCTTCGTCGCGCCCTTCGACGCCGCTGCGCTCCGCTCAGGGTGCGCTCCTCGCAACACATGCGGCGCAGTGCCCTGTGACGCTGCCATATCGTTGAGAAGTCCTTCAAACTCCAATTGGGTCATGATGCCTGGATGCTTGCCGTAGCAATACTCATGGCCTTTGTACTCCGTGCCGCCAATCGCGACAATCGTCACACCATGCTGCACCTCTTGCAGCCTACCACTTGCATCTTGCACCTTGCTCGTGAAGTTGCCCTTGAACCCGCCGGTCTGGATCAACTCCGTTTGCAGGTAGGTGGTGATCAATGGATGCTGTGATACACGTCCGATCAATTCCGCGAGATAATCCTGCGGGCTGCGCTCTGTGTCGATCAAGTAATGCAGATTGCGCAGATTGCCGCCGAGTTGATCGCTTTTCTCGATCAGATGCACGGGGAAGCCTTGATCGGCCAGCGACAGCGCGGCATTCATGCCTGCCGCCCCGCCGCCGATGATCAACGCCGCGTGCTGAATCGGCGCTTTCGAAGACCATAACGGCTCCAATTCCGCCGCGCGCGCCGCCGCCATGCGCACCAGCGTCTTCGCCTTCGCCGTGGCGCCGTCCCAATCGCCCGGATGCACCCACGAGCATTGATTGCGAATGTTCGCCATCTCGAACAGGTACGGATTCAACCCGGCTTGCCGAAGCGCATCCTGGAACAACGGCTCGTGCGTGCGCGGCGTGCACGACGCCACCACCACACGATTGAGATGGAGTTCCTTCACGCGTTCGATGATGTGCTTGATGCTGTCCTGCGAGCAGGTGTACAAATTGCTTTCGGCATGCACAACGTGGGGCAAAGTCTTCGCGTATTCGGCCACATCGGGTACATCGAGGAAGCCGCCGATGTTCGATCCGCAGTGGCACACGAACACGCCCACGCGCGGCTCTTCCTGCCGCACATCGCGCTCCGGCGGATATTCCTGGCGCGTCGTCAATGTGAAGCGTGATTCGCTCAAGCGCGCGGCTGCGGCCGCTGCCGCGCCGCTGGCTTCCACGATCGATTCGGGGATATCCTTCGGTTCGCGGAACGGCCCCACGGCATAGATGCCCGCGCGGCTTGTCTCGAGCGGATTGAACTGCACGGTGTGGCAGAAGCCGTAGTCGTCGAGTTCGATGCCGAGGCGTTGACCCAACTCGCGCACCTTGGGCGAAATCTCCATGCCGACAGATAGTACGACGAGATCGAAGTGCTCTTCGATAAGGGCGTCATGGCGACCCCGCTGAGAAGCGCGGGGCAAGTGAGCGCTTTCCAGCGACGAAGCAATCCCCATTTGATCGGCGCTGAGATTGCTTCGCAAAAAGCGCTCGCAATGACGAGTGTCCGACTGATAATGCAAAATGAGGTTATGCGTCACCGGGTCTTCGCGCAAATCGCTGATGCGGCAGCGCGTGTACTGCACGCCATACTTCTTCTCCGCGCGGCGATAATATTCCTCGTAACCTTTGCTGTAGGCGCGCGTATCCATGAAGAACACGCGGCACTGCAACGGCCCGTTATGCGTTTCGGCCTTCGCGTGCTCGACCGCCATGATCGCTTGCTTGGCCGCGTACATGCAGCACACCGACGAGCAGTAATCGTGCGATTGGTCGCGGCTGCCCACGCATTGCAGGAACGCGATCTTCTGCGCGCTTCGGCCATCCGATGGGCGCTGCACGCGCCCCAACGTTGGTCCCGACGCCGACAACAAGCGCTCGAATTGCAGCGACGTGACGACGTTCGGGTAACGACCCAGGCCATACTCTTCCGACAACTCGGCGCGATAGGCTTGATAACCGGGCGCGAGCACGATGGCTCCCACGCGCACTGATTCGTCACGCGCCACCATGTTGTGATCGATCGCATTGACGCCGCACGCGAACGTGCAGCTCATGCACTCCGAGCAGATGCCGCAGGCCAGGCAGCGGGCGGCTTCCTGCTGCGCCGATTGATCATCGTAGCCCCCTTCGACCTCGACGAAGTTATCGATGCGCTGCGCGACCGGCAGTTCGGGCAGGGGGACGCGCGGCTGGCGTTTGATCTCGCCGCGCGCGATGCGAGCGTCGATCTCCTCGCGCGTCAACTTCACGACGGGCAATTCGGGTTTGGGCGGCGGCTCGAGGTGCTCGCCCTGTAAATAGCGGATGATCGATCGGGCGGCGGTATGGCCGCTGGCCACGGCTTCGATTACGAACGCCGTGCCCGAAACACTATCGCCCGCAGCGAACACTCCCTCGCGCGTCGCGGCCAGCGTGTTGGGATTCACTGCGATCAACTTGCGACCGGTCAGGCCCACGCCGGCATCATCGGGGATGAACGCGAGACCCGCGCGCTGCCCCACCGAGAAGATCACGGTATCGCATTCAATCACGTGCGTCGAGTTCGGCACCTTCTCGACGTTCAAGCGCCCCGACTCATCGAAGCTAAACGAAGCCACGCGCATGCACTCGACGCCGCGCACGTGACCATGTTCATCGCTGAGGATGCGCTCGAACGTGCGGCCTTCGTGCAGGACGATGCCTTCTTCGCGCGCGGCCTGCACCTCCCACGGATGCGCTGGAATTTTTTCGCCGCCTTCGAGGCAAGCCATCTCGACGTGACGCCCGAGGCGCACCGCACTGCGCGCGCAGTCGATGGCGACGTTGCCGCCGCCCAGCACAACAACTCGTTGGCCCAAGGATGAAGGATGAGGGACACTTGCACCTGCGCGGGCGCGCAGCGCAAGTGCAGGTGTGAAGGATGGAGCATCAGTTGTTTCTTCTTCCGCCTTCATCCTTCCGCCTTCATCCTTATATCGTCCAAGTCTCACATCTCGCAAGAAATGCGTGTTAATGATGACGCCTTCCAGATTTGCACCGGGGATCGGCAGGCGAATGCCCTCGTGCGCGCCGACGGCGATCAGCACGGCGTCGAAGCCCTCATTGAAAATGTCGTCGAGATTGTCGATGCGATGATTCAAGCGCAGATCGACGCCGAGATCGACGATGTCCTGCACTTCGCGCTCGATGATGTTCGTCGGCAGGCGGTACTCCGGCACGCCGAGGCGCAACATGCCGCCCGCGACCGGCATCGCTTCGAAGACGGTGACGCCAAAGCCCGCGCGCACGAGGTCTTGTGCTGCCGTCAAGCCGCACGGCCCCGCGCCGATGATCGCCACACGCTGATCGAACCGTCGAGGGAGAGGATCGATCGGTTGGCGTGGCTCCGCGTAGACTTTATCGGTCACGAAGCGTTTGAGCGCGCGGATGTTGATCGGTTCGTCAACCTGTCCGCGATTGCACGCCGTCTCGCAGCGATGATTGCAGATCCGCCCGCAGATGCCGGGAAACGGATTGTCCATCTTGATGACGCGCAGGGCGTCGTGCCAGCGGCCTTCGCGGATCAGCGCGATGTAACCCTGCGCGCGTTGACCGGCGGGGCAGGCATCACGGCACGGCGCGATGCCGCGCTTGGCGATGGCGTAAGCGTTGGGCACGGCCTGCGGATAGAGTTTGAAAGCAGCGTGGCGTTTGGAGAGTCCTTCGTTGAACGTATCGGGAATGATGACGAGACAGACCTTTTCGCAATCGCCGCAGCCCACGCATTTCTCCACGTCGATGTAGCGCGGGTTGTGCCTCACGCGCACGTTGAAGTCGCCCGCGTGGCCTTGCACGTCGATCACTTCGCTGTCGGTCAGCAGCGTGATATTGGGATGGCGGCCAACTTCGACGAGGCGCGGCGAAATGGTGCACATGGCGCAGTCGTTGGTGGGGAAGGTCTTGTCGAGCTGCGCCATGTGTCCACCGATAGCCGATTGAGCTTCGACGAGGTACACCTTAAAACCCTGATCGGCTAAATCGAGCGCGGATTGCATCCCAGCGATGCCGCCGCCGACCACCATGACGGCGCCGATGGGTGGCTTATTCGTTGAGGGGCCGTTGGCTTGGGTCATGTTAGCTCATTGGCGATAACGAGTAATGAGTAACAAGTAACGAATGCGTTTGACGTCCGCACTGCCTTGCATTACAATGGAATGCAAAGGAGCACAACCCATGGAACATCAATTGACCCTCCGTTTATCCGCCGATCTATCTGAGCGGCTCGATCTGGCCGCGAAGCGCCTGGCGCGCAAGCGATCGGACGTGGTACGCCTGGCGCTCGAACAGTTCTTAAGCACTCAGGTCGAGACGCGCCCCATCGAGCAAGTACGCGATCTATTAGGTCGCGTCGAGAGCGGCGTGCCCGATCTGGGCCAGCGTCATCGCGAATACCTGCTGAAGCGTGTGCGCGATGGCCGCTGAACTGCTGCTCGATACCGGCGCCTTCGTGGCCCTGGTCGATCGCAGCGAAACGCGTCATGCTGCCTGCGTGGCCGTGCTGGAAAACTGGTCGGGGCCGATCGTCACCACCGAAGCGGTGTTGACCGAGACGCTGTATCTGGTCGGACCGGCGTGGCCGGCGCAGCAAGTTTGCCTTGAATTCCTGTTGCGCGGCGCGTTCGTGTTGATTCCCTCCTCTCCACAAAGTTTGCAACGTGTCGCTGCCTTGATGAAGAAATACCATGACGTGCCGATGGATTTCGCCGACGCCACGCTGGTGGCGCTGGGCGAAGACTTGCAGACGAACCAGGTCTTTACGCTCGACCGGCGTGGCTTCTCGGTATATCGCCTGCCGGGAAAGAAGACCTTTCATATCCTTCCGTAGCGCAATCAACGTCTCCCGCGAAAACTCTCGTCTTCTTCTGCTTCTTGTTCCGCATTCCGAGTTCGGACTTCTCCATTTCCCTTCAACGGATTCGGCCCCAACTCGCGGATCCGCTCCGTCATCGTCTTCGCCGCATTCGCAAAGGCCAGCGCCTGGCTGCCGGACATGAAGAAGATGTCCAGCCGTTCACCGCCCACGCCGATCTCGTCCAGAATCTTCTTGGCGCGCTTCAGACGTTCCCAGCCGCGCTCGTTGCCGCGCACATGATGACAGTTGCCGATGGGGCACGCGACGATGTACACGCCATCCGCGCCTTGCTCGAACGCTTCGAGCAGATAGCGCACGTCGGTCTTGCCCGTGCACGGCATCCGCACGAACTTCACGTTGGCCGGATATTGAATCTCCAGCGCGCCGGCCGTGTCCGCCGCCATGTAACCGCAGTAGATGCAGTAGAAGGCGGTGATTTCGGGTTCAAAGGTGTAGACTTTTTGCGATGTCATGTTGCTCATTGGAACGTGTTGCGTGGTGCGTGTTGCAGGGAGCACATTGTCGGTCGGCGTCATTGCGAGGAGCGCTTCTCAGCGACGAAGCAATCCCCGGCTAATCCGAGATCGAGATTGCTTCGCGAAAAGATGCTCGCAATGACGGTCGCAAGCTCACCTCTATACCACGCAACACGCACTATGCTGCCCAACTTCCGAGTCCCCCAATCGTCTTCAAGATCATTTGCTCGTCCGTGTAGTTGATCAACTGAATTGCGTTGGCGGGACATTCGCCCGTGCAGGTGCCGCAGCCCTGGCACTGCGCCGGATCGATATACGCCGCGCCGCCGAGACCGCCCACCCCCGATCGGCCTTCTTGCTCGATGATCTGCGGAATGGCGAAGGGACAGGTGCGCGTGCAGGTCAGGCAACCGACGCACTTCTGCGGATCGACGACGGCCACGACGCCGCCCATAAACAATGAGCCTTGTGACAACAGCGTTAACGCTCGTGCCGCAGCCGCCAGCGCATGACTGATGCTTTCCTCGGTGAACTTGGGATAGTGCGCCATGCCGGCGAGGAAAATGCCCTCGCGCATGAAGTCCATCGGACGGAGCTTCAACTGCGCGTCTTTGAAGAAGCCTTCGCCTGTGATGGGCACCCGCAGCATCTCGGCGAGTTCGAGCGTGCCTTCAGCCGGTGCGATGGTCATGCTCAACGGCACCAGATCGGCGGGCAGCGACAGAGAGCGATCGAGCGTGAGATCGCGCACACGCACTACAACCCGGCCGCTCGCGGCCGCGTCGCCCTCTGCAACCACCTGCGGCGGCTCATCAGCGGTATAACGGATGAACACCACACCACGCCGCCGCGCCTCGGTGTAGTACTCTTCGCGGAAACCGTAGGTCACGATGTTCTTGTACAGCACGCTCACGTGGCAGGCCGGATTGAACAGCTTAATGCGAATGGCGTTCTTCATCGTGTTGGTGCAGCACACGCGCGAGCAATACTCCGGCATGCCGTCCGGCACCACGCACTGAATCATCACCACGTCTTTCAGCGCGGCGATCTGCTCCGGGTGATGCACGATCAACTCTTCGAGTTCGCGCTGTGTGATCACACGCGGCACGTTGAGCCAATGATGCTCGCGCGTTTCGCGGCCCCCGGTCGCCACGATCGTCACACCGTGCTCGATCGCGAACTGATCGAGCGAGCCGTCGGAATAGCGCGTTTCCAACTCTGCCCGGAAATTGCCCACGTGCCCGGTGTGCCGCGTGATCTCCGTGCGAGTATGGACGTTGATGCGCCGATGCGCCCGCACACGATTGACCAGATCACGCAGCAAGCGCTGCGGATCGTAACCTTCGGCCACGTAATACAAGTTGTTAAGATTCCCGCCCAGCATCTCGGTGCGCTCAACCAGGTGCACGTCGTAGCCGCTGTCGGCGATGGCGAGCGCGGCTGTCATACCAGACACGCCGCCGCCGATGACCAACGCTGCCGGCTGGCACAGGTTCTTATCTTTGTGAATGGGCTGCGCGGCCAACACCCGCCCCACGGCCACACGCACCAACTCCTGCGCTTTGCGATTGGCGAGTTCGTGCTGCTGCTGGTGAACGCGCGCGCATTGCTCGCGCAGATTGACGAGTTCCAGTAGATACGGATTCAATCCCATCAGGCGCATCATGCGGTGGAACAGCGCTTCGTGCGTGCGATTGCTGCACGCCGCAATCACCACGTGGTTAAGGTTGGCATCGACGATGCGCTTTTGCAGCTGCGCGATCGTGTCAGGGAAACACGCGAAGTCTACGACTTCGCTCGCCACCACATTAGGCCACTGTGCCGCATGTTGGATCAATGCCCGCAGATCGATTACGTCGCTGATCGTCGATCCGCATGAGCAGGCGAAGACGCCCACGCGCGGCGCATCGCGCGAGACATCGCGTTCGGACGGAAAGCCGTCGGCGGAAAGGAATGGCCATTCGCGCGAGTAGACGTGCGTGCGGAGTTGATCGTTGAGCAGGCGCATCACTTCGGCGGCCGCGCCGCTGGCGTCGATGATGGTCTCGACGATCTCCTTCGGCGACGAGAACGCGCCGCACACAAAGACACCGGGGCGGGTCGTTTGGAGCGGCGCGAATTTATCGGTTTCACAGAAACCGTGGGTATTGAGTTGGATGTTCAATAATTCGGCCAACTGCTGCGCCGAATCCGGCGGCTGCAGGCCGGTCGCCAGCACCACGGTTTCAAAGCGTTCTTCGTGGCGCTGCCCGTTCGCATCAGCATATTGCAAGAGGAGATCGCGCGTGGCGGGGTCTTCGCGCACGTTGGAGACGCGGCAGCGCACGTAGCGGATGCCGTGCTTTTCGCGCGCATTGGCGAAGTAAGTGTGATACTCTTTGTTGAAGGCACGCTCGTCCATGATGAAGATCGTGCATTCAATTTCTTTGCCTAATCGCTGCTTGGCGAGGATCGCTTCCTTGGTGGCATACATGCAGCAGATCGACGAGCAGAAGGTGTTGGTCTGATCGCGCGAGCCGACGCACTGGAGCCAGGCGATCGATCGGGGCTGGCGTTGATCCGATCGGCGGATCACGATCCCCTCGGTCGGGCCGGAGCGGCTTGCCAATCGTTCGTACTGCATCGCACTCAACACGTTGGGATAGCGCCCGTAACCGAGTTCGGCCAATGGAGTCGGATCGTAAACCTGGAAGCCGAGCGCCAAAATGATCGCGCCGACTTCGATCGTCAGTAAGCGGGGCTGTTCGTTGAGATCGATCGCGTGGCTGGGGCAGACTTCGACGCACTTGCCGCAGTCGTCGCAGTACGGCCCGCGATCGATCACGTAGGCATCGGGCGTGGCGCGCGGCGCGACTTTGTAGGCGGCCTTGCGTTTGGTGAGACGCTGCTGATAATCGTCGGGCAGTTCGATCGGGCAGACTTCGGTGCAGCGTCCGCAATCGATGCAGCGCTCGACGTCGACGTAGCGCGGCTCCTGGCGCAGCGACACCGTGAAATCGCCGGCCTGACCTTCCACGCCGATCACGTGCGTGTTGGTGAGAATCTCGATGTTGGGATGCTGGTTGTGGTGAATGTACGCGGGAGAAATGGAAGGCCGCGTGCAGCCGTAACCGTGATCAGGTGTGCCGCGGCACAGCACGCAATCGTGCTGCGGAAACATGAAACCGAGTTGGGCAACGCGTCCGCCAAGGCAGGGGGTTTGTTCGACGAGGAAGACCTTAAGCCCGGCATCCGCCAGGTCGAGCGCAGCCCGCATTCCACTGATGCCGCCGCCAATAACCATGGCCGCCGCGACTGCTGCGCTATGGGACTGCCCCTTGCGAAAGATGGCCATCGCGCCCCCCCACCACTACCAGACTTCAGCGCGACTGTCTTCGCTCCCTTGGGCTGCTTTCATTATAAGCGCGTTGTCAACCGAAAGTCAACGCTGGGATTAATTTCACGAGGAACGGCGTTGGGATCAAAAAACCGATCGGCTTGAAAACAGGCCGATCGGTTTGTGGTTGGCCGCGATCCTTACGGCGCGGTGACGATCAACGTATCGCTCTGACCCGGCTGCATGGTCCGCGAAACCTGGGTGAGGGGGCCGCTCGTCACATTGCTGAGCGTGGCTTCGACAATGGTGTTCGGCACCGCCCCGGCGCTGGTCGTGATGATGTCAATATTGTTCTGCCCGGCGACGAGCACCAGCGGGAAACTAATGGCCCGTCCGTCCATCACGAAGCTGCCGAAGGACTGACCGTTGACGCGCAGTTCCACCGTGTCGCCGTCCACGTACTGCGGATCGCGCAGCGACAGCGTGACGTTGCGATTGTTGACGGTCACCGGCTGGAAGGCGCTGCCGCGATCGGCGTCGAATTCGATCCGCATCCAGGCATCGGTCCAGGCCGCATCATTCGCCGCCCAGATGGCCCATTCGTTGGGCACGGAGTTGCGATCGCTGCCCCACACCGGCCAGCGGCCCGTGGCGGGATTGTCCATGACGAAGCCCGCAATCTCGACGCGGGTGGCATTCACTGTGTCGTAGTTCAAGAAAAACGCCACACCCTGCGAACGCTCTTCGGGACGCGGTTCGGAGGCGAAGAAGCTGAGAATGACCGGCGCGGGAATGGGCGTGGCCGCCGGGGCGCTTTTCGCCGCGGGCGCAGCAGCCGGAGCCGCCGCAAACGCAACGGCGGGCGGCGGCGGCGCGCCATCATTTCTCGCCTTCAGATACGCGGCTTGCGCGGCTTCCATTTTCGCCTTGATCTCGGCTTTCTGTTCGTCCGAAAGTGTGCTCAAATAGGCGGCGGCTTTTTCGACGACAGCCGTGCGCTGCGGGGCTGGCAGGGCTTCAAAGGTGGCGACAACAGCTTTGGCTTGCTGAGGGGTGATGGTGTCGCAGGCGCCGAGCAGGGCGGCGGCGATCATCACCAGGGCGACAACGAATAGAGTCTGGCGTTTCATCCTTCCCTCCGATTGTTTTTTTGCCCGGCCCGGTCGGCCCGGCGCTGCGATTGTAGACGTGAACCAGAACAGCGTCAACCGCCGAGGGAAGGTCTGATCGGTCGCCGTTTTACCAGAGCAGCGGGCCGGGGCTGGCCGCCCCGGCGGTGGATCCCAGGCGGCCAGCCTCGGTCACGAGGATTTTGTCGGGCACGAGCTTACCGCCCGCGTGTTATCGCTGAGGATAGGCTGGTCAACCTCCGATCACATCATCCTGACAGGAAGGGCGTCACGGTTAGGCGGCGATCTCCTGTGGAATCTCGACCGAGTGAGTGCGACGCCTGCGGAGATAGATGAAGTAGACGATGGGGCCGATCGGGGGCGCGAAGGCCGCCAACATCCATAGCTTGCGCTTGCCATTGAGCTCTTCGTCGCTCCGGTGGCGCAGATCCCAGATCATCCAGATCATCAGCGCGAGATTGATCAGGCCGCCAATGCCCGGCGGCGATTTCCTGGCCGGCTTTTGCGGGACGGGTGTGGTCACGGCGGATGGTACGTCGGCGATGTCGATCATGGTGTGCCTCCTTAACGAATGCGCCTACTATACCGCACTTTTTCCGGGCGTGGATGACGGCACGACAGGCCGTTTGCTGACGACTGTCTGACCCGGCGATCATTCGCCCCTACTTCATGGTATCATCATCTCCGCCGTACATCCCGACTCCACCAGGAGTGCCATGTCGCCTCGCTTCCAACGTATTCGCCGCTCACGTTTGATCCGTGCTTTCAAATGGCTCTTCACGCGACCCTTTTTCTGGGCCGCGCTCGGCATCGTGATCTTTCTCAATTGGGGCTACGGCCAACTCGTGCCGCACATCGTTAGCGTGCCGGTGGTCCGTCAGGGCGGCGATCTGATCATCACTGGGCAGCACTTCGGCGCAGAGCAGGGCGGCAGTTATCTCGTCTTTCGCCTCGACAATCAAGCGCTGGTGATCGAGCACATTGAGTCGTGGTCGGACACACAGATCGTCGTGAAGTTGCCCGTCGCTAACACCGGGGGCACAGTCTACGTCGTGCGGCGGATTCCGTTGTTCGCGCTGGCGTCCAACGTCGTCGCCTACGTCGTGCAGGCCGCCGGCTTGCCGTCTCAACCTTACGGCTATGAAGTTCCCGTGCAGGAGAATTCTCCATGGCCCATCTTCCGCCGCGATGAGCGCAACACCGCGAATAGCCCGCTGCCCGCGATCTATCACGGCGATCAACCGTGGTCGTTTCGCACGGGCAAAGGCGTCTTCTCCACGCCCGTCATCGATGAACACGGCGTCATCTACGTCGGCTCGGCCGATCACAACTTCTACGCGCTCAATCCCGACGGCACCGAGAAGTTCCGTTTCACCACGGGCGAGATCATCGATTCGGCGGGCGCGCTGCCGCGGCTCGATCCGGCGATCGGCCATCCCACCGTGCTGATTCCTTCCGGCGACGGGCGCATCTATCACATCCGCACGGACGACGGGGTGAGTGAAGCCGATCGGGTGGTGTGGACCTTCGATGCGCGCTCCGCGCCAGGCGCAGGCTTCAACAATTGGTTCGAGGGCAACATCGGCTTCAACTATGATGGCACAATCCTCGCAGGAAATACCAACTTCAACTACTACGCGTTGAATTCCGATGGCACGCTGAAGTGGACGTATCCCACCGGCAGCAACAACTGGTCGATCGCGGGGCTGGGCGAGGACGGGATGATTTACTGGGGCTCCAACGATCTCTTCGTGCGCGGCGTGCAGCCCGATGGCACGGAGCAGTGGATGTTCGGCACATGGGGCTTCATCGCCGCATCGGCGGCCATCGGTTCCGACGGCACGGTGTACATCCCGTCGTTCGACAGCATGTTCTACGCGCTCGATCCGCACACCGGCGCGGAGAAGTGGCACTTCAAGACCAACGATCACATCTATGCTTCGGCGGCGCTGGCCCACGATGAGGCAGGCAACACCACCGCGATCTATTTCGGATCAGCCGATGGGACGTTGTACGCGCTGCGCCCCGCTGGTTCGTTGATCTGGAAATATGATACCGGCGACGTGATCCGCTCGTCGCCCGTCATCGGCCGCACGCCGGATGGATCGCATGACATCATCTACTTTGGGAATGGCAACGGCAAGCTTTATGCGCTCAATGCCGATGGCACGCGGCGCTGGTCGTTTGATACCACGCCCGCTGATCCTGAACTGGCCGACCGTAACGATCTCAACGGTTCACCCGCGCTGGGCGCGACCGGTCTCTACCTTGGCGGTGAGACGGGCGACGTGTGGTACATGCCCTACGACTATTGTTTGAACGTGACCGATGCACGCTGCCAGACTGATCCGAATGAAGACCTGCCCGCCGACATGAGCGGCCTGTTGTACGTTACGCCCGGCGGCAACACGCGCCTCGCGAAGATCAATTCGATCCCGGCGGCGACGCTGATCGCACTGCGCCTGATGATTCGGCAAAATGGCAGCACGGTCAACGCCTGGGTGTGCAACGCCCCGATCGGCTGCGGCGGCGACGAGGTGCAAGTCTCGATCGATCCGCCGATCTCGTACACTGTGCAGCATTCCGCCGACGGCAAATATCTCTATCTGCGTCCGATCGGCTTGCTCGCGCCCGATCAAACTTACACGGTCAGCGTCAAAGGCAACACCTACACAGGCGGCACGCCGATTGGCAACCTCACACTCTTTGGGTCGAAGACGGGCACGTTCAGTGACACGCTCATTTTCAAAGTGCAGCCGTCCGAACTTGCGCAGCTGCCGGTCGAGATCGAACACGATCGCGTGAGCGCGCTGGAATGGACGCGCCTCGCCGCGCCCATCCCCACGATGCTGCCCAGCCTCAACCAGATCGGCTTCGACTACATCGATTGGATCATCGGCGCGATCGATCGCACACCGCCCGATGATCAAGGTCGCGGCAAGGTGCTGCTGTGGGCCATCGGCGCCAGGCGCGACGAGCACGGCGTGCTCCAGGCCGATCCGCAGACCAAGTTCATCCTGCCGCTGGTCGGCGAATATCAGGGCGATGCCTTCATCGTCTCCAATCAGAAATCGATCCTGCCCATCACGGAGATCCCGATCCCGTTCGATCTGTTTGAACTGCGCGGTCGGTTAGGCGGCGATCTCAAGGTGAAGCCGGGCGCGTCGGCCTATGCAGAGACACCGGTGTTGTCGATTCCCAATTTCGGGATCAAATTGGTCTTTGCGGGGTTGGCCAACAACTGGATCGAAAAACTCACGGTGCTGGGCACGTACATCACCCGCCCGTATGATGAGCGTGGATCGGCCAATCGGCGGCCCGCAGGTCTTGCCGTCTCGAAGATTGATTACGTCCCGCCGACTTCAGCGCAAGCGGGGAAGGTTATTGCGCACTTGCAGCTCGCGCCGGGCGCGGCATACTCTGCGGATCAACATCTGGGCAGCATCGTCTTGATCGACGAAGCCACGTTGAGGCCCGTCTACTTCGACTATCACACCAACCTGTCCAACGCAGCCGATGCAGCGGGCAATCTCTCGACCATCACGTTAACCATTCCCGCCGGGACACGGCTGCCTGCTTCAACGAGGGCCATCGTCATGAGCGATGTGTTTCCGCTGCACGAACAGACATTACCGTAAGGGCAAGGTATTTGCCCGGAGCTTAATGTTAATCAGCATCACCGCCCTTTCCGGCTGTTGGACGTATTGCCCCGTTGCCACGAGCATCTTATTCAATGCGGCGAGGTAGGCCTTCACGCTCGCTACGATGATGTCCGTATCCGCGCCGTGTTATAATCAATTCAAATCACGCAGGAGCGCAAGATCATGTCTCACTCTGCCCGCCTTATCACGCCGGACGGCAAATCGATCGATTTGCCGCCGGATGTTTACCGGCGCATTCGACGTTTGTTAGCCCCTGCGCGTCGCCCGTCACGGGCCAAAATTGATGCGACGATCCGCGACACATACGGCAAGTACGCGGCTGGCTCGTCTCTAACGCAGGCCCTGTTGGATGAGCGCGCCGCCGATCGCCGTCGCGAAGATAACAAGGCTGCCCGTCTTCATGCCTCCTAAATCAGCGCCCCTTTACGTTCTGGATAGTTTCGCCATGCTGGCCTACTTTGAAGCCGAAGCGGGTGGAGCGGCGGTGCGTGTTTTGCTGGAAGCGGCGCGCGATCGACAAGCAGCTCTGAGCATGATCAACGTCGGTGAACTTTACTATATCCTCCATCGTGAACGCGGTGTTGATCAGGCCGAAGCCGCGTTAGGCGATCTGCGTGCCCTGCCGATTACACTGTATGCAGCCACCGATGAACGCATTGTGGCCGCTGCCCGCCTGAAGGCACAGCATCCCGTCTCTTATGCTGATGCTTTTGCAGCAACACTGGCGCAGGAATTGAACGCGCTGCTGGTGACCGGCGATCCTGAATTCAAGGCCGTAGAACGGCAGGTCGGCGTGATGTGGTTGCCGCGTCAGTAAACATGCGTCTCGTTCAGATTACGCCAATCGCCAGCCTCTGATGTAGAACACAGTGACTGAAGAGTAAATCAAACCCGCGCTCGTCTGAGTTCAACATCAGATGAGCGCGGTAGATGTTGGGGCGAGGTTAATTCAGTGTCGCCGCTACTTCTGGCTGTTGGACGTATTGCCCCGTTGCCACGAGCATCTTATTCAACGCTGCGAGGTACGCCTTCACGCTCGCCACGATGATGTCTGTATCCGCGCCGTGACCGCCGAAGGTGCGCGTCTGCTCGTAGTCGCGCTGCGCGTTGGCCGCCGGGGCGACGCCTTCGGCCTCGATGCGGACGGTCACTTCGCCCAGCGCGTCGATGCCTTCGGTGATGGCGTGCACGGCGAATTCGAGCAGCGTGGCGGGCGCTTTGACGATGGCATCGACGGCTTTGTAGCACGCATCCACCGGCCCGGTGCCGATGGCCGCGACGATGTGCAGTTTGCCGTCGGGTCCCTTCAGCCGCACGGTGGCGGTCGGCATGCCCATCGTGCCGCAGGCCACCTGCAGGCCGTCCAGCGCGAAGACCTCGGTCGGCTGGTAGAGCTCATCGGCCACCAGCGCTTCGAGATCGGCGTCCGTGATTGTCTTCTTCTTGTCGGCCAGATCCTTGAAGCGCGCAAAGGCTTTATCGAGCTCGGCCTCGTTCAGGCCAAAGCCCAGCTCAGCCAGGCGTTTCTTCAGCGCGTGCCGTCCCGAATGCTTGCCCAGCACCAGGCGCGTCTGCGTCACGCCGACGGTTTCGGGCCGCATGATCTCGTAGGTCTGTTGATGCTTCAACATCCCGTCTTGATGAATGCCGGCCTCGTGCGCGAAAGCATTCGCGCCCACGATGGCTTTGTTGGGCTGCACGACCATGCCGGTGTAGTTGCTGACCAACTTGCTGGCGCGCATCAACTGCGTCGTGTCGATGCCGGTGGTCAGGCCGAAGACCGGGCGGCGCGTGTGCAGCGCCATCACCACTTCTTCCAGCGAAGTGTTGCCCGCGCGTTCGCCGATGCCGTTGATGGTCACCTCGGCCTGGCGCGCGCCCGCTTGAATGCCCGCTAACGCATTCGCCGTGGCGAGACCCAGATCGTCGTGCGTGTGCACGGACACGGTGCAGGTCTCGATGCCCTTCACGTTTTGCATGATGCCCGCGATGAGCGCGCCGTATTCATCGGGCGTGGTATAGCCGACGGTGTCGGGGATGTTCAACGTCGTCGCGCCCGCTTTGATCGCCTGTTCCAGCACGATGTACAGGAATTCCGGATCGCTGCGCCCGGCATCTTCGGGGCTGAACTCGACGTCGGGGCACAGGCTGCGCGCGTGGCTCACCATCTCGATCACGCGCTCCACCACCTGTTCGCGATCCATCTTGAGCTTGTACTGCATGTGAATCTCGGACGTGGCAAGGAAGGTGTGAATGCGCGGATGCCTGGCCTCGCGCACCGCCTCCCATGCTTTGTCGATGTCCGATTTGGTGGCGCGAGCAAGGCCGCAAATGATGGGCGCTTTGCTGCCATCCGCTGGATTTCCCACCTCCCGCGCGATCCGCTTGACGGCCTCCAGATCATCCGGCGAAGCAGCGGGAAAACCGGCCTCGATGATGTCCACGCCCAGCTTGGCCAGCGCGCGCGCCACTTCCATCTTCTCAGCCGACGTCATCGTCGCGCCCGGCGATTGTTCGCCGTCTCTTAATGTTGTGTCGAATATCTTTACGTAGTTGGTCATATTCACTACCTGTTCTAACGAGTAACCAGTAACGAGTAAAATCGATCGTTACGCATTACTCATTACTCGTTCCTCATTACTTTTTCCAATTCTCCGGCCTTAACGATCGCACTGCTGCACCCGTGCGCCACATTTCGGAATCGGCCATCTCTTTGAGTTCGGCGTCGAGCTTCGCGCGATAATCGGGCGCAGAGTTGGCCGCCAGCACGATCGCGGTTTCGTGCCCCGACTTTACCTTCTCGTACAGATCATCGAACACGGGCGCGACGGCCTCGCGGAAGCGGCCCTTCCAATCGAGCGCGCCGCGCTGCGCGGTGGTGGAGCAGTTGGCGTACATCCAGTCCATGCCGTTCTCGCCGACGAGGCGGATCAACGACTGCGTGAGTTCTTCGACCGTTTCGTTGAACGCTTCGCTGGGGGTGTGGCCGTTCTTGCGCAGGACGTTGTACTGCGCTTCCATGATGCCCGCCAGCGCGCCCATCAACACGCCGCGCTCACCGGTGAGGTCGGAATAGACTTCGCCTTCGAAGGTCGATTCGAAGAGATAGCCCACACCGATCGCAATGCCGAGCGCGATGGTGCGCTCCCGCGCGCGGCCCGTGAAATCCTGCCGCACCGAGAAACTCGCATTGATGCCTGATCCGTCGAGGAAGTTGCGGCGCACGCTGCGGCCCGATCCTTTGGGGGCGACGAGCGCGACATCGACGTAGGGCGGCGGCACGATGCCCGTCTGATCGCCATACACCACGCCGAAGCCGTGCGAGAAGTACAGCATGTCGCCTTCGTTGAGGCACTCGCTGAGGCTGGGCCACACCGCGCGCTGCCCCGCGTCCGAGAGTAGGTATTGAATCACCGTGCCGCGCTCGGCCGCTTCCTCGATCGAGAACAGCGTCTTGCCCGGCACCCAGCCGTCGGCGAGAGCCTTGTCCCAACTGGCGCTGCCGGCCTTCTGCCCCACGATGACGTTGATGCCGTTGTCGCGCATGTTCAACGCTTGCGCAGGGCCTTGCACGCCGTAACCCAGCACCGCCACGACTTCATTCTTCAATACTTCCCGCGCTTTCTCCAGCGGAAATTCGTCGCGCGTGACGACGGTCTCTTCCACGCCGCCGAAATTGAACTTTGCCATGAAATGATTTCTCCTGATGAAAGTTGAATCGTCACTGCGAGCGCCAGCGAAGCAGTCTCATCGACTGTGGGAGATTGCTTCGTCAGCCGCACCCTGCGCGGCTTCCTCGCAATGACGAACAGTTTTAGTTGAGTGCGACATCCACAATGGTCGCGGCGACCATGGGCGGATTGGCGCTGGGAGCGGTCGCGCCACGCGTCATCGAAACGACGCCGGTGCGCACCATCTCGATAATGCCGAACGGGCGCAGAATCTCGACCATGCTTTCGATCTTGTCCTCGGTGCCGGTGATCTCGACAACCAGCGACTCGGTGGTCACGTCCACGATGCGGGCGCGATAGACGTCGACCAGCTGCATGATCTCGGTGCGCTTGCCGTTGCGGGCCGCGACTTTGATCAGCGCCAGGTCGCGCTCGACCGTGGGCTGCGCGGTCACATCGTCCACGCGCAGCACATTGACCAGCTTGTACAGATTCGCCTCCACGCGCCGCGCGCCGAGATCGTCCGTATCGACGACGATGGTCATGCGCGACACGCCCGCCTGATCGGTGTGCCCGACCGTCAGCGATTCGATGTTAAACGTGCGGCGGCGAAACAGCGACGCCACGCGATTCAGCACGCCGGGTTTGTCTTCCACGTAAGCTACAAAGGTATGAGGTGCCATTCTTTTCTCCTGACCGGATGACACGATGACAAGGTGACACGATGATCTTGCAGCCAAGTCATCTTGTCATCCAGTCATCTTGTCATCTCTTCACTTAACGCTGATATCCCACTCGTCGTCCGCGCCGCTTTCCACCATTACATTCTGCGGGACCGGGCGGCGAATCATCGCGTGCAAATCGGCCCCGGCGGGCACCATCGGATACACCGCGTCTTCCTTCTCCACGCGGAAGTCGATCACCACCGTGCCGGGATATTCCTGCGCTGCGCGGATTGCCTCGGCCACTTCAGAGCGCTTGGTCACGCGAATGCCTTTGTGACCATACGCTTCGGCGATCTTCACGAAGTCGGGGCTGAGCATGGGCGTGGCGGCGTAGCGCTTGTCATAGAAGAATTCCTGCCACTGGCGCACCATGCCCAGGTAGCCGTTGTTGATGATCGCCGCGTTGACCTTGATGCCTTCCTGCGCCGCGGTTGCCAGTTCGGCCAGCGTCATCTGGAACCCACCGTCGCCAGAGATCGACCACACTTCGGCGTTGGGGCGCGCCAGCTTCGCGCCGATGGCCGCCGGGAGGCCGAAGCCCATCGTGCCCAGGCCGCCCGACGTGATGAAGTTGAACGGTCGATCCTGCTTGTAATACTGTGCGGTCCACATTTGATGCTGGCCCACATCGGTGCAGATCAACGCTTCGCCTTTGGTCGCGCGCCACAGATCGTGAATGACGTGCGCGGCGTACAGGTGACCGGTGTCGGGCAGATTCTGAATATCGCGCACCGCCGAATCGCCCTTCATCTCGTCGATGTGCGCCAGCCATTCGGTGTGATCGCCGGCCTGCACGCGCGGCGCGAGTTCCTGCAGCACCTCGCACAGATCGCCGACCAGGGCCACATCAACCTTCACAACCTTATTGATCTCTGACGGATCGATGTCAATGTGAATCTTCATCGCCTTGGGCGCGTAGGTCTTTACGTTTCCCGTCACCCGATCGTCAAACCGCATCCCGAAGGCCAGCAAGAGATCGGCTTGCTGAATTGCATGGTTGACCCACGCTTCGCCGTGCATGCCCATCATGCCGAGGTTGAGCGGATGATTGGCCGGAATGCTGCCGATGCCGAGCAGCGTCATGGCAATGGGCGTGTTGGTTCGTTCGGCAAATTCCTGCACGGCGCGCATGGCGCCGGCCTGCAAGACGCCGCGTCCCGCCAGAATCACCGGGCGCCTGGCGCTGCGAATCATGTTGAGCGCCTTCTCGTATTCTTCGGGCAGGGCGTGCAGATCGGGGCGATAGCCGGGCAAGCTCGGCGCGGCTGCCTCCCAATCGAATTCGGCGTCTTTCTGCTGCGCGTCCTTGGTGATGTCGACCAGCACGGGGCCGGGTCGCCCGGTGCGCGCGATGTAGAACGCCTCGCGGATGCTGCGCGCAATCTCATCGGGTCGCGTGACCAGATAGTTGTGCTTCGTGACGGGCAGGGTAACGCCGGTCACGTCGGTCTCTTGAAACGCATCCAACCCGACGAGCGGAGCCGACACCTGCCCCGTAATGCACACGACGGGTGATGAATCCATCATCGCCGTGGCGAGGCCGGTGACGGTGTTGGTGGCGCCGGGGCCGGACGTGGCGAACATCACGCCCACGCGGCCCGACGCGCGCGCATACGCATCGGCCATGTGCGTGCCGCCTTGCTCGTGGCGCACCAACACGTGGTGAATCGGATAATCGAGCATCGCATCGTAAGCGGGCAAAATCGTGCCGCCCGGATAACCGAAGACAACCTCTACACCTTCACGCACCAGACATTCCCAGATGATTTTTGCGCCGGTAAGTTTCATGTCTCTCTCCTTGTAAACGGAACACGCACCACGCACCACATGTTGCGTATTGCGTGTTGCGTGATCAAATCGTTGTCGCCCCGGTCGATGACGACGACACCATGTTCGCGTACTTCGCCATGACGCCGGATTTGTACTTAGGCGCGGGCGGCGTCCAGGCTTGCAACCGATCGGCCAGCTCGGCGTCAGAAATTTCCACGTTGAGTTCGCGCTTCTCCACATCGAACACGATGAAATCGCCGTCGCGCACCGCGGCGATCGGGCCGCCGTGGGCCGCTTCGGGCGCAACGTGTCCCGCCATCAAGCCGTGCGTCGCGCCGCTAAAGCGACCGTCTGTCAGCAGCGCGACGGAATCGCCCAGACCGGCGCCCACCAGCGCCGAGGTGACGCCCAGCATCTCGCGCATGCCGGGGCCGCCCTTCGGGCCTTCGTAGCGAATCACCACGACATCGTTCGGCTTGATCTGGTTGTTCTTCACGGCTTCGAATGAATCTTCTTCGCAATCGAAGACGCGCGCCGGGCCGCGATGGTACAGCCGATTGTGTCCCGTCATCTTCACGACACAACCTTCCGGCGACAGATTGCCTTTAAGGATTAATAACCCGCCGGTGGGCTTGAACGGCCGATCGGTGGTGGCGACAACCGCTTGCCCCGGCGTCTCTTGCGCCTGGCTCGCTTCTGCGCCGATCGACTTGCCCGTGACGGTGATCGCATCCCGCTGGAGATAGCCGCCCTCGATCAAGCGCTGCGCTACCAGTTGAATGCCGCCCGCGTGGTGCAGATCGGCAGCGGCGAAGCGCCCGCTGGGTTTCAAATCGGTGATGATGGGGGTGCGCGCACTGATGCGATCGAAATCGTCGATGCGGAGATCGACGCCGGCTTCGTGCGCCAGCGCCAGCAAGTGCAGCACCGCATTGGTCGAGCCGCCCGTGGCCGCGACCGCCGTGATGGCGTTTTCAAAAGCGGCTGTGGTGAAGATGTGGCTGGGGCGGAGATCGTTTTGCAGGAGGTGCATCACCAACTGACCACAGGCGAAGGCGGCCGCATCTTTGTCCGGCGACATGGCAGGGATGCCGTTGGAGCCCATCGGCGAGATGCCGAGGAATTCCATGACGGTGGACATGGTGTTGGCCGTGAACTGTCCGCCGCACGAGCCGGGGCCGGGACAGGCCGCATCTTCGATGGCCTTCAAGCCCGCGTCGTCGATCTGGCCGGAGGTGTACTTGCCCACTGCTTCGAAGACATCTTGAATGGTGAGATCGCGGCCTTGCAGATGGCCGGGCGCGATCGAGCCGCCGTACAGCACGAGGCCGGGAATATCGAGCCGGGCCAGCGCCATCATTACGCCGGGGTTAGTCTTATCGCAGCCGCTGATGCACACCAGTCCGTCGAAGTGATTGCCGCGCGCCACCAGCTCGATCGAGTCGGCGATGATTTCGCGGCTGATGAGCGAGGCCTTCATGCCTTCCGCGCCCATCGTGATGCCGTCGCTGATCGAGATCGTGTTGAACTCCAGCGGGGTGCCGCCCGCCGCGCGAATACCCTCTTTCACTTTGGCGGCGAGGCGATTGAGGTGATAGTTGCACGGGCCGATTTCGATCCACGTGTTGGCGACGCCGATCAACGGTTTGCGCAGATCGTCGTCGGTGAAGCCCACGGCTTTGAACATGCTGCGCGCCGGGGCGCGGCTGGGGCCATTGGTGATCGCGGCAGAGTGTTTTTTCAGGTCGGTCATTTTTGGATTTTGGATTTTAGATTTTGGATTTAGGTTGTCGATCGGATTAATCTGCAATCGGCAATCTGAAATCTAAAATTCCTAGCCGTTGTAGTGATCGAACATCATCGCGGCCACCCAGCGATCGGCTTCCTGCTCGGCCTGGGTCTTCGGCGCAGGCCGGGATTGCTCGGTGTGAGCCGGGCGCGGTGCGCGCGTCTTGGCCGTAGACACCAGTGTGCGCGTGTCCTGCCAGATGCTCGGTGTTCGAGTTGAAGTTTGGGCTGTCATGTGATCTCTTCCTTCTGCTGCGGATGTAGGGTCAAACAAAACGAGCCGCCCGGTTGTTGGGTGGCTCGTGTGTGTGACCTGTGAGTGACTTGACGCTGCTACTCGTCTGCGCGAACTCGGTGGGCCTGCCCAACGGGAATCTGCCCCTTGACGACGACTACGCCAAGGAGCACGCTAATAAGGGACAGAGCCAGCGACAAGTACACGTTCATGATTAGGCGCGATTATAGGGTAAACGTTGGGTGAGGTCTACGGGCACATTGGGGGAAATTACGCGAAGAAAGATTGGGCAGGGTGCACACCCTTTATTCAAGATGCGCCGCGGGCAGCGTGAAGCTGAATTCACTGCCGTGGCCGGGCACGCCGTCACTCTTCACGTCCACTTCGCCGCCCAGCTTCTCCACAATGCGGCGCACGATGGACAGGCCCAGACCGTGGCCGCGCGCGCGGACTTGATCGAGCCGAGTAAACGGTGTGAACAAACGCGATTGATCGTCGGGTGCGATGCCACTGCCGGAGTCGCGCACCCAGAAGCGAACCAGCGTGCTACCCGATGGATTGTCAAAACCTGTCGGGTCTGACCCCAGCACGATGCGCGGCGGCTGGCCGTCAAATCCGCCGTATTTGCAGGCGTTGCTGAGGTAGTTGACCCACACTTCTTCCACCCAGGCGGGGTGCCCCAGCGCCACCGGCCACGACCCGGCGTCGGGTAGCGTCACCTCGGCCTGCGCTTGCTCGATCACCTGCTGCAGCCGCGCCAGCGCTTCAGTCACAATCGCCGCCATGTTCAGCGGTTCGAGCGGCACGTCAACGTGGCGCAGTCCGGCCAGCAGCAGTAATTCATCGATGATATTGGTCAGCTTCTCGCCGCCTCGCATCAACATGCTTAACGATTGCGCGCGGACCTCAGGTGACAGTTCTGCGTCAAGTTCGGCCAGCATCTCGGCAACGCCGACCATCTGGCTGACCGGGCTGCGGATGTCGTGCGCGACGGTGTGGGAAAACGCATCCAGTTCTTCATTGCGCGCCTGTAATTCGCGCAGGTTCGCCTCAAGCTGCACGTTGGCCGCCTCGGCCTGCGCCCGGGCCGCTTCAGCCAGCTGGCGCTGTTGTTCCGCAATCGTCTTGGCCCGCGAGAGTTCGGCGGTTCGCTCAGCGACTTTGGCCGAGAGATGCTGAATCAGATCGTTTAACTGCGCCGCCAGCGAATTAAAAGCGCGCGTTAAGAAGCCGATCTCGTCGCGATTCTGGACCGGCACGTTGACGGTGTAGTCGCCCGCCTCCACCTGTTGCACACCGCGCAGCAGGCGGTTGAGCGGTCTGACCAGGCTGCGGTACAACAGCCACGGGAAACCCGCCACCGCCAGCACACTGACGGTGATCATCAGCCGTGCGAGTGGCTGCAGCAGGTCATTCAGCTGGCGGCGCAGGCCAAGATAATAGTCCTGCACCACACCTTGTGGTCCGCTCACGATGGTCTGACCGGCGTCGAGCTGGCTGATGTCCAAGGCTTGTGGCGTGGTGTTCACATCGCCGGGCGTGCTGCCGATGAGCCACAGATTAGCCAGCGGCTCATCGTTGGCCTGATACGCCTGCGGCTCCGGCAGGCCGTTGTAAGTGATGTCAAACGTACCGTCATTCTGCAAGGCAAGCTGGAAAGTAAACAGATCATCTGGGTGGTAAAACGACGGCACGCGATCGAAGGTGATGATCAGCCGATCGGCGTCCTGCCGCGCGAAGACCTTGCCGCGGCCTGCGCCCGGATTCAAATCGGTTAGCAGCGGAAAGATCAGCGGGGTCTGGCCGCCGTAATGGTACTGGTAATCGTAATAGACAATCGGTCGTCCCAGCGCGAGGGAGCCATCGTTGGTGACGTAGATTTCCGAGTAGCGTTGGCCGTAGAAGGGAAACGCAAAATCCAGTTTCACAATCGTTTGATCGTCGCGGTAGTGGAGTGTGTCGACCAGATTCAGTTCCTGGCCGAAGTCAGACTCGAACTGGAAGGGCGCCGCGGCAATATCATACCCGCCCTGCGCGTTGGGCGTAAACCGGAAGGTCTGTTGATCGGCGGGCCAGGCGGGGCGGTACAGTGCGGCATAGGTTGGCGTGAGCACCCAGCCGACCGTGCCCAGCACCGCCAGCAGCGTCACCAGCAGCACGCCCACCAGTTTCACGATGAACGATGTCGTCTCCGGCAGAAAGTTCAGATAAACGACCGTGAAAGCTGCCAGCGCGGCCAGCATGCCCACCGACAGGCTCAACTGATAAATGGCAGGCGACACCAGATAGAATGTTTTGAGGATGGTGAGCACAGCAAGGACGACGGGCAGCAAATAGATCAGCGCCAGAGCGCGGGCTGCGCTTGCTGCCTGGCCCTGCGGATGCCAGAGATGCTGCAGTGCCCAGCGTTGATCATTGACCTGGTCCTGGCGCGAGGCGCGGATGGCTTGCCGCGCCAGCATAATCGGCGCCCAGAGCAGTCCCAGCGCCATTGGAAAATCGGCCCATTCCGGGCGAAAGACCACGTGTCCTTCTCCCAGCGTCAGTATGTAGCGATACACGGCAAAACCCGCTTCGTACAAGGTGTACAACACGCTCAGGGCCAGCGCCAGGCGCGCTTCCCAGCGACGCGGCCACGCTGCGGGAAAATGATACGTGAACTGCAGCAGGAAGATCATCACCACGCCCAGCACGGTGTTCTGCGCGTACAGGGCAAATAGCCGGATGCCGGGTGGCAGGGCGCTTTCCAGCAGGAGCAAGAGCGCGAACAGTGTCAGGGCGGTCAGGAAAGCCGTCAGCAGGCGCAGGTGCGCGAGATGATGGGCGCGCCAGCCGCCAAAGCGGATCACCAGATAACTGGTGATCAACAAAGCCATAATGAACAGCGTCAGGTGGCTTAATGATGCCGGAGTGAGGTAGAGTTGCATGTTACCCGTTGAAGCGCCAATACGGCCCGGACAGTTTTCGCCCGGTCAACGTTTCAATGATCTTGATCCGCAAGCCGTCCATGTTTGAGCCAATGATTGCGTTCTCCGCCTGAGACACGGCTTGCTTGGTGCAACTTGGCGTGTCAGATCGGTTTGCAACGAGCTGCGCTACCTGCTCTTGCGTCAGATTGCGTTGCAGCCGTTCATCACGAGCAAATCGCGCCAGATCGGCAGAGGTGAGGAATTCCATTTCTGGTATGGCTATCGCTTTGGAACGCATGAACTACGTTGATCATTCCACTCTTGCATTCAACAACCGATGCGCTTTGATCGCCAATTGCAGCGCCAACCGGGTTTCGGGATTGTCGAGATCAATCGAGGCGATCTCGGCGATGCGGTCCATGCGGTATTGCAGGGTGTTGCGGTGAATGAAGAGCGACTCCGCCGTCTGGCTGAGGTTGCCGTGATGCGCGAAGAACGCTTCCAGCGTTTCGACGAGGTTGCTGTTCTGTTCTTTGTCGTAGTGCGTCAGCGCGCCGAGCGTCTCGTTGCAGAACGAAACCAGATCGGGATGCTCGGCCATCTTGAACAACAGGCGATAGACGCTGAGATCGCCGAAGAAGATCGGTTGGCGTTCGTCGAGTTGCGAGGCCATCTCCAGCGCTTGTTCCGCTTCCCGATAGGACGTGCGCCACTCGGTGATCCCGTCGACGGGCCGGCCGATGCCGCAGCGCAGGGTGGCCTTGGGGTATTCGGCCATCGTGCGCGAATAGATCGCCGCGGCCAGATCGCGCGCGGGCTTCACCGAGTTCACCGACTCCAGCGCCACGAACGCGCCCGCGTGACCGGTCTCGGCCTCGACGCGAATCAAAGCCGACACGCGCGTTAAGCTGATCTCGCCATTGATGGCGGTCTCCAATCGTCGCAGCGAGGGATGATTCTCGCCCTCCCAGCGAAACGTGATGGCCGCGTGCGGCACGCTGATGTCGTGGCCTAACTGCCGCGCCCACTGCTCGATCTCTTTCTGCGCCACGCGCGCGCCTAATACCGCATCGACAAACTCGCCGCGCATCTGCTTGGTCACTTCGTTGACGGCTTTCGCTTTCGCCATCTCCAGCGCGCACGCTTCCGCGCCTTGTTCCGCGACGAGGCCGTCGAGCTCGTCGAGTTCTTCCGCGATGCCCACCAGCGAGAGATAACCGCGCGCCATGCCCTTCACGACAATGGGCGTCACGTAGCGCGCCAGTCCGCCCGGCAGCGCTTGCTGCTCAATGCGGCGCTGCGCCGCGGCAAACTTGCGATCGTTCCAGCCCTTGGGCAGCAGGTCGGGATTGCCCAACGATTGCAGCACGTCGTTCCACACCTGCCCCAGCGTCGGATGAGTCCACGTGGCGACGGGGATGAGCCGCTTATCTTGCAGGATGACACCCTTGCGCGTCAAATCGGCCATCGCCCACACGATCGCTTCCAGCCCGGCCCCTTCGGCCACCAGTTGCTCCAACTGCTGCCGCACCTGCGCGGCGCGCTGGGTCATCTGCGCCTGCCGATTGGTGATCAGCGTCAAGGCGGCCTGATGCATCTGGCGGAGGGAACTGTTGGGGGGCAGTGTGATAATCGGGAGTTTGGCTTGCCGCGCGGCTTTGATCACTGGTTCGGGCAGCGGGCCGATGTGCACGGCGGCAGCTACTTCGGCCTGCGCGAGGGCGGTGATCGCGGCGAGCAGATCGGACTCGGCGGCATCGATCGGCAGCAAAACCAGATCGTCTTCTTCGACTTCGGACTCGTCATGCAACGGAAGATTGATCACGGTGGCCCATTGCACCACGCGCGAGCGCTGCTCGGACGTACCGATAAATTCGCTGCCGCCGGGGAAAGCGAGGCGTAAGAGTTCACTGAGGGCGACGGGTGCGGTTTGCATGGTCAATCTCCTGCGCGCATTTACTTCTGGCTTGAGCGCGATTGTACCATGACACCTGCGAGTGTGAAACAAAAAACGAGCCTCCTACCTCTCGATAGGAAGCCCGTTTCCTAGTGGCCTTACTAACAACTAACTACCAGCAACCAGCAACAAATTAA
>CAYNML010000048.1:0-49686 GCA_964398185.1 uncultured Anaerolineae bacterium | reverse complement strand
CGTAGTAATTTCAAAACGTCGTAGTAATGCGAAACGTCGTTGTAGTATTAACTTTGACATCATGTTTTGCACAAGGAGCGCGTTACGACACCCCACGAAACTCAAGAAACAAACGGTGTGGGCGGTTATGACCCTGGATTTGGAACTGCGAAGGTCTACGCCGCTGGGCGCATCGGCGTGGTTCAATCCGCTGCGACTACACGAAGGGCACAGCGGGTCTGGCATTTCAACAGCAGTTTTACCGCCACACGAGTGGTAGATACACTTTGTGGTGCGGTGTCAACAGCTCGCCTAGACCGCCATAACCGCCCGGATCGCTTGGCAATGCCACAACCGAGAAATATCTCTTCAAGAATTCATCCCAGGCCGTCTGGCTGGTAAACTGCCAAACGGTCGTCGGCGTCTGCGGATTGATGTAGTTGTAGTAATCCCAGCCGCCCGATTGGCGTGGGAAGTAGACAGATAGGCCGTGGGCATTGTCCAGATTCCAGTAGCTGCCTGCCGCCTGTCCCGATTGATGGCGCTCGACAACCACGGCCTGATTGACTGTCGTCATCACCTCTTGTGCGGCCAGCTTAACAGCTGTGTTTGTGATGCTGCTGCCGTTCACCAGCTGTGCAAAGTGATACAAGTCAACGTACTCGTCGCTGGGCGTCAGCACGTAATAGTCACGCGAATCGAAGACCTGCACGGCCTCGCGCAGTCCATAAATGCTCTACGGATCGCCGCCATTATTCAAGTAAGCCAGCAGCGCCTCTCCCAGATTATGGGCCGCAGTTCCCACCTGCGACACTGCGTTGAGATCGATCGCCGCGATGGTGCGTGGCTGCGCCCCCTGCACGAAGTAGGTATCAGCCAGCAGCTGAGCCAATTGCCGTGGCGTCGTTGCGGCCGTCACCTGCTGCGCGTAATCATAATAGGCAAAGTAACTCCAGCCCAGATTCTCAGAAGCGACCATGTAATCGACCAACCCGCGCAGCTGATAAGCGTCTTCGAGCATCCCCATCAGGCATGTGTCAAAAAACAGCACATCGATCTTGGCCATGCCGTTGTTGGTCACTGCGCTGAGCGCCGGACGCAGTTCTTCATAGGCCGTCAAGACATCGTGACCGTCGGTGTCGTCTTGCGCCACACCCGTCGTGCCACGCCCATGATCGACGATCGACAGCAGGTAATGCTGCGCCGGGTATGTCGTGCGCGCCCAATCTACAAACGAGATCAACGTTTGGCTGTAACCTGTGTTCATCTCGCCAGGATTCCAGCCGACCGGAACAGGCAGCGAATTGATCCCTGGGGTGGTGTTGTAGGTGACGTGATACAGCCGGGTATCGTTGTTGTAATAGCCATCGTGCAGCACTACCAGATTAACGTTGGGGTTGTTAGCCGCCATCTCTAGCTCGTCAATTGCGGCAATCATCGCATCGTTCGCGTTGTTATCACCAGCCATGTATAGCATGAACGTCCACTTGGTCGTCGTAATGGGCGGCGGCGCAACGGTGATGAATCTGGCCTTCGCCTCAGTATCAGATCCGCCGGGACTGTTGACCGTCAGCGTCACTGTATAAATGCCGGGGCTCGTGTAAGTGTGCGTGGGATTGGTCTGCGAACTGACGGCGCCATCGCCGAAATTCCACGCCGAGGAGAAAATGACGCCGGTTTATTGATTGACGAAGGCTACGGTCAACGATCCGGCGGTCTCAGGCGCAGGATCACTAATCACCGTGCGGCTAGTGGCGAGCGCTTCATTCTGCACCCAGTGGCCCGCCGCCGCAACGCGGCGGAGACGGGCAAGCCTCGAGTCCGAAACGTAAATCAATTCGGAAACCGATCTAGGCGCGCATAGAATAGATCAGTGATTTTTGAGCAGTAAAGGTAGATAGAGATAGTGCCGGATAGGCTGCATCAAAGGAATTCCAGGATAGGTGGGAGGTTCCCATGGCAACCCGCTGATCTGGAAATACTTCAACAGGAATTGATCCCAGGCAGTTTGGCGTGTGAATTCCCACTGATCGCCTGCGACGTAGTCGATGTAATCCCAGCCGCCACTGCGCGGTGGAAAGTAGATTGCCACACCATGCGCGCCGCTCAAATCCCAATAGTTGCCTGACCAAACATCTGTGGCCGACCGGTGGTGCTCCGCTACCACCACATTCGCGATTGCAGCCTTTAGCACTTGGGCCGTTGACTGGAGGCCGGTATTGGTAATAGTAGTACCAACCAGATCGGCAAAGTGGAAAAGGTCTATGTATTCATCATTTGTAGGATCAAGTATGCCGTAGTTACGCGAGTCGAATACCTGAGTATTGTTGCGAAGGGCGATCAACTGTGGAATCGTCGCTGCCGAGATGTAAGCTCGCAGGGCTTGTGCGAAATCGTTAACGGCAGCAGCTAAGTTAGTCATTTGCGACATATCTAGGGCCGAAATCGTTGCCGGGAATCCTGGCAAAGCACCAAAGTAGTTGTCACCAATGTGTTGCGCCAGTTGCCGAGGGGTCGTACTCGACGTCACACTCGATACATATGAATCATAAGCAAACACACTCCAACCTAGATTCTCCGATGCGACAACGAAATCGACATAGTCTTTCACTTCGTAGGCATCTTCTATCAGTCCCATTAGACACGCATCAAAATACAGCACGTCGATCTTACGAGTACCATCATCTGTTATCGCCTGGAACGCCTGCTTCAATTCAGATCTGTCGCCGCCCCAGGTGGCAACCGCGGAAAGATAGTCGTTGCCACTCGTATTATCCCAAGCAATGCCACTCGTACCACGACCATGATTGGCAATTGCAAGCAAGTAGTGTTGAGCCGGGTACATGGTACGCGCCCAATTCACAAAATCGATCAACGTCTGTGGATCGCCTGTGTTTAGCTCACCCGAATTCCAGCCAACACCTGTGATTGGTTGGGTGTTGACTCCAGGCACTAGGTTGTACTCAATATCATATAGTCGTGTGTCATTGGCGGACCAGCCATCCCATAGAACGACAATGTTCACATTCGGGTTGCCTGCGACACGCTCGAGAGCGTCAAGTGCGTCGCCAAAATACGGTGACAAGTTATTGTCTCCAGTAAGATACAGCATGAATGTCCAAGTGTAGGCGGGCAGCGATGTAGTAACAACAACAAGATTGGGTTTGGTGATGACGTCTGAACCACTAGGCCCAGTAATTGCCAGAGAGACGGTATAGATGCCTGTGATCACGTAGGTATGTGTCGGATTCTGCGCCGTGCTGGTCTCACCATCACCAAAGTTCCACAGCCGACTACCAATGGCACCCGATGAGTAATCGACAAAGGCAACGGCGAGAGGCGGCTCCCCGGTCTTGGGCGAAGCATCAAACTGCGCGGTGATCAGCATGGAGATGTAATCGTGTTGCACTTCAGTCGCTTGTCCATCAGGGCCATCCACCGACAGTGTGACCGTGTAGTTGCTGGCGATGTCATAGGTGTGAGTGGGATAGCGCGCGCCACTAATGATGCCATCACCAAAGTCCCACTGCCAAGCGCTCACTGCGCCAACCGATTGATCGATGAACTGAACGTTGAGCGGCGCATGACCGCTGCGTGGCGTCGCCGTGAATACAGCCACAGGCACCTGGGGCGTCCTCAACGCTTCGACCAAGCCGGCAGCATGACGCTGCGTCGGTCTATGAGATACCATTATCGGTGTCCAGTTCAATCCGTTGTACGCCCAAGTATCACTCAAAAATCCGCTCGCCTCAGCGCTGCCGCCGAACATGAATATCTGATGATGCGACTGCTCGTATGCCATCATCTGATTACAGCGCCCCGGCGGAACATTTGGAGTCGAGACTTGTACCCAAGTTTGACCGTCATATTCCCAAGTATCTGCCAAACCACAGCCCATACCTCCGTGTTCGTACCCGCCAAACAGAACAATCCGTTGTCGCGTACGGTCATACGCCAGAGCAATTAAATACCGCCAGCTTGGTGCTTGAGTGACGAAGCGCCAATCGCTCCCGTCATATTCCCACGTTTCATTTACCCAGCCAAAACCCGGCGCTTGCCAGTCGGTGACGAGTACGGTCTTGCCACGCGCTTCGTCATAGGCCATGACACTTGCAATCGAGCCCGGTGGATGATGAGCGGTATTGACGGTGTGCCAGTCATGGCCGTCATATTCCCAAGTATCGGTGTAAAAAATATATGAGCCAGGCGTCCCACCGTAGAGAACAGTCACATCTCGGCGCGTGTCATACACCAGGCCAGCCTCGTAACGCGCACTGGGGCTGTGGGCCGTGTCGATTCGAGCCCACGCTGCACCTGTGAATTCCCATGTGTCACTCAGCGTTTGCGTCAGACCAGAGCCACCGAACACGATCACGCGGCCACGGCGTTGATCAAATGCCATTGAATGAGCCTCACGTGCCGGGGGACTTTGTCCAGCCCAGTTGACTGGTATCCACTCAGTACCGTCATAGCGCCACATGTCCCCCAATTTCTGTGAAGCAGTTGTACCACCGCCGTAAAGCAACAACGGAGCATAAGTGCCCCAAGCTGGCGCCCATTCGTTGTAGGCGTTATTGGAAATATTGCGCTGACTATCACCCTCGGCTGTCATTCGATAAACCTGTGCATGACCGTCGCGCAGTGAGAAGAACACGATCATTCTTCCATCCGGCGACCATTGAGGAGTGAGATTGGCTAAACCATTACGGGTCAGATTCTGTACATTCGATCCATCGGGACTCATCACATAGATGTCACCTTCATTAAAGAAGGCAATCTTTCGTCCATCTGGCGACCAATCAGGCGCATGTGCGCCATCGCCCGGCATGTTGGTCAGACGAATCATTTCGCTTCCATCATGTGCGTTTACGACGTAAATTTGCCAGTTACCGTCACGATTGGATGTAAAGGCAATCTTGCGACCGTCGGGCGACCACGCAGGTCGCTCTTCCTCTGTGCCAGGACCAAAGGTGATTTGTTGCTCGGTGCCGCTATGGACATCGACCGTCCAGACATGCTGTATCCCCCCTGACATCTCGCGCAGGAAGGCAATTTTGTCGCCCTGAGGTGACCAAGTCGGCTTAAATTCATTACGAGGATCTACCGTCACTCGCCGCCAGTCTTGCCCCTGTTCATCAAACGTGTAGATGTCGAAGTCACTAACTCGGGACACTGCCACGGAAAGGCGTTTGTTAACTGATGACCAGGCCGGCACCCATTTTGCAAATGTATCATTTGTGAGCCGTTGGCGATGACTGCCATCGGGATTCGCTGTGAAGAGCTCAAAGCTGCCAGACTGATCAGATATGAATGCAATTGGATTCTGCATTTGCAGACGCTCGGGCCACGCCAGCCTTTCATTGACAGTCAACCAGTTCGTGCTTGCGCCGCCTTGATTACCGCCAATGACGAACAGCTGATGCCCGATTGCCGCATAAGCGGCTTTGTAGCGCGCTGTCGGCATCGGCAGCTCCGCTGACCAGGTATTGCTCCATGGATCATAAACCTCGACAGAGTCGAGTTGTGTGAAGCCGTCCCATCCGCCGATCACATACAGTTTGCCGTCGATGGTGGGCAGCGTCGGCCCCAAGTGAGTGCGCCGAGTTGTCAACCGTGGTGTGGCATCGATCGTCCACACATCCTGAAACGGATCGTACCGATCGACGCGATTCATCTCTTGCGGCGTCTGCCCTTGCAGCCCGCCGCCGACAGCGTAAATCATTCCATTGGCAACGCCTAGACTCGAGATCGAGCGATTGTCAGGATGTGACTGGCGTTGCGTCCAGGTATTTTGAAACGGATCGTAATGATACAACTGGGGATGCCCATCGCCAGCTACGTTAAACGCCACAAAGATCTGTCCACTAATCGAGGCAACAGCAACACGATCGGTGGGGGTCACTGGCAGTGCGGCCTTGATCGCCCACGTGTCAGAGACAGGATCGTATTCATACAATTGAGCGTCGGGCGACCCCATCACATAGATACGTCCACCCGCGATCGCGACCCCTGGACCGCTCTTGACGCCCGGCATACTTGCTCGGCTGCTCCATGAATTCGCAACGGGGTCATAGACTAACGTCGAACTCAAGGCGCCGGCGTTATTCGCCCCGCCAATGACGTACACTCTGCCATCAAGTGCGACGGCTGCAGCACTGTCGCGCGGGACTGGCAAGGAAGATAAGGTTGCCCAGCCCAAGCTGGCAATCACTTCGGCGCCGCTGTCAGGCACAAGTCCCAGATCGACCTGTTGTCCATTGGGTTGTACCCGCCACGCGCGGCTGCTGACCATGCCGTTGTAAGAAGTAGTAATCGTAACCCACGAACCAACGGTAGCACTGATCGGTGAGGAACTGAGATCAAATCGATAGTAGGGCGTGTCGCTGGCGGGCCCCGGCGCGGTTTGAATCGCGCGAGAACCATATGGGCCTGTAACATACACAGTGGCGCTTAGCACAGCCTGGTTTCTGAAATACACGTAACCAAATACACAGCAGGGGTCGCTCATACCCGGTGGTGTTACGCCATCACAATGGCGTGGGAGGGGAATGGGCGTGTCATTTTGAACTGCCGCCATTTCGGGTTTATCTGCGGGTGGCCGAGCAAGCAAAGTCGATCGAACCCTGGCCTCGGTTGTGATCTCACCTGCCATCATAGCGTTGCTCGCTAACGCCTCGGCATTTGGCAGTTGTAAAAACGCAATGATCACGGCACAGAGTACCAACGGCAGAGTCACACATGGCATCCAAGCCAGCCACTTGGGAAGACAAAATAGCGAAGCTGGTGTGCGAAGAGACAACATGGCAATACCTCCTGCTGAGATCAATCTTTCATGATCGCTAAACGCACGACTGGGCATGTTGCCGACACTCACACAGCCGGCAGCATCACCACAAAGCCGCCCCAATAGCCGGGATGAGGCAAGCGTTCGCGCACGTGCAGCTGCGCCGCGCGCAGGGCGGCAGCCGGAGACTTTCCCGCGAGCAGTTCACGATAGAAGCATTCCATGAGATCGCTGGTGGCCGCATCATCGATCTTCCACAGACTGGCGACCACCGCCTGCGCGCCGGCAGCCATCAGGGCGCGGCCCAAACCGATCGGGCCGCCGAGTCCCGTCTCGCAGGCGCTCAGGGTGACGAGCGGCTGCCGCGCCAACCGGGCGCGATAGAAATCAGCTACAGTGGGACGCGCATCGGCCAGTTGAATCCACGAGAAGAAAGGATTATCTGCTCGAAAGGCGGCGTGGGTCGCCAAATGGATCACGCTTGCAGTCTGGCTGCGTTGCGCGACAGCCGCTTCGGTGGCGCCAGTCTCCAGCAGGAGGCAGGGATGCTGGTCTTCCAATGCCAGCGAGACGCGGCGCGCCTCGGCTGCGGCAAAAGGCACCTGCCCCGCGTTGGAATAGCCGACGATCAGCGCCTCACTCAAATCGATCGCGCTATCGCGCGCCCGCAGGCCGCCAATCACCTGCGCCATCTGAAAGCGTTCAAGCAAATACTGTTCGCCATCATGCAAAACCGCAAACGGCACACCGTGCAGCGCGGGCGGCACACTTAGCATCAGTGCTGGAACGCTCGCTGCGGCCGGCGGCAGGTTCAGCGGAGCGATGAGCAGATCGTGCAAGCGGCGCAAATGCAGTTCGGCATCGGCGCATAGTTCCGAATGATGCTCCGTCACAAACTGCGGGGGATACAGCTTCAGGCTTTCCAGACCGAAACGCCACGTCGTCACCAGGCGCTCAATGTGTTGCACGCGACACAAATCCTGTTTGGCATGCACGCCATCACGCTGCGTCACAATGGCATTCACTCGTCCGTGCGTGACGACGTACTGCACCAACAGCGCGTCGACCGACAGGGCCTGTTGCGCTTCACGCAGCGCCTCGATCCATGTTGCTGGCTGCCGCTGAAAGTTGCAGCGGGCCTGCCAACGGTGCGTCAGATCGATCAACTCCGTTTCCAGGGCGTGTAGAGCCGATCGGATTTGCAGCTCGGCCCCGGCCGAGCGATCGGGATCGGATTCATCTTCCAGCGCATAGTGCTGTTCCAATTGGCTGTGCCGCCAGTACCATTCGCGGCGCACGCTGCGCAGCTGCTCCAGCAGATCGTCCGCGCCGGCGGCCGTTTCATCTGGCCGGATCGTCGCCGGCAGCAAGGCCGCTGCCCGCCCGGCGATCACCGCTGCTTCCTCTACGCGCTGCGCGGCGAGGGCCACGCGCACGGCATCTTCATACACCGCCAGTTTGTCGGACAGATAGGCCAGGCGCAGCTCGTCGCTGCCCAGCTCAAGCTCACGTGTCTCGATCGTGTCGATCGCAGCGCGATAAGCGGCGAGGGCCGCCGCTAAATCGGCGCGGGCCTCGGCCACCTGCCCGATCAAGTGATGCGCCCGATGGCGCAGCGGCGGCGATTGAGCCGACTCAGCCAGCGTCAAGACCTGACGTGCCAGGGCCTCTGCTTTTGACCAGTGACTCTGATCGGCGGCGCAGATTGCCTGAATCAACTGCGCTTCGGCCACGCGCGTGAGCAGCCCACGCTCGACGCAGATCGACTCGGCGCGCCTTGCCAGACGCCGCGCCAGCGCCAGTTTGCCCTGCGCGCGTTGCAGCAGGGCACGCTCCAGATCGACGAGAGCGACTTCGACCGCCGCGCCACGCTGCCGAAAAATACGGCGGGCCTGATCGAACAGGCGCAAGGCGCGTTGACTGTGACCCAACTCGCGTTGGGCTGTGCCCTGGACGCGCACAGCCAGCGCCACTTGACGCGACATGCCGCGCGCTGCAAAACTGGATTGACTCGCTGCGGCGAGAGACAGCGCTTCGGGCCACAGGTTGAGCGCCAGATACACGTGAGCGCGGTACAGATCGACGACGGCGACTTCCAACACATTCTCCAAGGCGGTGAAGCCGGAACGTGCACTTTCCAGGTGATGCAAGGCGGTGTGATACCGCGCCTGCCGAAAAGCCAGCACGCCCAGGTTGAGATCGACGCGCGCCACTTCCTGCACGCATTCCCGGCCCAGCAGGACGGTGCGCGCCGACAACAGAAGCTCTTCGGCCTCGGCATACCGATCGAGACTCTCCAGCGTGATCGCGCGATTCACGTCCATGCGGGCGACTTGTGTTTCATCACCGATGGCCGCAAACATGGTGCGCCCGTGCTCGTAGGCGGCGAGCGCCTCAGCGTATTTGCCGCGTTGATAGTGCAGGATGCCGGCATTCATGTCCAGCGTGGCGCTGTAGCGGGTGGGGCCGAGAGAAGACAGCAGCGCCTGCGTTTCGGCGACAGCCGCCAGGGCTTCATCGTAACGCCCCAGATGGCGCAGCGCAGCGATTTCGTTGACGCGCAGGCGCGCAGCTTCAACCGTGAGGTCTCGCTGCTGATAGATCTCGCGTGCACGGTGATAGCTATTCAGGCAGTCGTGATATTGGCCCAGATACAGCAAAGCGTTGCCGCGCATCCAGGCCGCCAGTGCGTCGGCCAACGGCTGTTGCAGGACGTCCGCCACATGGGCGGCCACGGTTGCAATCGCCAAAGATCGCCGGGCGTCGCGATAGAGATCGGCGTCGGCTTGCGCCTTCAGCGCTTCCACGACAGCCAGGCTAAGCGCGTCACGCTGCTGCGCGAGCCATTCAGATCGCTCGGCTTCATTCAGCGCCAGAAGACGCGCGGCCAGATCGGCCGGGGCCAACGGAACGGGGGAAGGATTCACCTCAACCTGCTTGCGATCCGATCAGTACGTCACGCACGATCACGTCGTGCGCGGGTTGTTCCAGCCAGAGATCGTAACGACCGGCGGCTAATGTGGAAAAAACAAAATAGCCCAGCTCGTCCACCGAGGTTTCAGCGGCCAGGGCGCCCTGCGCGCTCAAGCGCACCGGGCGCTCTTGGAGTTCAGGCGCGGCCTGACCAAGGCGCGTCACGCGACCCCGCAACGTCCAACCGTCGGCTGCCGATACCGGCGGCTCGCTGCGCAGGACAAGGTGCAGATCACCGGCCTGAAACAATACCGGCTGAAGCAGCTGGCCGCGCAGCGCCGGGGACGTTTGATGCACCGGCGAGACCCGCAGCGCCTCGACAACCGCCCGGAGTGAATCGTCGAGTCTGTCCCACACGCTGCGCTGCGGCGCAGCGTGCGCGGTGAACTGCTGCACCTCGCGCGCACAGGCGGCGCACTGCGCCACATGCCGATCGATCGCGCGCCGTTCTGCTGCGCGCAGCATCCCGGTCTGATAGCGCAGCAGCATTTCCGGCGAAGGACAGGCGGCGCGGTACCACGCCGAGCGTAACTCACGTTCGAGCCGCGCCAACGCCTGCGCTTCGGCGGCACAATGCGCACAGCGCGCCAGATGCTGCAAGACGCGAGGCGAAGCGGTGCCAGCCAGATAGGCCGCCAGATCGCCGGGCAAGATTTCAGTGGGAGCGAGGCAAGACGTCATCCAGTGCTACTCCATCCCATAGAACGCCGGTCAGGCCGCTTTTCCGACGATGATTTCAAACAACGCGCGCAGTTCCGCCGAACGCCGCATGCGTTTGAGCAAACGCTCTTTGACTCGATGCACTTCGGCGGCATCGGCAAACCGATCGGGATGCCGCTGCGCGATTTCGGCCGGCGAAAGGCCCAGCTCATACGAAAGCGTTACCACCAGTCGTTCATCGGCATCGCGCAGATGATGCTGCAACCAGTCGGCGAGGGCCTGCTGCACGGCGGCGCGATCGATGTCTTCAAGCGCGACATCGTCGACGGGTGGTGCGGGATCGGCGAGGGTTTCGGGGAGTTCGATCAGCCGTTCGCGGGCGGCGCGGCGCGCCAGGTCAAGACGCACACTGAGGGCGCATTTGCGCAGATAGGTCAACACGGCCCCCAGCGAGCCAAACTGACGGGCCAGTTTCACGCCGCGCAGCGTCCGCCAGAAGCGGGCCAAGGTCTCTTCGATCAGATCGTCTTCATGGGCCGCACTGCCCAGCCAGTGAGCGACCAGGCGAAAGTATTGATCGTGCAGGGCCTGCCACGCCGCTTGATCGCCGTCTTCCAACGCGCGCCGAAATAGTTCATAGCACGCGTCAGTGGCGGCGGGTTGATCGGCGTGATGGGCCGCGGCCGCCTGCTGGCAGTTGCGGGCGATCTCTTCCACCGACAGGCGTTGCCAGGCGCTGCGTTTCATGTGAGCGATGAGGCCAGCCCCAGATCGCTGGCCTGCCGGACGATGCTGCGATGCAGCGGTACATTCTCCAGAAACGATTGGCGCGCAGCCACCGCGCCGATGCGCTCGGCTTGCGCCACGAGCAGTTGATAGGCGCGGCGCACGTCTTCGCGCGCGGCAAATTCAGCGGGCTGCAGGCGGGCGCGTTGAGCAAAGACCGCCGGGGCCGCGCTGGAACGATCGGGCGTATTGCCCAGCGCCTCCAGGCTGCGATCGATCCACTGCCGGGCGCGCTCCGCATCACCGGCCTCGAGACAGGCGCGGCTCACAGCGCACAGGCACAGGGCGTGTTCGTCCGGTTCAGCGACCTGTTCGTAGCACTCAGCCGCTTGCTGCAATTCCGTCTGCGCGGCGGCGATCTGATCGAGCGCGAGCAGCGCCAGACCCAGGCCATAGTGGGCGCGCGCCTGCGCCACATCGTTCTGCAGGCGCCGGGCCAGGCGCTGCAGCGCCTCGAAAGTCGATCGCGCGTCGTCGGGCCGATCGAGATCGATCTCGATCAGGCCCAGTTGATACAGCGCTTCCAGTTCGCCTTCACGATCGGCTATGTGATGGCAGATCTGCGCCGCCTCCTGCAGGTGCGTGTGCGCGGCGGCGAACTGACCCAGGCGACGCCGGGCTTCGCCGATGTTGGTGAGATCGATCGCAGCGTGGTAGCGATCGTCGATGGCGCGATGGATCAGTAGCGCCTGTTGGTAGCAGTCCAGGGCATTATCGTAAGCGCCGCTTTGCCAGTGGGCTGTGCCCAGATTGCTGAGGCAGTTGCCTTCATCGCGGCGCACGCCAGTCTGACGCGCCAGGTCCAACGCCGGCGTGTAATGCGCGAAGGCCTGCGCCGTGTCACCTTTCAGCCAATACACTGTGCCGATGTTGTACAGGCAGCGGCCCGCGCCCACCCGATCGTCCAACCGGCGAAACAGGTCGAGCGCCTGTTGGTGATAGTCGAGCGCCCGATCGAGTTCGCGCCGCCGCCGCACGATCAGCCCCAGGTTGTTCAGCGTTTGCGCCCGACGCGCCTCGTCGCCCAGGGTTTCGGCCAGGGTCAGCATTTCCTGCAAATCGGCCCACTGTCGATCGCGTTCGCCGAGTTGACCCCAGGCGCGCTGCCGGCGGCTGAGCAGATCGAAGCGCGCACCGTGATTGGCGGCGAATTTCAGCGCGCGCGTCATGAAGTCCACCACGCGTTGATTGGCCGAGGCGCGCGCCGCCTGATCGGCCGCCATGATCAAATAGTTCAGCGCCCGGTCGGCGAGCTCGGCCTGTTCGCAGTGATGAGCCAGCAGCGGCAGGAAGGCCGCGCGGCGATCTTGCACCTTGGCTTCAAGCCAGTCGGCCACCTGACGATGCAGTTGATGGCGCAGCGCTTTGGTGACGCTGCGATAGGCGACCTCCTGCACCATGAGATAGCGGAACTGCCATTCCCGATCGTCGGCCAGCTGCGAATCCGCCAGGGGCTGCACCAGGCGGCGCTCTTCCAGATCGCGCAGTAATGTATCCACCGGCTGCGCCAGCAGGTCCTGCAGCAGCTGCGGCCAGAAGTGGCGGCCGATGATGGAGGCGTATTGCGCCGCGCGTTTGTCGTCGGGTGGCAGCCGGTCGAGACGCGCGGCCAGGACGCCCTGCACGCTGTCCGGCACGCGATCGGCTGCAAGGGGGCCGGTGTCCTGCCAGCGACCTGATGTTTCGTCAAAGCGCAGCGCGCCCGACTCGATGAACAGGCGAATCAATTCTTCCACGAAGAACGGATTGCCTTGCGCGCGCTCGACGATGAGGGCCACGATCTCTTCCGACAGGTCGGCGGGGGCGAGGAGTTGATCGATCAGGAGCTGCACCTGCGCTTCGTCGAGCAGGCGCAGGGGAATGATCTGATAGGGGGGCTGGTGCAGCCTCGCCCAGAATGGTCCGACGTAATCGTGCGGATCGTCCGCCGGCCGGCCGAACAGCACGAGCAGCACCGGCTGATCGTGCTGGTCGGTGACGAGCGCTTCGACCAGATCGCTCACGCACGCCAGTGAGGCTTCGTCGATCCAGTGCAGGTCTTCGATCAGAATGATCAGGGGACTGTGACGGGCCAGCCCCAGCACTACGGTTTCCAGCGTCAGGCTGAGACGCTGCATTTGCTGCGCCGGTTCCAACGCGCGCAGGGGATCGTCGGGCAGCGGTAAGCCGATCGTGAGGGCCAGCGACGCGAGGCGATAGTTGAACTCCACCTCGTCCACTGCGTGATCGATCGTGCGCAGCGCGGCGCGCAAGCGATCGCGCACCTGCTGGGGCGGCTCGCTCAGATCGATCTCCAGCAAGGCGCGGATTAATTCGCCCAGCAGATGATAGGGCACCGCCTGCGTGTGAGCCGCGCAGCGCGCCAGAGGCACACGCGCCAACGGATAGCGGTGGGCCAGATCGTGGACAAACTCGCGCCGCAAGCGCGATTTGCCAATGCCCACTTCGCCGACGACGGTGACGATCTGACCGCGGCGCTCGCGCAACGCCGTGTCGCAGATCGTTTGCAGAGCAGCGAGTTCGGCCTGCCGGCCGATCATGGGCGCGGACAGATTGGCAAAACCGCGCACGCGACCGCGCTCGCTTTTGAGGCCGCGCACGACGTAGACCGCAATTTTCCCGGTCTTGCCTTTGACGTCGATTTGTTGTTCCGGCTCGAACTCGAAGAGGGCGTGCAGGGAATGAGCGGTGGCGGCGCTGATCAGGACGCTCCCAACAGGACAGGCATGTTCCAACCGGGAAGCCAGATTCACCGCGTCGCCCATGACGGTGTAATCCTGGTAGCCGTGCCCGCCCACCAATCCGGCCAGCACTTCACCGGTGTTCAGGCCGATGCGCATCCGCAGCGAGAAGCCGCGGCGCTGCTGCAATTCGGCGCTGAACTGCGCCAGGGCCTCCTGCATGGACAGCGCGGCGCGCACGCCCATCTCCGCGTGATTTTCCAAAGCGTGCGGTGCGCCGAACAAGGCCATGACGGCGTCGCCGCTGTACTTGTCGACCACGCCGCCGAACCGCACGATGGCCGCGGTGAGCCGCTCGAAGCAGTCGTTCATGATGGCGGTGACGTCTTCGGGGTCGAGCGTTTCGCTCAGGGCGGTGAAGCCGGAGACGTCGGCGAAGAGGATGGTGACGCGCTTGCGTTCATCGACGCGATCTTGCAGGGCAGCCAGACGATCGCGCAGGGGTTTGAGGGCCGCGTTGACGACGCCGTCACCCAAGGTGCTGCGCTGCGCCTCGAGCGCGGCGATGGCGGTGCGGAGTTGATCGACTTCGGAAGACGGGGGTTGTGCCATAGGCCAGTCTCGCCCAGACCTGCCGCTTGCCCCCGCCGAATAGTAGATGGTGGTTGGTGGTTAATGGTTGGTCGCTGGGAGTTGGTAATCCTGCCTCGACGGTGTGATCTGACCAGCAACTAAAAACGGCTCTTCCGGGTTCAGCGGGATTATTGTCACCAACGTGCGTCATTGCGACCCCGCCAACGGCGCGGGGCAGGTGAGCGCTGTTCGCGACGAAGCAACACTTGCACCCACTCCCACTCCGCTTCACTGCGGGGACTGCGTGCGTGCAGTGCGGTGTCTCAGTGCCGGTCGAAAAGGAGATTGCTTCGCACGCCCTGTCCGCGCAGAGCGCGGGGGCGCGCTTGGCGAAAGCGCTCGCAATGACGATGCACCGACGGTTTCCCGTCAAAGTCGGAAGACCCCTAAAAACTAGCCGTCAACGCCCCAACAGCCCTCATCAGGAATGGGCTTTCGTCCGCGAAATATGTTTCTCTATTGTGCAGCCATTTCTGATCTTTGTCCATACGTAGTTTCTCATACTTTGGCGTAGTCATTGACATTTTTCGGTTAGAAATTTGTCGCAGCGCTCATCTCGCTTACTTTTTGTGCCCGGTGTAATACACTGTGTGATGACCTGCGCTTTGTGCTCGAGCCGCATAGGAGCCGAATCCATGAGCCACATCTCCCCGCTTCTGCGCTTCGTCCGCCGTCATCCAGTTCTTCTGGTGTTGGGAGTGTGCCTCAGCCCGGTCGGGCAGTCGCACAACTTGAATGTGTTGTGGTCGACGAACTCAGTCAGCGTTGCCGTCAGGCCAAGTTGCAGCGCGTCGAAGCGATCGAAGATAGTCTTGTGGCGATGATAGATCGAACGGTACGATTCGTCGGCGATGATGGCGTCAAAACAGCCCGGCGATCAATCGGCGAAAGGCTGCTGCATGGGCTAATCGTTGTCCATCTGGTATGCAAGTTCACGCCAGAATTCGTGCAGAACTTTAGATCAGTGATGTATGTTGACCAGCGTGCCCACCTCCGCCCAGTTGTACAGCCACTGCGCATCGGGCGTGGGCGTGTTGACGCAGCCGTGGCTCATGGGCTGGCCGAAGTTGTTGTGCCAGTAGGTGCCGTGAATCCCATACCCCAGATAAAAGTACATCACGTAGGGCACGTCGGGCAAGTAGTAGCCCGGGCCGCTCATGGTCTGCGCAGGATACTTCACGTAGATGCGATATTGTCCCGTGACTGTAGGCGTGCCCGGCAACCCCGTTGAGACCGTCACCCAATAGACGGGCGTGTCCCCTTCGTAAGCCACCAGCTGCTGCGCCGAGAGATTCACGTCAATCCAGCGTTCCGTTGTTGAGCCGGTAGGGTTGAGCACAAGCACGGGCGCTTCGGTGGGCAGCGGCGCGAGCGTGGGCAGCTGTGGGGTGGCAGTGGGCGGCACAGGGGTCTCGGTGGGCAGTGCGGTTGCAGTGGGGAGAACAGTGGGCGGCAAAGTCGCGGTGGCGGGCAGCTGCGTGGGGGGCAGGGTGGCAGTGGGTGCAGGTGTCTCTGTGGCGGGCGTGTCCGTGGCGGGCAGCGTCCGCGTAGGCAAGGGCGGCGGTGTTGCCTCCAGCGCCGCTTGCGCGACTTCTGCGTGGGGCGCGGCGGGCCGTCCGGTTGTGGCAGAAGCGGTAGGCGGCTGGCCGAAATAAACGGCGGCAACGGCGCCGAAAAAGACAATGGCGGCGGCGATGAGGCCCAGCCACGCAGGCGCGATGCGCGACGCCATTACCGCCCGATGGGTTGCCGCCGGTCCGCTCGGTTCAAATCCGGCGGCGCGCAGCTTGTCGTTCTGTTCGCGCCAGTGATTCCAACGGATAGCGGCGCGCGCGCGCCCATTCCTGGGATCGATTTCCAGCGCGCGGGCGATGTAGGCGTAGCCGTCGGCGGCGGTTTTGCTCAACCCGGCCAGCCACATCAACGCCGGGATGTTGGCAGGATCGCGTTCCAGGGCCTTTTCGAAGAAGGGGCGCGCGGCTTCTGGCCGGCCTTCTTCCACCAGGCGAATGCCGTATTGCAGCAGTTGTTGGACGGTGAGGCGCGGTTCTGATGTCATAGTTGGGTCTTCAGGAAGCACAGGATTCCGTTGGTGATGCCCTCGGCGGGCAGCTCGGGCTGCTTCACGATCATATCATAATCGAGGCGCAAAAAGCCAGTCTCGATGATGGCGGCGGGCGTGTTGGGATCAAGCTCGTTGAATGAGTGATAGAAGGTCATGTCGTTGGTAATGCTGTTTTCGTGGAAGTCCATGCCGGTGGACTTCTGGTATTCGGTGCGAAGGCAATCGACCAGTTTATCGGCGACGGTGGGCATCTGGCTGGCCTGCGAGCGCGCAACCTTGAACCCGGTGGCAGGCGGGTCGGCGTCGATTGGATCGCACGAGTCGGCATGGATGGAGACCAGCACGTCGCCGCTGAAGCCGTTCAGGCGGCTGTCGAACTCTTGCAGCAGATCGACCCATACGCCGCGTTCGCGCAGCTTCTTTACCACTAGTTCGGCGATGGCCAGGTTGGTGTCGCGTTCGGTGGTGCCGCTGTCCCAGCACACTGCGCCGGAGTCATTGCCCCAGTGGCCGGCCACGATGCCCACGTACGGACCGCTGGGGCGCTCCGTGGTCGGTCGGGGTGTGGGTGTGGCCGGGGCCGTGACGCCGGGAACCGCCGGGGCGACGCTGGCGGCTTCAGGCGTATTGCCGATCGGATTCGATTCGACGATGACTTCACGATCGCTGGCGCGATTGGCGGCTGCGCCGGTAATGACGAAGAGCAGCAGCGCGCCCACGAAGCCGATCGCCGCCAGCGTGACCACTTGCGATCCGCTGGCGGTGGGGCGCGGGCTAGTCTTCCGCGCGCGAGTGTTTGCTGACTGAGTGATGCGGCGTGCCATTGGGACTAATGATACTCGCAGAGGCCACGCAAGTCAAAAGGCCGGGCAGGGCTTTTATTTGTCTTTCCGGCGCTCACCGACTACAATCCAGTTGTCATCCTGGCCGGAGGTGGAGTGATGTCTGTGTTGCATGAGAACCGCCGCGTGTGGCAGCGTCATGTGCTGGCCGAGAACCGCCGTAACATTCAGGATCTGCTGGAGAACTTATGCCCCGATCCGATCTACAAGATCATGGCGACCAGCGCCACGTTCAAGGGACGCGATCAAGTGGCGCAGTTCTACGACCGCTTGTTTGAAGGCGTCCCCAACGCCGCCTTTGAATTGGTCAACGTCTTTGTGGGCGAGGAAGGCGTGGTCGAGGAGGCGATCCTGCGCGGCACACAGCGCGGGGCCTTGTTCGGCCTGCCGCCCACCGGGCGCGAGATTGCGCTGCCCCTGACGATCGTGCTGCCCATCTTCAACGGCCAGGTCATGGGCGAGCGCTTATATTTCGATCTGGCAACCCTGGCGCGCGAGCTGGGCGTACCGGTGGAGCAGATCGATCTGGGGCCGCGCGCTTAGCTGAACTGCACAAGCGGCCCTCAGGGAAGTTGTCGCAAGTCTACCATTGACGATTAGTGCTGACGTGTTACAATTTTTTCAACGATTGAGTAGAAAGCGGAGAGCATGATACATCAGGCCGGCATGTGTTGCAGGGCGAGGCGGTAGCCATCGTTCTGCGACGGTAAGCGGCACCTTCAGGCGCTTACATCAAGACCAACCACGCAGGCGATGGCCTTTGCCTCTTCCATGAGTGCAAGGGCATTCGCCATGAGGCGTGTGCTGGTCTTGTTTTGTTTATCTGGCTGGACGACCAAAGGAAAAAGAGGGGGAGATGATGACTGACAGGAAAGTAGATCATGCGGCCATCCGCACAAATCAGGTGTTAATCATCGGCTTGCTGGTGATCGCGTTCGTGCTGGAGGCGCCGTGGCTGGTGGCGTTCGTGGCGGCGGTGATGTTGATTGGGACGGTGTTTCCCAAGATTGCGCTGTTCAAGGCAGTCTACTGGTACATTTTGAAGCCGTTGAAGATCGCGCGGCCTGATGTGCGCCGTGACAATCCCGAGCCGCACCTGTTCGCGCAGGGCGTGGGCGGCACGGTGCTGCTGATTGCCACGCTGGCCGTGGCGGCGAATGTGGCGGCGCTGGGTTGGGCGCTGGCGTGGCTGGTGGTGGCGCTGGCGGCGCTGAATTTGTTCGCGGGCATTTGCGTGGGCTGCCTGATGTATTACTGGTTCAATCGCCTGGGTGTGCCAGGTTTCAAATATGCGCGCGTTGAAGTGGAGCGCCAAGCATAGAAGGGACGATCATGTTGGATCGAATTCTGCTGGCCGCCGCGATCGTGCTGCTGGGCGTGCTGGCTTATCAGAGTGTCTTGTGGTGGCAGCGCCGCCGCGCCGCGCGCCGCTCGCGCGATCGGGCGGCCACGGGCCGATCGGGTTTGCTGATCTTCACCAGTCCCACCTGCGCGCCGTGCAAGTTGCAGCAGCTGCCCATCATTGATCGCATCCTGCTGGACTGGCATGATAAAATCGAGGTGGAAATCGTCGACGTGACAGAGAAACCGGACGTGGCGGCGCAGTACGGGGTCTGGTCACTGCCGACGACGATCGTGCTGGATGGGCGGCGCAATGTGGTGGCGATCAATCAAGGTGTGGCGCTGGAACACAAATTGCAAGCGCAGCTGGCGTCAACGCATATCAGTGAATCAGCGAATGGCAGCGAATGGCCGGAGCCGCGCATCAGCGCTTCGGCCAATTGACGGGAAACGAACATGACCACACAGTTGTCGCATGAAGAAATCCGGCGTTACAGCCGCCACTTGATCATGCCGGAAGTGGGCCTGGACGGGCAGCGCAAGTTGAAAGAGGCCAGCGTGTTGTGCGTGGGCGCAGGTGGATTGGGATCGCCGCTGACGTTGTATCTGGCCGCCGCGGGCGTGGGGCACATCGGGCTGGTCGAGTTCGACGTGGTGGACGAGAGCAACTTGCAGCGGCAGATCATCCACGGCACGGCGACGCTGGGCAACTCGAAATTACAGTCGGCCATCGCCCGCCTGCACGATCTCAATCCACTGATCGAAATCACCGGGTACGAAGCGCCACTGACCTCGGCGAACGCGCTGGACATTGTGCCGCATTACGACATCGTGGCCGATGGCACGGACAATTTTCAGACGCGCTATTTGACCAACGATGCCTGCGTGCTGTTGGGTAAGCCCAATGTCTATGGCAGCATCTTCCGCTTTGAAGGGCAGGCTTCGGTGTTTTATGCGAAAGAGGGACCGTGCTATCGCTGTCTGTTCCCGGAGCCGCCACCGCCGGGTTTGGTTCCGTCGTGCGCAGAGGGCGGCGTGCTGGGCGTGCTGCCGGGCGTCATCGGCACGATTCAGGCGACCGAGGTGGTGAAGTTGATCATCGGGCAGGGCGATCCGTTGATCGGGCGGCTGCTGTTGTACGATGCGCTGGAGATGAGTTTCACCACGCTGAAGCTGCGCAAGAACCCCGACTGCGTGATCTGTTCCGATCATCCCACGATCGATCACCTGATCGATTACGATCAATTCTGCGGCGTGGGGCCGCATGAGGCGGAAGCCGAGCAGGGCCTGGAGATTACGGTGAAGGATTTGAAGGCGCGCCTGGAGCACGACGGCCAGGGCCTGGTGGTGATCGACGTGCGCGAGCCGCACGAGTGGCACATCTCACACCTGGATTTTGCGCGGTTGATCCCCAAAGGCGATCTGCCTGATCGGCTGAAAGAATTCGACGCGACGAAGGACTACGTGCTGGCCTGCAAGAGCGGCGTGCGATCGCTGGAGGCGGCGCGCTTGATGAAATCGGCGGGCTTCCGGGTGAAGAGTCTGCGGGGCGGCATCAACGCCTGGGCGCGGGAAATCGACCCGAGTCTGCCGCAGTATTGATCCACGGCCGGTTGAATTGCTGCTGGCGAAATGATAGAGCGGCGCTGAACGGTTGGGTATCAGCGGACTGCTGAGATCCGGCTGAAGTATTCGACTTACGACAAGGGGACGTACAGCTCGTGCCGATCGCTTTCGATGATCCCTTCGCCCTCGCCCCCGAGCGCCTGCCACTCTGGATCGGCAAAGACTTTCTCGTAGGCGGCTTCCATGGCGGCCAGACTTGGCCATTCGCGCTCGATGATGAGCGCATTGACGTTGTCGGCTCCTACAAAGCAGCGATAGCGCCTCTTGGCCGGGAAGCCGTGGCGGCTCTCGATGGCTGCATACTTTTTGTCCAGCGCATCAAGCTCTGCCCACTTGTTCGGACGAATCTGTTGGATCATGCGTTCGACAACAACCATAGTGAGACCTCCTGTGGCGTAAGATGTTTGGGATCATGGTCTCCCGGGGTCCGACTCAGCCGCCGCTCCGCAGAAACAGCATAGATCGATTGCCGCCCGGTGTCAATCGGTTCGCGGCGACTGGCGAAGTTTTTGCTTCAGCTCTGCGATGAATTTCTCCCAGATCGGGTAGCGGCTGCCTGTCCAGATGGCCGCGCGGAATTCGTCGGCTTCCGTTTCTGTCCAGCCGAGATGTTTCATGGCGTAGAGCGAATAGAACGCGCTGACGCGAAAGTTGGCTGCGCAGTGGATGAGTATCTTCTCGTCCGCGCCGGCTCGCTGCAACACCGCTTCAAACGCTGTGAAGTCATTCTCTAGTGGGTTTTCCCATTCTACGGGGAGGTGATGGTATGTCAGGCCCAGCGAGCGAACCAATCCGGCCTCATCTGCCAGCGCGTTATCCGAGTTGATCAAGGCCAGGTTGATCACGGTGGTGAACCCTTCTTCGGCCGCCGAGCGCAATTGTTCCTCCGTCGGCTGTCCGCCGGTGCTGATCCGATCGTTCACCTGGCGATAATTGTAGATGTCGGCCGTGCTCATGCGCCACTCACTTGTCGGGCGGCTTGAGCCGCAGATAATCGGCCACGCTGCCGTCGCTTACCTGGTAAACATCGAGGACGACTTGCGACACCTTCTGCGCGAGATCGCGGAACAGCTTCAGCAGGTCGTCGAATTTGGTATGCGCCGAGATGCGATACCACTGGCCGCCGTTGCGCAGCGCCATCCGCTGGAAGTATTTGTAAGGCGGCGACGCCACAAACACCAGCATTTCGCGCTCGGTCAGGCGCCCGGTCATTTCGTCGGCGTTGAGGCGGTGTTGATCGGCCGGCTCGTCGGTAATCAGAACGATCGCTTTCACGGCATTCGATCGGAACGGCAGCGACAACGCGCGCTCCACTGCTTCCAGCGATGATTCGCCTTCATTGCCGCCGCCGCTGTTGCGCGGAATGTGACGCAGGCTCTGCTTGGTGGTTTCCACGTTGCCGGTGAAGGCCGTGTTCTGAATTTTGTCACCAGGCACACGCAGATCCCCGAAGGACACGATGGCGATGCGGTGATTCAAATGGAGCGCGTTGAAGTCGTCCGCAAACTGGCTGCACGTCGCCAGCAGGCTCTCGATCTTGTCTGACATCGAGCCGGTGGTGTCGATGACAAAGACCAGATCGACGCCGCGTTCACCGCTGGTTGGGCGGGACTGTTCCAGATTTCGCTGGCCCGGTCCCAGGACAGGTGGGGTGTCCGCCGTCTCTGGCGGCGCCACTGGTCTCGCAAACGGATTGACGCGTTTTTTCCATTTCATGTCGTGCCTCAGTCAGATTGTACAACATCTCTCGCGGGCAATGCGTGACGATCCTGCCGCGTTGTGCCCCAGCGGTATTGCAGCAGCATCACGGCGAGCGTGACCGCCAGCACGATCACGCCGTAGATCAAAAACACAGCTTGCCCGCCCGCCTGTTCCAAAATCGGCCCGCCCACAAATCCGCCGATGGCGAGCCCCAGCCCAAAGACCATCGCGCCAAAGAGGCCCTGCGCCGTGGAGCGCATGCCGGGGGGCGCATACTGATCGGCGTAGGCCACACCTGCGATCCACATCGCCGGAAAGGTCAGGCCGTTGATCAGTTGCAGCAGCAGCGCAGCCTCAGGCGTTTGCACCATTGCCAGCACCACCAGCCGCAGCCCGGTAACGATCATCGCCAGCAGCAGCAGCCCGTTCGCCGTCAAGCGCCGCAGCAAGCGATTGCCAAAGAAGAGCACCGGAATTTCAGACAACACGCCGATGGTGAGGACTACGCCCATCAGCGATTCGGCCGTACCCAGCTCTTTCATGTAAGGCAGGAAATACGAGTTATTGGCGGCCAGCGCAAACCCACCCGCCAGCGCCAGCGTCAGAAACAGAATCCAGCGTCGATCAACCAGCAGCGTGCGCAGGCCCTGCTTGATCGCCACGCCCACGTGCGCCTGGCCGAAGACCAGTTTCTGGCTGACCAGCAGCGCCAAAAGCAAGAGCAGCGCGCCGCCCCAGAAAGCATACCGGATGCCATAGTTCTGCACGAACACGCCCGCGATGGTGGCGGCGATTCCGAAGCCAAACGTGCCGCCGAGGCGGACCCGGCCATAGAGTTCTTTCTTGTCGCCTAGCATAAACATGGTGGCGCTGTCCGTAAACGACGACACCGGCGCATAGAAGGCGTTGAACAAAACGATCAGCAGCAAAATGGGCGCGAAGGCGCTGAAGCCCGGCAGCACCAGCAGCAGGGCAACGCTCACGCCGAGCGTCGCACTCATGATCAGGCGGTGCCGCCGCGTCTGGTCGGCCAGGCCGGTCCAAAACGGCGCGCTGACCATGGTGACCAGCGGGGTCAGCCCGGCCAGCAAGCCGATCTGCGTGCCGTTGAACCCCAGGCTTTGATAGTAGAGCACCAGGAAGGGTGCGATAAACGCCACGGCGGCAAAGATGAGGAAGTTAAGGGAAAAAGGCCAGACTTTGTTCATGCCATCTCCATACGGCGTCACTGCGCCAGCCGATCGTACAATGTCTGCAACAACACGTCGTCGGCGTCGCTGCTCAAATGCCAGATCATCGCGCCGCCCAGATAATGAGCGATCACGTAATCCGCCTTGTAACCGATCGATTCCGGATCTTCGTAGGTGATGAAGACCCGATCGGTGGCGTTGAACAACCACGGCACTTTTGCGCCGTAACTCCAGAAGCGCTTGTAATCGTTCTGGCCGATGTAGTTGTCGACCAGGTTACGGTAGGTGAAAGCCGTACCGCTGATCTTGCCGCGCGCCAGATTTTGATATAAACCATTGCTTTCCTTGTCCACGGTTGTCCAGCCGCGCCCGTAGAATGGAATCCCCATGGTGATCTTGTGCGGCAGCACGCCGGCCTTAAGATACGCCTGCACGGCGGCATCGACGTTATTGGCGGGGTAAGGATCTTCTTTGGCGCGATAGAGCGGCGCGGTGAAGTTGGTCTCCTTGCTCCACGCGCCGGAGAAATCGTACGTCATCACGTTGAACCAGTCGAGCAGCGGGGCGAGTTCCTTTAATTCGTAGTTCTGCGTCAACCAGATCCCGGCCGGGGTGGCGGCTGTCAGCAAGTACGATCGTTTTTTCTGCTGCCCCAGTTCGTCGAGCTGGCGGCGAAACTCTTTCATCAGAGCCGTGAAGTTTTCCTTGTCCTCTTTGCGCGCGCCATCGCCCACGCCCGGAAACTCCCAATCCATGTCGATGCCGTCGAACACGTCGCCATGGGCGCCCAGATAGAGATCAAGACACGACTTGACGAACTTCTCGCGCGTCTTTTCGGTAGCCGCCATGTCCGAAAAATCCTTGGAGCGTGTCGCGCCCCCGATTGCGATCAGCACTTTCACGTGCGGATACCGCTGCTTCAACTGGCGCAGCTGCTTGAAGTGATATTGATCCACGCTCTCCGCGCCGTACACGCAGGTCTTGGTCTTGGGATCGATGCTGCTGAAGGCGTAGATGACGTGCGTCAGCAGGTTGCCCGGCAGATCGCTGGCGTTCCCGTCGCGCGCGGGGCTGCTCCACGCTGGATAGTAGCCGACGATGCGGTACTTCAATTGCCGCGCCGTCGAAGTGGCGACGGGCGTGATAGTGGCCGTAGGGGTGCGTGATGCGATCGGGCTGGGGGTGGCCGTTGCTGTCTTCGTTGGCGGCTGCGCCGTGCGCGTGATCAACGGCTGCGCGGCGGCCTGCTCCGCGCCGATCGGTTGTGAGGCCGCCAGCGGCGCACCACACGCGCTGAGCATGATCAAAATTGCCAGGCTGATGATGACGCGTCTCATGCGCGCGATTATACTTCATCAAGACTCGTCGGGCGGAGCAGTGGAATCTCGCAATTCTGAAGGGCGCCGTGCTTTGCTATAATCACCGTCATGCTCTACATTGATCCCCTCTACGGCGAAGTCGAAATCAACGAGCCGGTGCTGCTCGACCTCATGGCGTCGCAGGCCATGCAGCGTCTGCGCGGCGTGCTGCAGCATGGTATCACCGCGTTGATTGGCATCACGCAGCCGGTTACGCGCTTCGATCATTCGGTGGGCGTGATGCTGCTCGTGCGGCGGCTGAGCGGTACTCTGGAAGAACAGATCGCGGCGCTGTTACATGATGTCAGTCACACCGCCTTCAGTCACGTTATCGATTACGTGGTGGATGGGCATGACAGCCAGAGTTATCATGAAGAGTGGAAAGCGCGACACCTCGCCGCCAGTGATGTACCCGCTGTTCTGGCGCGACACGGCTATGATTGGCGCGCTTTCCTGCACGAAGAACACTACGCGCTGTTGGAGCAGTCTGCGCCGCGCCTGTGCGCCGATCGGTTGGATTACTTCCTCAGAGACAGCCGCGATCTGGGTTTGTCTACGCTCGTTCAAGCCCGCCAGGCGCTCGATCATCTCATCGTGCATGATGGGCGGATCGGCGTCGATAATAGCGAAGTGGCGCGCTGGCTGGCTTACACGTACATCGCCGCTGACAAAGCGAGTTGGGCCAACTTCCGCGAAGTGGGCTTGTATGAAGTCACGGCGCGCGCCATCAAAGCAGCTATACAGATCGGCGCAATCACGGTGGATGACTTCTGGGGCACGGACGATCAGCTGTGGCGCAAACTCCACGCCATTGATCACGCCGAGGTGCAGCAGCAACTCCGATCGGTTTCCCCGGCTGCCCGGTTTGAGTGGGACGAGGACACCCCTACGTTTCGCGTCAGCACCAAGCTGCGCACCATCGACCCCGATGTGCTGATCGACAATCGCTTTGCACCGCTATCAGAGCTTGATGTCGAATTCGCGCAGTATCGCGCCGAGTATCTGCGCAGCCAGGCGGGCAAATGGTCCATGCGCGTGATCCCGCCGGATTGATCTGCCGCGCGGCTACATTGGCCGCAGCGACTTGAAGCCCTCGCCGAAGGCTTCGTACGCTTCGCCGATCACTACGAACGCCTGCGGATCAGCCTCGTGCACGATGGCCTTGATCGGATTGACCTCGGCGCGGCTGACGGCGCACAGCAGGATTTGCCGTTCCTGCCCGGAGTACATGCCGGTGCCCTGCCACATGGTTACACCGCGCTGCAACTCCTCAAGCACACGCTGCGCCACGGGCTGCGGGTTCGTGGTGATGATCATGACGGTGCGCGTGGTGCGCACGCCCTCCGCGGCGAACTCGGCGGCGATGCCGCCCACGTACATCGCCATCACGGCGTACAGGGCCAGTGTCCAGCCAAACGCCAGCCCGGCGGTGAACACGACGAATACATCCGTGATGATGTACGTTTGGCTGTACGGAATGCCGCGCCAGATATTCAGCAAGCGCACCAGAATATCGGTGCCGCCAGTGGTGCCCTGGCCGCGCAGCACCAAGCCTACGCCAATGCCGCCAATGACGCCACCATACAACGCATTGAGAATGGAATCCGAGGTGAGGCCGCCGGACGGCAGCACGATGCTCAGCAAGTCCATTGCAATGGAGTAGCCGAGCACGGCGAAGATGGTGCGCGTGAGGAAACGCCGCCCGCCCAGGTAGCGCCAGCCCAGCGCCAGCAGCGGTACGTTCAGCAGGATGTAGAGCGTGCCCACCGGCCAGCCGATGAAACTGCCGATCAATTGCGCGATGCCGCTGAGGCCGCCCGCGGCCAGATGGCCGGGGATGTAGAACAGCACCATCGACAACGCCTGCAGCACCACGCCGATCGAGATCAAGACGTAGTCGCGGGCCAGCGGCAGCCACGGTTGCTGTTTCATATCGTACACCTCGCGTCTGATATGTGAACCATTATCAGAGCGAGTGCACGGCCTGTCAAGATGGCCGGGTAGTGACTAGGAGGCGCGTGCCAGAAACGCGGCGAGAGCGGCGTTGAACGCCTCTGGTTGATCCAGGTTGGCGCAGTGCCCGGCGTCGTTGATGAAGATCAATTCCGTTCCCGGATCGGCGGCATGCCAGTCGCGAGCCGCGTGCTGCGCGATGGGTAGATCGTGATCGCCGCACAGGATCAACAGCGGGCAGGGGCGTGACGCGGCAGGGCGGTGCTGCAGGATTTTGCCCAGGCCCTGCAAGGCTTGGAACGATCGCAGGTGAAAGCCCTGCGCCATCTCGTAGAAGCGGTCTTGCTCGGCAGGTTTCAAGGCCGTGCCGCGCGCGACGTAGCGGCGGAAGGAATTCATCGACAGCAGCGCGCGCGGCAGCCATTTCAGCATCTCGCCGCGCTGCGCTTTCTGGACAGCTTGATTGTCGCCATTGATGGGATAACCGCCGACCACCGTGACCGAGGCGGCGCGTTCAGGGTATAGCAGCGCCGCGTATTGCGCGATGAGCGATCCCAGCGAGACGCCGACAAAATGCGCGCGTTGATAACCTTCGCTGTCCATGATGGCCCGGAGGTGATCGGCTGATGCGTCGAGCTTATCCTGTCCGTCGGTGCAGCGTGACAGGCCATGCCCCAGCAGATCGAGTGTGACGATGCGATAGTGTGGCGCGAAGTAATCGAGCTGATAGTCGAAGGCGCGATGATCGGCGAAGGCGGGGTGGAGGAAAATGATCAGCGGCTGGCCGGCCTGGCCGGAAACGAAGTAATGAATGGCGCAGCCGCTGCGCTGAAGTTGTCTGTGTTCGATTGCGGCGTTCATCATGAATGTCTTTCATTTGGCGTAAGGCCGTGCAAAGCGCTGATCGTATACGCCGTTCTTTTTCAACTGGCCATCCCAGTAGAAAGTGGCCAGCGGCGTTTTCACGAAGAGCTTGAAGACGGGCGCCAAATAGGGTGGATACCATTCGGGTTGGGCGAGTGTGCGCAGCAGATCGGGATCGAAACGGCCCGTCTGCGCAAAGGTCTGGCCGATCTGGCGCAGGCCGGTGTACAGCTGGCGCGTCATATTGTCGGGCATGATCTGAACACCTTCGACGCCGCCTTTGACGATGGTTCCCAGATAAGGGCTGCCAAGCCGATCGGCCAGGCGCTCGAGGTAGCGCTCGATGTGGCGCGAATGCGTCGCTTCGGGAAAGCCTGATTGGACCAGAAACCCGATCGGAGGGTTGCCAGCCCGCGCGCGATATCGCTCCAGCGTTTCAATGAAGGCCTTTACCAAGCCCGGCATCGAATCGGTATACAGCGGGAAGCCCAACAACACACATTCGGCACTGGCAAACGCCTCTGTGAAGTGCGGCGTGTCGCGCTGCCGGTTGAGGTGATGCACTTCGGCACTGTGTCCCGGAACGGATCGAAATCCGTCGAGAAACTTTTCAAACAGCAGGGCCGTGTTGGCTTTGCGTCCACGCGGTGAACCATTGAAGAGCGTCAGGCGCTGCGGCGGTGCAATCGTGACGCCTTGAGTCGGCGGCAGGTGATGTTTGAACGGAACCTGTCCGGGCCGAGCGGCCGTAATGGCTTGCGCCACTGCCTCGATCGGCTGATCGGTCAGCAGCGAAAATTCCAGGCGGCTTTTCAGATTCAACGCGGTTCGGCTGAAGACGTCTGCGACGATCGCCAGATCGCCGGGTGTCGTATCGGCTTCTGGGCTGAGCAGCAGCCCGAGGCGTGGATAGTGATCGTAGCGCGGACGATGGTGCGCTTCGTTGTTCTCCACCACGAAGTAGGGATGGATCAGCGGGATCGATTTGTCCATGATCATTTTCAGTCGCGCGCTGGGGAAGCCCAGGCGCAAGGGTGACGCCCACAGCGTAAAGTCTGAACTGATCACGGCTCGGCGGATGACAGGGCTGTCGTCGGGCGAGAAGCATTCGCCGGGTGTCTTGATCCAGCAGCCAAAGCAGCCGTTGCACGATCGGATATCCATCTGGCGCAGCGTAAAGGCCGTCACCGTATGGCCCTGCGCTTGCAGCGCAGTGGTCAAATCAGTCAGGTAGCGATCAAACTCCGGGCTGCGTTCATCCGGGTTGCCATTGAGGATCGTGATGTTCATCGGTTTCTCCTACTTCGGGGGCAGTTTGCCGCGCTTGATTTGTTTGATTGCGTTCTCGGCCCACTCCAGCTGCGCCTGCACTGCGCGCAAGCCGAAATCTACCGTCAGATTCCAGCAAAAGGCCTCGCGCGGCCCGACCTGGGTTTCGTATTCGACAATGGTCTCTTTGGAAATGCTCTCGTACACTTTTAGCGTCTGGCGGCAGTATTCGGCCACCATTTCGAACTTCTGCAAGATCTCATCATCGCGCAACTGGCCGGCGAAGAAGATCTGTACGAGTCCGGCGCTGCGCGGGGTGTGTAGGGGTGGGGGTTGCTGTAGCCACTGGTGCAGTTCTTCACGTCCTTCTTTGGTGATGGTGTACACTTTGCGGTTGGGGCGATTGTCTTGCAGCACCACTTCCATCGTCACCCAGTTCTCTTCCATCAACTCGGTGAGGGTGCGGTAAATCTGGCTCTGATCGGCCGACCAGAAGTGCTGTACCGAATCGTCAAAGACCTCTTTAAGTTCATAACCGGTCTGCGGTTTGTAGTTGAGAAACCCTAGGATGGCGTGTTTCAGTGACATGATGTTCCTGTGTGGACGAAAGGGTTCTATTAGATTTGGACTATATAGGATTAATCCTATAATAGACTAATCTTGTGATATTGTCAAGAGGCAAAATTGGCGCTTGGTGTGCGCGAGCTTTGTTATAATCGCAGGCGTGTCGATCACATCCCGTTGGTACTTGCTGCTAATCGTGCTGCTGGCCCTGGCGCTGCGCGTCTTTCACCTCGATACGCAGAGCATCTGGTACGACGAAGGGCTCAGTATTCAACTCGCCGAGCAATCTCCGGTTGAAGTGATTGCGTTGAGCGCCATTACTGACCACCCGCCGCTGCACACCTTGCTCCTTGGTGCATGGCTGCGCGTGACGGGTGACAGCGATTTTGTCGTGCGGTATCTCTCCGTTTTCTGCGGCGTGCTGGTGGTGGCGTTGACCTATGCGCTGGGCAAACGCTTTGACGAGCGGGCTGGGCTGATCGGCGCGGGCTTGATCGCCATCGCGCCGTTGGCCGTGTACTATTCCCAGGAGGCGCGCGGCTACATGCTGCTGACCGCGCTGATCCTGATCGCCACGCTGGCGGCGCTGCGCTTGCTCAATGGCGATCGGCGCACACGCGTGTGGTTCGCTTACAGCGCGGCGATGGCGCTGGCGTTATACACGCATTACTTCGCGGCGTTCGCCTGGGCGGCGATCAATGTGGGGTGGGTGGTGATCAGGCTGGGGAGAGCGGTCGCGCGGCGTCGCCCGAATGCCGTATCAACGTCATTGCGAGGAGCGCTTTCCAGCGACGAAGCAGTCTTACAGGCTGGGGGGGAGAGTGCTTCGCATCCTTCGACTGCGCCGCAAAAAGATGCAGCACCGCTCAGGATGCTCGCAGTGACGTTAAGCCATAAATCATCTCTCAGCCGGGACTTTGTGGCATGGCTCTTCGCTCAACTCATCATCCTCGCTTGTTTCCTGCCGTGGCTTCCCAGCGCGCTGGCGCAAGCCGGATCGAATGCCACATATTTTCCGGGGCGCGTGACGTGGGACACGGTCTTCGGCGATACGTGGCGGGCCTTCAGTGTGGGCGAGTGGGGGGATATGTCGCTCGTCGGCTGGCTGTGGCTGGCGGTGATCGTGTTCGGGGTCATGGCCGGGCTGGCGATCTACCGTGATCGACGCAGGCGATCGACGATGGTCGTGGCGCTGGTGGTGGTGATCATTCCGTTGCTGCTGATGTCCGGCCTCGCCTGGTTCAAGCCCAAGTTTGCGCCCCGCTATCTGCTGCCGTCACTGCCCGCGTTCATCACTCTGGCTGCGATCGGCATTACGATCTTAATCGATGGCACCCGGACGCGCTATTGCCGCTGGGCGTCGATCGGAGTGGCGATCACGCTGGCGCTGCCGCTGGCCTCGATCGGCTCACTCATGCAACTCTATTCCGATCCCGCTGTGGCGCGTCCAAACGTCCGATCGGTGGTGCGCTACATCGCGGCGCATGACCAGCCGTCGGACGCGATCCTGCTCGTCGGGGGACATCAAGCCCCGGCGTTCGATCATTACTATCGCGGCGCGGCCACCGTCATCCCGCTGCCGCCCGATCTGCTGCCCGCGGCGCAGTCGCCGTTGGATGCGCGCGCGTTGGGCCAGCTCAGGTCGATCGGGTTGGCGCACCCCCGTGTATGGCTCGTCAAATGGCAGAGCGAAATCAGCGATCCTACCAACCTCATCGAAGATACCTTGATCGCCACCAGCCGGCGGCTGGATGTGGGCGCGAATTTTCACGGGATGAGTGTCCTCCTGTTCGACGTGAGCGAAGCGCAGATCGCTGACGCGCCGCAGTACCCCCTGGCCGAAGTCTTTGCGGAACCCATTCGTGCTGTGGGTTACAATGTGGACAGCCGTCGCATTTCTATTGACACGCCCCTGCGCTTTGGGCTATACTTGACAGCAGAGGGCGCCGTCAGCGGCAACTATCAGATCTTCACGCATCTGGTCGACGCGCAGGGTAACCTCATTGCCCAGGCTGATCACATCGCGGGCGCGGATTCTTTCCCGACATCGCTGTGGAAGCCTGGCAGCCTGCTTTACAATCGATTTGAAATCGCAGTGCCGCCCGGCACACGGCCCGGCGAATACCAGGTGCTGATCGGGTTGTATGATCAGCGCGGGCGCTTGGCGCTGGCCGACGGACGCGATCACCTGAAGTTGTTTGATGTCACGTTGACACCATGATGCAGCTAAGCGGACCGCACAAGTTGCCTACCACGCAGCAGCCTTGCCCCTCGATCGCGGCCCGCATCAAGTGGTCCACCGCCGACGTTTGAGTCTGCTTCCTCCTGTTGCGCCGAATTGATCGACCCTGACCCGCGCGCGCCACCCCGCGCGTCCTGATCTATTCTCTGGAGGAATTCCCATGGCAATCACCCCTTTGATTTTACCCGGCCCGATCGCGCGATCGTGGATCAAGCGCGATCACGCGCATCTGTCGCCGTCCTATGCCCGCGCCTATCCGCTGGTGATCGATCACGGCCGTGGCAGTGAAGTGTGGGACACCGACGGCAACCGCTTTATCGATATGAACGCCGGCATCGCCGTGACCGCCACCGGCCACGCGCACCCGGCGGTGGTACAGGCGATCAAGGATCAGGCCGAGCGCTTCATCCATATGTCGGGCACGGATTTCTACTTCGATAAGATGGTGCTGCTGGCCGAAAAACTGAATGACCTCCGCCCGCTGAAGGAAGAGATCTACACCTTCTTCACCAACTCGGGCGCGGAAGCCGTGGAAGTGGCGATCAAACTGGCGCGGCACTTTACCGGCCGCCAGCATTTCATCGGTTTTCTGGGCGGCTTTCATGGCCGCACCATGGGCGCGCTGTCGTTCACGTCCAGCAAGTCGATCTATCGCAAGAACTTCGCGCCATCGATGCCGGGTGTGATCCACATTCCGTTCTGCAATCCCTATCGGCCGATCCTCGCCAACCCGGATAGCAAGGACTACGGCGATGTGGTGCTCGATTATCTGGAAGACGTGATCTTCGCGCAGATGGTCTCGCCCACGGAAGTCGCCGGCGTGCTGGTCGAACCAATTCAGGGCGAGGGCGGTTACGTGATCCCCACGCCCAACTTCTTCCCGCGTCTGCGCGAGATTTGCAGCAAGTACGGCATCCTGCTCATCACCGACGAAGTGCAATCGGGCATGGGCCGCACCGGCAAATGGTGGGCGGTGGAGAACTTCGGCGTCGAGCCGGACATCATCACGTCGGCCAAGGGCATTGCCTCGGGGATGCCGCTGGGCGCCGTGATGGCGCGCCAGAGTGTGATGACGTGGCGGCCCGGCCAGCAGGGCAGCACCTTTGGCGGCAATCCGTTGGCGTGCGCGGCGGCGCTGGCGACGATTGATGTGATCATCAACGAGAGGATGCTGGAGAACGCGATCGAGGTGGGCGATTACGCGATGGATGTGTTGAAGGGCATGCAGGAGCAGCATCCCACCATCGGCGACGTGCGCGGCAAGGGCTTGATGATCGGCGTAGAGTTTGTGCTGGACAGGCAGAAGAAGACCATCGCGCACGATCACGCCGAGAACATCGTGACCAAGGCGTTTGAGAAGGGCGCGCTGTTCTTGAGCTGCGGTAAAAGTTCCATCCGCCTGTCGCCCGCGCTGAATATCTCGAAGCCGCTAATGGACGAGGCACTGTCGATTCTGGAAGATGCGATTACGGAAGCGGAGGCGGAGTTGTAGCGGATTCGCCTGGCGAAAAACGAAAGCGGCGCACGGAGCGCGTGAGGCGTTACTGGCGCGTTCTGTCGGTTTGGATAGCGCAGCCGCGCCGTCTGGTGTGGCGCACATCTGCAGGGTAGTGATGTGCGCCACACTTTTTTCACGGTACGCCACTCGTGATTTTTACTCAATCAACCTCATCTCCCCGAAACATCGGAAGCGCGTATAATAGCGCCTGGCGTTGTCAATATCTTCTTGAAAGGACAACCATGACTGACGGCCTGACCCTGGTGCAGCCTCGCTTGATTCCTCCGCTCGATCCCGATTTTCGTCCCGCTGCACTCGCCAATCGTGCCTTCCAAAAAGAAGTCGCTGCTTCCGGTGTTGGCGTGCCGCTGGTGCTAGGACTTGAACGCGCGGGCGGTGAGTTATCTCGCTTCGAGACGCAGGTGTTCCCTTCTGGTCATCCGCGTTTCGCTGCTAACCTGATGTACGTCGAGCGTCTCGTGAAGTTCCTGTTGTGGCAGCGCGGCGCCTGGCGCGTCTACGTGGGGGGGCCGCGTGAAATCGGCGAATACATCGCGCACTGCTATTCGCCAGCTGGTGTACGCAAATTCGATTATCATTTCATGGGCGAAGACGTGTACGAGCAGACCTTTACCGTGACGATCTGCGCCGCCGACGAAGTGCCTCCCGCCAACGAAAGCGGCAAGGCGCTGGGCCGTCATCTCGACGGCTGCCGCATCGGCTTCGATCTCGGCGCATCCGATCGCAAAGTCTCCGCCGTGATCGAGGGCGAGCCAGTGTACAGCGAAGAAGTCGTGTGGGAGCCGCGCAAACAGACCGACCCCGATTATCACTACCGCGAGATCATGACTGCGCTGAAAACAGCCGCCTCAAAGATGCCGCGCGTTGATGCCATCGGCGGCAGTTCGGCGGGCATCTACGTCAACAATCGGGCGATGATCGCCTCGCTGTTTCGCGGCATTCCCAAGGAGCGCTTCGGCGAAATCAAAGACCTCTTCCTGCGCATCCGATCGGAACTCGGCGTCCCGTTGGAGATCATCAACGACGGCGATGTCACCGCGCTGGCCGGATCGATGTCGCTGGAAGACAACGGCATCCTGGGTATCGCGTTGGGATCGAGCGAAGCGGCGGGCTACGTCGATCTGAACGGCCACATCGTCAGCTGGCTCAGCGAATTGGCCTTTGCCCCGATCGATTATCGCCCGAGCGGGCCGCTCGACGAGTGGTCGGGCGACAGCGGCTGTGGTTCGCAATACTTCTCGCAGCAGTGCGTCTTCCGTCTTGCCCCTAAAGCGGGCATCACCATCCCGGCGGATGTGACCGATGCCGGGAAGCTCAAGTTCGTTCAAGAGAAACTCGAAGCGGGTCACGCAGGCGCGCTGAAAATCTGGCAAAGCATGGGCGTCTTCATGGGCTACGGCGTGGCGCACTACGCCGACTTCTACGACATCAAGCACGTGCTGATTCTGGGACGCTGTACCTCGGGGCGCGGTGGGCAGATCATTCTCGATGGCGCCAACAAAGTCCTCAAGGCCGAATTCCCCGATCTGGCTGACCGCCTGCACATGCAGCTGCCTGACGAGAAAAGCCGCCGCGTCGGACAATCGATCGCCGCGGCGAGTTTGCCGAAAATTGTGCATTAAAGAGTAATGGACACGGATTTGATGGATCACACGGATGATCGCGGATTTTCTATGAGATAGATCCGTGTAAATCTGTACAATCTGTATGATCCGTGTCCAAAGAATTAAAGAGGAAATCATGAACTTCAATCTCGACACCGCCGAACTATTCATTCCCGACGGCTTGCCCGTCGTGGAAGCGCTGGCTCGTACCACGCACCTGTGCCTGGCCGCCCATCAGGACGACATCGAAATCATGGCCGCCAATCCGATCTTGGCCTGCTTCCAGCAGAAGGATTTGTGGTTCACGGGCGTCGTCGTGACCGATGGGCGCGGCTCACCCCGCGATGATCTCTACAAAGACTACTCGGATGAAGACATGCGCGGGGTGCGTTTCAAAGAGCAGAAGAAAGCCGCCGTCGTCGGCGAATATGCCGCGCAGATTCTGCTGGACTATCCCAGCAAGCTAATCAAGGACGGTTCGAATAAACTCGCCGTCGATGACATCGTCAAGATTCTGCAAGCCACGCGGCCGCAGTTCGTCTACACGCACAATCTGGCCGACAAGCACGACACGCACGTCGGCGTCGCGCTGAAGGTCATCGAGGCGGTGCGCCAACTGCCGAAAGATGAGCAGCCGCAAAAGTTGTACGGCTGCGAAGTGTGGCGCGATCTCGACTGGATGACGGATGTTGACAAGGTGCCATTTGACTGCTCGGCGCACGAAAATTTGCAGATGGCGCTGGTCGGCGTGTTCGACTCGCAAATCTGCGGCGGCAAGCGCTACGATCTGGCGACGCTGGGTCGCCGCAAAGCGCACGCTACCTACTTCGCCTCGCACGGCACAGACGTCACCACCGGCCTGTCCTTCGGCATGGATCTCACCCCGTTGCTCGACAACCCCGATCAGGATCCGGGCAGCTATGTGCAGGCGTTGATTCAGCGCTTCGCGCAGGACGTGGCCGATCGGATGGGAAAATTGCGTTAACCCCGATCCTCCTGTGACAATTACCGTAAATGACTGTGCTATAATCTTCTTAAAGCGCACACAGCGAGGTGGCCAACATGGATATGTTCACATTCACAGGGATCGTCGTCAAAGAAGCCAGGGGCTACAGTTCGCTTTGCCCCGAGCTTGATGTGGCGTCAACTGGCGCCACGCTGAAGGAAACGAAGCAAATGCTGCTGGAAGCTGCCACGCTACACATCGAAGGCGCCATTGAAGACGGCTTGCCCTACTTGCGTCCGGTTCCGCCGGCTGACGATCCGCGCCGTGCCATGCCTGACAGAGTGAAGTCGGTTTTCCGCTTCAAGGGTTGCGGCGGCGCAAAGGAAACCTGGCTGTGACGGTGCCGATTCACTCCGGCGATCTTCCGCCACTTGTCGTACGCTCCATCATGCGCCAGGCACAGCTGACTGAAGAAGAACTGATTTCACTTCTCCGGTAAGCGCAAAAAACGCTGGATTTCTCGGTAAAAACCCCGGTATTTTGACACCCCGATCGCTTGCGATCGGGGTGTCTGTGTGTTGGAGAAAGCCCCGCTTCAAGGTATAATTAAGCGGTTGTGTTTTACGTCAGGAGCTATTGGAATTGACAGACGAACTTGAAATGACCACCCCTGAACCCAACGGAGCCTCCCCTACCGACAGCAATAATGTCGGCCGTGTCCGCACCATCGACATCGAGCACGAAATGCGCGGCGCCTATCTCGATTACGCCATGAGCGTGATCGTGGCGCGCGCCTTGCCTGACGCCCGTGACGGCTTGAAGCCGGTGCATCGCCGCATCCTGTACGCGATGCACGATATGGGTCTGCGTCCCAATTCGGCTTACAAGAAGTCCGCGCGCATCGTCGGCGAGGTGTTGGGCAAGTATCACCCCCATGGCGATGCGGCGGTCTACGATGCAATGGCGCGCATGGCGCAGGATTTCTCCATGCGTTATCCGCTGGTGGACGGGCAGGGCAACTTCGGCTCGATCGATGGTGACGCCCCGGCGGCCATGCGCTATACCGAAGCGCGCCTCGCCGCTATAGCCGATGAGCTGTTGATCGACATCGACAAGGACACGATCGACTGGAATGACAACTTCGATACGACGCTGAAAGAGCCGGCGGTGCTGCCCGCCCGCTTGCCCAATCTGCTGCTCAACGGTTCTTCCGGCATTGCCGTGGGCATGGCCACCAACATTCCGCCGCACAACCTGGGCGAAGTCTGCGCGGCGATCAAGCACCTCATCGCGCGCTGGGAGCAGATCGTTGAAGAGCGCCGTGCCGCGCCGCTGCCTGAGGGCGAAGTATGGGATCGGGAGCACGAGGTGCAGCTGCTGCACGACTTGGCACACACTTCGGAAGACGGCATCACCGTCGAGGATCTGATGCAGCACATCAAAGGCCCGGATTTCCCCACGGGCGGGTTGATCCTCGGACGCGAAGGCATCTTGAATCTGTACGCCACCGGCAAGGGCCGCATCGTGATGCGCGCCGTCTCGCAAGTGGAAGAGATGAAGGGCGGCCGCTTCCGCATCAACGTCACCGAGATTCCGTATCAGGTCAACAAGACCGCGCTGATCGAGCGCATCGCCGAGCTGGTGCGCGACGAGCGCATCGACGGCATTTCGGATTTGCGCGACGAATCCGATCGGCACGGCATGAGTTTGATCATCGAGCTCAAACGCGGCGCGCAGCCGCGCACGGTGTTGAATCAGCTGCATAAGTACACGCCGCTGCAAAGCACGTTCGGCGCGCAGATGCTGGCCCTGGTCGATGGGCAGCCCCGTTTGCTGTCGCTCAAGCGCACGCTGCAAATCTACATCGCGCACCGGCAGGAAGTCATCACGCGGCGCAGCCAGTTCGATCTGGACAAGGCGCGGGCTCGCGCTCACATCTTGGAAGGGCTGCGCATTGCGCTGGCCAACCTCGACGCGGTGATCCAGACCATCCGCGAATCGCCCAACGCCGAAGAGGCGCGCACCCGCTTGATGGATCGTTTCAAGCTAAGTGAAGTGCAGGCGCAGGCCATCCTCGATATGCAGCTGCGCCGCCTGGCCGCGCTGGAACGCCAGAAGATCGAGGATGAATATCAGGCCGTCATGGCGACCATCGCGCACCTGGAAGACCTGCTGGCTAATCCACGCAAGATGCTGGGGCTGATCAAAGACGACCTGACCATGCTGCAGGAGAAGTTTGGCGATGAGCGCCGCACGCACATCACGGCCGATCAAGCGGAAGAACTCTCGATCGAGGATCTGGTGGCCGACGAAGAAGTGCTCATCGCACTGACGCAGCGCGGCTACATCAAGCGGGTCGCGGCGAAAGCCTATCGGGCGCAGAAGCGCGGCGGGCGCGGCGTGACGGGCATGCAGACGCGCGAGGAAGACGTCGTCGACACCATCTTTGCCACGCGCACGCTGCATCACATCTTGTTCTTCTCAGACAAGGGCAAGGTCTATCACGTGCGGGCCTACGAAGTGCCGGAAGCCGATCGGGCGGCACGCGGCGTGCCGCTGGTGAATCTCATCAACCTGGCCGAGAATGAAAAGATCACGGCGGCGCTGGCGGTGCGTGAATTCACACCCAACTCGTACTGCACCATGTGCACCGTCCACGGGCGTATGAAGCGCGTGAACATGACCGAGTTTGAAGCGGTGCGCCCCAGCGGCATCATTGCCATTTCGCTGGAGCAGGGCGATATGCTGGGCTGGGTGCATGCCACCAACGGATCGCAGGATGTGATCATCGTCAGCGCGCGCGGACGAGCGTTACGTTTCCGTGAAACAAAAGCGCGCTCCATGGGACGCACGGCGGGCGGTGTGAGCGCGATTCGCTTGCGTGAAGGCGACTACGTGGCGAGCATGGATGTGGTGGTGCCGCGCGGCGAATTACTGGTGGTCACCGAGAAAGGCTATGGCAAGCGCACGCCGTTGGAGCAGTATCCGGTCAAGGGCCGCAACACGGGCGGTGTTCGTTCGATCGCCGATCGGTATGAAGAGACCGGCCCCATCGTGGCGGCGCGCGTGGTGATGCCTGAGGATGAGATCACGTTGATCACGGCGGGCGGCATCGCGCTGCGCACGGCAGTGGAAAATGTGCGCGTGGCGGGCCGCTCCACGCTGGGCGTGCGCGTCATCTCGCTGGATGAAGGCGATCGGCTGGCGTCGCTGGCGCGCCTGGAAGCGAATCCCGAAGAGAATGCGCGGGCGGCGGCTGAGGCAGCGGCAATTGCCGATGTTGTAGTTGAAGCGGAAGCGGACGATGATGGCGACGAGTCTGATGCCGGCGATGAAACCGAAGCCGATGATAGCCCTCACGACGACGAGATGGATGCCGGCGAAGAAATGGCGGCCGAGGTGGTGGATTAGATGATGGCACCCATCGCTGAATCGCAGAAAAACGTTCTTGACCATCTCCCGACGGAGATAGCTGGGGCGTTACTGCGTTTCCGCGATCGGTTGCTGGCGCGCTTCCCTGACCAGATACGCCACGTCATTCTATACGGTTCGTTTGCGCGCGGCACGGCTCATGCTGAGTCTGATGTGGATGTGATGGTGGTGGTGGCCTGGAACGAGGAACGGCTGCCAGGCGGCTGGTACGTGAGCTGGGGCGCCGATCCTCGCTGGAAGGAAATCAGCGACCTGGCGTTTGATGCCACGTTGGAATGCGGGCACAGTGTTGCGCCTGTGCTCATGGGCGAGCGCCGCTTTTGGCGGAACAGCGCTGTGGCCTTAGAAGCTCGGCGTGAAGGTTTTGAGTTGCTGACCGCTCACATGGCAGACGGGCGACTAGGCGCAGCGCGGTTTGAGTATCATGCTGCGCCGTCTGTCGTGTTGAAAGAGTCCAGTGAAGCTTATGAGGCCAATGAGTTGGCGGATTTGGACGATTATCGTCTGTGGCTGACGTTAGCTGACGAAAAGCTGCAAGCGGCCAGGGCGCTTCTGAAGAATGCGTTTGAGCATGATGTCATTTCCCGCGCGTATTATGCGATGCTGTATGCGGCGAAAGCGGCTTTGCTGATGGAGGGCGTGCGGGTCAAGACGCATCAAGGCGCGGTGACCGAATTTGGCCGGATTTTTGGCGCGACGGGGCGAATTGATCGGCGCTATACGACGGCCTTTTCGCGCTCCCTGGCAGAGCGTATTGTCAGCGATTATGAGCCGGTACTCCGTCCCACGGCAGCGGAAGCGGCTGACGCGCTGTCCAATGCTGAAGCCTTTGTTGCAGCAGTACGCGACCTTGTCAACGCAGGCCGGCAGAAGAACGATTCGACCAGATGATCACGACGACTGTTCTCAAGGCCGGTCCCGGCCAGCTGGTTGAATATTTGCCCGATCTCGACATCGATGCGCTGGCCGAGACGCTGGTGGCGTTTGCCAATGGTGACGGCGGCACCATTGTGGTGGGATTGGACGAGCACGGCAAACCGACCGGTCACGTGTATCCCGAAGATGTGGAGAGCGCGCTGCGCCGGGCCGAGGCCATGTGTCGTCCGCCGATCCATACAGGCTGGGAGCAGATCGATCTGGCGGGATCGTTGTTGATCGCGGTTACGGTCGCGCGCAGCGTCGAACTGCATTCAGTCTCCGATGGCCGCGTGGTCATCCGCATGGGCGCGGAGAATCGCCCGCTGGCCGGTGATGCGATCCGTCAGTTGGCGGCGACGAAAAGCAGCGGCGAATTTGAAACGGAAGTCGTGCCAGGCGCGCGGCGAGCGGACCTGGACGACGAGGTGATTGCGGAGTACATCGCCAAGCGCGAGGAGCGCCAGCGGCGGCGCGTGACGGCCACACCCGATGAGCTGCTGCACGAAATCGGCGCGCTCGACGCGCAGGGTCAACCCACCGTGGCCGGGATGCTGTTGTTCGGGAAGAATCCGCAGCAATTTCTGCCGCAGGCCGGACTGGTGTTTGTCAAGTTCATCGGCACAGAGCCGCGCGGCGAGGGCGGCCTGCCGGGCTACGGGCGGCGTGAAGAGATCGGCGGGCCGCTGGCGCGCATCATCGAAGGCGCGTGGGATGTGATCTGGGAAGAGATGCACGTGGGCGCGGTGGTGAAGGGCCTGGAACGCGAAGAGCGCACCGAGTATCCACCGTTCGCCGTGCGCGAATGCCTGGTCAATGCGGTGTGCCACCGCGACTATCGTTTGAAGGGACGCCGGATCGAGATTCGCATGTTTGCCGATCGGATGGAAGTGATCAGCCCCGGCGGGTTGCCCGGTTTCATTACGGTCGATAATCTGGTGGAAGAACATTTTTCGCGCAACCCGCGTCTGGTGGCGGGCTTGTTCCAGTGGGGCTACATCGAAGAGCTGGGCCTGGGCATCGATCGGATGATTGAAGAGATGACGCAGGCCGGGCATCATCCGCCGTTGTTCAAAGCGCTGCCGTACTCCTTTACGGTATCACTGTCTAACATCAAAGAGCGGCGTCCCATGCCTCAGTGGGAAAAGGCAATGAACGAGCGGCAGGCGCGCGCGCTGACGTACCTGCGCGAGCGGGGGCAGATCACCAATCGGGAGTACCAGCAGCTGTGCCCCGACGTGTCCGCCGAAACCCTGCGGCTCGATCTGGCCGATCTGGTGACGCGCGGCGCGGTGATGCGTATCGGCGCCAAAAAGGGCACCTACTACATCCTCAAGTAAGGGGAAGACGTGACTTCCAACTTCTTTGGCTTGCAGGCTCCGGTGGTCGTGTCACTGGGCACGGCGCTGGGGTACTTCATCCTGATCATGCTGATCGTTCAGCGGCGCGGCTGGGCCGAATGGTCGCACCGCACCATGATTTTGTATTTGACGCTGTCCGTGCTGTTGAGCATTGGCCTGAGTGTGACGGTGTGGAGCGGCCTGCGCTCGGAAGTGCCCCAGGTGGGCGAGCGACTGGCCGCCGACTTGCTGACCGCCTCGGCCCCGTTGATGGTGGCGTTGACGTTGATGTTTTTGGGCCGCCCCGGCGCCAAATGGGTAGCCCTGGTGGGGATGTTCTGGCTGGCGTTTGTGGTGGCAGTTGACTTTAATCTTTTCGACTTGCAGGCGCGCATCCTCGGCACAATTCCGACCGACGTGGATGATCCCATGCGGCCATTGCGCGCAGCCGGATGGGTCGGCTTCAGCGCCGGCACCTTGATCCTGGTCCTGGTCGATTTCTTCCAGACCCGGCGTCCGCTGCACCGCAATCGTATTCTATTTTGGATGCTGGGTCTGCTGTTCCTGTTGATGGGCGAGCTGTTGATGTGGCTGGAGAACTCCGCTTTCGCGATCGACGTCAATCAGATCGGCGCGGTGCTGCGCTTCAGCGGTACGGCCATTCTGACCTGGGCGCTGATCACTTATCACCTGCCGGTGCTGCGCAACATCACGCGGCGCTTGATGTCCATCGTGCTGACGACGGTGATCATTGGGGGCCTGATCTTCAGCGGCATAATGGTGGTACTAAGCGTGGCGCAGCAGACGCTGACGCTGGGGATCATCGTGGCGGCGGTGCTGGCCGCGGTGCTGCTAGCGCTTTTCATCCAGCCGCTGCGCCTGGTGGTCGATCGCCTGATCGAGCGGATGGTCTACTCCGGCCGCTACAATCCGGCGCGCGCGCTGCGCGATTATGGTGACGCCATTAACAACATCGTCGATTTGAACACCCTCTCGACGGTGGCGGTGGGGATCATTGCCGACGCGCTGGACGTGCGGCGCGGCGCGCTGATGTTGATCAATCGGCGCGAGAGCCAGCCGGTGATCGATGTGGTCATCATGGAGGGCATGGGCGCGCTGGATTTGCAGGTGGCCGAATTCAGCGACGCCAGCCCCATTTTCCAGGCCCTGACCGTGGGAACCAAGCCGCTCACCCAGTACGAGATTGATATTTTGCCGGCGTATCGATCGGCGCCCGTGCAGGAGCACTACTGGCTGAATGCGCTGGAAATGGAAGTCTACGTGCCCATTCGTGACAAGGACAGTCTGGTGGGGGCGTTCGCATTTGGACACAAAGAATCGGGCGAGCCGTATTCCAGCCAGGACCTGGACGTGTTGATGACGGTGGCCAATCAGACGACGGTGGTCTTGCAGAACGCGCGCCTGGTGAGCGATCTGCGCAGCGCCAACACTTCGATCACGGAACTGAACGCCGAATTGACCGAATCGAACCGGCGGCTGGAAAAACTGGACAAGGCCAAGACCGATTTCATCGAAATCGCCTCGCACGAGCTGCGCACGCCGTTGACGCAAGTGCGGGGCTATTCGGACATTCTGGCGGACATGGTGCAGCAGGGCGGCTTCGTGGCGGCGCACATGAATCAAATCAGCCAGGGTATCACGCGCGCCAGCGTGCGGCTGGAGCAGATCATCTCGGCCATGCTGGACGTGTCACGCATCGACGCGCAGGCGCTGGATATTCGCACGGCATCGATCTCCGTATCAGCCGCGGTGAAGATGGCGGTGGACAATTACAAAGAGGCGATCCGCGATCGGAAGATGAATGTCCAGATGGCCGACTTGGAAGGGCTGCCGCACGTGCAGGGTGATTTGCAGCGGTTGTGCCAGGCCTTTGGCAACCTGGTGGGGAACGCCATCAAGTTTACGCCGGACGCGGGCACCATCACTATCAGCGGACGCACGTTGGAGGATACCAGCAACGGCCACCCGCAGATTTTTGTCGAGGTGATGTTTGCCGACACCGGCATCGGCATCGATGTGGCCGATCAAAGCTTGATCTTTGAAAAATTCTACCGGGTGGGCGCCGTGGAACTGCACTCCACTGGATCCACCAAGTTCAAGGGCGCGGGCCCGGGTCTGGGATTGCCCATCGCGAAGGGCGTCATTCAGGCGCATGGCGGAAAGATCTGGGTGGAAAGTCCCGGTCACGACGAGTCGCGCATGCCGGGCAGCACTTTCCACGTCGTGCTGCCCATTGCCAGACCGGCGTCGCCCACAGCGACCGGGCCGCTGCGTCTGAAGAGTTGATCAAAAACTCCCGCAAGTGCGTCCTTGCGGGAGTTTTCATTAGGGCTTGTTTTGCGGCGGCGGATCGAGCGCCAGCGCCAGCGCGCCGAGCAGTCCCACGTCATTGCTGAGCTGGGCGGGAACGATCGGGCATAAGTAAGCCTGATCCATGATGTGCTGTTTGACCGTTTCGCGCACCGGCTTGAACATCCGCTCCCCCAGGTTGCTCACGCCGCCGCCGATCACCACAATCGACGGATTGTAGCTGTGCAGGAAGGAAACCACGGCCATGCCCAGCGCGAGGAAAGCCTCGTCGAGCACCGCGTTGGCCGTCTCGTCACCCGCTTCCGCCGCGCGCGCGATGGCTTCTACGTTGATGGCTTCCAGGTTGCCGTCGACAATCTCGGTCACTTTGCTTTTCTCGCCGGACGCCAGACGTTGGCGCATGTGCCGCACGATGCCGGTGCCTGAGGCGACCGATTCGACGCAGCCCACACTGCCGCACTGGCACGGCGCGCCGTGATAATCGATCTTGGCGTGGCCCAATTCGCCGGCCAGACCGCGATGCCCCACCAGCAAATGCCCCCCCATGATCACGCCGCCGCCGACGCCCGTGCTGACCGTCAAGTAGACCACATGGCTGTGACCGCGCGCCGCGCCGTAACGCCATTCGGCCAGACCGGCCAGATTGGCGTCATTGCCGATGATCACCGGAACTTTGAAGATGGCTTGCAGCCAATCGCGCAGCGGCAGGTTCACAAAGCCCGGAATATTGGGGGCGAGGAAGATGACGCCCGTGAACGGATCGACCGGGCCGGGCGCGACGACGCCAATGCTGGTAACCTTGCCCCTGGCGGGCCAGACCGCCCGCAGCGATTCGGCGATGCGATCGACCACGGCATTGGCGCCTTCTTCGGAGCGCGTGAATTGTTCGGTGCGCGCCTCGATTGCGCCATCGGCGCGACAGCGGGCGGCGCGAATGCGCGTGCCGCCCAGATCGACTGTCAGATAAACTTTGTCCATGAGTACTTGCTCCGTCAGGATGGCTTGAGTATACTCGAAATTATTGAACCGGCAAAGCTTGGCGCGATTTGGCGCAGCGGGCGTCAGGGTGCGCCACTAGGCAAGCGGCAAGTCATCGTGTATGATCAGCCCGGTTGCTTATCACGCGACGCAGCGCTTATGGAAGACGCGAATCTCGCCGCACACCACACATTCCGTTACCCCGGCTTGTATCGAACGATCGCTCTGGGCAGCGCGTTGTTGTTCGGTTTCATCGTGCTGGGCTGCCTGCTGGCGGTTGTAGACGCGATCCCGCGCGACTGGGGCGCCGCGGCGTTATACAGCTTTGGATTCCTCAGCGGGATTGCCGTGATCCTCTGGGGGCTGGACTTCGCCACCCGATCGCTTGCACTCGGCCCCGACGGCTTACACGTGCGCTGGCTGCTGCGTCGCTCGGTGGTGCCGTGGGCCGACGTGCTGGGCTGGCGCTATCGGGTCTTGAGCTTGATCCACATCCGCACCCGGCGCGGGCGCGGCATCTTCGTCTGGCCGCTGCTGGAGAACTATACCGACCTGCTCAATACAATCGACGCGCAGCGCCGTCAGCAGCTGCAAGCTGAGGCGCTGCCCAAGTGAGATGCATATGCCCAAGTCAAATGCAGTTGTCCCCGATGCTGCGCGCCAGGTGCTCCGCGTGACGTGGAAGGACGGATCGACCAGCGAGATTCCGTGGGTCAAGCTGCGCGAGGCCTGCCCCTGCGCCGAATGCGCCAACCTGCACGGCGACGCCGATCCGCTGCGCTTGAAACTTGCGCCCAATACCAACCTGGTGAGTGTGGATTACGTGGGCAACTATGCCGTGCAGCCGCGTTGGGGTGACGGGCACAGCGCCGGTCTCTTCACGTGGAACTACTTGCGCGAACTGGCCGGCTTGCTCACCGCGCCGCAATAAACCCTGCCATGACCAACGACGATCTCACCCCCATCCGCCGCCAATACCTTCACTTGAAGAGCCAGTATCCTGACTCGATCTTGTTTTTTCGCCTGGGCGACTTCTACGAAACGTTCGACGCCGACGCGGAACTGATCGCGCGCGAACTCGACATCGTGCTGACCTCGCGGCCGGTGGGCAAGGGGCAGCGCGTGCCGCTGGCAGGTGTACCTTACCATGCCGCCAACACTTACATCGCGCGCTTGATCGAGAAGGGCTATCGGGTGGCGGTGGCCGAGCAGCTGGCCGATCCGTCTACAGTGAAAGGCATCGTGCCGCGCGATGTGACGCGCGTGGTGACGCCGGGCACCGTGATTGAGCCGGAATTGCTGGACGAAAAACGGCCGAGTTATCTGGCGGCGTGGATCAGCGATGGGCAGCATGCCGGCATCGCGTATGCTGACGTGACGACGGGCGAATTCGCCGCGACCCAACTGGATTCCATCAGTGCGGGCGAACAGGAACTGCTGCGCATTTTGCCGCGCGAGTGTTTGATTCAGGCTCAATCCGACAAAAACCGCGAGCCAGTGATCAAACCCGCGGTCAATGCCGCGCCGATTCACTTCACGCCGCTGGCCGCGTGGCACTTTGAGAATTCGCAGGCGCGGCAGGCGGTGCTCGATCATTTTCAAGTGGCAACGCTGGCCGGCTTTGGCCTCGATCGCAAACCGTTGGCCGTGCGCGCCGCCGGGGCGATTCTGCATTACCTCAAAGAGACACAGGCCGGCGCGCTGGCGCAGTTCACCAGTTTGCGATCGTATTCGACCGGCGAGTTCATGGCGCTCGATCCGGCCACGCGCCGCAACCTGGAATTGACCGATGCGCTGCATGGCAAGGACACGCGCAGCCTCTCGCTGTTGGGCGTGATCGATGTCACCCGCACGGCGATGGGCAGCCGCCTGATTCGATCGTGGCTGTCGCAGCCGCTGCTCGATCGGTCAGCGCTGGAGCAACGGCTCGATCGGGTGCAATCGTTCTTCGACGAGGCGCTGCTGCGCGCCAAGCTCCGCGACCTGTTGAAGGGTATGCCCGATCTCGAACGGGCCGTGGGACGCGTGATCAGCAATCACGCCGCCCCGCGCGATCTGGCGGCGATTCGAACGGCGCTGCAAAGTGTGCCGACCCTGGCGGCTGTTCTAAAGCAGCAGCCAGGCTGGTTGCTCGACCCGGTGTCTGACATTCTCGATCTGCTGCAGCGCGCCATCGTGGACGAGCCGGCCGCCTCGCCGCCAGGCGTGATTCAACCGGGCTTCAGCGCCGAGCTCGACGGGGTGCTGCAGGCGTCGCGCAACGCCAAGGAATGGGTCGCCAACCTGGAGCGCACTGAAAAGGAGCGCACCGGCATCAAGTCGTTGAAGGTGGGTTACAACAAGGTCTTCGGTTATTACATCGAAGTGACGCACGCCAACACCCAGGCTGTGCCGGACAACTACATCCGCAAGCAGACGCTGACCAATGCCGAGCGCTACATCACGCCGGAACTGAAAGAATACGAGACGCTGATTCTTAATGCTGACGAGCGTCTAGTCGAGATCGAGCAGCGGCTGTTCAAGGAGATCTGCGCGCAAATCTCCGCCCGATCGGCGGTACTGCTCTCCACGGCCCGCACCATTGCGCAGTTGGATGTGACCTCGGCCCTGGCGGAAGTTGCCGCACTGAATCGTTACGTGCGGCCGGAACTCACCGACGAGAATGCGCTGCATATCAGCGGCGGGCGGCATCCCGTGGTGGAGAAAGCGCTGCGCGAGACACGCTTCGTGCCGAACGATGTGACGTTTGATGACGAAGCGCGCGTCCTGATCATCACTGGGCCCAATATGAGCGGTAAATGCGTCCGGGCTGATACGTTGGTCTTCACGGATCAGGGGGTGCTTACGATTGAGTCACTTCAACCGTGCGCGGCGGAACCCGACACGTTTGTACCTGTTCAGTACTTGATCAAAGGACTGGCTGGCGTAGCCCAGGCTGACCACTTCTATGTGGGTGGGAAACGCGCAACGATCCGGATTCGCACTCGACTCGGCTATGAGGTGGAGGGCACGTTGGAACATAGGATTTGGGTGCGTCAGCCGTCGGGCACAGAGACGTGGAAAGCGTTGTCAGACATCGCGCCCGGCGATGTAGTGGCGATCGATCGGCAAATCGATCTGTGGGGGCGGGATGAAGCACTCACGACGCCGCGCGCGCTTGAGCTACGACCGCGCGCCACTCTGAAGTTGTATTCCTTGCCCAAGCAGTTGACCCCTGATTTGGCCTATTTGATGGGGCTGTTGATTGGAGATGGGTCGCTCCGTGAGCAAAACATGCTCAGCCTTACCACCGGGGATACGTTTATCGCCGAAGAATTCAAACGCATCGTGTCAGAGCTGTTTGGATACCGCGCTCAACGCCTGGCAAAGTCCAAACACTTTGACTATCGCGTGACCAGCCGCCAGATTCGCCTGTTCTTTGAAGAATGTGGACTCGACTATGTCACCGCGCTTGACAAACAAATCCCGCGTTGTATTTTGCGCGCCTCCAAGCCCGTGGTCCGCGCTTTCCTGCAAGGCCTGTTTGATACGGATGGCACCGCCGATGCCAAAGGTAACGTTTCGCTGTCGACTTCGTCGCTGTTGCTGGCGCAGCAAGTACACGTGCTGATGTTGAACTTCGGCATTATCTCTTCCTTGCAACGCAAGAAAGGCGTGCGCTCGGCCAACGCGAATTACACCGTAACGATTTATGGTGCGGAAGCTTTGGCGTTCTATCAAGAAATCGGATTCCGCCTGCCGCGTAAGCAAGCTGGACAACAGCGTGTGTCGCACCTACGTATGCCCAATGTAGGTGGTATTCCTTATCTTCCCGGCGATTTGAAGCGAATTCAGGCGCGAATTGTGGCGAAAACCGGCAAACCGCAGGCGCTCAAAAAAAACAAGTCAATCAATTCGATCTTCTACACCTATTTACCCACTGGCAGGAACATTTCATACTTTAAGTTGGAGGAACTGCAGGCGTATTGTCGGCAAAACGACGTGCCCTGTCCCGAACTCGATGCTCTGGCGCAGCGCCGCTACTTTTATGATCCAATTGTCGAAGTGTCTTCCGGCGAAGCAAACGTTTTCGATCTTTCGGTGACAGGTTGTCATTCCTTTGTTGCCAATGGTTTTGTGAATCATAATTCAACGTACTTGCGGCAAGTCGCGTTAATCGTATTGATGGCGCAGATCGGCTCGTTTGTGCCGGCCGATCAGGCGCGCATCGGGCTGGCCGATCGCATCTTCACGCGCATCGGCGCGCAGGACGACATCGCCACCGGGCAATCGACGTTCATGGTCGAGATGGTGGAGACAGCGAACATCCTGCATCATGCGTCAGCGCGCAGCCTGATCGTGTTGGATGAGATCGGGCGCGGAACCAGCACGTACGATGGCCTCTCGATCGCGTGGGCGGTGGTGGAGTACATTCACAATCATCCGCGCTTGCGAGCGAAGACCTTGTTCGCCACGCACTACCACGAACTCATTCAATTGGCCGATCATTTGCCGCACGTGCGCAACTACAACGTCGCCGTCGCGGAGGAAGGCGATCGGGTGGTGTTCCTGCACCACATCGTGCCGGGCGGCGCGGATCGATCGTACGGCATTCACGTCGCGCAATTGGCAGGACTGCCCAAGCCCGTCATCCGCCGCGCGGAAGAGTTGCTCGAAGAACTGGAGCAAGGCCAACGCGATCATGCGACGACAGCGGCGGCGGAAGATGCGCCGCTGCAACTCAGTCTATTTGGCGGAAAGAATCCGGTGCTGGAAGAGTTGGAGCAACTCGATGTGAACGCGCTCTCGCCGTTGGAGGCGCTGAATAAATTGTTCGAATGGAAGAAGAAAGCCTAGCACCGCTGGTATGGAACCGAGGGCCTGCATCGCGCGCTGTCCACGATGAAGGTGCCCGCGCCTGACCCCATCAGGCGCTAGAAGACCTAATGACGGTTGATGCACCGCCCCAATTGCCGCTTTCCCTCAGGTATTGACTTTTTCCTTTTTTTTTTGCTATAATGCGCCCGGTGAGCCGTTCCAGCAACACCTGCCATGCGCCATTGAACCTCTGCAACCAACGATTTCCATCCCTCCCATAAATTCCACACAAGGAGATCAGCATGAACCGCCG